>NZ_CAXBBX010000005.1:0-314332 GCF_963974365.1 uncultured Algoriphagus sp. | reverse complement strand
GGCTAGCCGAGTAATCGACTAGCCTTTTAAACTATCTATTTTTGAGACAGCCTCCATGCTTTTTTTCCTCTTGAAGCTTCCATCATATCCCACATCTCTTCTGGTATCTGGTCCAGATTATTAAATTCTCCGGCACCTTTTAGCCATTCACCTCCATCGATAGTCATCACTTCGCCATTCACATAGCTGGAATAATCTGAGACTAAATAGGCGGCTAAATTGGCCAATTCTTGATGCTCTCCTACCCTGCCAACAGGGACTTTCTTGGCTGGATCAAATTTCTTCACCAATGCTCCAGGCAATAACCTGCTCCAAGCACCTTCTGTAGGAAAAGGACCAGGAGCTATTGCATTCGATCGAATCCCATATTTTGCCCATTCCACTGCCAATGAACGAGTCATTGCTAATACTCCCGCCTTTGCTGCAGCAGAAGGAACTACATAGCCTGAACCAGTCCATGCATAGGTAGTGACGATATTTAGAAAGGTACCTGCCTGCTTTTTTGAAATCCAATCTTTCCCTGCAGTAAGAGTAACTTGAGAAGTGCCTTTGAGCACAATATCCAAAACCGTATTGAAAGCATTAGTCGAAAGTCTCTCGGTGGGACTTATAAAATTCCCTGCGGCATTATTCAGGACCACATGGATTTGCCCCAGCTGATCTGTGGCATCCTTCCACATGGCCTCGACTTGATCAATTTCGCGTACATCACATGCTAGAGGAACTACTTTTCCACCTTTGGTAGTCATCATTTCTTTGGCAGTCTCCTGGAGCACGTCCAACTTCCGTGAAGTAATCACCAAATTGGCACCTAACTCCAAAAAATACTCCCCCATCGATCTTCCTAGGCCGGTTCCTCCTCCTGTTATAATAATGTTTTTTCCTTTCAGCGCTCCTGCTTTAAGCATACCTTCTGCTAAAATCATAAATTTGTGGTTTATCGTCGAATTCCAAGATAGGTAATTCGGCTTGGTAATTGAAGGAACCAAACTAAACCAACTTTAAAATTTTTAATTGCTTTTCAATGAGAAAATTAATTTTAGGGCTCATCGTACTCATTCCTATTTTGATGAGTTGCGGGGAAGAAGAGGATAAGGATATTACCACTGATGTAGCTATTGAGGCTACTCAATTATTCAATATTTCTAAAGTATGGAATGAAAGTTTGTATTTCGCGATGATTTCTTGGGAGGAATACCTTTTACAAGATTCGCTCAAATTACCTAGCTGTCCTCAAATTTCGATCGATGAAAACACTAAAGAGGTCACGCTAAACTTCTTAGCAAGTACTACTTGTGTTCAGACTGGAGAATATGGAAGAAGTGGGAAATTAATCCTTTCATATAATCAAGCTGCCGATAGCGTATCGAGTGTTTGGACAATGGAATATGATGACTACTTCTTTGGCACAAATTCAATCAAAGGAATAAGAACTTTTAGTAGTGATGATTCCCTTCAAGTTTCGGAGGATTTCTCTGAAATCACTGAGAAAACAGAAAAAGATCTTAGCACTATTTTCAATGGTAAATTCGTACACATAAAAAATTATGAAGGTGATTCATTAACAACTTTGGTTTCATTGGGAAGGATTGAAGGAAAGAATGCAGCGGGAAGAGATTTTGAAATTATCATGGATAGTCCCGTAAAACATGACATCTCCTGCTATCAACAAAATTTAATTCTACCCAATTCCGCTAAAGAAAGTTGGGCTGTATCACGCTCAGGTACTTCAGAAGCAACTTATATTCTTACCTATGAATCTCAACCTGGGGAATGTATAGTTTATGCAAATGCAATTTTGCCTGATGGTAGAAGATTACTCCTGAATCCAAACGGGGACTAACGAAAAAAGCTCCGATTTGCATCGGGGCTTCAACTTGACTTTCAGTCTATTAATATCTGTAATAGTCCGGCTTGAATGGGCCTTCTACTGTAACTCCGATATATTCTGCTTGGTCTTGAGAAAGCACTTCAAGATCCACACCCAATTTAGCTAGGTGTAAAGCAGCTACTTTTTCATCCAGATGCTTTGGCAATACATAAACTCCAGGCTTGTACTCGTCAGTATTATTCCACAATTCAAGCTGAGCTAACACTTGGTTGGTAAATGAGTTAGACATCACGAAAGATGGGTGACCAGTTGCACAACCAAGGTTTACCAATCGACCTTCAGCCAAAACAATGATCTCATTTCCTTCTACATTATACAGATCCACTTGAGGTTTGATCTCAATTTTTGTGCTTCCATAAGTACCATTCAACCACGCCATATCGATCTCATTATCGAAGTGACCAATATTACAAACGATAGTTTTATCTCTCATCCCTCTGAAATGCTCCTCGGTGATGATATTCTTGTTACCAGTTGCTGTCACTACGATATCTGCTTCTTTGACAGCATCTGTCATTTTCTTAACAGCAAAGCCATCCATTGCGGCCTGAAGCGCACAAATCGGATCAATTTCAGTAACGATTACTCTTGCTCCTGCACCTCTTAAAGAAGCTGCAGAACCTTTTCCAACATCACCATATCCTCCTACAACCGCTACTTTACCAGCCATCATCACATCAGTTGCTCTTCTGATAGCATCAACCAATGATTCTTTACAACCGTATTTATTGTCAAATTTAGATTTGGTAACAGAATCATTAACATTAATTGCTGGCATTGGAAGTGTACCCTTCTTCATTCTTTCGTAAAGTCTGTGTACGCCAGTAGTCGTTTCTTCAGAAAGTCCTCTGATACCAGTTACTAGTTCAGGATATTGATCCAAAACCATGTTCGTCAAATCACCACCGTCATCCAAGATCATATTGAGCGGCTGACGATCTTCTCCGAAAAATAAGGTCTGCTCGATACACCAATCGAAATCTTTTTCATTCAATCCTTTCCATGCATAGACAGAAATTCCAGCAGCAGCGATAGCCGCAGCCGCATGATCCTGCGTAGAAAAAATATTGCAGGAAGACCAAGTAACCTCAGCTCCTAGAGCAACCAAAGTTTCGATCAACACAGCAGTTTGAATTGTCATGTGAAGGCATCCAGCTATTCTAGCACCCTTCAGTGGCTGAGAAGCACCATATTCTTCACGAAGAGACATTAACCCTGGCATTTCAGCCTCTGCAAGTTTAATCTCTTTTCTTCCCCACTCTGCTAATGCAATATCCTTTACTTTGTATTGCACGAATTCTACAGATTTAGTTTCTGACATAATATTTATAATTAACGTATTGATTTCATTTAAAACTTTTGCAAAGGTACCGTATAAAATTTGGAAACTAAAATAATAACAGGCTACACAAAGGCCACTTCTTTTAATCCAAACGAGCGTATTTCACCATTTTCTGTTTCTATTTCTAATTTCCCAAATTCATTTATCCCAACTATTTTCCCGGAAAATTGTTGTCCGTCGGCTGAATAATCTGACCAAATCCCCATCCTGTGAAGATTCATCATGTATTCTGACTTGATATCGATCCACTTCCCTTTTTTCAACTGAATATATCCCTGCTCTAGCTGTGTGACCAAGAGTCGGAACAATTCTTCCAATCCGAACTGACTTCCGGTTATAGACCGAATAGATGCCGCATTGGAGGATTCAAAATCCTGCTGATTTATATTCAAACCAATTCCCACAATCGCATATTCCCATTCTTTGCCAGAGAAGGTGTTTTCAATCAAAATCCCTCCAATTTTCCCAAAGGCTGGCACAATAAGGTCATTTGGCCATTTCACCTCCAAATTTGGAATATATTCTTGAAGTAGGCGTCTGATACTATTCGAGACAGCCATATTTAGGTAAAATTGTTCTGAGATATCCATGAAATCTGGTCTGAGAACGAGCGAAAAAGTTAAATTTTGACCAGGCTGAGATTGCCAGGTATTTCCCCTCTGGCCTTTTCCTCTACTTTGATGATCACAGATCACGATGCTCCCCTCGATTGCTAGCTTTTGCCTGACCAGATTAAGAGCAATGTCATTAGTCGAGTGACACTCTGGCAGGAAATGAACATCTTTCCCTAAAAAAATCGTGTTGGCAAGAATTTTATACATAAATTTTGAATTCGTCTAAAATGGATGTGTAAATCCAGGACATTGCAAAATTAAATGAATAATATGACAGCAGAAGAGCTGAGCAAAGTAATCATCAAAGGAATGGAGGAGAAAAAGGCTTCCGATATCATTTTGATGGACTTAAGAAACATAAAAAACACAGTAACAGATTTTTTTGTTATTTGCTCAGGCAACTCTGACACACAACTTGACGCTATTGCAGATTCTATCGAAGAGCAAGTATATAAAAGTGGTCAAGGGAACCCTTGGAAAAGTGAAGGTAAAAGTAGCCGTCAGTGGATCTTGGTGGATTATGTGAACGTTGTTGCCCATATTTTCATTAAAGATAAAAGATCATTTTATGGGTTAGAAGATCTTTGGGGTGATGCAAAAGTTACCAAAATCGGATAAAACCTTCGAACTTTCAGCGCCACTCACCGTTTTACCTTAAGTTTATGAAATCACCTTATAAGAAATGAGCGATACTAATAATAAGAACAAAAAATTCACACCAAAGACTCCCCAGAAGCCAGGGTTCCAGTTGTGGCTAATTATTGCAGCTGTGGCTGTCCTATTAGGTCTAACTTGGATTCAGAACAGAAATTCTGTTGTTGATATTACTCAAAAGAGATTTGAGGATATGTATGTGGCAGGAGATGTATCAAAGGTGACCATGGTTAAAAACATGGAGCGCGTAGATGTGACACTTAATTCCTCGGCATTATCTACAGATAAGTATAAAACAGAACTGGAATCAAATTCTACTTTTTTCAATCCTCAGGGCCCTCATTATTCATTTCAGGTAGCATCAGTAGACAAATTTGCAACTGATTTTGACACATTAAAAGAACAAGTACCTCAGGAAGACAGAATAGAATTGTCTGTCGCTACTGAAGAAAATTGGAGTAGCTACTTCGGAAGCTTTGGATTCTTGATTCTGCTATTTGTACTCTTCTGGTTTATGATGAGACGCATGTCAGGACCTTCGGGACCAGGTGGACAAATTTTCAATGTAGGTAAATCAAAAGCGCAGTTATTCGATGCCGAAAATAAAGTCAAGATCACTTTTGACAATGTGGCAGGACTTGACGAGGCAAAAGAGGAAGTTCAGGAAATCGTAGAATTCCTGAAAAACCCAGGCAAATTCACTAAGCTAGGCGGTAAAATCCCTAAAGGTGCATTGCTAGTAGGCCCTCCAGGTACAGGTAAGACCTTGCTTGCAAAAGCTGTAGCCGGTGAAGCTGGCGTGCCTTTCTTCACTTTATCAGGTTCAGATTTCGTAGAAATGTTTGTAGGTGTAGGTGCTGCCCGAGTTCGTGACTTGTTTAAGCAAGCTAAAGAAAAGGCCCCTTGTATCATCTTTATTGATGAGATTGATGCCATTGGTAGATCCAGAGGTAAAGGACAAATGCCAGGCTCTAACGACGAGAGAGAGAATACGCTCAACTCCCTTTTGGTGGAAATGGATGGGTTCGGCACTGATACTGGGGTTATCGTAGTTGCTGCGACCAACAGACCAGATGTTTTGGATAGCGCATTGCTAAGACCAGGTCGCTTTGACAGACAGATTTCTATTGACAAGCCAGATATCGTAGGTAGAGAAGCTATTTTCAAAGTACACTTGAAGCCTATCAAAACGGCTGATGATGTAGACCCCAAAAAATGCGCTGCTCAAACTCCAGGATTTGCTGGTGCTGAAATAGCAAACGTATGTAACGAGGCTGCTTTGATCGCGGCTCGAAGAAATAAAACTGCAGTAGATATGCAGGATTTCCAAGATGCAGTCGATCGTGTGATCGGCGGTTTGGAAAAGAAAAATAAGATCATTTCTCCTGAAGAAAAGAAAATTGTAGCGTTTCACGAAGCAGGCCACGCAGTAGCTGGCTGGTTCTTGGAGCACGCTGATCCATTGGTCAAAGTAAGTATTGTTCCTCGTGGAGTTGCTGCTTTAGGCTATGCACAGTACCTTCCAAAGGAGCAGTTCTTATATCAAACAGAGCAGTTGATGGATGAGATGTGTATGACACTAGGTGGTCGTGCAGCTGAAGAAATAATCTTCAAAAAGATCTCAACTGGTGCTTTAAGTGATTTAGAACGAGTGACTAAGCTGGCTTACTCCATCGTTTCTGTTTACGGTATGAATGATAAAATTGGGAACGTTTCGTTCTATGATTCTAAAGGTGACGGTTACAAAATGACCAAGCCTTACTCTGAAACTACTGCTGAAGTGATCGATGAGGAGGTTAGAAAATTGATTCAGTCGGCTTATGACAGAACTAAGGAATTGCTTACTCATAGAATCAAAGAACTTGAAATCTTGGCTAAAGAGCTTTTAGAAAAAGAGATCCTTTTCCAATCTGATCTCGAGCGCTTAATTGGTAAAAGACCTTTCGATAAGGAAACAACTTATCAAGCATTTACCAATAAGAAGGACGAAGTAAAAGAGCCGGATTTGGTAAATAAGGAAGGAGAATCTTCCAATCCTGAATCTTCAGATCCACTGGTAGATCCTATTCCGGAGCCAAATTCAGATAATCGAATCATCTAATATTAGCCCCGAATTTTTCGGGGCTTTTTTTATTTCGTTTACGCCCGTTTACCTTTAGCTATGCAATCATCCCCGTTGGATTTCCCATTAAATGGAAAAAAAATCTATTTCGCGTCTGACTTTCATCTGGGTGCGCCAAATGAGACAGAAAGCAAGATTCGCGAAAAACGGATCATTAGATGGCTTGATTCAGTCTCAAATGACGCTGCTGCTATCTTTTTGGTGGGAGATATCTTCGATTTTTGGTTCGAATATGGACAGGTAATCCCTAAAGGATTTATCCCTTTCATTTCCAAAATACATCAGCTAAGGGAACGTGGTATTCCTATCATTTTTTTTACAGGAAATCACGATTTATGGATGAAAGACTATTTTACCGTAGAGTTGGGAATTCCAGTTTACACGCATCCCATTGAGTTAAAAATAGAAGGAAAATCAATCCTTGTTGGACACGGTGATGGACTGGGTCCTGGAGACAATTCTTATAAAATCCTTAAGCGAGTTTTTACAAATCCTGTTGCAAAATGGCTATTCAGATGGTTTCACCCAGATCTAGGAGTCAAACTAGCAAAAGGATGGTCTGGTCATAGTCGGATCACAAATAATGAAAAAGATGAAAATCGCTTTCTTGGAGAGAATGAATGGCTCTGGGCTTACTGCAAGGAACTTGAGCAAAAAAAGCATCATGACTACTACATTTTCGGTCATCGCCATTTGCCATTGGAATTAGCTGTAGGATCCAATTCCACTTATTTTAATCTTGGAGAATGGGTTACCCAAAACACATTCCTGGCATTTGATGGTCAAGAAGCAAAGCTTACTACCTTCAAAGGATGAGGTCTCTTTTCATTTTGATCCTGTATGTACTTCCACTTTTTGGAAATGCTCAAAGTCCTAATTCACTTGGACCTCCTCTAGTTGAAATCGCAGTTGACAACCTTGACTTAATTTCCTTTGACACTAAGGATCAACTATTTGCTAGCAACATTTCAGGAGATATTTACCTGTTCAGCCAAGAAGGCAAGCAACTCAACCTATTTTCACCAGCTCGCCAAGGAAGATTAGCTCAATTAGAAGCAGGCTGGACAGTTAACATTTTTAGCTTTTCTGAGGATCTTCAGGAGTATAGGATTTTGGATAGATTTCTGAATCCTTTGGCAGAAAAAGGATTTCTACTGGCAGATATTAACTTAGCCAAAGCAGCTACGCTTGGAAACAATAATGTGGTCTGGGTTTGGGATGAATCAGATCTGAATTTGAAGTCATTAGATTATTTGAGAAATCAGATCATTCAATCTCAGCCTCTTAATTTGATTCTGAACTCAAGCGATTTGAATGTCATTGAAATCCGAGAATTCAAGAATCGATTGTTTATGAATGTGCCCGATACAGGTATTTTTATTTTTGATAATCAAGGGAATCTGATGCGAAAATTAGAAATAACAGACGTCAATAAACTTTGCTATTACAACGAGCATCTTCTTTGGATCGCTGATGATAAACTGATGGCAATATCCTTATCAACCAACGAATCATTAACCTTAGCTCAATTGGATAGTCCAGAATGTATTTACCTTCAAATCGGTCAAGAAAGATTAGCTGTAATTTCAAAAAACAAAATCAGCCTTTACCCTACTCCCGACTGGATAAAAGCATTAAAGTAAAGCGGTTTCTTGTTACTGCATCATACTTTATTCAACATTCAGAATTCAACATGTTAAAAAATCATCAAAGTTCAGCTGCACAAGAAGCAGGGCTGCACTACGTCACACACTATTTGAAAATCTCCGAGCCTTCTTTAGTTAAAAGAAATATCAAAAAAAGGCCATTTCAGTAATGAAATGGCCTTTGGTACTTTGTCAATTGAGAGCTATTAGTTGACTTTTACCAACTCAATATCAAAGATCAAATCTTTTCCTGCCAACTGGTGATTTGCATCCAAAGTGATTTTCTCAGCATCAACACCAACAACAGTTACTGGCATAGGCTGACCATTTCCTCCCTGAAGAGTCAAAGAGAGTCCGATTTCAGGCTTGATATCAGCCGGCACTTGTGCGATAGGCACATCAATCATCATATCATCTCTGCGCTCGCCATAAGCTTCAGCAGCTGGAATTGTTACAGTAACTTTTTCGCCCAACTTCATGCCGTCAACTGCAGTGTCAAAGCCTTTAATCATATTTCCGTCGCCTAAGGTAAATCCTAGCGGTTCGCGATTTGCTGAAGAATCAAATACGCTTCCATCTTCTAATTTTCCAGTGTAATGCACTTGAACTGCATCCCCTTTTTTAGCTTGCATAGTCTTATTTTTTAGTAAAGGACAAAGTTACAAAAATCTATTAAGGGAGAAAACCCGAAACTAATGTCCGATTTTAGTATAAAAGCGTACACTTTTGGACACTTCTCCCTCAAAAACCCATCCTATTGCTTTATATTAGGGTTGGCATCATTTTGCCATACTAAAGACCAAACGATTAACCATGGAAACTCAAGATTTAGGCAAGATTCTTATCATCGACGATAACGAAGACTTATTATTTGCCGCCAAAATGCTTTTAAAGAAGCACGCCAAAGAAGTCATGATAGAAAAGGATCCACGTAGAATTCCTTTTTTGGTCAACAACAATAATTACGATGTGATCCTGTTGGACATGAACTTCCGTGAAGACACAACCTCAGGAAAGGAAGGCTTTCACTGGCTGAAGCAAATCAAAGAGATAGATCCAAAAGCTGTAGTCATCCTGATTACAGCGTTCGGAGATGTGGAAATGGCTGTGCAAGCGCTAAAAGAAGGAGCGACAGATTTTATATTAAAGCCTTGGCAAAATGAGAAGTTGATCGCTACCCTATCGGCTGCTATCCGGCTCAAAGAAAGCTACAACGAAGTAGACAAGCTGCAGAAAAAGCAAAAACAGATGCAGACGGACATGAAGAAGCCTTACACCGACATCATCGGCCAAAGTGCTTCAATGAAGAATATCTTTTCGATTATTGATAAAGTGGCTCAGACCGATGCAAATGTCTTGATATTGGGAGAAAACGGAACAGGTAAAGAACTGATTGCTAGAGCAATTCACGATAGATCTCTTCGTAAGGACGAGATTTTTGTAGGCGTAGATATGGGTGCCATCACCGAAACCCTATTTGAATCAGAACTTTTTGGACATAAAAAAGGAGCTTTTACGGACGCCAAAGATGATCGTGCTGGTAGGTTTGAAGTTGCTGATCAAGGGTCCTTATTTTTGGATGAAATCGGAAACTTATCATTGCCGCTTCAATCCAAGCTTCTAACTGTTTTGCAGCGAAGAGAGGTGACTAGAATAGGTACCAACAAAGCCATTCCTGTTGACATTCGTCTGATCTGTGCTACCAATATGCCTATTCACGAGAACACTTCTGAAAATGCATTCCGACAGGATTTATTATATAGAATCAACACGGTAGAGATTTTCTTACCACCACTTCGCGAGCGTCAGGATGACATTCCTATTTTGGCAAATCACTTCCTAAAAAGTTACAGTCAGAAATATCGCAAAAACTTCACTGGCTTTACTACCGCTGGTATGGACCTTTTGCAGCATTACGGATGGCCTGGAAATATTCGTGAACTTCAGCACGCAATCGAACGTGCCATCATTATGGCTGAAGGTGAAACCTTGGATTCAAGAGATTTCTTCTTCCTTTCTGCCAAGCCAGCTTCTGACAAAGCACCAACTTCAGTCACATTGAATCTCGACGACATGGAGAAAACAACCATTCAGCGAGCTATTGACAAAAATGGCGGTAACATTTCTAAAGCAGCTAAGGAACTTGGTTTGACCAGAGCATCCTTGTATAGAAGGCTGGAAAAATATGGACTATAAAGTTGGCTTACTTGGGAGAATCGCCTTTCTAGCAGCTTCTCTTTTTCTTCTTGCCTACGCTATGATCGATAGTTGGGGAGTCTTTATGATTTCCCTACTTCTCGTTTTGGTCGTATTTCAAATTATCTATTTGCTCCGTTATTCCGAAGGATCCTTCAAGAAAGTGCGTGTTTTCCTCGACAACATCAAGCAGGATAAATACTCCCAACTCTATCCTGTGAAGTTTGATGGCACAGAAACGGATGACTTGCATATAGAATTCAACGCGATTCTCGCAAAGCTTAAAGAAGATCAAGCTGAGAAAGAAGCGAACTATCAGTATTTCCGGTCCGTGTTCAAACACCTGAGTATAGGACTTATCACTTTTGGAGAAAATGGCGGAATTCAAATTGTGAATACTGCCGCCAAGCGAATACTTGATGTAGAGGAATTGAAAAACATCGGGGAAATCGAAGGAATAAACAAAGAACTACACCTAGCCATCAATAATCTCCGTACTGGAGGAAGTGAATTGATCAAGATCGCACATCCTGATGGCATCATGCAGCTTTCTGTTTATGTCATCGAACTTTTGATGCGTGGGGAGAAATTCAAATTGGTTTCCCTTCAAAATATCCAATCCGAGTTGGAGGAAAAAGAGATGGAAGCTTGGCAAAATTTGGTCAAAATCCTAACTCATGAGATCATGAATTCCATCGCTCCTATTTCCTCTTTGGCAGGAACAATCCAAGGTGAAATGGAAAGCAAAATCGAACAGGTGGAGCAAATTACCCCTTCTGAAATGGAGGATTATTTGATGGGGATTAGTACGATAGAAAAGCGTAGTCAAGGACTAATCAGCTTCGTATCTGACTTTAGAAGTTTGGCGCATATCCCTGCTCCAAAGTTCAGCAGTATTGCTATCGCAAAGCTTTTCCATCAGTTAGAGGTTTTATTACAAAACCAGATCGAAACACATCAAATAGAATTGATCAAAGAAATTAACCCTAAAGAACTCATCCTATTTGGCGATCAAACTCAGATCGAGCAAGTGCTGATCAACCTTACTCAGAATGCTATTCAGGCTGTGGAAGATTCTGAAGTGAGGAGAATAATCCTAAGGGCATTTATTGATGAAGCTGGGAAAATAATACTTGAAGTGGCTGACACTGGTAAAGGGATCGAAGAAGAAGCACTCTCCAAGATTTTCATTCCCTTCTTTACTACCAAATCCAAGGGTTCTGGAATCGGTTTGAGTTTATCCAAACAGATTATGCGACGTCACAAAGGTAATATTCAAGTGCGTTCCACTCAGGGTGAAGGGACAACTTTTAAGTTGATTTTTAACGGGTAATCTTTTAGCGAGGTAGTCTTCAATCAAAAAGACGGAAGTTAAAGAGTAATTCTTTTAACTAAACAACTGGCAATCTTTCAATAACTCAGCAACACCTATGAATAAAGTTTATACGGTCTTTAAAAAGACGCTATTCTACTTTGTGTGTCTGTTCTTATTTATTTCTGTTTCGGGATACATATACCTCTATGTTATTCCAAAAGGTCCAGAAGTCACTGCTGCTAATCCATTAAAAACCGAGAAAGATTCATTTGTAATATATGCCTACAAAGATTCCAAAAAGAAATCAATCAGAGTTTGGACTTACAAACCAGAAGGCTGGAAAGATCAGGACAAGATAGTTTTTGTTATGCACGGAGGCGGAAGGAATGCGGATGATTACCTAGAAGCTTGGATTGATCTTGCAGAAGAAAATAACATCCTTGTTATTGCTCCTGAGTTTGAAAATAAGCTCTCGAACTACACCATGAATGACTATCAGGAGGGGAATCTATTCACCTATTTTGGAACAAAAAATGGGCATGATGAATGGGCATTTACTGTAGTCGAGAATATTTTCGATCATGTAAAAACAATCAATTCAATCAGCAACAGTACCTACGATATTTTTGGACATTCAGCGGGTGGTCAATTCGTTCATCGAATGGTAATGCTTATGCCCAAATCAAGAATAAAAACAGCAATAGCAGCAAATGCTGGGCTATACACTTTTCCTAACAGCAATCTGAAATACCCTTATGGGATTAAAAATCTAGAGCATGGAGAAGAACTTATCGAAGAAGGATTTGGAAAAAATCTAATTCTACTTACTGGTGAACTTGACAATGACCCTAAATTAGGCACCTTCACCACGACTGATCTTGCTATGAAGCAAGGGGCTAACAGGCTGGAAAGGGGAGCACATTTTTACAATGCAAGTGAAAAATATGCCTATGATAATAATATTACTTTCAACTGGAAAATTGATACGGTACTAAACGTAGGACATGATTACAGGAAAATGTCTGAAAGCAGTATTAAATGGTTAAGCAGACTTTGAAAATATGTAGACAAGTAGCTGGCTTTGGTTTATGAAAAATTCAACTCTCCTACTACCTAATAACTCCATGAAGAAGAGAGATCTGTTTTTACTCGGATTTATATTAATCAAATTCATTCTTCAATACCTTCTTATAGACCCAAGTTACGACCTGCATCGGGATGAATACCTGCACCTCGATCAAGCTCATCATCTGGCCTGGGGATATATTTCGGTCCCTCCTGTGACATCCTGGTTTTCTTACTTGATTTACCTGTTGGGCAATACTGAGTTTTGGGTAAAATTCTTTCCAGCCCTTTTTGGAGCCTTGACTATAACTTTGATATGGAAAGCTATAGAGCGCCTTGGAGGGGATTTATATGCGCAATCTTTGGCTGCAATTTGTTTGACTTTCTCAGCATTGGCTAGACTAAACATCCTTTTCCAACCCAATTCCTTTGATATTCTGGCTTGGACTTTTGTGTTCTATTCCTTGCTCTCTTATATCAAAACGGGTAAAAATAAATGGCTGTATTGGTTGGGAGTTGGGGTCGGGTTTGGCTTTCTGAACAAATACAACATTGCTTTTCAAGTTCTTGGATTAATACCAGCTTTGTTTCTGACTTCAGATCGAAAGATTTTCAAAAACCCACATTTGAATGGAGCATTTGGTTTGGCTTTTTTAATAGCCTTACCTAACCTGATTTGGCAATGGCAAAATGACTTCCCTGTACTTTGGCACATGCGAATGCTCAGCAAGTATCAATTGGTCAATGTGAATCGATTGGACTTTTTGACAGAGCAATTTTTCTTCTTTTTCGGATCGAGTTTCGTGTTGATTCTGGCTTTTGTTTCTTATTTCAAACATCCTCCGTTTCGAAAGTATCAGGTATTCTTCTGGACTACCATTTCCACCTTAGCCATATTTACCTTTTTCAGGGCAAAAAACTATTATGCAATCGGCCTGTACCCAATTCACTTTGCTTTTGGTGCTATTTATCTTTCACATGTGCTAAGCAAAAGCTGGGGAAAGTACCTGAAGCCAGTGGCGATGATTATTCCCATTAGCCTATTTGTAGTCTCAGCGCCGATGACCTATCCTATCGGAGATCCGGAATACCTAAAAGGAGTACAATCCCGACATCCTGACCTGATGGAAAACCGTTGGGAAGATGGAGAAATTCATGATTTGCCACAGGATTTTGCAGATATGCTGGGTTGGAAAGAACTGACAGAGAAAGTTGACCTCGCTTATTCCAAAGCGCCTTCGGATGAATACACGGTAATTATTTGCGACAACTATGGCCAAGCCGGAGCTATTAACTTTTACACTAAAACCAAAGGCTTGCAGGCAGTAACTATGAACGCAGATTATGTCAATTGGATAGATCTAAGCGGGGAAATCAAAAATGTGATTTTGGTCAGAGAAGTGGAAGATGGAATTAGCGAACGGGAGATTTCTCTTTTTGAAAAGTCAGAAAAAATAGGATCTATCACTGATCCGAATGCTAGAGAATTCGGAACTTCGATACACTTATTACTAGGAGCTAAAACTGATATCAATGCAATTTTAGCAGCGGAAATTGAAGAGAAAAGAATGGAGTTAAAAACAGTTAACTGAGGTAGCAAACCCAGGAAAGTTTTCGTCATCTTCTTGAAACTAATTTCTTTCCTATGCGATATGCCTTTTTGATTACCTTCACACTGCTTGCTCAGCTCACTTTTGGTAAAGTGAATTCATCAAAAGTAAACAGTACTACTGAGAAGCAAGCACTGGGATTCACTTTCGGTCCTCCAGAAAATAAAACCTTTATTGACAGTACTTTTAACTTCACCAAACTAATTTTTCATACTTCCACTTGCTATGGAAATTGCCCTGTCATGCATCTTGAGATTTCTGAGGATAGAACAGTGAAATTCTCTGGAAACTATTTTAAGGATGAAAATTTTTACGAGATTGACTCAGCCAGGTCTGGGAATTTTACTGGTCAACTGCCTGAGGAGATCTATAATGAACTTATTGAATTGATTATTCAATCCAACTTGCCAACAGAGAATAATACATCAGAAAATATACTCTGTTGCGATGGCGCTGTAAAAACTATTATTCTATACCAAAACGGGGTTAGGAAGTATTACAAAGCGATGTTTGAAGCCAAACCGATGAAAGAATTGATTTCCTATTTATACACTTTTCCTGAAAAATTAGAGTTAACCGCGGTCGATGAAAATTTTAGATTTGAGAAGTAGTTAATCAACTAATCTATCTGGGATAAATCCTTGTGGGTGAAAATAGCCTAACTGGGAATTAAAAACACAATACCACTATTTTTCCTCTTCTCTTTTGTTCCTTTGTGGCTAGAAGAATTTCACCTTTTCGTTCTTTAGAACAGAATAAATCCCATTCATGAATACGTACAAACAAATCGAAGCCGCAATCCTAGCGGCATCGAATATTCTTATTACGGCCCACAAATCAGCCGATGGTGACTCTGTCGGTTCCTCTTTGGGGCTATTGCATTTTATAGAAAAGCTTGGGAAAAAGGCCACTATCTGCCATCCTGACAAAGCGCCTGATTTTTTGGATTTCCTAGACTTATCACCCATCATCACGATGGATCAAGACCCGGAAAAAGTAACCGAGGCGTTCATCGAGGCAGACTTGATCTTTTGTCTTGACTATAATTCTACGGACCGAGTAGGCAAGGAAATGCAGGTTTTGCTAGAAGCAGCCACCTGCACACTTATCATGATTGATCATCACATCGATCCGCAAGGATTCACCTCTCTAACGATCTCCGAAACATCTGCTTCCTCCACGGCAGAATTGATTGTGGAGTTAATTGAGCAGTCAGGAAATGAAGCTTTATTGAATGAAAAAATCGGAACTCCTTTATACCTAGGAATTCTGACTGACACAGGTAGCTTTCGATTTAATTCCGTCAAACCACGAACTCATGAAGTTCTTGCCAAATTGCTAGCCTCAGGTGTCAAACATCATCTGATTCATGAAATGCTGAATGATACCAATACAGCAAGTAGACTTAGACTTCAAGGATTTGCAATGTCCCAAAAGATGGAGATTTTGAATGAGAATTCTGTTGCAATTATTCCCTTAACTAAAGAGGAATTGGCCACCTATGATTACAAAAAAGGAGATACTGACAGTCTTGCCAACCTTGCTCTATCCATCAAAGGAATGAAAGTAGCCATTATGCTTTCTGAACGCGATGGCATTATCAAGATGTCTTTTCGATCGAAAGGAAAAGAAAATCCTGTAAACACCTTAGCCGCAGCCCATTTCGATGGAGGCGGGCATGCAAATGCTGCGGGAGGCATGAGTGAACTCTCTATGCCTGAGACTTTAGATAAAATCAAAGGCCTGATTCCTGCGTATTTTCCTGTTTAGATAGTCTGAGCTATTTACGGCTTTCTGTATGTTCTTATTCAAAAGATAAGTGCTGATTGCAAGAAAAATAATTATTGAGTTTAGTGATAAATCAAAACGTTCGAGGTCAGAAAAATACCTTAAACCTTTCGCCCCCGGCGAGGCAATGAAAACCGCATAAAAAAAACTCCCTGCGAAATGAATCACAGGGAGTTTTACTTTGGTGGCTTTTAGTGCTAATTAGTCTTTCAAAGTCACTGTTCTGGTTACTTCATTGAATCCACCTGGAATCAAGTTTCCATCAGCATCAAGCAACTCCAATTTCACAGTCACTTCACCTTTTGGAAGACCTTTGATTACATAAGGAGCCCATTCTGTGATCATAAATTCCTGACCGTTGATAGTTGCTCTTACTTTATTCCCATCTTCAGAGAGTGTAGTATTCAACAAGAAAAAATCCAATAATAGATTCTCCGTGTCTGCTCCACTATACTCTCCTTTTGGACGGCTGTAAATCATCGTTGGCTTGTCGAAATCCACATTCATATCATCACTGGCAGTTCCAACAACCATCTTCTTGGCAATAAAAGAATTAGAATTCTTTACTGACTCATGGTATGATCTGCTCAAGAAAGCAACCAAGTAATGCGTTCCTTCTGGCATTTCTCTTTTGAACTCAGACTCATAGTGCGCTGAATATGGCTCATTGTCCAATATAAAGTGAATATGCTGACCTTTATCAGAATTAGCCAAATTACCAGCCATTCCATTACGCTCAGTTACTTCACCCAAATTGTAGTCCTTCACGTCAAAAGCAAAATCAACTTCTCCAGCTTTTGCAATAGTAGTGTTAGAAGGATTTTTGAGAGTTAAAGAAGACGAAGCATATGCCGGAGAATCTGTGAATTTCTCAATTGAAATCGCTGCCGGAGCAGTCATTTCTGTTCCCTCCATGACTACTTCTTCATTTTCTGCCTTTTTCGGTTGGCAACTTACCGCAATCAAAAGTGCCGCAGCAGCTGTACCTAATATCTTAACATTCATAATTTTCAATTTTATTGTATTTGGTTTTCAGTATAAATTTCGCAAATGCCATTCCATAGGAGATTCAACTTGTTTTTAGATTTATTTTGGCTCCAGATGGATAAAAATTCAAACAACGACTTAATCTGTTACATTAAATCTGAAGCAAAAATAGTCAAGAAGACCGCCCTAAACCAATATTTAGTTTTTTTTCAAGAGAAGAACTCAATTCACCTTCTTTTACTGCCCGTTAAAAATGTAACAGAAATTTTTTAAATAGTGTGAACCATCAGATTGGCACTCGTGATGGTTTTTCCCCAATTCGGGAATAAAATCCTCAACGTTTACCATTGAGATTTATGGAAAGCCCGCAATTAGAAAGCAAGTATTTGACGAGAAATAGGCTTAGGGTTTCTCAGTAAGAGTTCAAACAGTCCTTGAAATTTTCAATGTAAATTGATAAAAGGTGAAATCAGGAACCCTCATTTTATTAAAATAAATTCAAAATACCGATCTTAAGAGTTAAGATTCTTTTCTAATTAACAATCCCATGAAAGCCGCCATTCGAAGATCATACGGTTCACCACATGTAATCAAAGTTGAAGAAATCCAGAAACCAACCCTCAAGGACAACGAAGTTCTAATACGGATTTTTGCTACCACGGTGAACCGAACAGATTGTGCTAATTTGACTGGAAAGCCTTTTATCATGCACCTAATGCTAGGTTTGACGAAACCCCGAAAAATAGTCCTGGGTACTGATTTCGCTGGTGTGGTGGTTGCAACTGGAAAGGACATTGATTCATTTCAGGTCAACCAACGCGTTTTTGGTTTTACAGATATGGGACTGGAATCACAAGCTGAATTCATGGCCTTGAAGCCAAAAAACAACCTCATTGTCATCCCTGAGCAGATTGATTTCGCGCAAGCTGTGGCAAGTCTGGAAGGTGCCCATTATGCACATTCATTTATCCTTAAATCGGGAATTCATTCCGGACAAAAAGTCCTGATCAATGGTGCCACAGGTGCAATTGGGTCTGCTTTACTACAGTTTGCAAGAACTTTTGATGTGAAAATCACAGCAACTTGCAGTACTGAAAACATTGAACTGATGAGTTCACTGGGAGCTGATCAAGTTGTCGATTATACCAAAGAAGATTTCACGCGAGGTAGTAGAAAATATGATATTGTGTTTGATACGGTAGGCAAAAGTACTTTTGGAAAATGTAAGCCTATATTAAAAAAGAATGGAACCTACATTTCTTCTGAATTGGGACCCTATTCCCAAAATATCTTCTACTCAATCTTCACTCCTCTTATTGGTGGCAAAAAAGTCAAATTCCCTATACCCTATCCGTTGACTTTTACACTTCCATATATCAAATCCAAAATGGAAAAGGGTGTTTTCAAACCACTCATCGATCGGGAATATCCCCTGAAAGAGATAGCTAAAGCGTACGAATATGTCCTCTCAGGTAAGAAAATTGGTAATGTGATAATCAACGTAGCAAATGAAAGAGTTATTTAAAGACATATTCGAATACCATCATCATTTTAACCAAAAGTTGGTGGCGCTTTTTATTGAAAATAAGAACAGTTTATCAGAAAGGACTATTCCGCTGTTTTCTCACAACATAAATGCACACCAGATTTGGAATTCGAGAATTCTCGGAAAGACTCCACTGGGAGTGCACCAGCTCCACAACCTTGAAACTTGTAAGACTCTAGATGATTCTAACCTCGAGGACACCTTACTGATTATTTCAGAATTCGATTTTGGCAAACGAATAAAATACAAGAATAGTAGCGGTGGAGAATTTGAGAACTCAGTACAAGAAATCCTATTTCATATCTCAAATCATTCTACTCATCACAAAGGGCAATTGATTTCCGACCTACGGCAAAACGGAATTGCTCCCATGATCACGGATTACATTTACTACAAAATATAAAACCCCGGGAAATTCTTCCAAAGGACATGCTGCAAGTAGACCCTATCCCTGCATTGTTTTGATTTCTTCAATCAATTCGGCTAGCCGATTTCTCAGTATTGTTGGGTGCTTCACCACTACCAAATCAGATAGCGAGATCACCCACCGCACAAATCCCTCAATGGATGAATTCATAAAAGTAATTTCTGTCATGACTCCTACTCTCTCTTCAGAGACGAATCCATAATTGTACTTTGAATTTGCGAGGTATTTCATAGCTCCATCCGGAACTTTCAGAATGATTTGATGAAGCTTTTGCTCAGCGGAAACCTGGTCCAAATAGGTTTTCAATGTGGGATGCTTGGCCGTGGAATAAGAAAGTTCCGAAACCAAAAGCTTACTAAATCTGTCCAATCGAAAGGTGCGGTAATCATTTCTCAATCTGCAATAGGCTATCAAATACCATTGTTCAAAGGAGTGAAACATACCAACTGGCTCCAATTCTCGCTCTGTCTTCTTTTCCGGATCAAAGGTAACATAGGAACCCAAGAGCACTTTTTTCATGGAAATAGCTTCCAATACTTTGTGAAATGCCTTGCTGGATTTATCCATTACTTGGGATGGATTTGACTTTAGCACTTGTATTGTGTCTTGCACTTCCACTAGCAAATCCTTTTCGGAGGACTTCAGCACAGCTTTGATTTTGATAAGCGCCTCTTTGAAAAACCTGCTACTCTGCTCCCCAAGCGATTTTTCAACCAACTTCTCCGCAACCAGCATTGACAATGCCTCTTCTTTGGTGAACATAATCGGCGGAAGTCTGTATCCCTCGACCAAGGAATATCCCTGCCCTGCCTCACCGATAATTGGCACTCCCGACTCCTCGAGCGATCTCACATCTCTATAGATTGTGCGTAAACTTACTCCAAAACGAGTAGCGAGTTCCGCAGCCCTGACAGTTCGCTTGGATTGCAAGTGAGTAAGAATGGCAGTTAGCCTGTCAATTCGATTCATGGAAAAGAGTTAATCTGATTATCTGAATTTTGCGAGTTACCTACTTCTCTTTCCTCCACTGGCCGAAAGGCCGAAGCACATCAACTCCTGAATTTCCCCAATCCTATGTTGCTTTTGGCTATTTACTGGTAAGAAAGCGGAGGCACGAAAAGTTAACTTCTGAGATTGTAAAGAAAATTGAAAAAACTTAGAAAATCTCTGAATTCCCAAAATCCTACTGACATAGGGCTGACACAAGTCAGTTGTTTATTTGAGTATTCTTAAACAAAACACAGAGAAAATGGAAACTACAGAAACATTGAATGAGACTCAACTCATCACCAAAGATCAACTGCTAAATCAATGGCTAGGACAGCGTAAGGTTACTCGCAGAGTCTTGGACGCCTTTCCGGAAAAAGAACTTTTTGAATTTACCATAGGCGGAATGCGAACTTATGCTCAGCTAACGAAAGAAATGCTAGCTATGGATGGTGCTACCGCAAAAGGAGTGGCAACGGGAGAATGGAGCACACTTGATGAAGAAAAACCCGAGCTCACCACAAAAGCAGATCTATTGGCCAGTTGGGATGAATCTACTGAGAAAATCCAGAAGTACTGGAAGCAAATATCCATCAAAAACTTCCAAGAAAAGGTAGTTGCCTTTGGGCAATATGAAGGTACAGGCTTCAGCATTCTATTTTATGTAATGGACAATGAAATCCACCATCGCGGACAAGGTTATGTTTATTTGCGGGCACTAGGAATTACACCTCCTAACTTCTGGGAGCAGTATTAATCTATATAACTATGCCTTATGCGGTTTGTGGAAACACAGACCGCTCCTAAAATTTTATATTATGTATATCCGCTTTTGTGCCAGTATGAAGTCAAAAGCAAAAAAGGATATGTTAAACTTAAGAATTGAGGCCACTTCAGCCTGTCCCGTCAGTGCTTCGGTCATTTGTCATCCTACCAGATAATAAAAGAATCTAAGGTGACTGGCATCTTTGCGGATAATAATATTCTATAAAACATAATGCTTTGTAAACCAATACACTTACTCAAATTATCAATTCTTGTGTAGCGAAAAGATCACCTCATGCGTCTTGGTATTGATTTAAAACTAAAACCAACAAATACGTATGATGAGTGTAAATTCATTTGCAATGAAGAATTTGAGATCACTGGCGACAGTAGCATTACTAGCCGGAACATTAGGATTAACTAGCTGTTTGGATAATGACGATGACATGCTGGACTACCCAGATGCGGGTTATATCTCTATTTATAACGGCGCTCCGGGCAATGCTGGCGTCATAGTCTATGCTGATCAAAACCAGGTAAATAATTTTCCGATTAAGTATAAGGAAGTATTGGCGTACCAAAACTTCTTTCCTGGAGATAGACTTTTCAAATTCTCAGATCCAAACTCGCTCACTTCCCTTTTGGAAAAAGAGTATGAAATCAAAGTAGATTCTGTTTACTCCATGTTTGTGCTGGAAGATCAAGGTGAATTGGATGCTGTATTGGTAGACGACGATTGGTCAGAACCGAATGCGGATGAGGTACAAATCAGAATGATTAACCTGTCTCCTGATGCAGGGTCGGTAACGCTGAAACTTGATGAGGTAGTTGATCCATTTTTCGAAGGGATTGCATTCAAATCAAATTCAGAATTCGAAAGTCTGGATTCCGACACTTACAAACTAACAGTAGTTTCAAGCACAGGAGAAGTACTTGCTACTGCAACAAACGTAGAATTGATAGGAAATAGAGTTTATACACTGGTTCTTAGAGGCTACAAGCAGTCCACAGAGAATGCTAAAAAACTTGATATGCAATTATTGACCAACTATATAGATTACTAAATTGTCCCTACTCCACAATGAAAAATCCCGATCTCGATAGGTCGGGATTTTTTATGCATTGATGTTTTTGACAACTATATTCAATGTATTAGAAATCAAGTATTTTCAATAAATGCAATAATTTCTTCAAACGGAGTATGAAAAAGATTTTAATTTAAGTAATTGTTACTTCTTTAAAATTATTTTGTAAGACCTATGAAAAGCCAATTCTCCATCCTGCCAGTATTTTTATTAATGACTTTTATTTTGGGGTGCTCCCCCACATCAGGCAACCAAAGTGAAGAATCCAATACATCCCTACTTACTACAGATCCTGTGATTATGGCCTATTATGTAGCGGAAAGAAACTATAAGCCTGAGGAAATTCCCGTAGAAAAGTTGACGCATATTATTTATTCTTTCACGCATGTAATCGACGGAGAGATGAAATTCAGAAATCCGGAAGCTGCAGGTCCGAAAATAGAAGCATTGGTGAAGCAAAAGTCGCGAAATCCGGAGCTTAAGGTAATGATAGCCTGTGGTGGCTGGGGAGCAGATGGATTCTCAGATATGGCTTTGACAGCTGAAAGCAGGACTAAATTCATCAACAGCGCTAAGGGTTTTATCCAAAAATATGAACTAGATGGAATGGACATGGATTGGGAATATCCTGGAATTTCCGGTGCTGGAACGATGGCTCGTCCTGAAGACACAGAAAATTTCACTTCGTTAATGAAGGGTCTGAGAGAAATGTTGGACACATTTGAATCTCCAAAAATTCTGACTTTTGCTTCGGCAGGCTGGAAGCGCTATTACGATTTTGTAGATATG
The DNA here is from genome assembly GCF_963974365.1 of uncultured Algoriphagus sp. Lineage (GTDB taxonomy): Bacteria > Bacteroidota > Bacteroidia > Cytophagales > Cyclobacteriaceae > Algoriphagus. The sequence goes on along the minus strand of NZ_CAXBBX010000005.1, from coordinate 291,503 downwards.
GATGAGGTGATGAAATACGCCAATTACACCAATGTGATGACCTATGATCAGGTCTCTGGCGTATCCATTTATACTGGTCATCATACGCCACTGGGAGATGTGAGCATAGACGAAATTGATGGAACACCCTTTCACGATCATCTTGATAGCTTATACCAAAATGGGGAAAACTTAGATCCTGACCCGCGGTCAGCTCAGAAGATTGTAGATTTCTTGATTAAAGAAGGTGTGAATCCTAAGCAGATCGTAATTGGTTCGGCTTTTTATGGAAGAGTTTGGAAAGGCGTCCCTCCAGCGAATAATGGCCTCTACCAACTAAGCAGTGGACTTGAAATTGGCTGGATGGCTTATAGCAGAATACGATCTTCTTATGAACAAGATTCCAATTTCCAGCGCTTTTGGGACGAAAAAGCTCAAGCACCTTTTATGTACAACGCTTCTGATAGTTTGATGGTCTCCTATGATGACACGGTTTCAGTAGCCTTGAAAACCAGGTACACCATGGAAAAAGGATTGGGCGGGATCATGTTCTGGGAGCTTGGAAATGACACTAAAGAGTCTGGAAGCTTATTGGATGCAATTTATAAGGCTGCCAAAGAATAAGGCTTGCCACAACGTGAACAAGCCTTATTCTAAAACAGCCGCAAAAGAAAGCTGAAGTAACGCTTCCTTAATAAGTTAGCTTCTATTTCTCTCCTCCTCCAAAATTCATTTTGAAGCTTGCTCCAAATAAACCGTAAGTATCTCCATAGCCTGAAACTTGGGTCAACTGGTAATTATAAAATGGCATAATTACATAGTTGGCCCCTTTTGTTTCTAATACACGAAGATTCACTCCGAAATTAAGCGTAGCAAAGGGATAGAATTTACCGCTTTTGGATTCCAGCGAATTGTTTTCTACTACTGCTTCCTGACGAAATGAAACCGATGAATTTCCTAAAGCATCATTCGCATAAAAAGCAGACTGAAGCTGTACCGTGTTCTCTTGGCTAGCAGTTTCGTTCAGTGCATAATAATTTGAAAAACCAGCCTGAATCGATACAGAATTATTTCTCGTCACAGGATACTTCACAAAGACAGGGATTTCTACCTGCATCTGTCTTACTTCTACTTTTTCACTTTGTGGATAGATATTACCGAAAGCCAACGTAGTACCTTCTTGTTTTGTGCTTTGATTGAGGTAATTCAATGCCAAACCAGACCCTAAAGTTAGCTTGCCAGGAAGTTGCAAATCAACCAACATTCCCAATCCAATAGAGGATGCGGTAGCTACTTGATTATCGCTTTGGATAGCTCCAAAACCCGGAGAAACGCCCATACCAAGTCCAACTGTCGTTTTATCTTTTTCGATAACAGGAAATTCACTTTCTGCCACGAACTTCTCTTTTTCTACAACTTTCTCATTTTCCACTGGAGGTGTTTTTTCTCCACTCTCTGTCATAGCCAGTGCTGCTGTAGAATTCTCTTTACCCAAAAATGGTTTTTCAACTTCTCTAATTTTCTCCCCTTCTTTAGGCTTTTTAGCGAGCTCTTGACCATTATTTGGTACAGATTCTACTTGCGCTACTTCCTTTTCGATTTCTTTCGATGGTAATTGTGGAATAGCATTTACTTTTTCAGATTGCTCGATCTTTTGCACCGGTTTTGAGTCAATCGCTACTGAATTAGAACCCATTTGTTTTTCTGGCGCTTTTGATGCTTCTGATGGCTTTTTTGATGGATTAGCAGAAGGTTTTACTTGAATTGACTCATGGTCAGAAACTTTCTCCTCCTTCAGAATTTCTTCCTCAGTTTTAGAAGTAGCAGGTTCGTCTCGGCTGGTTTCAGGTATGTTCACAGAATTATCAGCAAGCTTTAGTTCTGTAGGATCACTGTTATCATTTTCAACTACGTCAATAGAGTTTAACCCCACTGCAATTAGCAATAAAGACGCAGCGATTCCACTTGCCCAATAGGTAATCATTCTACGATTACGAAGCGCACGTTTTTTCTGGAAGCCTTCCCAGGCCCCTACTTCATAGGGTACTGAAGCTTCCTCTAACTTCTTTTTCAGGGAAGCAGCGATTTCCATATCCAGCTTATCTTCCTTCATATTCTTTCAAATGTATTGATACTAATTTGCGAAGCTGTGACTTTGCGCGAGCCAGATATACTCTGGACGAGCTTTCTGTTAAGCCAAGCTTTTCGCCAATTTCCTTATGACTATAGCCTTCTACCTCATAAAGGTTGAAAACTAGCTTGTGATCCTCTTGTAGTAGATTTAGTAGATTTACGATATCCTGAAAGGCCAGGTCTCCAAGTGCATTTACCTCGTGGAATACAGCAGTCTCTTCCGCCACATCGGTTTGATTTTGAAACTTTTTTTGCTTTCGAAAGTAATCTATCGCTGTATTCACGGTGATTCTCCGAAGCCAGGCTTTGACTGATTGGAAGTCATCGAATTTCTTGATAGATCCGAAAAACTTGATGAATGAGTCGTTTGTAATCTCATCAGCAAGCATTTTATCTTTTGAATAAGACAAACTGATCCCCATGACATAGCCATAGTATTTTTTATAGAATACTTCTTCATACTTCGCTGATCGTCGTTTGCAACCTTCAATCAGCTCCTCATCAGTCCAATTCAATTCAAACCTATTAATCTATGGTTCACGGCTCCGTCTTAGAGCCAGAATTTTATTCGTTTAGTTTAGCTTGCCCAATCTCCACAAAGGTATTTCCACCTGAGATAGTCTCCACCATTGCTCCTCCTGTTGCCTTATACTCTTTCTTCAGCGAAGAGTTTAGGCAGTCGGCCATTCCTTGAAGATTCAAGGGATAGCTAGGTTGTCTCGCAAAATTAGTTTCTTCTGACGAAAGTCCAGAGTTGATCGTATCATTCACCGAGCCAGCATCCATAGCGCTACTCGCAAATATCACCACCAAATAGATTCGTAGAAGAGTTTTCATTAAGTTTTTTTATCCTGACGAAAAGTGTGGCTAAAGTGCTACACCTGATAGAAAAAAGTTTTGACAGCAAGGGGCAGAACTTCAGTTTTAGAGAAAATTTATTTGAATCACCTTCGGCTTTCAATCAAAAAACTGACAAAAGTCACTTGAGTCGCTGAGCATATTCAGGAGAAAGGGGATTATGTGACCCTAGTTTTACAGCTTCAAATACGAGTCAAACATCAGCGAAACTTATGTCAAACCAAACCCTATCACACACCTTTCATATTCCTGTCATGGGACTTGGATACACAGTCGATACACCTATAAAAGTAGCAAAATATGGAATCTCCAGCGTGGTCTCCATTATGGATGATCATCTGCTGGAAGACATGCGTAAAATCTACTCGAAAAAATATGTGCGAGAATTCATTCCCATCCCAGATTCAGAAGATGACTACCGGGCAAAGCGGATCACAGCATACTTGGATTTGACCCAATCTTTAGTAGATGAACAGTTCAAAAAACTGATAAATGAAGACTGGAAAAGTAACATAGAATTTAGAAAATACCTGGAACTTTTACCTGACAAATCTACAGTCGCTTCACTTTTTTCCCGACTAGCCACTGCATCCTCTACTGAGCATTTACAGTTAAAAGAGTCAATCAAATCTCAGCTTACCATCGGTTCCATCGATGTCAATATTATGACCAAAGTAGACAAGATTAACATCGATAAATCTGGCTATGAATTACCAAGAGAATACTCCGATGCGTTGTCAGCTTTGAGAGGATTTGCCAAGAGCAAAGTAAAGGGATCGGTGGTTTTCTCAGCCGGTATGAACCCAGCATTGTATGGATATGCAGCTCAGTTTTCAGAATTTTACCCAGATCAAAATGGAGAGATTTCCAAAGGAATTATTCTAAAAGTCAGTGATTATAGATCAGCTTTGATTCAAGGGAAATTCCTAGCCAAGAAAGGACTTTGGGTTTCAGAATTCAGAATTGAGTCTGGCCTGAACTGCGGAGGTCATGCCTTTGCCACAGATGGATTTTTAATCGGGCCGATTCTGGAAGAGTTCAAAACCAAGAGAAAAGAGCTTTACCAATCACTTTATCAAACTTGCCAAAATTCATTGATTTCTAATAATCTAAATAACCTTAAAGAAAGCCACACTTTTAAGGTCACTTATCAAGGTGGATTGGGAACAGCCACCGAAGACAGTTTCATCCGGAAGTATTTTGAGCTTGAAGGAACCGGCTGGGGAAGTCCATTTTTGCTCGTACCCGAAGCGACCTCAGTGGATGAAGAAACCCTGGATCGCCTGCACAAAGCCAAGAAATCTGACTTCTTTCTCAGCCATGCATCACCACTTGGAGTACCTTTCAACAACCTCCAAACTTCCTCCGGAGAAGCCCAACGTCGGGAGCGTATTGAGAAAAACCGGCCGGGATCTCCATGCTACAAAAAATTTCTATCTAACAATACTGAGTTCACTGAGAACCCAATTTGCACCGCTTCCAGACAGTACCAAATTCTCAAAACCAAGCAATTTGAAGACGGTGAAATAGAGGTTGACGAATTGGAAAAAGTGAAAGAAAAAGACTGCCTTTGCGAAGGCTTAAGTGCTCCTGCTATTTTGTCAGCGGGAGAAACTCCGAGAAGGAATCTAACTGCAGTTACCATTTGCCCTGGACCGAATCTAGCTTACTTCAAAGGCACCTTCTCATTGAAAGAAATGGCTGATCATATTTATGGAAAATTCTCGCTAACTACTGACGCAGAAAGACCACATGTCTTTGTGAAGGAATTGCAACTCTACGCGAGTTATTTGAAGAAAGAATTTGAAACAAAAATCACTGAAAAAGTCGCTAAAAAGGAAGCTTATTTAGAGAAATTCAGAAGCAATTTGATTGAAGGAGTTAGCTATTATCAAGAATTGATCTGCTCAGTTCAACTCGATTCCGAAGAGATTTTGCAGAAAATGAAGGAGCAATTTTCCAAAATTAAAAGCGAAATAGAACTCTCAAGTAAGTCTGTTGAGGCTAGTCTTACCTAAGAGTTCGAGCTGTTTCAAAACTCACTTATAACCAAGATAAGCTGAAAGCTAATCCAGCCATTTTTCGGCTAATTCCCGCTCTCGCAAAGGAAATGCTTTCAGCTTACTTTTTGGCACCAATCTAGTTAAGACAGCCACTAGGAAGCTTAGCCAGAAACTGTCTGTAAGCATCGCGTATTTGGAAAGCTTTGGTAGCATTTGAATGTCTCCGTGAATGGCATTTTTGAATGCTTCTAGGCTTTCATATCCCTTGAATGAGGTTACGATTGCCAAAACTTTTATAGTCTTATTGGCAGCAAGCTTATCTCTCGCTAGCTGTAACTCGCGCGTGTCATCAACTGTGATGACTCCATCGATCACATAGCGTAGCAGCCCTTCTTCTATAGAATAATTTACCTCCATCTACCTTACTAACAACGATTGAGGCTGTTTTGATTATCGGTCAATAAATATCTAAGAATACTTACTCGGATTTAAGAATGACGGCTGGATTCGCTTTGACTATTTTCCAAATCTGCGAACCAACAGTACCTGCGACTACCAGCAATAGAAGCACCAAACCAGTACCTATTGGCAAAACGCCCACTCCAGAATGGAAAGCAAAAAAACTATCTAGAAAGTTAGAGATAATCAGGATAGAAAAAGCTCCTCCTAATACTCCTGCAATTCCCCAAATAATCAGGTAACGCTTGTACAATTTCACGGACAAATCTCCCATATCGGCTCCAAAAACCTTTCTGACACAGTAATCCTTGATGTGCGAATTCATATTCAAGGAAACCAATCCAAAAAGCCCCAGCGCTGCCAATAGGACGGCAAGAATGGCCGAGAATAATAGAATATTCCTAACTCCCTCCACATCTGAAAATTCCCGCTCAAATACCTCGGTTTGCAATTTTCCCTCAAAAAGTCCTCTAGGAACTGTCTCATGCCAAATCTTTTTGACAGATGCCATAGTCGTCTCAGCACTTCCATCTGTCACTTGGAGGGTTAGGTAGTTAAATGTCGTGTCTGGAGAAGCTCTGATAACCATGGGGTCAATAGCACTTTGGAAGAAAATCGTATGAAAATCCTCCACCACCCCTACGACTGTATAGCTCACACTGTCGAGCGTTATCTTTTCGGACAGAGGAAATTCCAGTCCCAGTTGATTTAAGAAAGTTTGGTTCACAATAACCGATTCCTGCGTATCAGAAATTAAATCAGAATTGAACAAGCGGCCTTGTTTGAGCTGCAGACCCAGTAGTTCAGGATAATTAGCTTCTGCATTTAGGAGGCTTATTTCATACTTTTCTTGGCCAAAATCCAACACTTCTTCCCGTATCCAATTCCCCACATAATCCTGACTTCCGCTAACTTCTGTCACAGTAGCAAGTGCGGAAAGCTTGTTTTTGAGTGGCAAATAGTCCTCCTGATTTGGCACATTCACGATGATCTTATCTGCACTATCGTATCCCCAGTCCCTATTCGAATTGATGTAGTTTGTCTGCACAAAAGCAATTCCGGCTACAATACTTATGATCGCCAAGGTAAATTGAAAAGTGAGCAATACACTGGTAAAAGTACTTTTACTGCCTATTTTCTGATTGCCTTTTAGTATGTTGATAGGCTTAAAAGATGACACATAGATCGCTGGATAAAGACCAGAAATGAGGGTAATAGACACTAACATACCACCCATAAACATCCAGATAAACGGATCTCCAAGCAGATCAATTTTCAGGTTTTTGGAGGCTATTTCATTAAAACCTGGAAGGAAAATAAAGCCAGCTAACAAACAACCCAAAATCATGGCAAATAAGCAGACCATCAGATTTTCGTTCAAAAATTGGAATACCAACTGGCTTCTTCTACTACCTATTACCTTTCGAATACCAATTTCCTTAAGTCTTTTGGAAGCCATTAACACCGAAATGTTGACGTAATTGAAAATTGCGAGAATCAGAATGAATAACCCTATCGCACCAAGCAGTATCTGTGGCCCCAGCCCTAAAAAATCTCTGACACCATTTTCAATTTCACCCACTTTATAAACTAAATCAGAGAAGGCTACCAGTTCTAGTTTCTGATATGGCTTTTCCGGGTTAACTTGATTTTGAATCTTAGTCAAAGAAATAAGTCCTGCCTCCATTTGTGCAATATCAGCTCCCTTCTCCACTTGAATAAAAGTCCATAATTCATCTCTCCAGCTATCTTTAAGCGGGATATCATCCGTAGAAACAGGATGCGTCTCAATATTAACCAAGAGGTCAAAGGTGAACATATCCATATCATGCAGATCAGCCAACACTCCCCCGACTTTGTATAATTTCTCCTCCCCATTTGTCACCAAGGAAAGCTCCTGTCCTATCGGATGTGTATCACCAAAAAGTTTATCTGAAAGTTCATGGGTCAAAATCACTTGATCTGGATCTTCCAATGCGCCCGGATATCCATACTCCATTCGGTACACAAACATCTCCATAAATGTGGGATCTACATATAAGGAACGTTGATTGTAACTTTCATTCTTTTGAATCAAAATAGGAAAGTCGCGCATCACTTGGGTAGTCCGCTGAATCATGTTCAACTTATCAGGAATCATCTCTGCTAGTGGGCGTCCTACTGATCCATAAGTAACCAACCCATTCTCGCCTTCAGCGGTATAGGTCAGTTGATAAATCTCATCCTTGTTGGGCTGGTGAAGGCCTTTGAACCAAATATTTGCTATAAACAAGTAAGCCACCATGCAGCATCCCACTGCAGCGGCAAGGCCAAACACAGAGATGAATGTGGTTCCTTTTTGCTTAACTAGATTTCTCCAGCCAATTTTAAAGTAGTTCTTCAGCATAGCACCTTGATTATAGGATTGATAAGTTGAGTTGGACTTTTTGATATTATTCCATCTGAAAAAGCTGAGTACATGGATAAAAAATCTAAAACGGGCGAAAGCGAGCCCCTTTTCTTCCAGATTCATGTAGAAAAGCTCATAAGCATCTCCTTGAATCTGCTCCAATCGACTGGGAGTGCAGTAGAACTCCAGAAATCGGTCAGGCCATTTGGGAGGAAAATGCTTCTGTTTAGTGTCCATAGGAAAAGTCTAAAGCAAGCGGAGGAATCTGGTCGTACATTTTATTTCGGAGAGTTTTCACTTCCTCAATAGCTGCTCGACCCGTAGCAGACAGCGTAAACAATCGTTTTCTCCTACCACCTCTTTCTTCAGTTGCCCCACCCATTTCTGATTTGAGAAATCCTTTATCCTCCAGACGATTCAAAACCGTATGAATAGCCGAAATGTTAACCTTTCTTCCTGTCTGGTTTTTGATTTCCTCCAATACGGAAACACCATAAGCTTCCTGATCTAAAATCCCTACAGTCAAAAGAATCAACTCTTCCAATTCACCCAAATGATAACCTTTCATATTCGTAATCTATTTTATTTACAAAAGTAAATGTAATATATTACTTTCATATTTGTAGAATTAATGGGTATAAAATAAAAAAGACTACCTCATTACTGAAGTAGTCTTCCAAAACTCATTGTAAACTATAAATTCTGAATTAGTTCTTCTTTACGATCTCTTCTAATTCCTTCTTCATGTTTGCCATTATTTCAGCTTCCGAAGTAGATAGATCTTTCGTTTCTTTAGCATCAAGCTTAATATTGAACAGTTGATCTTCCTTGTCAAAACCTGTTTCAATAATCGGTCCCCAAGGCACCATGTCAGGCCCAGTATTTCCTGGAATGAATTTATAACCATCATTTCGGAGATAAGCTAAATTGCTGAAAAGTGCTTCCTGTACTAAGCCATACCGACCTTGCCCCTCTTTTCCGATCAATACTTCCCAGTGGTTTTCTGTATCAATAGCCTGAGCAGAATCATAAGAAATATTATTCACTGCCGCGAAGGAAGCCAACAAATCCACCTGACTGAATAGTACATCCGATGTGGTCCCAGCCTTGACTGACTTTGGCCACTTTACTATAAACGGCACTCGGGTTCCAGCTTCGAACGCACTGTATTTTCCTCCTCTCAAATCTCCCGCAGCGTCGTGATCAGCGATCAATTCTCTCGCCTGATCCACATAGCCGTCATCTAATACAGGTCCATTATCACTGGAGAAAATCACAATCGTATTTTCTTCCAAACCCTGCTCCTGCAGCAGCTTCATCAGCTCACCTACTGTCCAATCTAGCTGAACAATTACGTCGCCTCTTGGACCGAAATCAGTAGCTCCTTGGAAGCGCTCGTGAGCAATTCTAGGTACATGAATATCGTGGGTAGAAAAGTACATGAAGAATGGTTTATCGGATTCTGCTTTGATAAAATCCGTAGCCTTATCTACAAAAGTCTGTGCAAAGTCCTCATCTCGCCACATAGCTGCTTCCCCACCGGACTGATAACCAATACGGCTGACTCCATTCACAATGCTATGATTGTGCCCATGTGACCACATCATTTTTAAGAGCTCAGGATTATCCTTTCCCGTAGGGCCGTCTCCTATTTTCTCACGATAATTTACGGAAATCGGATCGGCTGGATCTAATCCAACAATATGGTGATCTTCTACAAATACCGTAGGAACCCTATCTCCAGTAGCTGGAATGATGAATGAATAATCAAAACCTATTTCCAAGGGGCCAGGATTCAATTCCCCATTCCAATCAGGCCCTTCGTCACCACCAAGGCCAAGATGCCATTTCCCAATCGCAGCTGTTCTATAACCTGCTCGCTGAACGACTGAGGGTAATGTCTCGACCCCTGGCCGGATTAAAGCAGAAGCATCTCCAGCTGCTACTCCTCGTCCTTTTGCTCGCCAAGCATACTCACCGGTAAGCAGGGAATAGCGAGATGGTGTGCAAGTAGCAGCTGACGCATAGGCATTGGAAAATAGTAAGCCATCAGCAGCTAACTTATCGATATTTGGAGTAGGGATTTTACCTCCATAAACGGAAATATCCCCATACCCTACATCATCTGTATAGATAATTAGGATGTTCGGTTTGTCTTCTAAAACCTCCTCCCTACTTGGCTTGCCGGCGCAGGATACTAAAAGGGAAAACCCTACCAGGGATAGAAAAGAGAAGCGTTTTTTCAATAATGAATTCATGAAATATGACGAATTAATTAGTAATGGATAAGGCCAGAACTAGTCTGGCCTTATCATTTTAGCTATTCTGGTTGATATGAAATCAATAACCAGGGTTTTTTGAAACCTAGATCCAAGTATATTGCTCGTGCAACTCAAGTGGAAACTGCTCATTTTTAAATGCTCCTAGATAGAGCCCTGATTTAGGTGAATTTCATTGAATTAGATATCAATCTAGAAGTGCTCACTTCAATGAGCTATTCTCATGATTATTAAAAATTTAATAGAGAGAATAACATTTGTACTTTTGCACTAATCTAGTGCAATTGTTGAATTTTAAGGCAAACGTCCTAAAAAATTTATTAAAAAATTTAAAGAAGATGTATATTCTTTTTAAAATTAATACCAAAACCAAATATAATTTTACGGATATTCATCCTTGTATACAGAATTAGGTCCTAATAATCGGAATAGCATTAAAGGTTTGCTGCCCTTTGCCCATTGGCCTTTACATTTTGTTATTCTTACTAATTCAACTCAGAATTATTAACAATAAGGCTCATCCTGCCATTAGATGTTATTCTAAGTAATGCATGGAAAATAAGTGGGTCAGCTACTAAAACACACGGATATCATCCCCCTTGGAAAAACCCGGAGTAATCAAAGCAAAATCAACTACTATAAGCTGTTTCTATAAAAAGTTATTTGGCAAGAACCTGCTTTTCATCCAGCAGTACTTTCTCCAATTTCTCATACTGCAAATCCTGCACAGCCACATCTCCATCAATAGCCAGCGATGCCGCCGCTGCTGCAGATTGACCTAGAATCATAAAAACAGGCTCCATTCTGATAGAACCAAAGGCAGTATGTGAACTAGAAACACACACCGGAACGAGCAAATTAGAACATTCTTCTTTTTTCGGAACAAGTGTTCCATAGGAAATCGAATAAGGGTTTTTCGGGTGAACTCCTATATCTCCTTCATTCTGCACATAGCCATCCAACGTCACAAATCGCTGAGCATTGTGCGAATCCAGTGAATAAGATCCCATCCCCACAGGCTCCGGAACTTCCTTTGCTCCAAGTACATCATGCTCAGTCATCACATAGGCACCTATCATTCTTCGGGCTTCGCGCACATAGATCTGGTGAGGCCAGTTGTTATTATCGACAAATTCATCTTTTGCCAAACCCCAATTTGCCATCTCTGCTCTCACCGAATCTGGCACTTTTTCATTATGAGACATGAAGTAAAGTAAGCCTTGTTGGTAGTCGGTATGCTCCTTTAAGATTTGCTTTCTTTCAGCGTAACTCGCTTCTGGATAAGCATAGTTTTTCCCTATATAATCTGTAGAAAATGGCCCATGATTATTGGTGTCCGTCTTCAAATTTGGGATTGGATCGTATTTATCAAAAGTTTCATCCCAACCAGCAGCATAGACTCTAGCAAGCAATTCATAGCGTGCAGGATCATATCCTTCAGGTTTTGGGAAAGGAACACGATTGTCGGGGTGCCTACTCATCGCCAGACGATAAGTATAGGCCTGAAGACGTTTGTCAACTGATCCGTTTTCCCCCGGTGGATCTGCTGAGATCTCCGGCAATAAGCCGCTGGTAGAATCTCCGGGAATCATATAAGCACTGATGTCATTTTTGAAATAGTGTCCGTGTTGATAAACACCCACCTGTACCCCGTTCCAGGTCTCGCCATAAGTATCATTTGATTCCCGTCCCACGTGGTAGCTAACTCCAGCTGCTGCCATTAGATCACCTTCGTAGGTTGCATCTATAAAAACTTTTCCCTGATAGATATGACCAGAAAGTGTTGAGATCTGCATGATTTTGCCATTTTCCAGTTTAACTCCAGCTTCTCGATCCAGCCATTCATCACGATGGATTTCCAGGTCATTCTCTTTTACAAAATCCTCAAACACACGTTCTGCTGCATGGGGCTCAAAAATCCACATAGTTCTATTCTCCCCATCCATCGCTGGCGTACCTTGACCTTTATTTCCGTATTCCTCTTTTTTCTGCCACTTCCAAGCCGAATCCTGCTGATAATGAAGGTAGATTCGATGATAAAACTCCCTAGCCAATCCTCCTATCACAGACTTATTTCCAGTATCCGTGAAACCTAGACCTCCGGAAGACAATCCTCCTAAATGCATATCAGGAGAAACAACAATGACTGATTTGCCCATTTTTTTTGCCTGAACTGCAGCGGTAATCGCTGCCGAGGTCCCTCCATATATAATGATGTCAGCCTCAAACTCGGAGGTATTCTCAGGTTTGCAGGAAAATAGAATTAAGAGGATAAGAAGGCTAGGTAAAAATCTCATGATGAGTGGATCTTGGGAAAATTGATTTTAACAGTACTCGAGTTCAACTTCCAAAATAATCTATTTTATCCAAGTCTGCTAAAAGATTGCTTCTAAGTCACCAAAGATCAATTACACCTAGATGATCAAGCCAATAGTATAGAAACGAGACTTCAGAGATTACCTAAATCTTTTTTACCCTACATTATCTCCCTCTTAGAGAGAACTCTAAAAGAGAATTTATACCCTTCATAGGCTGCTATTCCATAAAACAACAAATCCATTGGAGCAAATGCTTCAGCCATGATTATAAACGTATAGGAATAATCAAAAAGAAAAAGCGTCTCTAAATACCCAAGTCCTTCTTGATTGGCAACAAACCCCAAAACGCTTAAAAAATTACCTAAAACACAGGTGAAAAGTGCGATGGCGCCGCCTGCTATTCCAAAAGATTGATCAACTCCTTTTCCTAAATGTCGGATAGCGAATCCAACTCCAGCTCCAATTGCAATAGCCATATATCCAATTTGAAAATTGGTGGCTACTGTAATCAATCCCCAAAGCACAGCTCCTAACAAACCGGTCAAAATACCACCCGTTATAGCTAAAGGGAAATTTTGATCCATCTGTAACTCTCTGAGCTTAGACGCTGATATATTCTCCACCTGAAATGCAGGCTCATGCAGCTCACTATTTTCCATTTCCAAAGCCGCTCTTTCATCTAGTGTAAAAGTAGGGCAAGCAGCAGTAAAACTTGCTTTATCCCCTGTGAGACCACATACTAATCCTATTTGCATATCCATTTCTCGATGAATACATTTTTTACAATACTGAAGTTGAGCGTCTCTAGTCATAAGATTTATTGGAGTATTTTCTGACGAAAATATGTAAGAGAAAAGCATTAAAAAATACCCTATGAAGGGTATTTTTTAATGCTTTTCATAAACTCTCAAACTAGAATTAATCCACTTTCAATTTCAACTTATAAAGAACAATACCATCATCTTCGGTTTCGGACAACCCTGCGACTTTGGACACCACAAATTCTCCATTTTTATTGACCACCATGGGGCGATTGCTGGCTGCAGGAAAAGGTACATCCGTGGCAAGCTGATTAAAGTCCTTATCGAAAATTGCTGCAAAATACGGATCCAATTTTTGAACGGCCAACCTAAAAGCATTCTGATCTGAAGTTTGATCCGGCACCTTTTCTTCAGGAATGCCTTTAGTATAAACAGCGATGTAATAATCATCTGATACTAGAATCTCAACCAGATTTCCGCTCTTTTGATTGCTATTCTGCTGGTAAAACTGACCTGGGTCTTCAGATGAATTTGGGATATAAGCAACCCAATCTTGAATAGATAAATCCACTGTTCTCTCGTAGTCAAATCCACGCCCTCCATCTTTAAACACATATATTTTAGGTTCAATCCAGTTACTCAACAGCAGCAAATCCTCTGTTTGAGTGTAGATCGGAAATAGCATACCGTGCATTTGTCCATCCAACAGGGCAGAAGTCTCTGGCAGTTTGACCGATTTAATGGTGTCTCCAGTAGCGAGGTCTTGCCCCTCTATGATCGCTGATCTATAAAGTGCCTGATAAAATTCACCTCCACCCGGTGATAAATTGGAAGAACTTGGCAACGGCTTTGGGTAATATGTTTTACCCTCATAATTGAAAACTCCCAGCTTCGGATAAAAAGTATAAGGCTGAAAAGAATACGGAACTGTGATCTCTCCTACTTTCTTTCCATCCCGAAACTTCATGTATTTCCCAGTTTCGGAAAGAATCGTCACATCTCCCTCCAAATAGCCAAATCCGAGCACTGAAGCCACAGCATCTATGCCGTCTGGAGTAAGTTCATGATGATTGCGAATTTCACCAGAGGTATTTACTTCAAGGTATTTATCAAATGCATCAGTGGAAAGCAGGTATTTATCTTGCTTGCCATCATAACCCATCAGCATCATTTCACCCAGAAAATCCACCTGAACAGAGTCAGTGATTTCAAAAGAGAAATTGAGGGGATCATTTACTTTTTCGGAATTACCTCCACATGAAAACAATGCTAAAGCTACTAAGCCTTTTGCCAGGTGATTTTTAAAAAAATTCATTGAAAAGAATTGAAATGGTTTTTAGATTAATCAACTAAAAACCAATTTAACCAATTTGAAGGCTTATCAAAAATTAACTAATCAACTTTCAATTTCAGCTTATAAAGTATAATCCCTTCATCCTCGGTTTCGGACAACCCAGCGACTTTGGAAACGACAAGCTCACCTTTTTTATTAACCACATTTGGAAAATTGCTGGTGATTGGAAAAGGGACATTCGTGGCCAATTGATTGAAATCCTTGTCGAAAATCGCTGCGTAGTTAGGGTCTTTTTTGCGTGCAGCTAGTCCATCTCTAGTCGGAGGCCCAAGCTGAGCTTTATCCTCTTCCGAAAGTCCTTTATTGTAGATAGCAATGTAATAGTCTCCTGACACCAAAATATTAGTAAGATTGCCAGGTCTTTTCTTCTGATTTTCTATAAAAAACTGCTCTGCTTTATCCAATGGAACAGAAGTAGTGGGAATCCAATCAGGAATATTTACATCCACTGTTTTTTCATACTCAAATTTATCACCCACCTTATTATACACATAAATCTCTGGCGTAAACCACATGCTAAGCAACAGCTTTTCTCCATCCACCGTGTACACTGGAATAGGAAAACCTTTCACTTCATCATCTAATAATGCCGAAGACTCTGGCAAACTTAATACCCCTAGCGTATCTCCAGTCTCCGTATCCTGAGCTTCTATGATAGGTAGATGAAGCAAAGATTGGTAGAATTCCCCCTCCTCAAAGTTAACAGCCAAAGTCTCAGGCCAAGGCTTTGGGTAATAGATTTTACCCTCTGACTCGAACATCCCAAGTTTGGGATACATCATAAAAACCTGATGAGGATAGGGAATCGTCACCTCACCAACTTTACTAGAATCCTGAAATCTATAGTAGCCCTTTGGTGGGTTAAAAACCGTCACATCTCCATTGAAATATCCCAAACCTAGCGCTTGCCCCACAGGATCGATTCCTTCTTCACTGAATTTATTGTGATTAAGAATCTTTCCATCCTCATCCACTTCTACGTATTCATAATAAGAATCCGTCGCAAGCAAGTACTTATCAGTCTTGGGATCATAGTCTAGCAACATCATTTCTCCCAAGTAATCTATCTGAACAGAATCAGTGATTTCTAGAGAAAAGGATTTTGTAATGGAATTATTTTCTGTTTTCTCTCCACAGGAAAGAAGACTTATAGCTATTGAGCTGATAAGAAAATGAGTGAATTGGAGTTTCATGGCAAAAATTAAAAAGGGGTTGTAGTGGTATGATTTTCAGAATCCTACCTAAAAAGCTAAATACTAAGAATAACTACAACTAAATAAGAATTTTTAACAAAATCTAGCTAGCGATCAATTCATGAACGCGCTCACGAAGTGTAGGCACTACTTCCTCCTCAAACCAAGGATTTCTTCGCCTCCACATGAGATTTCGCGGAGAGGGGTGTACTAGTGGAATAAACTCCGGTAAGTACAATTCGAAATTTTTAACAGTCTCCGTCAGTGTCTTCTTTTTCCTATTCCCCAAGTAATATTTCAAAGCATACTGCCCAATAAGTAAGGTCAATTTCACCTCCGGCATACGCTCATTCATTTGCTGGTGCCATAAAGGAGCGCATTCAGGTCTTGGTGGCAAATCCCCTCCTTTTCCCCTGCCAGGATAACAGAAACCCATAGGCATGATCCCAAAGATCTTAGGATCATAAAATTGCTCACGATCCACACCCAACCATCTTCTTAATTCATTTCCGCTCGCATCATTCCAAGGGATCCCAGTTGCATGAACTTTGGTGCCAGGAGCCTGTCCTATAATCAAAATCTTACTTTTTGGATGTATAGAAAAAACAGGCCTTGGTCCAAGAGGCAAAAACTCCTTACAAATTTTACAAGCCTGAGCATCAATAACTAAAGACTCAAAACTATCCATCAGACGACATTTATCTTATTTATCACCACTTTTTGAATATAAAATAGAAATTATATGAAAATCGGTTAATTATTGTAGGGAAATTATATTAAATTATTAGGCTAGTTTATTGAACAACAACAATTTACTCTAAACAATGAGATGTTAATTCTAGTTAAATCCACCTGACCATCTTTGTTCGTATCTTATTGACATACCAATCAACCATCTACTCCCATATGCCATGAAAAATACCTATTTACTCTTTGCACTCATTATTTTTATTTGTGCAGGATGTTTTTCCTCCAAAGATTATGTAACCGATTACGATTACAATTATCAGGCTTCCTTTAAAAGGTATAAAACTTTCGCTTTTGTGGTTCCTACTGAAAAGGACACCAGCCTGATCTCACCCGTATTGAGCGCTACAATTGGCGCTAGACTCGGATCTCAGGGATTCAGAGAGCAAGACACCAAACCTGATTTATTGGTTAGTTACAAGATCTTCATGGACTCTATAAAATACCGTGGATACGTTCAACCTGAGTTTGACTACTGGCTCACTCGGGTGGGTAACGTACCTGAGAAAGCTGACGGAGAACTAGACAAGGAACAGGAAAAAGATGAGACCTACAATCAAGTGAGATACACTCAAAATCAAGGTATGCTGGTAATCTATGTAATCGATAGCAAGAGAGGAAATACGATTTGGCAAGGGTATACCGCTGCAAACTTCGATGCTGAGTCTCCAAACTTTCAATCTGACATCACTAGGGCAGCCTACCGTGTCATGAATGAGTTCAAAGTATTGAATAGGCAACTTGAATAAACGGAAATTCCACTGAGTATTTAATTAATCAACCTGTGGATGCATTCCCCAGTTTTTTGAAGAGGTCCTGTATTAAGTTCAGGGCCTCTTCTTTTTGCAAAAACTAGCTTCAGCTTCTCTACTGGCCTATGTTAGGGGCTTTGGGGAGAAATAGTAGACGAAATTCAGTTGTGGCAATTCCTTTGAAATAGTTGATTCAAATACAAAGAAATCAACTATGAAAAAATCACTTATTGTTACCGGACTTTTGAGCGCCACAGTGATGGTGTCCTGTGTTTCCAAAAAGAAATACACCGAACTAGAAGGCAATCTGTACAAAACCCAAACCGAACTTGCAACTACTGAGCAGGAGAAAGCGGAGCTTGAAGAGAAAATGCAGATCATTGAGAATAGAGTTGCAGAATACAATGCAAGAATCAATTCTCTACGTGATACAAATGATGCGTTGACTGTACAGAATGAAGGAATGTATTCTTTGGAAGGAGCTACGATGATGTCAAAAACATCAAAAGAGAAAATGAAGCAAACACTAGCCAATGTGGACCAAGCTAAACTTGCTCAAGCTCAAACTTTGGAAGATTCTGTGAATCTTGCCGTAGAATACAATTTGAAAAAGAACATCACAGAAACTACCGTAGATGGTGAAGAAGATGATGTGAACATCAGCATCGACCAAACCGTGGTTATGATCTCTGTATCTGACAAGTTACTTTTCAATACAGGCAGCTACAGAATCAATTCTAAAGCCGATCCGCTTTTGCAGAAGCTTGCTGAAGTGATTAATGCTGAGCCTAGCCTACAAGTAATGATCGAAGGTCACACTGACCCAAGAACAATCTCTACCGGAGTAGTTCAGGATAACTGGGATCTTTCTGTGAAAAGAGCTACAAGTATTGTGAGAAAACTTCAGGAAAGCTATGATGTAGCACCAGAGAAAATGATTGCTGCAGGTAGAGCTAGCTACATGCCTATCGTAGAAAATGATTCTCCTGAAAATATGGCTCTCAATAGAAGAACAAGAATCGTTTTGATTCCAGATTTGGACATGTTCTTTGCGATGCTTTAATATCGAATTACCAAGTTGCTTTAACCACCACACCCTAAAAAGCAGGCTCTAGAGCCTGCTTTTTTTGTTTGAATTTTAGTGAATTTTATGAACTTGTGGTTTTTTGTGGTAAATAAAAACACCTCATAACAACTAGAAAGCATTGCTTAAATTATCAACATTAAAACCATGAAATCTATGCGGATCCTATGTGGTCAAACATGTAAACGAATTCAATCCAACACATCAAGTGTGCCCAACGCATGCTGCATCAATACCTCCTGGAAGAACAAGGTATAAACCGCCTGAGCCTGATCAGCCTGAGCACTTACCAGTTGCTGATTGGCGGTAGCTAAGTCTACGAAATTGGAAATACCCAATCGAAAACGCTCTGATATCGCATTTTTCGCTTCTTCAGCTGCCAAAACCTGCACACCGGTATTCCCCTGTTTTTTCACAGCCGCCAAGTAATTTAAGTAGGCAAGTTTCACATCCTGATATATTTTTCTATCCAGAGACTCCTTCTGCAAAATCTGATTCTTATAGGCAACTTTACTACTGGCTACACTTAGCTTATTCTGGAAATTATTGAAGATTGGAATATTAAGACTAAGCCCCAAGGTATTTTGAGGGTAAACTTTAAGAAGCTGATCCTGTAGATTTCTATCATCTAAGGAAGTGAAAAAAGTATTGTAATTATAAAACGCTCCAAGTCTAGGATAATACATTGCTTTAATTGCTTGCATATCCTTTTTATAAGAAGTTACCAAAAGATCCTGTTGCGTTCCATCAGCACGGTTTAATTGAGCTATTTCATACAACTCCTGCATATTCATTCCTTCATATCTCAACCCTTCGCTTCTAGGATCCACTGAATCCAAAACAGGAACTACTCCAGGCTCCAATTGCAAATATTCCGACAAATCCCATACATCATTTTGGTATTGCAATTCTGCATCTACCAACACAGATTCCAATCTTGCTACTTCTGATTGCTGATTATACTTGTCTGATAATGTGCGAAGTCCGGCTTGTACAAAACCATCTATCTGACGCAAAGTCTCCTTTTGATTCTCAAGATTTTCAATTGAAATTCTCAACAGCTCTTCATCCAACAACACTTGCAGATATCTTCTGGCTACATCAAACATCACTTGCTGGGAAGCTCTATCAAGACCCTTCTCGCCTGCTTCATAAGCCAATTTTGCAGATTGGGTATCCAATATTCTTCTGCCAGCATTAAAAATTGGCATATTCATATTCAGCCCAGCATTGACCACTTCATTTTTCACATTGGTCACCACTATCTCCCCTTCTATCTGCTGGAACTGCTGCCCAGACTGCTGGGAAAATGAGCTACTTATGTTTGCATTTGGAAAATGTGAGAGCAATGCTGACTGCTTCTGCACCTTCAACACTTCCATATTGTTCGAAAGCACTTGGTAATCCACATTTGCGGCCAACGCCAAATCTACAGCCTCACGAAAATTAAGTCTAAGGGTGTCTTGAGCCTGAATTTTCCCCACTATAAGTGCTACTACAAGTAGCGTTATGTACTTTTTATACATGAACAATCGCTTCATCTTTTTCTATTTTACCATCCAGCATATCGATCAATCGAGTCCCATAATCCGCATTTTCCCGGGCATGAGTTGCCTGAATTAGTGTAGTTCCTTCTCTGTGCAATTCCTGAAATACTTCCATGATTTCCTTTGCTTGTCCAGAGTGCAAATTTCCCGTAGGCTCATCAGCCAAAAGCACTCTAGGCTTACCAGCCACTGCTCTGGCTATACCTACCAACTGCTGCTGACCTCCGGATAATTGAGCAGGGAAAAGATCCTTTTTGGCCACCATGTTAAAGCGATCAAGCAAATTTGCAATAATACTTTTCCGCTCGTTGGAAGACACGCCTCTATACAAAAGTGGCGTCTCAATGTTTTCATACACCGTCAATTCATCAATCAGATGATAGGCTTGAAAGATATATCCAAACTCATTCTTATGTAGGGCTGAACGCTCGCGTTCTTTCATTTTGGCCAGATTTCTATCACCAAACCAATATTCTCCTTCGTAGTCTTCATCCAGTAAGCCTAGGATATTTAATAGCGTAGATTTTCCCGCTCCGCTTGGCCCCATTATGGTTACAAACTCTCCCTCGTTGATCGTAAGGTTTATTCCCTTGAGCAAAAATATCCGCTGAAAACGTGATTCTATATACTTGTCTAAATTCTTAAGTTCTATCATTAATGTATTGGAAGATTGTAAAATTGAAATATTGTAAAATTAAACTAACCCGACATCTCACCTAGTTCAAATATATTCACAAACGAAATGGCAGCCTGTTTTCCTTACTACTTTAGACTGCTCCTGACCCCTATGATAACTATCGGGACATCACTCCTCTTTTCCACTTTTATGCCATAAAAAAATGCCTCTGAATAAACTCCAGAGGCATTTTTATACTTTTCTCCTATTTACTTTCTCGAACATTTTTGTTCGCTGGCGAACAAAATAAATTATCAATGGTCAAGTTTCAAATTCAATGTTCAAGTATAAAGTCAACTATCAAAGCAAGCGTCCCAAGCTATAAGTATCGCGTATTAAAGACTTGAGCATAATTGAAAGGTCCTCAACTCCGTTCGGACTGACACTTCTTACCCTTTCTAAAACCTTGACTTTTGATTCTTTATTCTCAATACTTGGCTCTCAACTCTTGAATCTATAATCTTATGTCTTGATACTATTGTCTTGTTACTAGAATTTGCGATACTTTCCTTTCAAGAATTCATTCGCTTCTTTCTCATCGAACTTGGCTTTTTTGCTATTCCAGTGAAGTGTTTGATTTGGGAATCTACCTGCAATCACACCAAGCAAAATCGTCTCAGTCAATCGGGCAGCGTATGAGAATGGCGCACTAGTTTCCGCTTTGCCCATACATGCATCGACGAACTGATGGTAATGCTTTTTGCTTTCTCCCTCGTAATCCTTCACTGGTTTGCCCAAATTGAAAGATTCAATATCCATCTCCACGTACTTTCCGTCCACGATTTTACGTGGAAGCTGCTGGAAGTGAGGCAAAAGTAATCTCCCCTTGTCACCCATAAACATCGCTCCCTGATCCGGTAATTCATCACCATTTGGAAGTATCAAATCTGGATGCTCAGAAGGTGCTCCAGGTCCATCGTACCATATCCACTTAAGTTTCTCAGCAGTATATTCTGTACCCGGAAATTCGTAAGTCACCATATTGTGCTCTGGAAATCCAAAACCTGTAGATAGACGACATTCGTTGAGAATCGTCTCTGGTACATCAAGCTGAAGCGCATTGTATGGGGTGTCAAAAATATGGACTCCCATATCTCCTAAGGTTCCACAACCATAATCCATTATTTTTCTCCAGTTTCCTGGGTGATAATAGCCTTCCTTGAATGGTCTTTCAGGAGCAGTCCCCTGCCATAAGTTCCAGTCTAATGTAGCTGGCACAGGATCAGATCCCGTTGGTTCTGGACCATCATACCCCCAATTTTTAGGAGACCAAGCACGAACTGTATGAACTTTACCAATAATCCCAGACTGAATTAATAGCGTGGCAAGCTTATAATCATAGAACGAGTGAACCTGAATTCCCATTTGGGTGACGAGGTTCTTCTTTTCTGCAATTTTCTTCATTTTACGAGCCTCTGAAACATGATGCGTCAATGGCTTTTGACAATAAACAGGCTTGTTCATTTTCATTGCCATCAAGGAAGCAGGTGCATGGGTATGGTCTGGAGTAGACACGACTACTGCGTCGATCTCGTTTTTCATGTCCTTCAGCATGATTCTATAATCAGTATAGATCTTTGCGTTCGGATGTAGTGCATGAGCTTTCGCCAGATTTTCGCTATCCACATCACATAGGAAAGCTACATCTACTAATTCATGGGATGAAATGGCTCCCAAATCAGCCATCCCCATACTTCCAAGACCGATGTGCGCAGTTCTCAAACGCTCTCCAGCTTTCAAATTGGCTAAAAATGACGGTGCTAGAGCGGCAGTCAATAAGCCTAAACCACTCTTCTTGACAAACTCCCTACGGTCAATACTTTCTATATTTTTACTCATGTTTCGGTAAATTTATTACTGGGTTATTTTATAATTCTTTAATGCTGATATTTCTAAAACGGACTACATCCCCATGACCTAAAAAGCCAATGTGTCCCGAGCTACGCTGCAATCCCGGATGATCTTTGTGGTCTCGTGTGCCATTTTTGCTGGCTTCCAAATAGTCTCCATCCACGATGGTCTCTCCATTCAGAATGATTTTAATATGAGGATGATTTACAATTACTTCCTGCGTGTTCCATTCTCCTACAGGCTTCAAAAATCCACGTTTAGCCGCTATCACGCCATATACCGAGCCATGGTACTGGTATTCTTGCAGGTCTGCGAATTTATCTGCCGTATTATCCAAAATCTGCAATTCCTTACCAACATAGGCAGCATCTCCTTCCAAAGGCGCATGGATTCCCAAGCCATTGTTGGCTCCGGGAGTCAATTGAAACTCAAAGCGAAACACAAAATCTCCATATTCCTTTTCAGTGAAGAGATTTCCTCCACCAGTGCCTTTTGGATCAATGACTATCATACCGTTCTCTGCCCGGTAGGAAGTCTTATTGCCTACCCAGCCGTCAAGATTTTCTCCGTTGAAAAGAGAGGTAAAACCAGCTGTGGAACTGCTTTTTTGACTACTGCACCCTACTAGGATATAGCTTAATAGAAATACTGAAAAAATAAAAGAATTTGATTTGGTCATAAGGTGAAATTTAACCTAAATAATTGGCACAAGGATATTTTTGAAATGCAATTTAATGGTTCATATCAATTTGAGGACAAAAAACTTAATTAAAAATTTTATTTACTTCATTGGTTATTTATTGATTTTTTTGGAAAAGATGGATTGGCAATAAATCTCTCTTATCCCATTTAATAAAAAATAGACACCTTCCGTCCGGATCATTTCATCTCCTTTTTCGTAAGCTAAACTGCCAGTATATTGAAAGCAAATGGAGAAAACAGAGGCAGAAAACTATTTCAAGGGGCGTGGTTCTCAGATCAAACCAGTCAATAAATTCCTGAAAAACCGATACGTGAGCGAGCATATCGAGGGAATTGATGAACCTCTAATTGAATCTCCGCAGACGAAAGTTTTTCATGAACACTCGAAGACCATCGTCAATAAAGTGACGAGTCCAGATGTGGGAATGATTTATTCGCTCAATCCTTATCAGGGTTGTGAGCATGGATGTAGCTATTGCTATGCCCGAAATACACATGAATATTATGGTTTCGATGCTGGGTTGGACTTTGAGAGCAAAATCATCGTCAAAGAAAATGCTGCCCAATTGCTTGAAAAGCTACTTCTAAGCCCCAAATGGCAACCTGCTCCTATCAGTCTCTCGGGTAATACGGATTGCTATCAACCGCTGGAGCGAAAGAAGGAGATGACCCGAAGCTTATTGAAGGTATTTGCCCGCTACCGTCATCCCGTAGGAATGATCACCAAAAACAGTCTAATTCTCAGGGATCTTGATTTGCTAAAGGATCTGGCGGAAGACAGGTTAATTAAGGTCTATATCTCTATCACTACACTTGAAGAAAATGTGAGACGGGCGATGGAGCCACGAACTGCCAGTGCAGCAAAGCGACTCCAAACTATTGAGGAGCTTTCAAAAGCTGGAGTTCCCGTTGGGGTCATGTGTGCTCCGATTATTCCTGGGCTTACAGATCATGAGGTTCCAGCCATTCTCAAAGCTGCTGCAGACCATGGCGCTCTTATGGCAGGAATGACAATAGTCAGACTGAATGGAAGTGTGGGGCAGATCTTTGAAGACTGGATCTACAAAAACTTCCCAGACCGAGCTCCAAAAGTCATCGCTCAAATAAAATCCGTGCATGGCGGTCAGCTGAATGACTCGGATTTCGGAAGGCGGATGCGCGGAGAAGGAAAAGTCGCCGAGATGATCAATCAACTGTTTAAGACCTCCCAAAGGAAATATTTCGCAGGCAGAACTATGCCTGAATATGATCTAAGCAAGTTCAGACGGGGCGGGAATTTGAATTTGTTTTAGAATAGATAAGTACAAAGTATTATGTACAAGGTACCAAGTAGTCTTAAAGCTCCTTCTTCTGTCCCCTTAAAAAAGGGGAATTGGCTCAGAAGTACCTATAAACTTAAATTTCAAAGGTGACAAATTTCAGTAGATCTGATTGAAGTTCAATTGAGGCAATTCCCCCTTTACAATGGGGGTTAGGGGGATTAATAATTAAAAGATTTATAAATTGATTAATGCATTTTTTACCCTATAACAAATCTCTAAAAGAGTTTTCCCGCGAGCTTAGAGCACATAGCACACTCTCTGAAGTTTTACTGTGGCAAAAATTGAGAGCAAGCCAATTCCGGGGTTATAGTTTTAATAGGCAAAAGCCATTAGATAATTACATAGTAGATTTTTATTGTAAAAAATTGAATCTGGTTATTGAAATTGACGGCGATTCACACTTCAGTGAAGAAGCAATAATAGAAGATCAAAAGCGTCAGAAAATTTTAGAAGATTTTGATATAAAATTCTTAAGGTTTATAGATATAGATGTTAAAAAAAATATGGGATTTGTATTGAATGAATTAAACTATTATGTGGATGAATGGGAGGATAAAAATGAAATTTCAAGAAGTTTTTTTCAGTAGTAAATCCCCCTTGTCCCCTTAATAAGGGTGAGTCACCTCAACTGAACCTCAATGCTAAACTTCAAAATTGGATCATTAAGAAGTTGATGACAAAAGTTACGTTGAGCCTATTCCCCCTTTACAAAGGGGGTTAGGGGGATTACAATCCGACATCTGACATCAAAAACCCCAAATACACCTACTCACTTTTCAGCACCTTTGCTGGGTTGGTTTGCGAAGCTATATAAGAATGAATGCCGACGATAAGCAAGCAAATCGCCATCACTCCTAAGCCTGCAGCAACAAATAACAGATAAGGCATATCTACCCGGGTATTGAATCCTTTTAGCCAATCATTGAGGAAATAATATGCAGGGAATATTGCAATTAGGAATGAAACTCCCACTAAGCTCATATACTCTCTTGAAATCAGGAAAAGAATCTGCTGTAGAGTAGCTCCCAATACTTTTCTTATGCTAATCTCTTTGGTACGCTGAGCAATGGTAAAACTGGAAAGTCCAAATAATCCCAGACAGGAAATCAAAATCGCCAAGCCACAGGCAAAACCCAGGACATTTTTGATTTTCACATCTTCCTGATAAAACCTATCGATTTGAGCATCGAGAAAGTTGAACGAGACAGTTTCGTATGGATAGACTTCCAGATAGATCTGCTCCAATCTCTCCTTAGCAATCGCCAGATTTTGGTCTGAATTCAGCTTCACGTTCACTGACTGAAAATATTCTGGATTGTAGGTAAACAATAAGGGACGTATTTCTTCACGCAAGGTCCTTGAATGAAAATCTGCAACCACACCAATAATCTTCACTTTCTCTTGGCTATAGGTGACTTCTGAACCTACTGCAGCCTCCGCAGTTCCAAACCCTGCTTCTTTTACAAACTGCTCATTTACCAATATCTCATCTGCTCTATCTATTGCATCAGTACCAGCCAGCAGAGGAATTCCATTCACTTTCACAAAAGAGGAATCCACATTCATCACCTGAATGTACATCTCTTTTTCTGTGGTGTCCGCAGGTACTTTGACATCCGAAGTCCAAAGGCTCGTAGACGATACAAGGCTACCGCTTAGACTTGCACCCTTCACAATTGCTTCCTGATTGAAGCGATCCTGGAGTTGCAGCATTTTATCCGGATCGGACATAAATGGCAGTCTGGCGTACATCACAGCTTCCTTATCGAATCCCAGTGGCTGGCTAGTCACAAAATTGAGCTGGTAGTTCAATACCATCACTAGAATAATGAAAGCAATGGAAGATGATAATTGAATGACGGTAAGATTTTTTCTCAAAAACACCCCCAAAGAGAACTTTCCACTTCTGATCACTTCCCCTTTCAAGGCGCGCTGAGGATCATAGTTGGACAGGATCAAAGCAGGATAAATCCCTGTGATCAGCGTTAATAGTATTGGGAATGCTGCATAAAACAGCATGTTGGAAAGTGAAAAGTATTCAATCCTGAAATCCCTCGGTAAGTAAGTTGAAAACAGCAATTTCAGCCCTTCTACTATGCCTAGAGCTAGTATAGTGCTAATCAAAATAATCATAAATGTCTCTGCGAGAAACTGGGAAATTAATTGAAATCGCGTTCCTCCAATCGTCTTCCGTATGCCAACTTCCTTAGATCGGCTGATCGCTTGAGCTGTTTCCAAATTCACAAAATTCAAGGTAGCCAGCACCAGAATAATCATACCTATAAAAATTAAGCCATTTAGGAATGTTTTGGAAACGTGAGTACTTCCATAATTTGGCTGAAAATGCATCTCTGAAAGTGGTTCAGTGAAAAAGCTCGTGGCGTATTTACCATCCTCTTCGGACTTCATGTTTTTTTCTATCAATGGCTGAAATGCTGCATCCACAGATTCGGGGGACACTTCAGGAGCGAGTTTGACAAAAAGCTGACTACTTGAATTCACCGAAGTCCAGTCATGTAGCCCATACCATTCGATCTGTTCTTCCGTTCTTATCGTGCTGTAAGAAATAAAATCATTGAAGATAAAGTCCGTATTATCGGTGTAAGAAGCCACGACTCCAGTGACTTTCGCATAGATAGAATCTGAATCCACAAACATCAATTCCTGACCCAGAACATCTGAAGCTACCGAGCCAGGGAAGTATTTATGCAAACTCGCTTCCGAAATCACCACTGATTCAGGTTGAACCAATGAGGTTTCGGGATTTCCGGCTAGCCATTCTCTAGGGAAAATCTTGAAAAATCCAGGATCAGCAAAAGTCACATCATCAGACCTTCCAAACACTTTATTTGTATTTGGCAAAGCCACCAAAGTCTCATACAGGGTGTAAAGCCTGCCTTTTTCTTCTATTCCGGAGATCTCATCCCTGATCACTTCTCCTAGTGGCCCAGGAGTCCCCGAATTAGGAAAACTCCCTCCATCTCCCCAATCAGTAAGGGTATTAATTCGAAAAATCCTATCCTTATCAACATGGAACTGATCAAAACTATAGGAATGCGTCACCACATTGAAAATCAAAAAGCAGGTCGCAATGCCAACCGACAAACCCAAAATATGGATTGTTGCTCTTAGCTTATTTCTACGGAGATTTCTCCAGGCGATTTTGAAGTAGTTTTTTAGCATGATTTATATGGATTGAAAAATTGGAAGATTGGAATATTTTAAAATTGATTTACAGTTTGTGGTTCTTAATTCTCGGTTTTTGGTTTTTGGTTCTTAAAATCTTGAATCTTGATACTTAATACTTACCACGCTATTCATCTTTCAATGTCTTCACCGGATTCATCTGAGTAGCACGATAAGACTGCGCAGATACAATCAGTAATGTAAATACTATCCCAGCAATGCCCAAAACCGTAAAATTAAGCCAGGAAGGCCAGGATTTTATAGCAAACTGAGCTATCCAGCTTTGCATAAAGTACAAACTCAGTGGCAGAGCAACCAAAACTCCCACTACGGTAATTACGAGAAATTCCTTATTAAACATCCAAGAAATACTCCAGCTGGAAGCTCCTAGTACTTTTCGTATACCTATTTCCTTGGTACGTCCTGCTATGCTCAAAGCAGCCATGGCAAACAATCCCATTGCAGCAATTAAAATAGCTATGCACGCAGCCAAAAACACCATTTTACCCAAGCGCTCATCAGCAACGTATTGCTTCTGAACTGTCTCATCCAGAAAACTAAAACTGAAAGTCTCCAAAGGAAACACCTGTTCCCATTCATTTTCAAGTAAGGTTCTGAATGTTTCGAAGTCAGTTCCATTTCCTTTTACCATCACTTTCGGATTAGTCGCCGAGTGAATCATCAGCATATTGATGCCACTGAATATCGTTTCAGGGCTTTTGGCAAGAATAATGGGTTCAATATCTTTATAAAGAGAGTTGTGGTTGAAGTCCTTCACTACTCCTACGATCTCATGATTGCCAATTCTCTTGCTTGGCAACAGTTCTCCCAATGGATCATCCCAATTCATAGCTTTGGCAAAAGTCTCGTTGATCAACACCGCACTGCTATCCGATCCCGGCGTAGGATTCAGATCTCGGCCTTTTGCCATCTCCAAACCTAGCGTTTTCACATAATCTCCGCCTACGAAGTTCAGACGGAAATTAAATTGCTTGCCATCCTCTGTAGGAAAGCCCCCATCCCAAAACGCATCATCTCCATAGGTAGCAATGGTGATCCCTGCAGACTGGACTTCAGATCTTCTTTGCAACGCTTGCCTGTATTTTTCAGCTTGCGCAAAACCTTCATTGATCGAGGTCACAAAACTGGTGCTCGGCACATCAGGCACATCGACAAGCACCACCATATTTTGATCAAAACCCAAATCATAATCCCGTATAGCCTCCATCTGATTCACCATTATCAACGTCGAGGCTATCAGCATAAATGAAATAAAGAACTGAAATGCCACCAACCCCTTTCTTAAAGCTTGTTTACCAAAGCGGATAGAAAGATTTCCTTTCAGTACTTTGATCGGCTTGAGACTGGACATGAAAAATGCTGGATATGCTCCTGCCATGGCTGTTATCAGCATCACCAAACCCGTTAAAATCAAGATTTGCGTAGCTCCATATACCAAATTCAGTTCCTTCTCAAAAAGATCATTGAAGGTAGGAAGTAAAGTTTCTGCCAGAATCAACCCTAAAATCAATGCTGCAATGGTAGTCAGAAATGCCTCTGTCAAAAACTGAAATACCAACTGACCAAAATCCGCCCCCATGGTTTTTCTTACCCCCACTTCTTTCGCTCGGGTAGTCGAACGACCAATCGCCATAGTTGTAAAATTGATACAGGCAATCAACAGAATCAAGAATGCAATTCCTGCAAGAATCCAAAGCAAAGTTGGACAGGTAGACTCCACCATTCCTGAGTCAGGACTTTCCGAGAGGTGCATCTCAGTTATAGGCTGCAGTGTAAACAAATATTTGCCTTCCTCATATTCCTCGCCCAGCACTTTCTTCATCATAGCCTCCACCCCTGCTTCCACAGACGCTTTGGATTGCCCTTCATTGAGCTTCAGGTAGGTATCTCCATAGACATTGAACCATGAAGTCTGACTTTCCTTGCCGACGCTAAAATCAAGATTTTGATCGTTCATCAACATCTCAAACTGTATACTTGAATTTGCCGGCAAGTCTTCCAAAAGTCCACTTACTTGATATTCTTCGAAGTTATCTCCCATTCTCATCCGAATGGATTTCCCAATTGGGTTGGCATCTCCAAAGTATTTCTTGGCAACCTCCTCTGTGATCACAACACCGAACTTATCCTGCAATACTTTGTCCTTCGCCCCCTGAAGCAACTTAAAACTGAATACCTCAAGAAAGTCAGGGCTAACCATCAGAAAAGTTTGGTTCTGGGTAGTTTGTTCATCCAGAAATGCCTGCGCTGAGCTGCCTATCATGCGGGTGGTGTATTTCACCTGCGAAAATTCACTGGCGAAAGTCGGTGCGGTGATGATAGGAGTGGAAAATGAAGCATGATCCCCTTCTTCATCGACCTGATGGCGCTCCACGCGAAAAATCTGGCCACTTTGTTCATGAAAATCGTCAAAGCTCAGCTCGAACTGTACAAAAAAGAAAATCAAAATACTAACCCCAAGACCTAGAGTAAGCCCGATCAAATTGATCCCTGTGTGCAACTTGTTTTTAGAAAGATTACGGATTGCGATTTTAAAATAGTTCTTCCACATAGGAAATAGTGTTAGGTTTTAGTCTTGGAGGAGGCCTTTGTCCTGGACATGCTACATTAATCCAAAAAGCATAAAACCCCCTACCCTTACTATCAAATTTCTGTGCCAGTTAAAAAATGGCAAAAAAGCCCTGAAATGCCTGATAGTTTGCTTTTTTAAAAAATCGAACGGACGTTTTTGTTCGCTAGTGGGCAAAGTGCTTTAAACCTGATTACAATCTAAAATGGTGTAATCTCTTCAAAATTGAGGAATTGCCTGGCCCTCAATAAGGCATTAGTCGGCAAGATTTTTAAATTTACTTTTCGATACTTTTCCTAGCCCCTAACCATGTCAAAAACTGACAAGAACAGCTCAAAGAAAAAACTCAGCCTCACCCAAGATAGACGCGCATTTTTGCAGAAAAGCTCACTTGCAGCTATGTCAGCTATGCTAGGGACAAATATCGTCCATGGATTATCTATGCCAAAGGATTACATCCCTGTAGCTCTTCAGGCAGATTTTGATCCTATGAAAGGGAAGAGTGAAGGCATGATCATACGCAATGAGAAACCTTGGAATGTTGAGCCAGTGCCACATCTTTTGAATGATGCAGTCACTCCTTTCGCCAGTATTTTCATTAGAAATAATGGGCTGATTCCAGAAGATGTCGATGCAGCAAGTTGGACGCTTACCATAGGAGGAGAATCGGTGGTAAAGGAAAAAACCTACACGCTCGACGAGCTTAAAAAGAAATTCAAATCCTACACTTACCAGCTCACACTTGAATGTGGTGGAAACGGTCGAGCAGGTTTTTACCCTCCAGCATCCGGAAATCAATGGGAAGAAGGAGCTGTATATTGCTCGGAATGGACTGGAGTAAGACTGAAAGATGTGTTGGCGGATGTAGGCCTCAAGTCAGATGCGGTTTATGTTGGTTATTACGGCAAGGATAAACATCTCAATGGAGATCCAAACAAGATTGTGATCTCCCGAGGCGCTCCGATGTCAAAAGTTTTGCAGGATGAAACACTCCTGGCTTGGGCATTAAATGGAAAAGATATTCCTCTACAACATGGCTATCCACTTCGCTTGGTTTGTGGAGGTTGGCCCGCATCTGTTTCAGGAAAATGGCTGCATAAACTGGTGGTAAGAAATCAGGTACATGATGGTGAGAAAATGATGGGTGATTCTTACAGAGTACCCAAATATCCTGTAGCTCCGGGACAGGAAGTTCCTGATGAGGATATGAAAATCATAGAATCCATGCCCGTAAAGTCAATCATTACCTATCCAAAATCGGGGGCAATGTTCGACACTTCAAAGAAGCTCATGGTTCAGGGACATGCCTGGGCGGGTGAGTACGAAGTGAGTGCGATGGAGGTAAGCACAGATTTCGGTGCAACTTGGAAAAAATGCACTTTGAAAAAACCAGTCAACAGACTCGCTTGGCAGCAATGGTCCATAGAATTAAGCTTTCCACAAACTGGCTATTACGAGATCTGGGCAAAAGCAACTGACGATCAAGGAATATCCCAGCCTATGGTGATTCCTGGATGGAACCCGAAAGGCTACCTAAACAATGCCTGTCATAGAATTGCAGTAAAAGTTAGCTAAGGCCATGAAAAACGCACCTGACAATAATTCCTCTAATTCTACTCAGGAGAAGGAAAAACTTTTCAACGGACTGATCAAATCCGTAGCTGGATTGATGGGAGTGGTCATCCTACTCGTGGGGCTGGTTTTCTTAGTGCTATTTCAACCTGAAATTTCTGAAAAACTTAACTCTTTTACTTCCGAAACTTCTGAAGAAACACCAGCGCCATTAACAGATTTTTCTACTGAGCTAGTCGATGGAAAAGATGTGGAAACTGGCTTACTAGCGGGAGATGGATTGGAGCTAGTGAAAGCGAATTGCACTGCATGTCACTCCAGTGCCCTGATTCTCCAGAATCGCTTTACCCGTGAAGGTTGGCATTCAAAGATTGAATGGATGCAGGAGACTCAAGGATTATGGGATCTTGGCGGAAATGAGGCTATGATTTTAGATTATCTGGCCGCAAACTATGCTCCGGAAGCTCCGAAGGGGAGACGAGTTCCACTGACTGGTATAGAATGGTATGAGTTAAAAGACTAATCCATCAAGGCAAATCACCTTCTGAAAATGGTTATTTGATTTCAATTTGCACAACCCTCTTTTTCAATTGTGTAGGAAAGAAAAATAATCTGCCAAGCCTCTTCCCTCTTCATCAAGGTAAAGACATCTACACCGCAATGCGAGAACTCTCCGTTCAGTTTAAACTCATAGGGGACCCAAGCCATGGCTATGCCTTCATGGATCTTCACATCCATGCTCAAGGGAGTTTCCAGATAGGAATTCTGAGAAATAAGAGTCTTCAAATCATCACTAAATGACCTCATGCGCTGTCTGGCTGGACTTACGGTATTATTAACCGTCCAGATTTGCCCTTCCATAGAAGCTACTTGTTTTAACAAAACGGTATCCTGCTTTTCTAAGGCCTCAAAAAACTGATTGACCACAGCGGTTACAGCTGCAACTTCTGTCTTGTCTACTTCCTGTGAAAAGCAATCAAAACACAGCGTCAGCGCGAGAATTAGGACAAGTTTTTTCATGGATTTCAGTTTTACCCAACTAAGATAATTAATCTTGACTCATACAGCAGCCCTTAAACTTCTTTCCACTACCACAGGGGCAAGGATCATTTCTCTCGATCGTTCTTTTCAAGGTATTATCTCCATTCTGCCTAGTTGCTAAATCGGTTTGAAAAACTTCAGATAGAACGTCATACAATTCAGGGTGTTTTTCCTTGAAAAGCTTTGGTCTCTCAAAAAAGTACTCGCTTGCTACCGCCAGAAACTCCTGCTTATTTGTTGCTCCGTAGATATTGATATCGCTTCTTCCTGACAGCATTTCCTTCGTATTCTCGCTAATCAAATGCAGCCAAGGCAACACGGCCTGATTCTTCATAATTACCGTTGGGATACCATCAATATCTCCATCCTGCTTATCAAACAAGTGCACAAATTCATGAATTCCCACATTCATTTTATCACTGGCATTCTCAAACCCCTGATGTAATGCAGGTTTGGAAAAAATCACCACATGGTGCATCACACCACCACTTCCCACCATACCTGAAATATTCCTTTCCTGCTCGCTGAAATCATATTTCTCCGTAAATAAATCAGGGTATAAGAGCACCTCATGCAAAGAGCTATACTCCCAATCTGGAAAGGCGAAAACCGGGATAACAGCACTGCTGGCCACTAAAAGTCTGTCTTCATCATCCACTGTAGTTTTGATACCGGTGATCCTCACTCGTTTTAAAAAACGTAGAATATCGGCTTCAAAAATAGCTTTATCATCACCGTCCAGTGAAGCGTAAAAATTCACTTGCTGAAGGAGAAAAAGTCTCCATTTCTCAGGAAATACTTCCGGTGCATTATATCCACTTTTTATTTTCTTTGGGCGAAAAAGCAAATACAAGATTAGAGCGATGAATAACCCGACTAAGATTTTGGTGAACAAGGCAGTTATGTTTTAGAGTTTTGTCAAAAAAAACATTGAGAATTAAATTCAGAGTGCAAAGTGAAAAATGCCGGCAGAAACGGAAAAGGGACGATATCAAATAAAAGTGCACCTATAAATACCAAAAGATATTGCCACCACATGCTTTATGAGTTTTGATTTATTAGTAATTACATATCTGCAATGATGCCAGTAGCAGTAACATCTTCGTTTGCTGGCCTGAAGACCGATGACTGAAGCTGCCCCAATGCTTGCTTTAGCTTCCCCTTTTATTGCTTTGAGTTCCCTACTGGCAGGGAAGAAGGTCGACATATAATAAACAATCTATATGTTATGTTTTGCTGGGAATTTACGGAATTCTAAAATAGCAAGGCCAATAAGACTAATTGAGCTTAGGTCCGCTATCCAGATCTACATATTCTAAAAAACCGGATTTGATACGACATTAGTAATTCAACTTCCGTTCTTTTAAAAGCTCTTTTAAAGCTTTATCATTTTTAGAATTATTGAATAGCTTGAATGCAAAAATCAGCGGGATTAAAGTGAATAACCCTATGGTGTTTTTCCAGATGCTAAAAATTATCACCCCAATCATAACCCCAATAAAAAGCGCATTTATCAAGGAATTCGTTTTCGTTTTTTTAGCCTTGTCTAGCAGTTCCTGATCTGTTAATGCAGATAGTTCTTCTTTTGTCATTTGGTTGTTTTCTGATTATGGTTAGAAAAATAAGACTTATGCGTGGTAACCCAAGAGCAAATTTCAATAGATAAAGTTCTATTACCTAAACTGCATAGGTTTCAGATTATCACGAGCACTTTCCGCAATTTCCGCAAATCTCTTTTGCCTTGTTTCTGGTCTTTTGGCAGAAAGCACCCAATGAAGCAATATCTTCTTATTGGATTTACTAAGACTATCGAAGTACTCAAAGGCACCTTTGTGATTCGCTAGTTCTTTCTTTAAATCTTCCGGAATTACCAAAGCTTCAATTTCATCCAAAATTTCCCAAGACCCATTTTCTTTGGCAACTTCAATACTTTTATAGCCTGCTTCCATCATATGTCCTTGATCAATTAAAGCTTTCACTTTATCCTTATTTATCCTGGACCAATTACTTTTTGCTTTTCGCTTGCTGAAATACTGCATGAATTTCTCATTGTCAATTGGCCTTCTGGTGCTATCAATCCAACCAAAACAAAGCGCCTCATCAACTGCCTCACTCCAACTTAGGGTAGTAACTTCTGATGATGCTTTATAATAAACAAGCCAAACAGACTGCTGTGACTGATGATTTCTTATTAACCATTCACGCCAATCTGTTCGGCTTGTGGGACAGTATGTTTCTGGGTCCTTGTTAGGCATTATGTTTTCAATTGTCTAAGGGTTGGGTATTTGAGGTGACTTAAAAGTTATTCTAAAATTTAAAGATTATTTTGGTCAATAAATTCTGCTAATCCTCATATTCACAGCCACTTAATATTGGATAAATTTAATAAGGATAGTTTTTTTTCTATTTCAATATTCTTTAATCCAAGGTTCTTTGCTATAAAGTCAGAGAAGAATATTTTATGACCGTCATTAAGAACAATTTCCGTGTAATTGTAAAAAAAGGTTGGTAGAGCATACGTCATATTTTCCTCGTCCCATTGTCCCTTAAACCTAATGATTTTATTTATGTCTTTAAATCGAAATTCTTTTTCAAGCTTACCATTATGCTCAATTCTAATTGTCTGCTTTGAATGGTTTACTATAATTTTTTTCCTTCTGTCATTCAGTTTGTATTGAAAATGTAAAACCAATTGAGGTAGCGCGAATAACAGAAAACCAAACCCTAAAAAAAGTCCAATATCTTCTTTAGTTGCGAGAAAGTAAATAAATCCACTAAGTGTCCCAATGTGAAAAATAATTGATTTTCTAAAAACTCTCCATTCATTTTTTGGGTCAAAATCAAATTCTATTTTAAAGTCTTGCCCCATGTTTTAATCGATTCTGTGTTTTTTCAAAGTTGGAGTTAATGACCCAAGCTTAGCAAGCTCCGATAAAGCTAATGTATCTGCCGGTACTCCCAAAGTATCCAAGTAGCACAGTGCACATAAAGATGATAAATCCTTTGAGCTGAGCTTAGTAGAACGTACCGATTTTTACCAACCGCAGATTCTTGGTGAAGTTCGCACTGAAATCTGAAAAGTGGCAGTTGGCGCATTCCCCCTCAGCGATTGTTAGCAAATGTATTATGTCGCACCTTTTCTTTCCCGAATTTCGATTGCAATGAGTGTAAAGACAGTAGCGACCAATGGTATTAGGCCGAATGCTCTGTTCAATTCTCCCTTCGCTCCTTTCTCAAAAATCCCCAATATCATGGGTTCGCTACCAATCCCAACAGGCCCAAGTTCGTAAATTGCAATGTAGACGAGCATTCCAATTAACATGGTGTTCGCCGTTGTTAAATGTTTTCTAAAGAATAGGCTGAGTAGGATCCCAGTAGTTAACTGGATTAAAAGAAATATTCCAAGTAAAAAAGGAGCCATACCTACTTCTCCACCTGGCAAGTTGGTCGTTCCAATCCAAATCATGAAGAATACAATTGTTAAGCCTGCTTGAAGAAAAAGGTATTTTATCATGAGTTCAGTTCTCTGTGCAAGGAATGTTTGCTAACTGTTTGCCTATAGTGCGTATCACGCAGGGTATGCACTATAACCGTTGTGGCTAGATTTTTATTTTTAAATACTCTCCTATTTCAGAGAATCTATATTTCAATTCAATTATTGGTGTTAATGGTTTCATCACATGAGGTAGCCGGCATTCTTCTATTATTTCAATGGAGTTCGGATAAAGGGCAAATTGATTAAGATTAAAGGTGTTGTCGCACTCATTATAATATTCAATCGCAGAATCATATTCATCTTGAGTTAATCCCCAATCAGAGTCGTTAACAACATCTTTAAGTTCAAGGCTTGCTTCATTATACTGCTCCTTCTTGTCTTTGAAAACCATTTCCCTGAATAACCCTGTAGTGTCAACAATCGAGTTAATATCAAGCCATTTTCCCGTTTGTGTCGAATAATTGAAATAATCTGTCCAACTAGTGCAATACGCTCCACAACCTTCGGCACTTACATTGATGATAGAATTCCATTTTGATTGTAAGTAACTTGAAAGCCAAGAAAAACAATTTCGTCTCCTGCCCATCTTGTCAGAGTCGGATCAAGATTGTCCGTTGGATATTCGTTGTCTGTAAAGCGATTCTTTAGGTCGGTATTTATCAATGAGTCTACTTTCTTATTACCTGAACTAATAATTGGAAAATTCATCTTGTCAGATTGAATATCCTTAAATCGCTCACTTATCTCAAGTCGAAATATGTCGATTTGAACGCTTTGTCCAAAGGCAATTGTTCCTATGAACACCAATATTATCGTTAGGATTCTCTTCATTTTTAAATTAGCCACAACGTTTGGCGGCTACCCGAAGGTGGCGATTTCGGAGCGATTCACTGTCAACCAAGCAGAAACTTTGATTGAAGCGCAAAGCTTGATTTAACCACTGAACCGCCACTTTTGGGTAGGTGCTGTTATGGCTAGTTTTTATATTTCTGTCATTACAATTGTTAGTATTATAAGTCCCGCAAAAGTCAAAATGTAATCTAGAGGATTTAATTTTCTATTGTCCTTTGGAGAGAACCAAGTCGCCATCATAAATTCTTGCTTCGTGGTGAGTAGGCTTAAAGTTCGAAAGACTGTAAAAATTATAATCATTGCTAATAGATTCAAATCATAGTCAGCGAACGTACCTATTGCTGAATTGAAATCAGGGTTGCTTTTAAGTTGGTCTACAAAATACCATTGAAATATTCCAAGTACAAACCAAATTAATGATACTGTCGGAATACGAAGTCTTTTATAATACATTAAAAACAATGAGAATGGTCCTCCAAAAGTCAGCGCAAGCAAGATCATATTTATATTCTCTTGTCTCAGTAAGGAGAATTTATATGAAACCCATATAAACGCCCCAATAAACATATATAGTGCGACTACAACATAGTCTATTTTATCAATTCTCGTTTCGTTCATTTTTAAAATTAGCCATAACGGTTTTGTATAACCGCCAGTTATGGGGTTATATGCGTTAATATCCGGTTGAGCATATTCCGAGTGGATTTGGACTTAGTAGAATCTGCCGTAATTGCGGTTATATAATGTTGCACTAAACCTTCGGTAGTTTCAAGAACAGCCAAGAAGCGGTAACTTTTTAGATCATTACTTAACTCTTATTAATCATGAAAAAAAAAGGAAACCATCCTCCAGGCTGCCTCTTCCAAGATAGCTGGATTTGCTGAACTATTAGCCAAGTTTGAGCAGAAAATTGTCGTCGCCGGAAAAAGCAAAAGTACACTGGCAAACTATGCGAGACATCTGGCCAAATTGGCCATTCACTTCAATGAGTTGCCCACTGAAGTAGATCCGGATCGGATCAATGACTACCTCCATCTAGTTAAAAAGAGTCATACTATCCCTTCAGAATCCTACTTTAAATTTACCGTTTATGCCCTTCGGTTTGCCTACCGAATCGAAGGAATGAAGGATAAGCGGATCGAGCTACCTACCATCAAGCGAAGTAGGAAACTTCCTGTTGTCCTAAGTCAGGAAGAGGTCCGTAGACTTCTTAAGGCTCCCAAACTGCTCAAACATCGCGTCCTGATAGCCTTACTTTACGGCTGTGGGCTTCGCTGCTTTGAGGTCAGGAACCTGAAGATTGCCGATCTTGATTTTGACAGAAAAATACTTCACGTAAAGGATGGCAAGGGAAAGAAAGACCGCTATGTTCCGCTGGCTGATTTACTGATCCGTGGAATTAAGACTTACCTGGAAGCCGAACAGCCCCTTGAATGGCTGTTCAACAGTAAAGGTGAGCAGATCATTGGTCGTGCCGGAGGAGACTTTGACGGACGTTACTCCCAGCGAGGGGTGCAATGGGCGGTGAATGAAGCCAAAAAGAAAGCAGGTATCCTTAAGCCGATGAACGTCCACACGCTCCGGCATACCTATGCCACCCACCTGTTGGAAGAAGGACTTGATATCCTGACCATTAAAGATTTGCTGGGGCATGAATGCATCGACACCACGATGATCTACCTGCATGTGGCCCAGACAGAAAAATGCCGTGCCTTCAGTCCCCTGGACAGACTCTACCTGTCCAGAAAGTGAAAGCACGCTTTGAAGTGACCCATGTGCTCAAGCAACACTGGGCAGAAGTGGAAAAGCACCCACATATCAACAGCTGGCAGTTGCGGACCTTGTCGGCATTGAAACGCTGCAGAACTGCAGATCTGGGAGGGCATGTGGATGCATGCACCGAGTGTGGCTCGATGCGTATCAGCTACAACAGTTATCGGAACAGGCATTGCCCCAAATGTCAGGGTAAAAACAGAGAAGATTGGATCTCCAAGAGGGAAGCCGAACTACTTCCTGTACCCTACTTCCATGTCGTTTTCACTCTGCCGGACACGTTGTATCAGCTGGCCATGTACCAGCCCAAAGCGGTGTATGATAGTTTGTTTGAAGCTTCTTGGAAAACAGTGGCATGTTTTGCCAAAGACCCGAAGCACTTGGGGGCAAAGCCTGGGATGATCGCCATTCTCCATACCTGGGGTCAGACTATGACGCTTCATCCACATCTACACTGTATCGTGCCGGGAGGGGGACTGACCAAAAAAGCCAATTGGAAGACCGTAAAAAGCAAAGGCAAGTACCTGTTTCCGGTCAAGGCCATGAGCAAGGTATTCAGAGCCAAGTACGTAAAAGCACTTAAATCCAAGATCAACACGGAGAAGGAACTGATCAATGCTTTGTTTCAAAAAGAATGGGTAGTCTATGCCAAACGGCCGTTCGGACACCCCAAAGCCTTACTCGAATATCTAGGAAGATACACCCACAAAGTAGCGATATCCAATCATCGGATTCTGGACATCGATCAACAGCGGACGATATTCAGCTACAAGGATTATCGTCAAGGCGCTCAGAAGCTGGAAATGACTCTGGATAATCTGGAGTTTATCAGAAGGTTTTCTATGCATATCCTACCCAAAGGATTGGTACGGATCCGGCACTTTGGTATACTGGGAAGTTCATCCAAGTTGATCACAATACCACTCATTCATCAGGAACTTGGAATTCCGATTCCAGAAAAAGAGCCCCGCATTCTGGAGACCTATAACCCACGATACTGCCCCTGCTGCCAGAAAGAAAGTATGGTAAGTATTCAGCGTTTGCCCAAACGAGGACCACCAAAGGCCGTCTTTTCCGCTCTCACAAACCAATTTTAGTTCCTGATTTTACTCGGGCTAGGAAGCCTATGCCCATGCAATAAAAAAAGCCTTTCCAAAAGGCATTGGAAAGGCTAGAAACAACAATACTTTTTTTGAATCGATACCGAATCTACTCGTAGGTATTACTTTTTAATCTAATTGGAAACCCCATTTCCTTCAAAAAATCTCGACTCAATCCCCATAAGAACCTCTCCGGTTCCGTGCAACAGCGGTTTCATCGTTCGTGCTACGCACGCGACGAAAACCTAGTTGTTGGCAACAGTTACTCTAATTCATATACCTTTTTTCCTTCTTTTATAGATTCTAATACTTGAATGTCGTGAATTTGCATTGGGTCAATTTTAAGTGGGTTTTTATCTAAAATCACAAAATCAGCTAATTTGCCAACTGTAAGTGTACCTTTTCTCCCTTCTTCAAAGTACTGGAAAGCTGCCCAATCTGTTAAGGTTTTCAATCCTTCATAAACTGTAATTCTTTGGTCTGCACCTAGTACTTTACCGCTTCGCGTTACACGGTTAACAGTAGCATCCAATACGCGCATTGAGTTAGGAAAGGTGACTGGTGCATCGTGATGTGAAGTGATAGTAAGTCCAGCGTCAATCACATCTCTACAAGGAGAAATATAGTCTGCTCTTGGCTCTCCCAATACAGACTCTTTATGCCAATCTCCCCAATAAAAGGTATGCATAGGAAATAGAGAAGGAAGGATACTTAATTCAACCAATTCAGGAATTTGATCTTTACGTAAGGTTTGCCCGTGAATAAGTACAGTTCTGTGATCTAGGTATCCAAATTCTTTTTCGGCAGCCCCTACAGCTTTTATGTATTGATCTATAGCAGCATCTCCATTACTATGACATAAAATTTGCCATTTGTTTTTAAAAGCCGTTTTTACATATTCGGTTGCTTTATCGTCATCCATAATCGGATAACCTTCATAGCACCCTGTTCTACCTTCAGGATTCACATGATAGCATTTGGTAAGCCAAGCTGTTTTTCCTTGTGGAGAACCATCTAAAGTTAACTTTACACCTCCTAATCTAAACTTGTTTTTATACTGGTGTGTTGGTGTATAAGTTCCTTCTGCAACTTGTTCGATGCCTAAAGTTATATCCGGGTAGGCAACGACATCAATATAATAAGCTTGTTCATCGGCTGCTTTTCTAAGTGCAGCAAGCTGATCTGTTGTCGTTCTACCATCTTGTGCTGTTAAGTAGCCTTTTTTGGCATATTCGTCTTGACCTTGCTTAATACACTTGGCTGCCATATCATCGTCAATTTTCCCTAATACAGGGAATAAGACTTTAAAAAAAGCAGCTTCTTCTAAGACTCCGTTTGGATTTCCGTTGCTATCTTTTCTTATGACGCCTCCATCGGGGTTAGGTGTATTTGCTGTGTAGCCCATTAGCTCTAATCCCTTGGAGTTGATAGAAGCTAAATGTCCCGATTGATGAATAATAATAACAGGCAGATCGGTACTTACTTTGTCTAAATCAGAAGCTTTTGGATGATCTTTTTCTGCTAATTGAGAATCATCATAACCGTTACCAATTATCCATCCCAATTTTTCTAAAACATATTTACCTGTTTCTGTTTCCTTGTATTCATTTAATGTTTCAACTACAGAATTAAAGTCTACACCAGGACCATCAGGTGTTGGTAAAATATTCGCACACATAGCTGTAAAGCCTACATTGTAAAAATGCCCATGTCCGTCCAGAAATGCCGGAAGCATTGTTTTTCCTTCCAAATCCACTTGATTTGCTTTGTTGTAATTTTCCGATGCCTCGTCTTTGTTTCCTACAAAAACGATTTTTCCATTTTCTTCTACAACTGCTTCTGCATAAGTTGGCTCATCGCTTTCCATTGTAATAATGTCGCCATTGTAGTAGATTGTAGCCGTTTTTTCAACTACTGAAGTTTCTTTTTTCGTTTGATTGCAGGAAATAAAAACTATAGCAATCAAAATTGTCATTATAAGAAATTTAGTTTTCATATCGCTGTTTTTATAATTGTTCAACACTTGTATATACGCAACTGCGCTTTTTTCTTTCTAAACCTACTAAACTTTACTAAAACCCTAACCACCTCTTAAGACCAATAAACATACTTTATCCGACAACAAACGGATACTATCGAATACAAACGACTAGCTACCGACTTAGCGCTGACCGATCCCCCAACTTTGGTTCATAAGTTTTTCCTCTGGCGAAAACGACAAACAAATTTTCTAACCAAAACAACAAACATTATGAGCACGCTAAGAAACAAAGTACAGCTAATCGGACGTCTAGGATCCAAAGTAGAAATCAAAAACCTGGAAGGCGGCAAGACCTTGGGTAAAGTATCCCTCGCTACTAACGAGTATTACAAAAACCAAAAAGGTGAACGCGTAGAAGAAACTACCTGGCACAACATCGTGGCCTGGGGCAAGCAAGCCGAATTACTTGACAAGTACACTGACAAAGGTTCGGAAATCGCCATAGAAGGCAAACTCAGCAACCGCTCTTACGAAGACAAAGAAGGTGTCAAGCGCTACATTTCTGAGGTAGTGGTACAAAACATCCTACTGATGGGTGAAAGAAAAGCAAACGTGTCTGAAGAAGCGGATCTTCCTTTCTAAGATAAATCCTGAAATCACTACAGTTGAAAGGCTGGGAGTATTAAACTTCCAGCCTTTTTCTTGTTGTACCTTTGATAGAGCAAATGCTGAAATCCTTTCCGTAATATCCCTGATCACTAAGTTTGATTTACGGACTTTTGCACCTTACTTAAGCTCCTAATTCAATTGACGCAAAAGATGAACCTAAGATATTGCCTTGCCTTCCTGTTTTTTCAGATTTCCGCTTTCGCTTTTTCCCAATCAAACGAGTCCCCCGCAGATTTGGTAAATCCTTATGTAGATAGTAAAAATTCCCGCTGGTTCTTTTTCAATACTGCCACTAGACCTTTCGGGATGGTCAATCTCAGTCCTGACACGGATACAGGCGGAGCTTGGGGATCGGGGTATCGATATGACAGTGATTCCATCAAAGGGCTTAGCCATGTGCATGCTTGGCAACTTTCGGGGCTTTCGGTACTACCGGTTTCTGAGGTGAGTTTGGAGGGGAAAAGAAATTTTGCTTCTCCCTTTTCCCATGAAACTGAGATAGTGCAGCCAGGTTATCATCAACTTACACTTGATCGCTATGGGATC
The DNA here is from genome assembly GCF_963974365.1 of uncultured Algoriphagus sp. GTDB lineage: Bacteria > Bacteroidota > Bacteroidia > Cytophagales > Cyclobacteriaceae > Algoriphagus. The sequence continues at coordinate 248,290 of NZ_CAXBBX010000005.1, read as the reverse complement.
AGAGTGGAACTTACTTCCACCTTACGTACCGGATTTCACAAATATACCTTCCCTAAAGAAGCAAAGCAGCAAGTCGTGATCAGACTTGGTGGCATGCTGGGCCCCTCGGACATCATCGACGGAGAACTCACCCAGGTAAACAAGACCACTTTAACTGGTCATCTGATTAACGGTCCAACGGTGAGAAGACCGAATGACACTCCTATCTTCTTTGCTATCAAACTCAATAGAAATATCGCTGAGATTAGCGGTTGGTCAGAAAATGGAGTCACCTCTACCCTGTCTGAAATCAAAGGAAAAGATTCTGGCGCGCTACTGACTTTTGATAAATCTACGGAGGAACTACTCATGAAAGTAGGGATATCCTACGTCAGTGTGGAGCAGGCAATGTTGAATCTGGATACTGAATTAGCGCATTGGGATTTTAACCGAATACGGAATGAATCATTTGCAGAATGGAATAGCTATTTGGGAAGAATCAAAGTAGAAGGTGCTACAGAAAAAGACAGAAGAAGGTTCTATACTGATCTTTTCCATGCGCTACAAGGCAGAAGAACAATTTCGGATGTAAATGGCAAATATGCTGACCTGACCAGCGGAACGCATTTGACCAAGCAAATTCCGCTGGACGAAGCTGGAAAACCCAAATTCCGACACTTCAATTCAGATTCATTTTGGGGAGCTCAGTGGACTATCAATACCCTTTGGCACTTAGTTTATCCTGAGATCACGGAGGAATTTGTTAATTCCATGCTGCGATACTATCAAGACGGAGGCCTTATTCCACGAGGGCCTTCTGGAGGTAATTACACTTACGTTATGACGGGGGCTTCGAGCACTCCATTTATCGTCAGCGCTTACCAAAAAGGGATTCGAGGCTTTGATATTGAGCTGGCTTATGAGGGACTAAAGAAAAATCACCGTCCTGGAGGAATCATGGAAAAAGCCGGGTATGAGCATAAAACTTACTTGGGCGGCGGCTTTTCTTATTACTTAAAGAACGGCTATGTGCCGTGGCCAATTCCTGAAGGAAACTTCGGTTACCATCAGGATGGACCAAGTCTGACATTGGAATATGCTTATCAGGATTGGACATTGGCTCAATTGGCAAAAGCATTGGGAGACAAAGCTGGTGAGCAGGAATTTTTGAAAAGATCAGAAAACTACAAAAACACCTTTGATGCTGAAACAAGCTGGATGCGTCCAAGGAATGTAGATGGAACCTGGAAAACTCCTTTCGATCCTTACGAATACAATGCAGGTTTCAATGAGGCAAATGGAAGTCAGGGAACTTGGTTTGTTCCACATGATCTGGATGGACTTGCCGAATTAATGGGAGGGAAAGAAAAAGCCATCGAACGATTAAACACTTCCTTCGTAGAATCTGAAAAACTTGGTTTCACCTCAGGCACTTCGCACTCACAGGAAACACATCCAGAATATCGAAGAATTCCAATCAATTACGGAAATCAGCCTTCGATTCAGACGGCATTCATTTTCCACAAATTGGGAAGACCTGATTTGACTCAGTATTGGTCAAGGGCGATTGTGAGGAGAATATATTCTGACCTCAGCCCTGAAAACGGTTATAATGGAGATGAAGACCAAGGATTGATGGGAAGTCTAGCGGTATTAATGAAGATTGGATTGTTTCAAATGAACGGAGGAACGGAAGCAGATCCAGCTTATCAAATTGGCAGTCCTATTTTTGATAAAATCACCATAGCACTTAATCCAGATTATTACTCAGGGAAGGAATTTATCATCAAAACTGAAGGGAATAGCCCTTCTAATGTCTACGTAAACTCTGCGAATTGGAAGAATCAAACCTTGCGTCATCTTGAGCTTTCCCATAGCCAGATCACCTCTGGTGGAGAGTTGAAGTTAGAAATGAGTGAAACTCCCAAAAAGTAGAAGTACTAAGCCACCGTTCGTGTCACACGAACGGAAATAAAAATGGGCTCCATGTCCACCTTCTGGAAAAGCTGGATAACCTAGAGTGAAAAACCATAATCTTAACAGAGTTTCAACTCTATTCACGATCTCTTTGGATCATCTACCTTCTATTTCGCTCTTTCAGAGCTTTATTTCTATTTCAACTTCTCTTGCCCAGCCCTATCGAGCTAGGGTTAGTTATTTAGGACTTTCAGCCCTTATTCTGATATAACATCAAGTCTTGCTTCTGAAAAAGCAGGACAACTCTAAATTGCGCCCTCTGCGTGACCCTCTGCGACCTCTGTGGTTAACAAAAAACCTTGAACTTAGCAGATAGATCTACAAAGTCTAGCTTCTGAAAAAGCAGGATAACTCTAAATTTCGCCCTTTGCGTGACCCTCTGTGTCCACTGCGGTTAAATAAAAACCTTGAAATTCGTAGATAGATCTACAAAGTCTAGCTTCTGGAGAAGCAGGACAACTTTAAATTGCGACCTCTGTGTAATCCTCCACGCCCACTGCGGTAAAAAACGACAAAAAAAATGAGGCTCTTGCGAGCCTCATTTTCATTCAAATCATCTTGGCCAAACATTGTCAGCCGTGTCTTTATCCGGGAATCGTCCATGAGGATCTAATGTTATTTTCTTGATTTTCGAATCACCTAACTCCATCACCGCATCAAAAGTTTTGCTTCCATCAAACCAAGCCGAAACTGGCCAAGTCAATTCAATCGTAGTATCATTGATCTTTTTAGCATTTGGCATCTTTACATTTGCCGGCCCTTCAAACTCAACTTGAAGCACAACTGGAGAAGGCATTTGCCCTGCCTGATGTACCGTTACGGTCGTTTTACCATTTGAAGTAGTTACATTTTGGATAGATCCTTCCACAGATTCCGTGGTAAACAACCAATAATACCAGAACCACTCCAGATTTTGTCCCAATTCATTATTCATGAAGAACATGTAATCCCAAGGCGAAGGATGCTTGAACGCCCAAGTTGCTGTGTACTTTTTCATTGCATTGATCACCGCTTCATCACCCACGATTCCACCAAGCATGGATAACATCAATGGCGTCTTCGAATAAGTCTGGAAACCATACATATTTCCTGCGTCATTCGCACTCCACATCATCGGTGCTTCATCTTCAAATCCGCTTACACGACCATAGCTTTGTCCCAATCCATCCAAATTATAATCTATTCCTCTGCTATCTGCACCGGAAAGAATATTCATGTATTGGTTAAAACCTTCATCCATCCAGCCGTAGCGGGTTTCATTCGTTCCTACCATCATAGGCCACCACTGGTGTGCTGCCTCATGATCTGCTGCTCCCTGATTGGAATTGATTACCATCGGGTATTCCATACCAGCACTTGGTCCATCTTGAAGCGTAAGCTGAGGAAAAGGATAAGGTGCCCAAAGCTTGGAATAAAACTCCAATGCATGCTTGGTATTTTCTCCTGCCTTTTCGAAAAATTGAGCTCTTTCTGGAATGAAAACCATGTAAATCGGAACAGGTCCTTTGCCGGGAATGTCCGCTTTGGTTGCTTTCCAGATAAATCTATCTGAAGTCGCCCAGGCAAAATCATTGACTTTATCTGCCACAAAATGCCAAGTCAATTTATCCCCTGCCTTAGTCGCTTTTCCTGGTCCTTTTTCATCTTCACCTACTAGGGTAACTTCCCCATCAGATTTAAGAACATTAGCAAATCTCTCCGCTACAGTCGGAGTCAAAACCTCTGTCGGATTTTGCAAAACACCAGTACCACTTACGATCCATCCAGCTGGAACAGTGATAGACACATCAAATTTTCCAAAATTGTTATGAAACTCAGCCGGACCTAGGTATAGGCTGGTTTCCCAACCTCTCAGATCATCATACTTTGCCAATCTCGGGAACCATTGAGTTGGCTGAAATAAGGTGCTGTCAAATCGCTGGGTCATTCTATGACCTCTTCCGTTATCTCCACCCGGCAATTTCGTATGCCAGTCAATCTCCACCTCTGCGGCAGTTCCTGCTTTGATAGGATTTACCAAGGAAATCGTAGCAACAGTGCTTTGCAAACCCCTTACACTCAATGTTGCAGGTTCATTTCTACTGCGTCTTGGAGGAGCGTTCAGATCAACTGGTTCTCCCGCCACTTTTATTGCAGTCACGATCATACCCTCTGTGTTTTCCGCAGGAACTGACGATCCACGAGGCACATCTCCCCTAAAAATATTATGATCCAATCGCAGCACTATGGAAGTCATATCCTCTTTGCTATTGTTATGTACCAAAATCTTTTCGGAACCTGTGATAGTCTGCGTACTTGGATCTAGGCTAGCCTTGATCGTAAAATCAGTTTCAAGTTGCCAGTAATTTGGACCTGGATTCCCAGAAAAGTTTCTTGAGCCTTCTTCGAAAGCTTTGCGAATTGAATTCGTCATCGGGACATCCTGCCTGATAGCACGGGTATCCGTTTCTATAGATGATCGCAGTGGTTTGGTTTCTTGCTGCGCAAAAGCAACGGAACTGCTCAGGAGCATGAAAAAGAGTATTTTTCTCATAAGTAAAGGTGGGTTTTATTCAAGTTGGAAAACTCAGCAAAAAATCCTCTTCTCCGACAAACAATGGGTATATCCGAAGCATGGAATTAATAAGCTGACTATAAATTTAATTTTTATTGGTACAATTTATACTATAAACATAAAACCTTCGAGGTTTTAGAAACCTCAAAGGTCAACAAACTGAATACTGCGACTGATCATTGGCTATTCCCTCTTCCCCGGAGCATATCTCTCCTCCATCCTAGCTTCCACATCTTCTCTATAAAATGCTACAACCTTGAAATCCCCATCGACATAGTCCTCAGTTTGATCGTAGAAATGCGGAGAATTTGGATCTGAGCTCTGACCACCGGCAAGAATGGATTTAGCTTTTACTTTCTCCCCAAATTCCACTACAGCTACAAAACTATTTCCTCGGTAACCATACAATCTCTTCGTTCCAGGGTAAGTTCTCGCTCCGAAAGCTGCCAAAGCACCCCAGGTTCCAGAAGCCAAACCAACCGGGCTATACTCCTTTTCATCATCAAAAGGCAGATCGATTTCTCCTGTCAATCGCTGAAATCTATTAATCTCTGACCAAGGTGTATTCCATGTTCCAAAATCGGCATTCATCTGATCCAAAGTCTGCGCAAAAGTTGCCAGCAATTCTGTTGGCGAAGGCTTAGGAACATTGGTGTTTTCATCGATATTAAATGGGATCAAATTATTGATGTTGCCATGATTTCTCATGAAATTCATCCCAAAAAAATGAGCCAAAGACATCGCAACAGATTCTTTAGTCGTGCGGTAATCCCAAGCTTCCAAAATCTTAATTGGCTCCATGAATTGAGGATCTGCCACGCCACGCTTTTCATAGGCTTGAAGTAGCATAGGAATCAAATGCTCAAATGCCGGCAGATAGGGATCGTAGGCCAGTTCAATCATACTCTCCAAAGTCAAACCAGAAGCTTCTTTTAGCACATTTACTGCATGAATCCCACGGAAATTCTCCTGATCTGGAGCCATATAAAATGGATAATCTTCCTTCTTTGGGCTGAATTCAGCAGCAGAAGTGAATGGTGTGGAATTACAGTTCTGTATCCAACCAGTCCCCGGGTTTAAGACCATGATACTTTCATCCACCGTATGCAGGCCCTGCCAATCCGAAGCCGGATCAGAACCATCCACAGGCTCTGAAAAGTCAAATCCTTCATTTCTTTTAGGAATGAAATTCCCATGGAAATAGGCTATGTTTCCATCTGCATCTGCAAAAACTGTATTGTTTGAAGAGTTGGTACGAATGTCCATCATCTTCTTAAACTCAGCGTGGTTGCTCAGCTTTGTCCTCGTGAAGCTTTGGATCAGCGCATTGACAGGATCCCAATTGATCTTAGTCGCCACCCACTTCTCTCCAATCTTATGTGTGATCGGACCATGGTGAGTTCTATAAAAAGTGAAAGGTTTCTCTTTCATTTCCTCACCTGATTTGTATTTCAATGAAACCTGAAACTCCTCCACTGCACGGCTCTCTTTTCCATATTGGTATTCATATTTCCCATCTTTCTCTGTCACCTCTTCCACAAACTCATCGATGAAATCCACTTGAGTAGAAGTATGCATCCATCCTGTTTTCTCATTGAAACCTTGGTAAACAAAGAACTGTCCCCAGGTCACTGCACCATAAGCATTCAAACCTTCTTCGCTAACCACGTGAACTTCAGGCCTGAAGTAAAAGGAGGTGTGTGGATTGATGAGTAGCATCGCATTGCCTGAAGCCGTCATCTTACCGTTTACTGCGATACCATTGGAACCTTTTGGTTCGTCTAATAAAGCCTCTCTGGTAAATTCTTCTTCATATGAAGCCATTACGTCTGGCTCTTTTTCAGCATAAAAAGCCTGAATTCTGCGAGTTGGAATCTGCTCAATATCTCCACCGATAGACCCTTCACTGAAGAACATTGGCATCCAAGGTTCGTAATGCGTAATCACTTGGGGTGTCACTTCCGGATGTGTTGCTAAGTAATAGTTTACGCCGTCTGCAAAAGCAACACAAAGTTCCTTCAACCAATCAGGTGCTGTTTCATAAGCAGCTTTTGCTTCTGATTCAGTCATGTAGAGATTTGCTCTCAAATCACTGTAAATAGCTTTCGGACCTTCCAACTCAGCTAAGCGTCCGGTAGCCCAGATATAATTTCGTTCTACTCTCCTGAAATCATCTTCGCACTGCGCATAGAGCAAGCCGAAAACTGCATCGGCATCGCTTTTCCCATAAATATGAGGAACGCCAAAATCGTCTCTAATTATTTCAACCCGACTAGCGGTATCTTCCCAACGTTCGGCTTCGGTAAGCTCTTTTGGTTCGCAAGACCAGATTACAACTGGTATTAGAAAAAGTAACAGTCTAACTTTCATATTTGGGTAATTTTAAAGCAAGGATAAAATATAATCTTCCAAAATAGACTTTTTGAAGTCTCTAGGCAATCGGAATTTTATCTATGCTGCGAGTAGCTGTTTAGTGGTATTTTAGCAGATATATCGGTCATTAAATCATCCGAAATCATTTCATGCTGCTGATAGGCAAAAATCATTTTTTCGACCTGCTGAACCGAACTTGCTCCAATCACTATAGCACCCACCGCTGGCTGTATTAGACCAAAATGAATTAGAAAAGCTTCCGGAAGCACTCCAGAATCCCCAATCAACTCGCGTACTTCCTTTACTTCGGTAGCAGAATAATCAAGAAATGGCTCAGCAGACTTATTGATTAAAAGTCCTTTTGCAAAAGCACCTCGAACCAAAACTCTTGTGTTAGAATCAGCAATTAATGGAAATGCTTCTTCTTCCGGTCGACGATCCAGAGGATTGTATTGCATCATAATTGTAGCAGGACTACTCATTGCTAGGACTTTTCGGATCACATTTGGGCGAATGGAAGAAATCCCAAAAGCCCGGATTTTACCCTGACTTTTAAGAATGTCAAAAGCTTCCAGCGTTTCATCCCAAGGGTCCTCCAGCGTGCCTCCATGCAGTTGGTAAATATCAATATAGTCTGTCTGTAGTCTTTTCAAACTTTCCTCAAGAGCTTTCAGAATGTAAGATTTCCTAGTATTCCAGTCCCATCCATTTCCATCCGGACGTAGCTGATTTCCAACTTTGGTGGCTAGAACGAGCTCCTTTCTCCTATTTTTCAGTACGGCACCTACAATTTCTTCATTGATACCTTTTTGGTACAAATCTGCTGTATCAAAGAAATTGATTCCTCCTGAAACTGCTGCGTCAATGATTTGTTGATCTTCTTTTAAACTGCCTTTCAAAGACATACATCCAAGTGCAAGTGGACTTATTTCAAATGACAAGGCAGGTAGTTTTCTCTTTTCCATACTCCCAAATTCACATTATTAATGCTGGAATTCAAACTGCTTAACTTTTTAGCTTTTATTAAAGGTTTAATAATTTGAGAAACTGGAAGCATTGTTTCATTAATCCCTATTTTTGGGATCTTAAACCTATGTACAATGAAATCGAGCATAACTCAAAAGTCACTCTTAGGGACGATTTTTTTTAAGATGCGAGATTCCACATGACCATTGAAAAACAATTTTAGCATATGAAGAAAATAGCAGTTTTTACTTCTGGAGGAGATAGTCCTGGCATGAACGCTTGCGTGAGAGCGGTCGTACGCACAGCCATTTTCAAAGGATTAGAAGTTTACGGGATATACCGTGGGTATGAAGGCATGATCGACGGTGATATTAAACGCTTGCAATCTCACTCTGTAAGTAATATTGTCCAGCGAGGAGGAACTGTCCTTAAGTCTGCCAGGTCAATGGAATTCAAAACTCCAGAAGGAAGAAAGCAAGCCTACGACAATCTCAAAGCACATGGCATAGAAGGGCTGGTCGCAATCGGCGGAGACGGTACTTTTACTGGCGCAAAGGTGTTTTTCGAAGAATATGGTATCCCAACTATCGGATGTCCGGGAACGATTGATAACGACTTGTATGGAACTGACTATACCATTGGATTTGATACTGCCGTAAATACAGCTTTGGAAGCAATTGACAAAATCCGTGATACTGCAGCTGCCCATGATCGTATTTTCTTCATCGAAGTAATGGGCAGAGATGCTGGATTTATTGCAATTGAATCTGGTATAGGCGGAGGAGCAGAATTTGTGATGGTTCCAGAAACAAAAACCAATTTGGATGATGTGGTAAAGTCATTGAAAAACAATAGAAAAAACAGATTCTCCAGTATTGTTGTTGTAGCTGAAGGTGATGATGCGGGGAATGCTCAGACTGTTATGGAAATAGTCAAACAAAAAGTAAATGATCCTACTAAAGATTTTAAAGTTACTACCCTTGGTCACATTCAAAGAGGCGGAAATCCTACGGCCCGTGATCGGGTTTTAGCTAGTAGATGTGGAATGTCTGCAGTAGAAGGATTACTAGCTGGTCATCAATTTCACATGGCGGGGATAGTAAACCAACAAGTTGTATATACACCTTTCGCAGACTGCATTGGTAAGACAAAGCCCCTGATCGAAGATCACCTTAAATTAATGAAAATCTTGAGTATATAAGATGGGTTTCATACCACTATTCATCATGCTAGGAGGAGGTGCTCTCCTGTTTTACCTTACCGTAAAAAATGCCTTGCAACGCAAACTCAATAGCCAGAAAGAGTTACTTTTCAAGTTGAATTCATTGAATCCAGCCTTGGGTATTTTGGTAAATGATTCTTCAGATCCTGATCTATTGATTGCTGCGCTCAAGGAAAGACAACTCGAAAAGGGAATTGCTGAGAAAGCACTGAAAATCATACGGGATCTAAAAGTCAACAGAATCCAATACAACCAACTTCTAAAAAAAGCACCGTACAATTGGGTTGGAAAAATAGCCCGTTTTCAGGCCATTTGATAGGCTAGGAATTCAAGGATACTCTCTTTATTTTCTGGAGAAAACCATTTGATTGACTCGTCTTTTTTGAACCAAGTTAACTGTCGCTTTGCGTATCGTCTTGAGTTTCTTTTGAGCAATCGAATGGCTTCTTCCTTATCATACCTCCCCTCCAAAAACCCGAAGATTTCTGAGTACCCCACAGTTTGCAATGCATTCAAATGCCTTTTTTCGAAAAGTGCATCTGCCTCCTGAAATAAACCGGCTGTGATCATCTGGTCCATCCGCAAATCAATGCGTGCATACAACTCTTCGCGGTCTCTCTCCAAACCTACTTTGATCACCTGAAAAGGACGCTTTTTAACAGATTTCACACGAAAGGAGCTGAATTTCTTCCCCGTACCTCTATAGATCTCCATGGCTCGCATCAATCGTTGTGGGTTCTTTTGGTCAACTATTTCAAAATATTCAGGATCATTCTGTGCCACTTCCTCTTGCAAAAAGTCTAGCCCTTTTTCAGCGTATTCCTGAATAATCTGAGCCCTTACTTCTGGTGCAATTGCAGGCATTTCATCCAATCCATTCACAATTGCCTCAGCAAATAATCCAGAGCCACCGGTCATAATTACCACCTGATTTTTCAAAAACAAAGTCTCAAGAAGCACTATGGCATCACGTTCAAACTTTCGCACATCATAATCATCTTCTATAGAAAGACTATTGATGAAATGATGAGGGACCTCGCTGAGTTCTTCAGAGCTGGGTTTGGCAGTCCCCAAGTTCATTTCCCGATAAAACTGTCGACTGTCGCAGGACACAATTTCAGTCTTGAATTTTTTGGCTAGATTTAGACAAAGATCGGTTTTGCCGACTGCAGTGGGCCCTACCACTAAGATCAAGAATGATTGATTTGACAAAATGAGAGTGATTAGCTAAGGGCAAAAATCCAAAGTAAAGTAATGAAAAGCAAAAAGGTGTTGATCGTGGACAATAATGACTTGACCAGAAAGCTTATAGAAAGCTTGATAGGTCAGTTATGTAGTTTCGTGTCAGTCAAAACAAGCCTGAAAGCAGTTGAACAAGCCTCAGCTATCAAGTTTGATTTAATACTCATGGACCTTCAACTACCCGGCTCCGATGGGATTTCAACCCAAAAAAAAATAAGAAGACAGTCTGCTTTTCTATGCCCTATCATAGCCATCTCTACTTTTTCTACTGACTCCACCCGTGAATGTTTACTGGAATCAGGCTTTGACGAGGTAATCACCAAGCCCATCCGTCCTAAAGAACTATTGGATATTATTTCTGGAAAATTAACCGGAAAAGAAGAAAAAAACCTTGAAATAGCACCGCAACAAGAGCAAGAGGAGGTCTTAAACAAAAAGGTGTTAAATCAACTTTTAAAATACAATACAGCAGAAACCATTAAGTCTATTTACCTTGATTTTTTAGTAGAATATGATGAATTGATGGATAAAATAAACCCAGCATTTGAAAGTAAAGACCAGCAATCCCTTATTGAAAGTTTACATACTGTCAAGGGTAATTCAGGGACTTTGGGATGCAGTGCCATTTTCAAATTATCAAGTGATGCAGATCTGCACGCAAGAGCTCAAGACTGGAAATATTTGGAAGAGAAGCTTATAAAACTAAAAATTGAGCGTATTTTATTGGAGAAATATATCAAAGAAGAAACTACTTTTATCCCATGAATAATCCGAAAAAAATCCTCGTTGGAGAAGACAGTTCTGTCATACTCAACTTGACTAAAAGTATCCTGTCCTTTGAAAAGTATCAAATGACAGCGGCGAAAAACGGCAAGCAAGTATTGGAGATGTTGGAGAAGGAGGATTTTGACCTTATTCTGATGGATTTGAATATGCCGGTGTTAGACGGTGTCACTTGTACTATAATGATCAGGGATCTTGAAGATCCAGTCAAATCTAAGCTTCCGATTATTGCTATTTCCGGCAACATCAATAATTACACGATGGATGAATTCAGGAAACTTGGGTTTGATGATTTCTTGCAAAAGCCACTTGACTACGATAAATTATTGGCTACGGTAAAAAAATTATTGAGTTAATATGGCAATTAAACACACAAAGCACTTTTTAGATAAACTTGAAAACCTCTTTGCATCCTCAGATTACATGCTGCGGTACGAAAAGGGCAATTTCAAATCTGGCTATTGTGTATTGAATGATGCCAAAATTGTAATTGTAAATAAGTATTTCCCCCTAGAAGGAAAAATCAATGCACTCATTGATATTTTGATTGAACTTAACTTAGATCCTGCGGATTTTAAAGACAAAGCAAATCATGATTTCCTCACCGAATTAAGACAAACCCAGTTAAAATTTTGAAAGTTACTTTTTTAGGAACAGGAACTTCACAGGGCGTTCCAGTGATTGGTTGCACATGTCCAGTCTGCAGTTCTTTGGATTTCAGAGACAAGAGATTCAGGTCATCCGTCCACATCCAAATCGGAAAATTAAGTCTGGTAATAGACACCGGACCTGATTTCCGAAGTCAGATTCTCAGAGCGGGAATTTCGGATCTTGATGCGGTAATTTTCACCCACGAACACAAAGATCATACGGCAGGACTTGACGATATCCGACCCTTTAATTTCAAGCAGCAAAGAGACATGCCTGTCTTTGGGAAGCCTCAGGTATTGGAGCAAATCAAGCGTGAGTTTGCCTATATTTTCACTGGAAAAAGATACCCTGGAGTGCCGCAAGTGGAAACTGTAGAAATCAATGAAAGCCCATTCACTATTGAGGGGATCACAATCACTCCTATTCCAGTGATGCATTACAAGCTTCCAATTCTGGGGTTTCGAATTGGTGACTTCACCTACATCACTGACGCTAATAATATCCCTGAGGAATCGCTGCAATTGATCGAAGGCACAGAAATCCTAGTTCTAAATGCACTCCAAAAGGAGTCACATATTTCACATTTCACCTTAAATGAGGCAGTGGCAATGGCTAAAAAAATAGGCGCCAAACAAACCTATTTTACGCACATGTCCCACAAACTTGGCCTTCATAATTCAGTGGATGAAGAATTACCCGAAGGAATCGCCTTGGCCTATGACGGGCTTCAGCTAACTTTGGACTAATGCATCTTAATTATCACTTCCTGAAATACCTCTGCCCTGAGCTGGAAAAAGCATTTTTGGGCAAAAAAATAGTGACTTGTTTTTCACAAAACAAAGATGAGCTAATTATAGAAACTGAAGATGCCGTAGAGTCGCGATTCATGCGAGCACATTTTCTTCCTCCACAGATCTACCTTTCCTTTCCCGGGAATTTCCAACGTGCGAAGAGAAACAGCATCAACTTGTTTCATGAATTACTGGGCGATGTGATCACTGGATGCCAAGTCTTAAATTTTGAGCGGGCATTTATTTTCAACCTTAGTTCAGGAAAAATTCTACTTTTCAAATTGCATGCAAACCGCAGTAATGTTTTGCTTTATGAGCAAGATGGAACTCAACCTCTAAGATTATTTAGGAACAGCATCAGCGAAGACCGAGATTTGGACTGGAAATCCCTGAACAAAAGCTCTGATTTAAGTAAAGAAACATTCGATAGTTTGGAAGGCAATGCTTCAAAATTTCTCCCTACTCTTGGGGCTATTCCACGGAATTGGCTGAAAGAAAGAGGTTTTATCGACGCTGATTTAGACAACAAATGGGACCTAATGCAGGAGCTTTTAGATATGTTGGATACACCACTATTTTCTTTGGTAGAAAAGAATGGAGAGATCCACTTGAGCCTTTTGCCAGAAGATACTCCAGTCAAAAGCTTCTCAAATCCTATTCTGGCAGTCAATGAATTATTTTATTTGGCCTTGGTTCGACGCAATTTCGAAAAGGATAAAAATGCGCTGCTCAAAAAATACCAAGAACAACTCAAACGCACCAACTCTTATATTGAGAAATCTTCGATTAAGCTAGATGAGCTTCGCAATTCTCCCCCTCCTTCCCAACTAGCTGATGTAATCATGGCTAATCTACATGCTTTTCAAGACGGGAAATTAGAAGCTGAATTAATGGATTTCTATACAGGAGAAAATATCCTCGTGAAACTCAAACCCAACCAAAAACCGCAAGATCTCGCAGCTTCACTATATAGGAAATCTAAAAACAGGAAGTTGGAATGGGGTCAACTAGAGAAAACTATCGCAGCAAAAATAACCCAAGCCATTACGTTCGAATCCAAAATAAAGGATCTGAATGAAATCGAGGATTTCAGAACTTTGAAAGGCTTCAAGAAATCGCATGGTGAAGACAAGGTCCTCCAAAAAGATTCAGTTGTGCTGCCTTTTAAAACTTTTGAATTCGAAGGCTTCCCGATCTGGGTAGGCAAATCCTCCTCGGCAAACGATGACATGCTTCGCGGCTACACGAAGAAGGACGACATCTGGCTGCATGCACGCATGGTCCCAGGCTCTCATGTGCTTATTAAGACTTCAGGGCTTAAAAGCATTCCTATGGCTGTATTAGAGACTGCCGCATCCTTAGCTGCATTTTATTCCAAGAATAAAAATGAATCGCTTGCGCCAGTGATACACACGGAAGCCAAATATGTCAGAAAAATAAAAGGATCACCAGCTGGATCTGTGATGGTAGAAAAGGAAAAAGTTTTAATGGTCGTTCCGAAAGGGCCGGAAGAAATTTTCGGGAAAGGAGATTAGATTAGTCCCGATAGCTCGGGATCAGTCACAATTTTCAGTTTTGACCTTTGAGGTTTAGAAAATCTCGAAGGTCTTTAAACAAAAAACTTCTTTATTATTTTCACAGAAATGTAAAAAGCAAAAAAAGAGTCCCGGTAACCCAAGACTCTTCTTATTTATTTTTAGAATCTACTTATTCTACAATATGCACTTTCAGCATATTAGTTCTGCCGTTTGATTTCAACGGCATGCTTGCAGTGTTGATGATGATATCGCCAGAATTGACATGTCCATCTTCCTTCAAGGTATTCTCAATATCCACAAACGTAGCATCAGTGGAAACCTGATTTTCATAGAAATATGCCCTAATTCCCCAAACCAAGCTCATTTGAGTGATCAACGGCTTGTTTCTAGTGAATACAAAAACACCCGCAGAAGGTCTGTGAGAAGCAATTCTAAAGCCTGTGAAGCCTGAAGAAGTGATTCCTACAATAGCCTTAGCTTTCACGTTTCTAGAAAGTCTGGAAGCCATCAAAACCAAGTTATTGCTTAGGAATGTATCGTCATCTTCTGGGATCTTGTATAGATTATGGTAGATGTCTGCATTTTCCTCCAAGTAGCTAATGATACTACTCATTGCTTTTACAGCATTCACAGGATATTTTCCTGATGCAGTCTCAGCAGAAAGCATTACTGCATCTGCGCCATCAAGCACTGCAGTAGCAACGTCGTTTGTCTCAGCTCGTGTAGGACGAGGATTTACGATCATGCTCTCCATCATCTGAGTAGCTATGATAACTGGCTTACAAGCCACCTTACATTTCTCAACGATTCTTTTTTGCCAAAGCGGAACAATCTCCATAGGAACTTCCACTCCCAAATCTCCCCGAGCAACCATGATAGCATCTGTAGCTTCAATGATTGCATCGATATTTTCTAACGCCTCAGGCTTTTCAATTTTCGCAACGATTTTACAAACCTTGCCTTTAGCTTCAATTCTTTCTCTTAGGTCAATAATATCCTCAGCAGATCTAACGAATGAAAGTGCGATCCAATCTACTTCCTGCTCAAGGCCGAAAGCCAAATCTTCAATATCCTTCTCAGTAAGTGATGGAGCACTTACTTTCGTATTCGGAAGGTTGATTCCTTTTCTAGACTTTAGGATACCTCCGTGTATTACAGTACAATTGACATTTTTGCCATCGGTATCATTAACCCTAACTTCAAGATTACCATCGTCAATTAGGATTCTATCGCCAGTCACTACATCATTAGGAAGGTTCTGATAAACCGTGCTCACCAAATGGCTAGTTCCAATTACTGGATCATTTGTAATCGTGATTGATTCTCCAGGCTTGATCTCAACGCCATTATTCTCTACTTCACCTACTCGGATTTTCGGGCCTTGTAGATCTTGGAGAATTCCGAGGTTTAGCCCTTCATCGGCATTGATCTGTCTGATTATCTTCGCTACTTCAGCGTGAATATCATGAGTACCGTGCGAAAAGTTCAATCGAAACACATTAGCGCCGGCTGCAGCCAGACTCTTGATTGTTTCATAGTTATTTGAAGCGGGGCCTATAGTTGCTAGAATCTTAGTCTTATTGAAATGGCTCATTAGGGGATTAATAAGTTAATAGGTTTTCTTTTGATTTAAGTTTACTTACGTCCAGCTTCATTACATTCTGGATGTACCGATTTTTAGCCAGCTGGTTGGCAAATGTATTAATACTTATTTGAAAGGTCTCGTCTTGTACCAAAAGGAAATAATCCATTGATTTCAATTCTGGAATCAAATAAGAAACTTGATTTGTCGAATTCAATGCCTTATTTCTTAAAAGCTGAACAAATCCGTGTGGTAAAGAAAGGAAATATTGTGCGATTTTCAGGCTTGGTAGGGTCATAAATTCCAACAAAAGATCATCAGATTTGATGAGATTTAAGTCCAAATCTCTATTGATCAACCATGCCATTTTATAGTCCTTAACGGGCGATACAAGCCCCAAAAGCTCGAAATCATACGTATGTTCAATCAGTAATTTGGCCTTCTTCATGCATTCAAAAAATGAATCAAAACAAAGTTAGAAAATATAATCCAACTTCTACGGACAACGATTTGTTTAAAAATTTACTTCAATCTTTTCTTTGTCAATTAGGCATTAAATATATTTCTTTGCGAAGTGTTATTAACTAAACTGATCACAAAATGTCTGAAATTGCACAAAAAGTAAAAGCCATCATAGTTGACAAACTAGGCGTAGAAGAGTCTGAAGTTACTTTGGAGGCGAGCTTTACCAATGATCTTGGTGCTGATTCTCTTGATACTGTAGAATTGATTATGGAATTCGAAAAAGAATTCAACATCTCTATTCCAGATGATCAGGCTGAGCAAATCGGAACTGTTGGACAAGCAGTTACGTACTTGGAAGCTAACGTAAAATAATAATTCCTAAATTCATTCTATGAATTTAAAAAGAGTTGTTGTAACAGGTATAGGTGCCCTCACACCAATAGGCAATACCGCAGAGGAATTCTGGAACGGTCTGGCTAATGGTGTGAGCGGTGCTGCGCCGATTACCAAATTCGATGCATCACTTTTCAAGACTCAATTTGCTTGTGAGGTCAAAAACCTGGACGTAGAGCAATTTATTGACAGAAAAGAAGCTCGGAAAATGGATCCTTTCACCCAGTATGCCATGATTTCAGCTGATGAAGCCATGAAAGATTCAGGGTTGGATCTTGAAAAAATCGATAAATCACGAGCCGGAGTAATCTTTGGATCTGGAATTGGAGGGTTGAAAACCTTCCAGGATGAAGTGACTTCTTTTTCCACAGGAGACGGAACACCACGATTCAATCCATTCTTTATCCCAAAGATGATTGCTGACATCAGCGCTGGCTTCCTATCTATTAAATATGGTTTTCGCGGTCCAAACTTTGTAACGGTTTCTGCGTGTGCCTCAGGTACCAATGCCCTTATTGATGCATTCACGTACATCAGAATGGGTAAAGCTGATATTTTTATCAGTGGTGGTTCGGAAGCAGCAGTTACTGAAGCAGGAATTGGTGGATTTAATGCCATGAAAGCTCTTTCTCAACGGAACGAATCCCCTGAAACTGCCTCTCGTCCTTTTGATAAGGATAGAGACGGATTTGTATTAGGTGAAGGAGCAGGAACATTGATCCTGGAAGAATTAGAGCATGCAAAAGCACGTGGAGCCAAAATCTATGCAGAACTTGTAGGTGGTGGAATGACTGCCGATGCGCATCATATCACTGCTCCTCACCCAGAGGGTTTGGGCGCTAGTAGTGTGATGAAAATTGCTTTGGACGATGCTGGACTTCAACCGGAAGACATCGATTATATCAATGTCCATGGGACATCTACTCCACTTGGTGATGTAGGTGAGACCAAGGCAATCCAACAAGTATTTGGAGAGCATGCGTACAAGCTGAATATTAGCAGTACTAAGTCTATGACTGGGCACTTGCTAGGTGCAGCTGGTGCTATTGAAGCCATTGCATGTATCTTTGCTATAAATAATGGCATTGTACCTCCAACGATCAATCACTTCGAAGATGATGAAGCATTTGATCCAAAATTGAATTTAACTTTCAACAAAGCGCAGAAGAGAGAAATAAACTATGCGTTGAGCAATACCTTTGGATTTGGTGGACATAATTGTTCAGTAATTTTCAAAAAATATAATTAATCTGGATTTTGAAATTATTTCAAAGACTCGGATTCAACCATCTCTTCTTTAGTGAAAAAGACAAAAGGCTTGCTACCTCCATCAATTTGATGACGGGAAGCAGGCCTTTTAACTTATCTCTATATAAGCTTGCCCTCACTCCTTCTGGTCTGGGAGAAGAGACTTCCCAGGGTTTTCGACTTTCCAATGAACGACTGGAATTCCTGGGGGATGCAATCCTCGGAGCTGTGATTGCTGAATTTCTTTTCCAAAAATACCCCTTCAGAGACGAAGGATTTCTTACCGAAACTAGATCAAAACTCGTAAACAGAGAATCGCTGAATGATACCGGCATAAAAATCGGTTTGAGAAAAGCATTGGATATGGAGATCGGAGAGCGAAACTTCACAGGAAATAAATCACTTTATGGAGATATGCTGGAAGCCTTTCTTGGAGCAGTCTATCTCGACAAAGGTTACCATTTCACAAAGAAATTTATTACCCAAAGAATACTCCTTCACTTTGATGTAGAAAGCATGATTGCTACTACGACCAATTACAAAAGTAAAATCATCGAATGGTCTCAAAAGGAAAATAAGCAAGTTGAATTCGTGGTGCTTAGTGTAAGTGGCAACCAGCGTTTCAAGGAATTTAAAGTTGCTTTGCAGGTAGAAGGAGAAGAAGTAGCACAAGGAAAAGGAAGTACCAAAAAGAAAGCGGAGCAGGAAGCATCCAAAAACGCATGCGAAACTCTAAAAATCGCAACCTAGCTTCGTAATTTTAGGATCAATAATATCCATTCATGTCTTCAATAAAAATCGGCGGGGCAACCGTCAATCAAACACCGCTAGACTGGTCAGGCAACCTGAACAGAATCATTCTGGCTATTGAAGAAGCAAAAAGACAAGAAGTAGAAATCCTGTGCTTGCCCGAATTGGCTATCACAGGATACGGATCTGAAGATTTATTTTTGAGCTATTGGTACCCAAAGAAAGCGCTTGCTCAGCTGGAGCTTTTACTTCCTCATTGCCAGGGCATCACTGTAGCAGTAGGATTACCCATCAGAATTCAAGACAAAGTCTACAATACTGTAGCTGTCGTTGAAAACAGCAAAGTCAAAGGATTTGTAGCCAAACAATTCATGGCCATTGATGGAGTACATTACGAATTCCGCTGGTTTACCCCGTGGATAGCAAATGAAGTCGTCGAAATAGAATTTCAGAACCAGATGATCCCGCTTGGTGACCTTACTTTTCACCACAAGGACATTCATTACGGATTTGAGATCTGCGAAGATGCATGGAGAGGCAAGCTAAGACCTGGCTATAGACTTTGTGAACGAAAGGTAGATCTGATCTTCAACCCCAGCGCAAGCCATTTTGCCATGGGCAAGTCTCAGCTGAGAAAAGAATTACTGGAAGAAAGCTCAGCGACTTTCGACTGCTATTATTGCTACGCAAATTTGCTGGGAAATGAATCTGGAAGAATGATTTTCGATGGAGAGATCATGCTTGCTAAATCAGGAGAAATACTTTCAAGAAACAGCTTGCTTTCTTTCGAAGACTATCAGCTAAATAGCTTCTTCTTAGAACCTAAAACTCAAAAAATTGCTCCCATTAATTCCAAGAACGAGGAATTTGTACAAGCTTCAGCTTTGGCACTTTTCGACTATATGAGAAAAAGCCGAAGCAATGGTTTTGTGCTTTCACTTTCAGGTGGAGCTGATTCTTCTTCGATTGCAATCCTTGTAGCTGAAATGGTCAAGCGGGGAATCGATGAATTAGGACTGGACCGTTTTTGTAAAAAAGGCGGAGTAAAAAACTTCCCGACTTCTAAATACCCAGAAAAAGAACTGATGAGTCAGCTTTTGACTACGGCTTATCAAGGCACAAAAAACTCCTCCGACGACACATATTCTTCAGCAGAATCTCTTGCTGAAAGTATTGGAGCCACCTTTTACCACTGGGAAATCGATGAGGAAGTAAAGTCCTACACTTCAAAAATCGAAAAAGCAATTGGCCGAAAATTGACTTGGGAGCAAGACGATATCACGCTACAAAATATTCAAGCCAGAACCCGCTCACCTATTATTTGGATGCTGGCAAATATCAATAATGCACTACTTCTAACTACTTCCAATCGTAGTGAAGGAGATGTGGGCTACGCAACCATGGATGGTGACACGTCAGGAAGTATCTCTCCTATCGCTGCTGTGGACAAATATTTCCTTCTCAATTGGCTACGTTGGGCAGAGAAAAGTCTCAGTCGCCCAGGCCTAGCAAAAGTAAACTCGCTACAGCCAAGTGCAGAGTTACGTCCATTGGAAAGAACTCAGACGGATGAGAAAGATTTGATGCCGTATGCAGTAATCTTGGAAATAGAAAAACTTGCAATTCGCGATCGACGTTCACCCATGGATGTTTATCTCATACTTTCTGAAGAACTAACATTAGAACCTGTCACTTTAAAAGGCTATATCAAAAAATTCTTCCAACTTTGGTCACGAAATCAATGGAAAAGGGAAAGGCTTGCTCCTTCCTTCCACTTGGATGAATTCAATGTGGACCCTAAAACTTGGTACAGATTCCCGATATTGTCGGGAGGATTTACTGAAGAACTTGCCCAACTAGATCAACTTTAACTTATCAACTATGCTTGAATTAATCATGAACTATATCGTCTGGGATCCTAATCCTTCCGTAATTCACGGCTGGGAGAGACCGCCTTGGTATAGTATTCTTTTTGCTGCTGGCTTTGTGATTTCCCAGCAGTTCATGGTTCACTTCTTCAAGAAGGAAGGTCAAAACCCTGAGTTAGTTGATAAACTTACCATCTACATGGTGATCGCTACAATAGTTGGAGCAAGGCTAGGGCATGTGCTTTTCTATGAGCCAGCAAAATATTTAAGCAATCCAATCGAGATATTGAAAGTCTGGGAAGGTGGGCTTGCCAGTCATGGAGCTGCTATCGCCATTCTTTTTGCTCTTTGGCTTTATGCCAAAAGAACACCTGGGCAAAGTTACCTCTGGGTTGTCGATCGAATAGTCATCGTCACCGCACTGACAGGGGCACTTATTCGATTTGGAAACTTGATGAATTCAGAGATCGGTGGAAAAGATACCGGATCAGATTATGGAATAGTGTATGCATGGGACACTGAAGAATTACTTTCCACACTCAAAGTTCCGATCGAGTCAATCGATCCATATAAGCCAGCAGATAGAGAAAATGAATTGGTTGGAAATGGAATTGTCCCAGTTAATATTGATTTGAAAATCAATAAAGGATCTTATTCAGTAGAAGAATTAGAAAACACCTTAAGACGAGACATTAAGTACGCTTTAACGCAGTTCTCCTCCAGCCAGGATTACCTTGCCGAACCAGTAGAGAGCCCTTTGGATATGTCAATCTCTGATAAGGGGGATCATTATTTGGTGACAGTACGAACTTTTGGCAGGTCAAAGCATCCCACTCAGATCTATGAATCAGTGTCTTATTTCGTGATTTTCTTGGTTCTATTTGCACTTTGGAACAAATACAAAGAGCGATTGCCTGAAGGCATTCTCTTAGGAATATTCCTCATCACCGTGTTCGGAATGCGCTTCATATGGGAGTTTTTCAAGGAAAGCCAAGTTGACTTTGAAGATGCTATGCAATTCAATATGGGACAGTTACTTAGTGTTCCGCTGGTAATTGCCGGAATAATCTTAGTAATTCGAGCGCTAAGAAATGGCCTAAAACCAATCAAAAATTAAGGAACTGGATCATGCCCGTGGCCTCCCCAAGGATGGCAACGGGCGATTCTTTTCAACCCCATCCAGCCACCGCTGATGACTCCATGCTTCATGATTGCTTCCTTCATGTATTGACTACATGTGGGTGTAAACCTACAGCTGGAGGGGAATAATGGTGAAATGGTGTATTGATACACCAAGACTGGAAATATAGCTATCTTTCGAAGAATGGATTTTGCCATGAATAAGTCCTATAATTGTGGACATTGCGTAAATAACCAAAAATAAACTTTCAGAATTCCCTCTTGATCCTCAAGAAATCAAATATCCTTTATTTCTCTATACTATTCATGGCTCTTTTTATAGAGTTAGGGACTACTAAATCCTATGCACAGGTAGACACCTCTTACTCTCCAGCTAAAAAAGATACGCCAGACAGCGTAATGGTTAATAATATTTTTATCGTAGGGAATGTAAAAACAAAGAAAAGCGTAATTCTTAGAGAGCTTGATTTCGTCACAGATTTCTATTACGATTGGAACACTTTTTTAGAGATTCTAATTGCTGATCAAAAAAAAATATACAACCTAAGGCTTTTTACATCAGTAGAGATCACCCCACTGATTACTGAGGAGAGCCAAGTTGAGATCCTAATTACCGTAAAAGAACGCTGGTATATCCTTCCTCAAATCATCTTTCAGCTCGCTGATAGAAATTTTTCTGAATGGTGGACAAACCAAGACCACAGTTTTTCTAGGGTAAATTATGGACTTAGACTGAGTCACAGCAACGTGGGTGGGAGAAACGAAAAGCTCAAATTTGCGGGGCAACTAGGATTCACAAAGGCTTTGGATCTTCAATACAGCAAACCTTACATTGACAAAAAGCAAAAACATGGACTCGCTGCTCAGTTAACCTTTAAGGAAAATAAGACCATTCCGATTAAATCCGAATACAACAAGCAAATATTCTATACCGATGAGAATGAAGACATTATCAAGAAAAGCTTCTTAGCAGCACTTCGCTATACCTACAGAAGAAGCTATTACAATTATCATTTCGTGACATTGGGATACAGTTCCACCTGGGTCAGTGACGATGTACTCACTGAAAACCCAAATTACTTTCAACATGAAGGCAACAAACTGCGCTATGCATTTGCAACCTATACTTTCAGACACGACCGTCGAGATAATGTCTCCTATGCCACAGATGGGGAATTACTTCAGCTCTCAATCACCAAATATGGAATCATATTCACTGATGAATTAGACGAAGTAGAAGTGAATTTGACGGCGAATAAATATTTCAAGATCTCAGATAAATTCCATTTCAATACTGGTCTGACTGCCGATTGGTTTTTGAGTAAAACTCAACCTTATACCCTAGTAAGGGGAATCGGATATAACCCAAATTTCATCCGAGGCTATGAACTTAATGTAATAGAAGGCCAGCAGCTATACGTTCATAAAAATAGTTTCAGGTGGAAATTTGTCGACTGGGAAATTGACATTTCCAACCTGATACCATTAGAGCAATTCAATACTATTCCTATTCGACTTTACTTAAGTGCAAATTTCGATCATGGTTATGTCAAAGACAGAAACCACATTCCAGAAAACTCACGACTAGCCAACAAATACCTCATGGGCTATGGAACCGGAATAGATTTGGTTGGTTTTTACGATGCTGTTTTCAGGTTTGAATACTCGATGAATAACAGCAAGGAGGGCAATTTCTTTTTCAACTTTTCCGCTCCATTCTAACTAGCTCCGAATAAAAAAATCATCATTTTGGATTGAATATCAAGTTTTTAACTAAATTAGTTAAGACTTTTTCCAATCCATTATGAAGCAATTGACTTTTTTCTGCTTCCTGCTTTTCCTGTACTTTTCTACACAGGCTCAAACGGATCCGCTCACTCAGGTACATGGCGCGAGAAGCCAAGGCATGGGTAATCTTCGAGTGCATGGGATGGATACTTGGAGTTATTTTAATAATCCAGGCGGTCTTGCCAAACTGGAAAACTCTGCCATCTCTGCTGGATACGATAGTCGGTTCGGATTAAAAGAGCTAAGCACTGTTGATCTGGTCGGTGCCTGGAAAGTGAAAACTGGAATACTAGGATTCGGCGTCACTCGCTATGGAGGTAAATTATTCTCTCAGCAATCGCTTGGGGTAGCTTTCGCCAATCAGCTAGGAATTGTGAGCATCGGAGCAAGATTAGAATGGTTTCAAACACAGATAGAAGGGTTTGGAACAGGCAGCAGCCTTATTTTTAGTTTAGGAGGCATGGCTGAACTCAGTCCCGATTTTTCAGTTGGTGCCAGTATCATTAATCTTAGCCGTTCCAAAATCTCAAAAGACTCCGAAAATAGACTGCCAACTGGAGTGAGTTTAGGAATTTATTATACTCCAATCCCCGAGCTACAGCTTCACCTAGAAGTAGAAAAAGACATCCAGATCAAACCCATCGTAAAAGCTGGGATTGAATATGGTATTAGAGACTGGATATTTCTTCGAACTGGGATCAACAGCAATCCTAGTAGATTGTTCTTCGGTATAGGTCTAGAGTCAAATAGGATGAAATTAGATTATTCCTATGGTCAAAATCAGGCTCTTGGAAGTACAAATCATTTAAGTTTAGGTTTTTCTTTTGGCACAAAATGAAAGCGCTACTCCTGATAATGAGCCTTTCTGCCATATTCTATACCCATGCTAAGGCCCAGCAACCTCCACAAAAGGAAATAAATCTAGAATCATTTATGGAGCGCCTTTTTCCTGTTCAGGATGAAGACCTAGATTACGAGTCGATCTATGAAGTACTGCTTCAATTATATCTAAATCCCATGGATATAAATAAAGCAACTTCCGAAACATTAGCGGCAAGCTACCTGCTAGATCCCAGACAAATCAGCAGTTTGATAGCTTATCGCAATCGTTTCGGTCCGTTTATTTCACTCTATGAACTTCAAGCTGTCCCAGGTTTTGATCTGAAAACCATCGATCAAATTCTTCCCTTCCTAACAATAGGCTCTGGATTTTCTACTCAAACTCAATCCCTTTGGAAGCGAGTTATTACTGAAGAACAGGCTTACTTTCTTGTTCGCGTGCGGAGAAACTGGGAGACGCGCAAAGGATACACACCAGCTGATACTAGCTCCACAGGGAAAATTTCAAGTCGCTATTTAGGAGATCCAAACGAATTCTATCTCAGATTTCGGATACAGCATGCACGTGATTTTAGTTTGGGTGTCACACTGGACAAAGATCCTGGCGAGCAATTCACCTGGGATGGTAAAACTGCGAGATATGGCTTTAATTTCTTTTCATTTCACTTCACAAAGTATTATGTAGGAAAATGGAAGACAATTGCCTTAGGTGATTTTCAAGCACAGTTCGGGCAAGGGCTGGTTTTTGGAGCGGGATATTCCTTGGGCAAAGGGGCTGAAACAGTACCAACCGTCCGGAGAAGTAGCGTTGGTATTTTGCCCTACACTGCTGCTTTAGAATTTGGTTTCTTCCGAGGAGCTGGCCTTACTTATCAAAGTGGAAAATGGCAAAGCAGCATGATAGCTTCCTTTGCACCGAGAGATGGAAGGGCAGCTAGTACACGAGATACACTCAGTACTGAAGATTTGACGATTAGTTCGTTCAATCAAAGTGGGCTTCACCGCACAAGCAGTGAATTGGGTACAAAAAATCAATTTCGGGAAATTAGTCTTGGAGGCAATGCGCAGTACGCTGCAAGTAACTTTCAAATCGGTACAACTTATTTATTTACAAAATTTGATCATGCTTGGATCAAGGACCCAACACTTTATAATCAATTTGATTTTGCAGGAAAAAGCAATCAAGTAGCCAGCATTTACCTGAACTACAACTGGAAAAATTTCTTTCTTTTTGGAGAGTCTGCTATTTCCCATTCTGGCGGAAAAGGAAATGTAGTAGGATTTATTTCAAGCCTGAGCAAGCAGGTCGACTTCTCGTTGCTCTGGAGAAAATACGATAAGGACTTCCATAGTTTCTACGGCAATTCATTCTCAGAAAGTACAAAGCCAGCCAATGAACAAGGCGTCTATCTGGGTATTCAGATCAAGCCAATACCCAAATGGAAGGTAAATGCCTACTATGATTTTTTCAAATTCCCCTGGTTTCGATACAGAGTTTACGCTCCTTCCAAAGGCTACGAATGGTTAGCTAAAATCAGCTTTCAACCAAATAGAAATATGACTGCTTTCTTTCAAATAAGAGAAGAACAAAAAGACAGAAATCTCTCGGACTCAGGTGAACCTTCCCTCCCCTATCTCATCAAACCACTGAATAAGGTAAATGGATTGCTCAGCCTGGAGTACCAAGTAAGCAAAGCATTCTTCTTCCGATCACGAATTTTATTCAGCAGAGTACATTACTATGATCAAAAATCTTCGGGATTTATGATCCTTCAGGATGCCCAATACAGTTTTAGCAAATTCAGAGTAACGGGCAGGATAGCCCTTTTTGACACCGAGGATTACGACACGCGCCTTTATGCATTTGAAAACAATGTGCTTTGGACTTTCTCTATCCCTGCGCTTTCTGGTCAAGGTATGCGTTATTATTTATTAGGTCAATATCAACTTAATTCTCAAATCACAGCCTACTGCCGATTTTCTAGGACAACCTATACAGATAGGGAAACCATCAGTTCAGGACTACAGGAAATAAAGGGGAATCACCAAACTGAAACCACCTTACTCATTAGATACATGCTTCACCGCTAAATTTCCATCAATGGTATAAATCAAAGCCAGCTTTTTTGATAATTTGTAATCAAACCACACTATTCTATGAAAATAACACTACAATTAACCATTCTACTACTTTTCTCTCTGAGTTCAGGGTTTGGTCAAAACCTAGATTTGAGCAAATTGAGTAAGAATGATGGATTTATCCCATTTTACTTAGATGAAGAAAAAGGAAAAATATACCTCGAAATCGATAAGCTAGATTGGGAATTCCTCTATGTGAATTCACTAACGGCTGGTGTCGGGTCCAACGACATCGGATTAGACCGCGGCCAATTGGGAGACACTAGAATCGTAGAATTTAGGAGATCTGGAAATAAGCTTTTCCTAGTTCATAAAAATTACGATTTCAGAGCTTATTCAGACAACCCAGCCGAAGTCCAATCCATCAAAGATGCATTTGCAGAATCAATCTTGTGGGGATTTGAGATCGCCCAAAAAGATGGTGACACTTTCATCGTCGATGCCACGAATTTCTACTTACAAGATGTCCACGGAGTAGCGGAGACACTGACAAGAAGTCGTCAAGGCTCTTTTCGTACAGATGCAAGTAGGTCAGGGTTATACTATCCAATGACCAAAAATTTCCCTCAAAATACGGAAGTGGAAATGACCATCACCTTGACTGGCCAAGCAACAGGTGGAAACTTAAGGTCTGTCACTCCTTCGCCAGATGCCGTCACAGTTCGCCAGCGTCATTCCTTCATTGAACTTCCTGACGATAACTATACGCCGCGTGAGTTTGATCCAAGAGCTGGTTTTGGAAGCATTTCTTACATGGACTTCACCACGCCTATCTCTGAGCCGATCATGAAGAAATTCATTGCCCGTCATCGGCTTGAGAAAAAAGACCCGAGCGCTGCGATGTCAGAAGCAGTCGAACCAATTGTTTATTACCTCGATCGAGGTACTCCGGAGCCAGTTGCTTCCGCCCTCATCGAAGGTGGCAACTGGTGGAATCAGGCTTTCGAAGCCGCAGGATTTATAGATGCATTTCGGGTAGAACTAGCGCCGGAAGGAATGGATCTCATGGATGTGAGATACAATGTAATTCAATGGGTTCATCGCTCCACCCGAGGCTGGTCGTATGGCGCCAGTGTACGTGATCCTCGGACCGGTGAGATTTTGAAAGGACATGTTTCCCTGGGATCGCTACGTGTAAGGCAGGATTTTTTGATCGCACAGGGCCTTTTGCAGCCATTCGAAGATGGAGCTCCTGCTAATCCGAAAATGCTTGAACTTGCCGTTGCCCGCCTGAAACAGCTTTCGGCACATGAGATCGGTCACACAATTGGTCTGGCGCATAGCTATGCTACTTCGGCAGAAAATCGTTCCTCTGTGATGGATTACCCATATCCTTTGATCACAGAAACAGCGGATGGTGAACTAGACCTTAGCAATGCCTATGATGACAAAATTGGTGATTGGGATAAATGGGCTATTAAGTACGGATACGCTATCGCTCCTGAAGGTCAAAATGAAGCTGTTTTTCTCAAGACAACACTAGAAGATACTTACGATGCTGGACATCAATTTATCACAGACGCTGACTCTAGAAGTCAAAGTGGAGCACATCCTACTTCTCACCTTTGGGACAATGGAAAATCAGCCCCAGATGAATTAACCAGGATGTTAAAACTGAGGAAAAACAGAATGAAATCTTTTAACCTGAATGCAATCCCTGAAGGTCAGCCTACTGCATTACTGGAGGAGGTTTTTGTTCCACTTTATATGATGCACAGATTCCAGATAGAAGCTACAAGTAAGCTTTTGGGAGGCGTGGATTACAGGTATAAGATTAAAGGTGACAACCAACCTACCCACGGATGGGTACATTCTGACCAGCAAGAACAAGCATTGGAGTCTTTGCTTCTAACCATTTCTCCTGAGCAACTTCGGGTGCCGGAACATATTTTGAAATTAATTCCACCAAGACCATTTGGCTATGGAAGAAATAGAGAAACTTTCGTTTCGCGGGTAAATCCAATTTTTGATCCAATTGCACCGGCTGAAACCATCGTTGACCTGACCTTTGACTTTATGTTGGATGGGTCTAGAGTGAGCCGCATTTACCTACAACATTTGCAACAAAACAATCTTTTTGGGCTGAATGACATGTTGGAAAGCATGGAGAAGCAGCTATTCAAAAACTATCCTGATGAAGACCTCAACCTTGAGATAATCCTAATGACTCAAGCCAAATATGTCGATCATTTGATAGTATTATCTAAAAATGCAGATGTTTCCAATACAATCAGAGCGATCGCCAGAGGGAGATTAAGACAGCTATCTGTAAGCGGACCGCTTACATTAGGCGCAAATACCAGAGCCCAGCACCAATCTTACCTAGCTGAAAAGATAACAGCATTCTTAGACCTACCAGAAGAACTTATTGTCCAGGAAACCTTGAAAGCTCCAGATGGCTCCCCTATTGGAATGGAATCCATGAGCTGTGATTTAGATTACTAACCTGAGATCAGCACCGATTACTTGCACTTTGGCTTTCGCAGCTGAAGTGCATTTTTATTTTTATGGGAGACAACTAAAA
This sequence comes from uncultured Algoriphagus sp., assembly GCF_963974365.1. Taxonomy (GTDB): domain Bacteria; phylum Bacteroidota; class Bacteroidia; order Cytophagales; family Cyclobacteriaceae; genus Algoriphagus. The sequence continues at coordinate 219,477 of NZ_CAXBBX010000005.1, read as the reverse complement.
AACAAACCATAAAATAGTAGTAAACATGTCAGGCCTACTCAAACTTTATCGACCAAATCGGTAAATTAGCTACTGAATTGACCTAAGCAGGTCATTTGATGGAACCTATCTTGAAAGCTCCTGTTTACTTAGCCAAACGATTTTAGATTTATGAATAACCCATTGTTGGTAGATTTCTCCACTCCCTTTGAAACTGCCCCTTTTGATCAGATCACCCCAACTCATTTTCTTCCTGCAATTAAATCAGCTATAGCTGAAGCCAAGGAAGATATTTCAAAGATTAAAGCCGAAGACGCTCCCGATTTTGAAAATACCATTGTTGCATTGGATGGTGCAGGCAAGAGACTAGGGATAATCGCCGGAATATTTTTCAATCTTAATTCCGCCGAGACAAATGAGGAAATACAAGCTCTGGCAAGAGAGATTTCCCCTCTTCTTACTGAACATGGGAATGATATTTTACTTGATCAAGAGCTTTTCCAGCAAGTCTTAAAGGTTTTTGAACAAAAAGACCTGTTAAATCTGACTGCTGAACAAACAACTTTATTAGAGAAAACTTACAAATCCTTCGTAAGAAATGGAGCGAAACTAACTGGAGACAAAGCCGAACAGCTACGGAAAATTGATCAGGAATTAGCTCAAGTCTCATTACAATTTGGTGAGAATGTTCTTGCTGAGACTAACAAATTTGTCCATTTCGTAGCCGAAGAATCTGATCTGGAAGGGCTTCCCGAAGGAATCAAAGAAGCAGCTGCGCAAATCGCCGAAGAAAAAGGCAAATCTGGCAAGTGGGCGTTTACGCTGGACTATCCTAGTTATATCCCTGCGATGACCTATGCAAAAAACAGAGGTTTGCGGGAAACACTCTTTATGGCAAACGGGACGAAATGTGCTAAAGGAGATGAACTAGACAATCAGGATAGTATCAAGAAAATCCTAAAACTTCGTCATGACCGAGCGGTATTGCTCGGCTATAAAAGTCACGCTGATTTTGTACTGGAAGAGCGCATGGCCAAAAGTCCCGACCAAGTCATGTCTTTTCTGGATTCCTTACTCGAGAAGGCCAAGCCAAAAGGAAATGCAGAAATAAAGGAATTAGAGGCATTTGCAAAGAGTTTAGATGGCATCGAAGAGTTGAAAAAATGGGATTTCGCTTACTACTCTGAGCTCCTAAAGAAAGAAAAATATTCACTAGATGACGAGTTATTGAGACCTTATTTCCAATTGGAAAAAGTAATCGACGGGGTGTTTCAAACTGCAGAAAAACTGTTCGGAATCACCTTCACTCCTGCTCCAGAAATCCCACTTTATCATAAAGACGTAACTGCATACGAAGTCAAAGACAAAGATGGAAAACATCTATCTGTCTTCTACGCAGACTTTTTCCCTCGCCCAGGCAAAAGAAATGGTGCTTGGATGACTAGTTACAAAGGACAAAGCATGCAAGGAGAAAAAGATTTACGTCCACATGTCTCTATTGTCTGCAATTTTACCAAACCAACCAAGTCCAAACCTAGCCTACTGACATTCAATGAAGTAACTACCCTCTTCCATGAATTCGGCCATGCACTGCACGGAATGATGGCAAAGGGCACATATGAATCGCTCTCAGGAACGAGTGTGTTTTGGGACTTTGTAGAGTTACCTTCCCAGATTTTTGAAAACTGGTGCTATGAGAAAGAATGCCTGGATCTTTTTGCGAAGCATTATGAAACCGGAGAAAAAATCCCTGAAGACTTAATTGAGAAAATCAAAAAAGCATCAAATTTCCAACAAGGCTATCAGACGTTAAGACAAATTAGTTTTGGGCTCTTGGACATGGCGTATCATAGCAAAGATCCAAGTGAGATTACTAGCATTTTCAACTTTGAAGCAGAGGTAATGAAGCCGACAGATCTACTTCCAAAAGTACCAGGAACCTTGATGAGCACTTCATTTTCCCATATTTTCCAAGGTGGTTATTCATCAGGATACTACAGCTACAAATGGGCAGAAGTATTGGATGCTGATGCATTCGAACTCTTTCAGGAGAAAGGAATTTTCGACAAAGACACGGCAGATTCTTTTGTGAAAAACATTCTATCCGCTGGCGGAAGTGAGCATCCATCTCTTCTTTACAAGCGATTCCGAGGAAGAGCACCAAAGCAGGGTGCATTACTGAAGCGTGCTGGATTGATATCAGAATAATTTGCTTTCTTTACTTAAACATATTTTGTAGAGATATATTAATATCAAAACCCAACCCTTAATGGAAATTACAAGCAATAAACTTCCTACATACCTTCGGGCGCTTTCAGTAATGATTTTCATTATTGTACTGGTTTTCTTTTTGATTGTAGGGAAAAGTTTGCTTGTTCCCTTATTTATGGGCGGTTTTTTTGCTATACTATTTACCCCATTAGCTATTTGGCTGGAATCAAAAAAAGTCCCTAGAATACTTTCCTGTATCATTTCACTGTTTCTGATGACAGCAATGGTTGGTGGACTTTTGACTTTTGTAATCAGCAATGTGGCAAAATTCACAAAGGACTTTGATGATGTATCTGGAAGACTTACTGAATATGCAATTGAAGTGGATCAATGGGCATTAGAAACATTTTCCTATGACACAGCTTTAGAAGAAAAAGCCAATACTGATTACTTGAAAAATTTGCTTAATGAGCATAGCTCAAGTATTGGGGACTTTGCTCTTAAAACAGTCGGGTCGCTTACTGGATTAGTGTTGATTCCCGTATTTATGTTTTTCTTTCTCTTGTATAGAAATCACCTAACCAATGTACTAATCCATATCTACAAGGACAAGGATCCTGAATTGGTAAAAATCAGAATAGTTAACCTACGAAAGGTAATTTTAAACTACATCGTAGGAGTAGTGAAAGTAATGGGAATCCTTGCTATCCTTAACATTACAGCCTTTTCATTACTAGGAATTAAACATGCAGTTTTCTTTGGTACACTTGGAGCCATTTTAAATATAATTCCTTACGTAGGTCCTTTCTTCGGAGCTATGCTCCCGATGGTTTACTCTTTCCTTACCAAAGACAGTTTATTTTATCCTGCAGGTGTTCTCGTTAGTTATCAGGTTATTCAAATGATTGAAGGCAATTACCTCACTCCAAAAATTGTAGGAGGAAATGTAAACTTGAATGCATTTATCACATTCCTTGGACTGATTGTAGGTGGCTCCATTTGGGGTGTAGCTGGAATGATCTTGGTTATACCAAGTATGGCAATTTTAAGAGAAATATTTGATCTTAGTGATGACACAAAACCATTCGCGCTTCTATTGGGTGAAGAAAAAGAGGAAGACAAAGAACAAGCATTAAAAGAGGAAGCTGAAGAAATAAATGAAGATAAGATCGATTAAAACCTTTTTCCTAGTTGCACTTTTAGTAATCGCGTTTTCATGTGATTCAGATGAAAGTAAGAAAGGGAGATTCCTTTTGAAAGGAAATGAAAAAATGGAAGAAAATGATCCTAAAGGGGCTATGGAATTCTATAGCGAGGCCCTTGAAATGGATTCAACATATGCTGACGCCTATTATAATAAAGCCCTTGCACACTTGCGGCTAAACCAACTTTCGGAAAGCATACAAGATCTTAGTCTAGCAATAAAATACAAGCCAGATTATTACGATGCCCTTTTCCAACGAGGGTTGAATTATCTTGATAATGGAGAATTTTATAACGCAAGAGAAGACGCACAGAAACTAGTACACCTCGATAACCAAAACTGGAAAAGCTATTTTCTCAAAGGTTTGGTAGAAGAGAAACTCACAAATTTTCCTGAAGCCATAGCAGCTTTCAAGCAGGCGTCTGGACTCGATCCTGAAAATTCAGATCTATTGGTAAACCAAGCCACCATTCTATATTATCTAAAGGATTATGAAGGAGCAAAAATGGTTTTAACACAGGCAATGGAAATCAACCCTCTGGAGCCAAACCTTCATAATTTAAGATCGATGATCTATTTTGATGAACAAAATTATTCTGAAGCATTAAACTCTGTAGAGAAAGCAATTTCTTTGGATAAGAGTCAAGCCTATTTCTACAATAATAAAGGCTTGTATTTGCTCTTTCTGGATCAGGAAGAAGAAGGACTTGCACTGATCAACCAAAGCATTAAAATGGACGCAAACAACCCTTTTGCGCTTAGAAACAAAGGGATTTACTACGTGATGCAAGGAGATAAAACCTCTGCTTTGCAGTATTTGGTGGAATTAAATCGGAATTATCCAGAAATGGATTTAGTGAAAGAATACCTTCAAAAGGCTCAGGCACTCTGATTTCTTTCGAAAATCACGTCTTGAATTATTTTCTGTAGCTCAGTCGCATCTATTGGCTTTGCTACAAATCCATCAAAATCACATTCCTCTATTCGGTCTTTGATTTCAAGTTTTGCAGCTGCAGTAAGAGCGATCACTGGAGCTTCAGTGATTTTTTTGATAGCCAATGTTGCATCAAAACCATCCATCTCAGGCATTTGAATATCCATTAAAATACAATCGAAGTTTGTCTGTTTTACAGCATTCACTGCTTCTAGACCATTCAAAACACGCTCGTAAGTAAAGCCCCATTTACTGATGATTTTGCCCAAGACCAAGGCATTTACATCGTTGTCTTCAGCCATAAGTAAATGTAGCGATGAGCTTTGTTTTGAATATCCATTAATCGAAATGGTATTCTGAGTCTGAATTTCAGCGATTTCAAACTCTAACTCAAAAAAGAAACGACTTCCAACATTTACGGTAGATTCGAGGGAAATTTCCGAACCCATCAAATTCAGGAGTTTTCGTGTGATGGAAAGTCCTAACCCAGTTCCGCCATATTTGGTACTGAAAGTAGGTCTCACCTGATCGAAATCCATAAAAATCTTCTCCTGATGCTCGGGAGCTATACCTATTCCATTATCACTTACTTCAAAGTAAATTTTGGCCTTCCCTTCTCCACTTTCAAGTAAATCTACCTTTACTTTAACTTCACCTTCATTTGTGAATTTGAGTGCATTTGTAATTAGATTATTCAGCACCTGAGAAAGGCGTGTTTTATCACCGGAAACTGCGATATCCAATCCTTCAGACATGGTTACTTCCAATCTGTTTTTACTGTCTCTAGCATGGAAAGACAAACCTTTAATTGTTTGAGCAACAAAAGTATTCAGCTGAAATGGTGCCTTTTCTATGGTAAGTTTACCTGCTTCAATTTTCTGGAAATCTAGTAAGTCATTGATCATAATGATCAGGTTATCGACTGCGAAATTGATCGTATCCAATTCAGATTTTTGATGCGATAATGGGTCATCCTGCATTAAGGAGTAAGTGGATCCTGAAATCGCATTCAATGGTGTACGCAGCTCATGACTGATCATTGATAGAAATTCAGATTTGATCTGATTTGCTTTTTCAGCTACTTTTCTCGACTCATCTAGAGTCGCTTCAAATTCCTTTTGCTTGCTAATATCTGTCAAGTAACCATACCAGACCATATCTCCATTTTCGAGAGCTTGTGGTCTAGCAGCACCCAGAATCCATTTGTATTCATCTGAGTTCAGATCAGATTTAACTCGGAACTGACACTGCCAAGGCTCTACTTTCCTGGCAGATGCAATAGAGGTCGTAATCACCTGCGGCAGATCCATCGGATGAACTCTAGAAATAGCCATTGAAATATCTGTGAAATTTTCAATATCGTCAGGCTTTAACCCTAGTACTAAGGCAATTCCTTTCGAGAGAAAAGAAAAGCTCATTTTGCCATCACTATCCAGAACTAGTTGATACAACCCGCCGGGAACTTGCTCAGTAAGGTTCATCAAGAAGTTGCTGCTATCTTCCAAATTCTTCTCTAGAATGACTTTCTCAGAGATATTTTGAAAAGAAAGCATTACATAGTGAATTCCATCCACAAGCAACTGCTTTGACGCAATCTCTAAGGTCAATTCATTCCCATCAGCGCTTGTAAGTGATGATGAGAATCTGTGAACTTTAAATTCAGAAACTGCAGCGCTTATCCAGTTTTTCCATTGATATGGATCAGAAAATATATTATCTAGTTCGCTGAAATGTACTGGTTTTTCATCCTTCTTATCAAATCCAAAAAGGCTTAATGCCGCTGCATTTGCAAGAAAAATTGTACCATCCGGCTTTAAAATCATTTGCGCATCTGGAGATTCTAACAGAAAGCGCTGGAACTCATTTCTTGTTGGCTGTCCTTGAGACCTTATTTTTTTTCCATTATGAAATAAAAAATAGTTTGTTGAGCTGTCTTGAGGAAGCTCAATCTTAAAGTCATATTCATTGCCACCATGGCTTAACGCTAATTCCTCTTTGAAAATAAAGCTGCTGATATCCAAACCAAGTCCCACTAGACTTTTTTCGATCAGACTTGAACCAATCTGATCTTCGAATGCTCGATTGGAATAAAAAATAGGGTATGGAAATGTGTCATCTGCAAGAAACACCATCTCTGATGACTCGTAAATTAATTTCTTAAATGTACTGTTGATTCCTCTTTCTTGCATCGAAGTAGCGCTTACTATGACTTCCTAGGGATCTTGATATAATTATAAATTTCAAAACCTTCCAGACATCAGGCAAACATACAGCAATTTGTATTTCGTAGCAAATAATTCGACTTATAAATACATTTATTTGAAGATAAATACACAATTGGCAATTTAACAGAAACAGCTTCTAGAGACTATCCATTATGTTGAGCATACCAATAGGTCAACTAGTAAATAAGAAAAACACAAAAAAAAGCCGTAGCGAAATCGCTACGGCTTTTTGCAAGAAATTGTGTCTTATGCTTTCGCTTTGATCAGGTTTAGTGCTGATCCTGCTTTAAACCATTCTATTTGTCCTTCATTGTAAGTATGATTTACTTGGATAGTATCCGAAGATCCGTCCGCATGGTTCAATACAACTTGCAATTGCTTGCCTGGAGCAAAAGTAGTGAGGCCAAGAATATCTATAGAATCATTCTCCTGAACCAAGTCATAATCGGCTGGATTCGCAAAAGTCAATCCTAGCATACCTTGCTTCTTCAAGTTAGTTTCGTGAATTCTGGCGAAGGATTTAACCAAGATAGCTCTAACACCAAGGAACCTAGGCTCCATTGCCGCATGCTCTCTAGAAGAACCTTCTCCATAGTTTTCGTCACCTACCACGATAGAACCGATTCCATTTGCTTTATAATCTCGCTGCGTTGCAGGAACTTCACCATACACTCCAGTCAACTGATTCTTCACAGAGTTGGTAGCATCAGTATAAGCATTTACTGCTCCAATAAGCATGTTATTGGAAATATTATCCAAGTGACCTCTGTATCTCAACCATGGACCAGCCATAGAGATATGATCTGTAGTACACTTACCTTTTGCTTTTATTAGGAGTTTTAGACCTTTCAGATCTGTTCCTTCCCAAGGCTTAAATGAATCCAATAATTGAAGACGGTCTGAAGTAGGGCTTACAGCAACAGTTACATTTGATCCATCTTCTGCCGGCTGCTGATAGCCAGCATCTTCAACTGCAAAACCTTTAGTAGGCAATTCAAGTCCACTTGGCTCATCCAACATAACGGAAACACCTTCTTCATTTACAAGACTGTCAGTCATAGGGTTGAAAGTCAAGTCACCTGCAATCGCCAAAGCAGTTACAATCTCTGGAGAAGCTACAAAAGAGTGCGTATTTGGATTTCCATCAGCACGCTTTGCAAAGTTTCTATTGAAGGAAGTGATAATAGAGTTCTTCTCTTGCTTTTCAGCTCCATGACGTGCCCACTGACCGATACAAGGTCCACAAGCATTCGCAAGAACTACACCGCCCATTTGACCGAAAGTATCCAAAAATCCATCTCTATCGACAGTAAATCTTACCTGCTCAGATCCTGGAGTGATTGTATATTCTGATTTGGCTACCAGTTTTTTGTCCACTGCTTGCTGAGCAAGAGAGGCAGCTCTGGAAATATCCTCATAAGAAGAGTTAGTACAAGATCCGATCAAACCAACTTCCAATTTTGCAGGCCAGCCATTTTCTTTTACTGCAGCAGCAAATTTAGAGATAGGCCAAGCCAAATCTGGAGTAAATGGACCATTCACATGTGGCTCCAATTCAGAAAGGTTAATTTCAATTACCTCATCAAAGTAAGTTGCAGGATTAGCATAAACCTCATCATCACCAGTAAGGTGTTCTGCGATTCCATTTGCTAATTCTGCTACATCTGCTCTCTCTGTAGAGGCTAAATAAGCGGCAGATTTTTCATCATATCCAAATATGGAAGTAGTTGCACCGATTTCAGCACCCATGTTACAGATTGTACCTTTTCCGGTCGCAGAAAGTGATCTAGCACCGTCACCGAAATATTCTACGATAGCACCAGTCCCACCTTTTACGGTAAGGATACCAGCTACTTTCAAAATTACATCTTTGGCAGAAGTCCAGCCAGAAAGTTTACCGGTAAGTTTCACTCCAATCAACTTAGGGAATTTCAGTTCCCAAGGAAGTCCAGCCATAACATCACACGCATCAGCTCCACCTACTCCGATCGCCACCATTCCAAGTCCACCAGCATTTGGAGTATGAGAATCAGTTCCAATCATCATTCCTCCAGGAAACGCATAGTTTTCTAAAACTACTTGGTGGATAATACCTGCTCCAGGCTTCCAGAAGCCAAGGCCATATTTATTGGAAACAGAAGCCAAGAAATCATAAACTTCCTTGTTTTTGTCTTTTGCTTTAGTCAAATCTTGATCAGCACCTACTTCCGCTTGGATCAAGTGATCGCAATGTACCGTAGAAGGCACTGCTACTTGACTTTTGCCAGCTTGCATAAACTGAAGCAAAGCCATCTGTGCTGTTGCATCTTGCATTGCAACCCTATCTGGTTGAAAATCAACATAAGAAACACCACGACCATATGCCTGTGAAGCGGCACCTTCACTTAGGTGTGCATAAAGAATCTTTTCAGTCAAAGTAAGTGGACGCCCCACAGCCTTACGAGCTGCTTCGATACGCTCAGGGTATCTGGCATACACTTTTTTGATCATTTCAATATCAAAAGCCATTGTATAGGGATTTTTTGTTTGGTAAAAGTTTCGATTTTAACGACTGCAAATATAGGAAGTTAGCCCAATAATCTGTAACCATCTACCCAGTGTAAAGTATCCTTTTCCTTATTTAAAACCATTTTAGCTTACATCTAATCATTATCACTCCATTTGATACCCATCCGCACTGAAAGCAGTCACTTTTTGTTCGAGTATTACTTAGTTATTTGTTTTTTTACTTTTTTAGGTAAGCTAATCCTTGTAATTTTATCATTCAACTTTTGGAGGTAATTGTCCCAAACAAAAGGTGATGACTGCAACTGATGGAATTTCCTACCTACTTATTTTCATTCACCCTTATACTTTCTTCCTTGCTAGTCAGCATGTTAGCTATTTATATAGCTACGAGCATTAAGGAACTCACCAGGACGGTCACTATTACCATGTGGTGTGCGGCGATATGGGGATTCTTTTATGGACTGGAGTTGATATCTGACACACGAGAACTCAAACTTCTTTTCATAGACCTTGAGTACATAGGCATTTCATTTATTGCAGCAACTTGGGTGAGATTCGCTATAAATTATACTAGTTATAAACCCAAAAATCGTTCTCTCATTCTTGGCTCTCTTTTTTTAATTCCAACTATCACCTTCATCCTAGTCCTTACAAGCCCTTATCATTCATTCTTTTACGAGCGAATGACCATCATCAAAGAGGATAATTTTACAAATATTGTTTTGGACAAAGCGCCATGGTATTATGTGCAAGTAGCATTTTCCTATTCAGCGTTTATTCTAGGGATAATAATTCTATGGCGTCGCTTCCGGTATTCAAACCCACTCTACAAAAAACAAACTAAACAAATAATCCTAGCAGGATCCATTCCAATTGCTTTCAATATTTTCTATCAATCCGGCATTCTCCGACCGTTTGATACGATTGACCTCACTCCTTTTTCGTTCTTGTTGTCTTTCGCGATAGTTGGCCTATCTATAGCGAGACATAATCTATTCAACATCAAACCTATAGCGCATAGTAAAATCATCGAGGCGCTCTCTCGCGGAGTTTTAGTTCTTAATTCGAATTCTGAAATTGTTGACTACAACTCTGTGATGAAATCATTCTTGGTAGAACCGAGGATAATCAAACCAGGAGACCCAGGTAGTGGCCTATTTCAAAACCAGCCTGAAGTAAGATTATTGCTATCCAGTGACGATGAAAAGACTATAAGATACATTCTAACTCAGAAAGACAAAAAAAGAAATATACAGGTAGAGAAAGTAGCACTTACCGAAAGTGAAAAAACTGTAGGTACTATCCTCTTATTTGAGGACACTACTGAGCAAAGAACCATTAATGAAACCTTACAGAATCAAGCTCAAGAACTGCAACAACTTAATGATCTGAAGGATAAATATCTCAGCATCATCTCTCATGATTTGAAAGGACCAATTTTCGGCATTAAGGAACTGATACACATGACCAACACTGGACTAGTTTCTCAAGATGAATTTATGGAGATGCTTCCTGAGGTTTCAAAAAACATGGAGCAGGTAGCACTTTTATTGGAAAATCTTCTGGCATGGTCTAGTTCTCAACTTCGTGGTGGAGAAACTGTGACTATTCAGGAATTCGATATTCATAAAATATTGACTCAGCAAAAAATAATTTTAGAACGAATTGCTAGCGAAAAGAAAATTGAAATAGTTATCGATGCTCAGGCTAAATCCTTCGTAAAGGCTGACAAAAACATGATGGAATTGGTCGTGAGAAATCTAATCAGCAATGCGATCAAGTTTTCTGAGCAAGGAAGTAAAATCTTGGTTTCAACTCAAGATATAGAAACAAAAATCAAGATTTGTATAGAAGATTATGGCAAAGGGATTTCTCGAGAAAACTTATCAAAAATCCAAGATGGCATATCTTTTACCACCATCGGGCAAAGCAACGAATCAGGAACTGGACTTGGCTTGGTCTTAGTTAAGGACTACATACAAAAAAACCAAGGTCAATTGGAAGTCTCATCTGAAGTAGGTGTTGGCACTAAATTTTGCATGAAATTACCAGCTGCCCCACCAGAATACCCTTCTTAACCCAATCCAATCAAAAAAGCCATAGTATCAACTTCATCAGCATAATCCCAAGGCTCAGGATTCTGAGCAGCCCCAAAAGGAACCTTCCCTGGACCAGCACCCACGATACATTGTATTTTATCTTTTAAGCCTGTAAGCTTTTGCTCAAGTTGGACTTCATCCTCATATACTTCATAAAAAAGCACAGAAATCGGAGACACTAGATCTTCGCTTTCTTTCAAAAGTAAAAAGCCGTTATCCAAGTGATCTTCTAAGTTTACCAGATAGATAGACTTATTGTAATCGTAATTATTATGGTATTTGTGATGCGAAGCGATTGGTGAATAAACTTCAAGCGCCCCCAAAAACCCCTGAAGTTGTTCTTTAGTTTTCACATAAATCTTAGAGACATTTCTGCAACCTAAGCCGAAGTATTGGAATATGTCCCTTCCCAAACGAATATAGTCTTCTGTAGTTTCATTGCCGGATAAAACAGCCACCGAAGTTCTGTTCTGTCGGATGACATGAGGATATTTCCCGAAATAATAATTAAAATAACGAGAAGAATTATCGCTTCCAGTAGCGATATAGGCATCCATTCCTTTCAGCATTTCTTCAATCCGAATCTGCTTTTCCAATCTAGGCTCCAGTTCCACCAGCTTTTTAATGATCCATTTCATCAAAATCTCGTCCGAAGAACTTAGCTTGATCACTGCCAGATTACCGGACAGAATCACACACATCATATCATGAAAACCAACGGCTGGAATGTTCCCCGCCAGCATCAAACCAATCGACTTTGGGTTTTCAACAGCTTTTAATTCGTAGTTGGACAGCCAAGCATCTAATTTTTCTCTAGATAACATTAAACAAATGCCTTCCAATGAAGACTCTACTGATTCTTTAGTAAACCAATTATTGTTGTTTTCTGCTCTCCAAAGCAATTCCTCCTTCTCATCGGGACTAAGGTTTTTTATGGCTTCCCCAAGATTTACAAATGCTGCTATTCGTTCTGCTGGCTTCATACGATACTATTAAAGTCACAAATTTAGCTTTTTTGAAAGGATGCGAACTTAGAATCGAATTAAATTAGTTAGTGTGACAACTTTTTTATTGCCTTACAGTTTTAAGGTTATTACTTTTGGTCTTTAAATAATTGAAGTTATGGCTATAATGATTACCGACGAATGCATCAATTGTGGTGCATGCGAACCAGAATGCCCAAACACAGCGATCTATGAAGGTGGCGTAGAGTGGACTTGGGGTGGCGGTACTAGTTTGAAGGAAGTTACGTTAGAAGACGGTACTGTCGTAGATGCTAATGACAAGCAGGAGCCTGTTTCTGACGAATTTTACTATATCGTGACAGATAAGTGCACAGAATGTAACGGATTCCATGAAGAGCCGCAGTGTGCTGCTGTGTGCCCTGTAGATTGCTGCGTAGATGATCCTGATCACCGTGAAACTGAGGAAGCTCTGCTGGCTAAAAAAGCCATGATGCACGGAGAATAATCACGCTGACTCCCCTATTTTCTCATTTAATTTCTACCAGATCCCCAACCAATTAGGGCGAGTAAGAGGTTATTCAGATAAAAAAATAAAGTTCTAGCTTGAATTGTAGGTTCGAATTGTTTTACTTAGGTCGTATTTTATCCAACCTTATCATATAACATATAGAATTGTGGACGATCAAAGAGGCTATGACAGAGAGGAGATTTTCTCTAAAAAAGTAAAAGCAGGTAAGAGAACGTATTTTTTTGATGTTAAATCAACTCGCTCAAATGACTACTATCTTACCATTACAGAAAGTAAGAGAAAGGTAAACGGCGACAATTTCACTTACGAGAAGCACAAAATCTTCCTTTACAAAGAAGATTTCTTCAAGTTTGCGGAAGCGCTTAATGAGACCGTTGATCATGTGAAAAATGAACTCCTTCCTGATGTTGATTTTGAGCAATACGAAAAGGAAGAATCCGAATCAGAGTTCAACGATGAATTGAAGTGGGAATAATTAGCTTTGATTCATTGAATTTCTAGTTTCAAAATAGAGAAATAGTATATTAGAGGAGGCAGTAATGTCTCCTTTTCTTATTTCAGAATATGCAGCGTTTTTTCATTTACCTCATTTTATTTATTGCAGTCTTCCTGCTTTTTGGATGGTATTTTTCCAATATCACCCTTTATCTGATTATTTCTTTGATCCTAGCTGCGCTTTTGCGTCCACTCACCAATCATCTAAATGACTTCCATCTTTTAGGACAGCACATACCAAGATGGGCGGCAATAATCCTATCCTACTCTGCTATAGTGCTACTGATGGTATTGCTCAGCTTTCTATTTTTCCCATTGATTAACAATCAAATCATCATCCTAAGCGAATTGGATCTCAATGGAATTTATGAACAAATACAAATTCCGGTTTCAAGAGTTGAAGCTTTCCTTTTCAGGCATGAGCTATTAGAAACTCAACCAGGATACCTATTTGGCCGGATGAAAGTCAGTATGATTGAAATGATCAAAGGCTTTGATTTCACCTCATTTATAGGAGGAGTCATTAACATTACCAGTGGTCTTTTCATTGGCACGCTCGCTATCGCATTTATCAGCTTTTTCCTTTTGCTGGAAAATGGATTGTTGCGAAGAAATTTGCTCAACCTGATCCCAAATCCATTCTTTGAGCTTTCTGTCGCGACTTTTACCAAAGTTGAGAAACTTCTATCCAATTACCTTTCTGGTCTTTTGCTTCAAATGCTAGCAATTTTTTCTCTTGCCAGTTTCGGTCTTACAGTCATGGGAGTAGAATACGCTTTGACTATTGCCTTATTTGCTGCTGTGGCAAATCTAATTCCTTATGCAGGACCATTATTAGGAGCTACTTTTGGAATTATCGTAGGCATTTCTTCCGGAAGTTTCGATACAACTACGGAATTGAACTACCTAATCATCAAAATACTTTCAGTATTTGGACTCGTACAGATCACGGATAATATATTTCTTCAGCCGATGATCTTTTCTAAATCTGTAAAAGCGCATCCCCTTGAAATATTTGTTGTTATCTTTGCCGGGGCAAAAATTGCCGGCGTTGTCGGGATGATCTTTGCTATTCCTGTTTATACCATTTTTAGGGTCTTCATTTTGGAGTTCTACAAAGGGTATAAATCTTACAGAATATTTAAAATAAAATAACGAATTAATGGCATTACAATGTGGCATTGTAGGACTTCCAAACGTAGGGAAATCCACTCTGTTTAACGCCCTATCCAGTGCGAAAGCTGAAGCAGCTAATTTCCCTTTTTGCACTATTGAGCCTAATGTGGGTGTAGTTACTGTACCAGATAAACGACTTCAAATTCTTGAAGAACTGGTCAATCCTCACCGTGTACTTCCTACAGTGATTGAATTTGTAGATATCGCTGGACTAGTGAAAGGCGCAAGTAAAGGCGAAGGTTTAGGAAATAAATTTCTAGCAAACATTCGTGAGGTAGATGCAGTTATTCATGTAATCAGATGCTTTGATGATGAAAACATCGTCCACGTAGCTGGTGGTGTAGATCCTATTTTCGACAAGGAAGTGATTGACACAGAACTTCAATTGAAAGATTTGGAGTCCGTGCAGAAAAAAATCCAAAAGACTGAGAAAGTAGCAAAGGCTGGTGATGCAAAAGCAAGAAAAGAACTTGAAACACTTTTGTTGTTCAGAGATGCTTTGACAGAAGGCAAAAATGCTAGATCGGTAGATGTGGAAAAAGAAGATTTGCTGGCTGTTTCCGATCTGCATTTATTGACGATCAAGCCTGTAATCTATGTCGCCAATGTAGACGAAGAAAGTCTACAAACCGGCAACAAATATGTAGATAAGCTAAAGGAAGAAGTGAAAGATGAAAACGCCGAGGTAATCATCCTTTGCGCAGCAATAGAAGAACAAATCGCTGAATTTGAAGACCCAGAAGAAAAGGAAATGTTCCTTGGAGAATACGGTTTGGAGGAAAGCGGGCTGAACAAATTGATCTACGGGGCGTATTCATTATTAAACTTAATCACCTATTTCACCGCAGGTGTGCAAGAAGTAAGAGCATGGACCATCAAAAAAGGATGGAAAGCCCCGGCTGCAGCTGGCGTGATTCACACAGATTTCGAAAGAGGTTTCATCAAAGCTGAAGTAATAAAACTAGCTGAATATCAGAAATTCAAAACTGAAGCAGCGTGCCGAGAAAATGGTAAAATCGCAATTGAGGGCAAAGAGTACGTTGTCCAAGATGGTGACATTATGCATTTTAGATTTAATGTATAACATTTTCTCAAAAAAAATGATAATTTTGTAATTGCTTATTCACCCCAAACGTTACAGTTTTATCTTATTTATTGTCTCATTTTATTTTTAATTTACCGTGAGAGTTAGACTAATATTTTCCCTAAAAAACAAGGGTTCCTATTTACCTTTCCACCATCAGTACATACTGGCGCAATTCCTTAAAGGGTTAATTGTGAAAGGTGGCAGAGAAGAGTTTTACAACTACAACTATTTCAATTTTTCTGGTCTGAAAGGCCAGACTAAGGTAAGTAGAAGTGGTTTGCATTACTATTCGAGTTTAGTGACCCTGGTGCTGTCTTCCCAAAGTGAAGACTTCATGGATTACTTGTTAGAGCAGGTTTTTGCCACCCCAAAAATCGAACTCGGCAACCTAATCATGGTTCCTGAATACACTGAAATCGAAGTTGAGCCAGTATTGGAAACCTCAAACAAGTTTGTTTGTATTTCCCCTCTGGTATTGATCACTCCTGCATTCAATGAGGAAGCAGGTAAGCGATTTATCAGCCCGGACAGCGATGAGTTTTCTGATTTACTGTATGAATCTACGCTTACACGGATGGAGCGATCTGGCTGGTACACTGCAGAGCAAATGGAGACTTTCTATAAGTTTCAGGTTGTTCCAGACATGGTTTATGTTAATAAACTTAAAGAAGCACAGAAAAAATTCGCTAGAATCTATGCCGTTTATGACATGGATGTGAAATATGAGGTAAGAGGATATACACTTCCTATCACCTTATATGCAGCTCCTGAGGTTCAGGATTTCGTATTCAAATGTGGTTTGGGAGCATTCACTCACAAAGGTTTTGGTATGCTGGATTTGGCTAATCACCCAACTGGCCCAAGAACTACCACATATAAATTCAAAAGAGAAGGTTTTGTTCCTTACAAACCAAGCAGCGAACGTACTCGTGAAAATGTTGCTCCACCAGTTGAGGATAGCAATGAAGATTCCTCTTCTACAGAAGAATCCTAAAATAAAATCCCTTCCGAAAATTCGGAAGGGATTTTATTTTATAGCCTTCGGCGATTTGGGTGTAGATAAATATAACCTACTAACTGATCATACCGAGAACCCAAATTCCTGAAATAGACAAGCACCTCGTACTCATTCTCCGTTTCGAAATAACTCCCTTCAAAATCCTGCGGGTTGAACTCTCCATTTTCCAAATACGCATATTGGTAGTCATACCAGCCTTGCTTAGCTAAGAGCGAGGTCGTATAAACACCCATTTTTGGATCCCATTCCATCTTTGCTTCGGGAGCTTTACCCCAATTTGTCAAAGAACCAAGCAAATATACTGGCTCAGCGCTTTGTGCTATTGCTAGCCTGTAAGTCATCAGCATGTATTCACTTTCTATTTCAGGATTTCCACCTGGCCTATCTTTGGTTTCAATCAAGTATTGACCATTTAAATCCAAATATTGTGAATAGGCACCGTCCGTTCTTGGCTTGTTTATATTTCCATCTGCGAAAATCACATCAGTCTCCACACGGATATCAGCGATATTCACACCATTTGCTCGGATAAATCGTAAATCCACAAACCTAAACTCATTACCTGCATCGAAGGTATTTGCTCCATCGAAGGATTCATATCTCAAAATCTTAGAACTCTCATTTAAGAAAGTCGGTTTGGCTAAATACTTAGCATTATCCCAGCGTTGGTTTTGGCGCATCAGCACTTTAATCTGTTCCTCAGGGTTGGTCACTTCGCCAGCAGAATAATTTACCACAATATTTATTTGTTGGGAATTCCGTCTATCTGAAGTCTGAGAAGGAGGAACTATAGCAGCCCCAACCTTAAAAATCTCCTCGTAAACCATAAACCTTTTGGTTAAAATCACATCAGTTTCATCTCGCTGTCTATAAACTTTCAAAATATAATTTCCTGATTTGGTCACTCTTGGCAGTTCAAACCGGTAGTGAATGTATGGAATTCGCGTGTTGACTGAATATTCATAATCCTGAATATTAAACTCGTTGAATGTCGGAGAAAAATCATTGTCTTTAAGCTGTGATTTTTGCCAATCTGCATCGCAGTGAATCAGCTTAGCAGTATAAAGCTCTGGATCATAAGCCAAATCATCAAACAATAATACTAGCGGCTTTCCATTCAAGAGGGGCACTACAGGCGCATCTAAAGAAGCATCAAACGTCACGCCTGCAGGAAATAAGCGCACAGACTGAATGTGTTCTTTGTATACTTTATCTTCCAGCTGTTGCGCAAAAAGTTGCAAAACAGCCAACATACTAAATAAAAAACTTAAAAAAAGGGATTTGGTCTTCATCCTGAAAAATAGGCAAAATGAAGACCAAATCTAATATTTACTAAGAAAGGACTTCCTGAAGATTAGAAATTTTGTCTACCAAAACTTCCCAATGCTCATTTGAAGCTTTGAGTTTGGCCTGAAGTTCTTGATAATTTTCCTGTATTTCTTGAGCTTCTTCCTCGCGAGAATACAATTCTGGATCAGCCATTTTTCGTTCCAACCCCAACTTTTTATCCTCCAAATTCTCCACTTCCTTCTCCACTCGCGCTAACTCTTCTTCAAGCTTTCTCAGATCTTTTTTGGCTTGCTGCGCCTCAGGATTATTCGCTTGAGGCTTTGGCTTTTGCTGCTCCTTTTTTGCTGGTTTAGGTGCAGATTGAGTAGGAGTAGCTTCTATTTGCTTTTCACGCCATGCTTCATACTCAGCATAAGTACCTGGATATTCTTTGATCTCATGATTCTCGATGTACCAGATTTTATTTGCCACTCCTCTTATGAAGTGTCTATCGTGAGAAACGGTTACAAAAGTACCCTCGTACTGCTGCAATGCCTGAATCAAGATGTTTACCGATTGGAAATCCAAGTGGTTTGTAGGCTCATCTAGAAGCAGAAAATTTGATTCTGAAATCAGGGTTTTTGCCAAAGCGACTCTGGATTTTTCTCCTCCTGAAAGTACTTTGATCTTTTTGAAAACTTCCTCATTGGTAAATAAGAAGCATCCTAGTACTCCTCGAAGCTCCATTTCAGACTTAGCACTTCCAGCTTGAGCCATTTCCTGAAGGATCTCATTGTCCAGCGTCAAAGCCTCTAACTGATGCTGAGCGAAGAACGATTTGATGACGTTGTATCCTTCTGTTCTTTCGCCTTGTAAATTCTTTTCAGAGCCATCGATAATTCTTAGCAAGGTTGATTTACCCTTTCCATTAGCTCCGATCAAAGCTATTTTATCCCCTCTTTCTATTCTTGCCGTAGTATTTTTCAGAATAACATTATCTCCATACGCTTTAGAAATATTATCCAGAATGACCACATCACGACCAGATTGCTTTGAAAACTTGAACTTGAAATTCACTGAAACCTCATCGCTCACCACCTCATGCACTCGATCCATTCTGTCCAGCGCTTTGATTCGAGACTGAACTTGATTGGATTTTGTCGCCTTAGCTCGGAACCGCTCAATAAACTTCTCAGTTTGCTTGATCATCTGCTGCTGATTCTCATATGCATTCTGCTGAATCTCCATTCTTTCCTTTTTCTCCTCTTTATAAAAAGAGTAGTTGCCTGAATAAAGAGTCAATGTATTACTCGCCACCTCCACAGTGCTGCTGATACAATTATCCAAGAAAGTCTGATCGTGAGAAACCACGATCACCGCACCTTCGTAGTTCTTCATGTAGTTCTCCACCCATTCTATAGACGGAAGATCCAAGTGGTTAGTAGGCTCATCGAGCATGAGTAAAGATGGCTTTTCAAGCAAAAGCTTCGCAAGCATCACACGCATTCTCCATCCCCCAGAAAAAGTTCTTAAAGGTTTTTCAAGATCTGCAGATTTGAAACCAATTCCTTCCAAGACCTCCTCAGCTTTTGCTTTGATAGTATATCCTTCATTTGCTTCGAATCTATCCTGAAGAAAAGCCAATCTATTGATAATCTCCTCAGAGTAATCAGTTTCCATCTTTTTCAAGACTTCATCGATCTCATCTTGAAGTGCCAAAGTTTCTTTGAATGCTGCCAAAGCCACATTCAAAATACTATCATCTGACTGATAAGACAGCAAATCCTGATTCAAAAATCCTATCGTACAATCCTTAGCTTTCTGAACTTCTCCAGAACTCGGCTGGTAGTCACCATTGATAATTTTCAATAAAGTAGACTTACCTGTACCATTTTGGCCTACTAGGCCGATCTTGTCTTTAGGCTTGATGTGTAAATTAGCGTTCTCATAAAGTGGACGCCCTCCGATGAAGTAAGAAAGATTGGAAATCGATAACATGGCGCAAAATTAACCATTAACCCGCTCATAACCTTTTCATTCCTAAACATTCTGAATGTTTCTTAACTTACTATATCAAAGAAACACCCAATTATGAAATATTTATCACAAATCTCAACAGCACTTGGTCTTGCAATCACGCTATTCAGCTTTGGATGCGAGCAAAACAAAAAAGCTGAGGCTCAAAGTTTTACAACACCAAATAGTGCAAACAAAAGAAATATCAGTACCGCCAAAGCTGATGTAAAACTGGATAAAATTATCCTTCCGGCGAATTTCAAAATCGATGTTTGGGCAGCAGACATTCCTAATGCCAGAGAAATGGCAATTTCCGATGAAGGAGTACTTTTCGTCGGAAGCAGACAAGAAGGAAATGTCTATGCTGTTATTGATGAAGATGGCGACGGCAAAGCGGACACCAAATTTACACTTGCTGAAGATCTCCAGATGCCCAATGGAGTTGCCTATAAAGATGGCGATCTCTATGTGGCTGAAGTCAGTAGAATTATCCGCTTCAAAGACATTTTAAACAATCTGAACACACCAAAATACGAGGTCATTTTCGATGAATACCCCACTGAAACTCACCATGGCTGGAAGTTTATCGCTTTTGGACCAGATGGAAAACTGTATGTTCCAGTTGGCGCTCCTTGTAACATATGTAAATCAGATGATGAAATTTTCGCATCGATCACACGAATTGATGTGGATTCACCAAACCCTACTCCTGAAATATACGCTCATGGGGTGAGAAATTCAGTTGGTTTCGATTGGGACCCAACTACTGGCGACATGTGGTTTACAGACAATGGTCGTGATATGCTTGGCGATGATGTACCAAATTGTGAGTTGAATCATATCTCTGAGGCTGGACAGCATTTCGGCTACCCTTATTGGCACGAAGGATCGGTCAAAGACCCAGAGTTTGGAGATCAAGGTGGTCCAGCAAGCGATTACGTAGCTCCAGCCGCTAAAATGGGGGCACACGTAGCTCCACTAGGAATGAGATTCTATGAAGGAAGTATGTTCCCAGCAGAATACAAGAATCAAGTGATCGTAGCCAAGCATGGCTCCTGGAATAGAAGTAAAAAGTCTGGATATGTACTTACTTCTCTTAAAGTAGATGGATCTACTGCTTCGGGAGAAAAAGATTTCGCAACAGGTTGGCTAGACGAAGAAGCTCAAGAAGCTTGGGGACGTCCTGTGGACGTACAAGAATTGAAAGATGGAAGTCTATTGATTTCTGATGATATGGCTGGAGTGATTTATCGGGTCACGTATTCGGCAAACTAGTTCATAATAAAGGGAAGCAATTGCTTCCCTTTTCTTTTTTACTATAATGTATTACTCTATTGCAGAGAAAACCATTTGGCGAAACTTCCAGCTGGATTCGTCTCCAGTTCCGCCTTGTGTTTGCTTCATAAGGATGCCAATCGTATTGGTGACTGGATCAGCAAAATATTGTGTATTGAAATATCCGCCCCAATCAAAAGTACCAAGACTACCTATCCCTCCCTGGGCAACACCATTTGCATCTACCAGTCCAAAAGCCAATCCATAATCTTTGCCTCCATCACCCAATAAATCTCCAACTTGATTGCTCATAATGGCTTTTATGGTAGTTGGACTTAAGAATCTTGTACCGTTATAAGCTCCACCGTTTAGGTACATCTGTAAGAATTTAGCATAATCTTCAGCAGTGGAAGAGAGTCCAGCTCCTCCAGAGAAGAAAGTTTTTGCACCAGTTTTTGGATAATCAGGATCGTAAAAAGTCACAGGAAATGATTCCCATTGGTTGTTTACTTTTCTGTGGATAGTGACCAATTTCTCTGCCTGAGTATCATTCAGATAAAATCCTGTATTCTTCATTCCCATAGGATCAAAAATCCTGGTTTGCAGAAATTGATCAAATGGCATCTCTGATACCACTTCAATAAAGTAACCTAAAACATCCAATCCTTCGCTGTAAGTGTATTTCGTACCAGGCTCATGATGAAGAGGCAGCTTTGCCAATTTCTTGATGTTATCCCCTATTTTAACCGGTTCAGTTGTAAATAAGTCTACAATTCCAGCCTTTTGGTATATCATTTTCATCTGCTCATTCCCATCGATCATTCCATAACCTAAACCAGAAGTATGCGTAATGAGATGCCTAATGGTAATTTCTCTCGGAGAAGGCTTTGTAGAGTATGAAGAATCCCCATATCGGAATCCTGAAAGTATTTGTGGATTGGCAAACTCTGGAATGTACTTGGAAATAGGATCATCTAATCTGAATTTTCCTTCCTCCCATAGCATCATGACCGCAGTGGAAGTTATTGCTTTGGATTGTGATGCTATTCTGAAAATCTGATCTTTGGCCATTTTGGTACTCGAAGCCACATCTGCAAACCCCTTAGCTTCGTGATAAACGATCTTCCCGTCTTTCACTATTAAAGCCACTAAACCCGGCACTTGGTTCGCACTTAATGTCTGATCTAGCATTTTATCGATGCGCGCCAATCGTTCAGCTGAAACGCCAGAAAGTGGTTGTTTTCCTTGTGGAGTTAAAGTAGTTGAGGGTGTTTGGGCAAAGAGGCTGAGGCTAAAAAGCATCGAGTAAACAAAACAGCTAAGTAAGCCGAAATTCCTTTTCATAGGTCGTAGGTTTTAATTGAAAAGTAAAATAAGAAATCTCAACCACTATTCTATCCCGCCAATACCGAAGACAAAAAAAACAGGCCGATGAAGAGTCACCAGCCTGTTTATAGCTTGATTATAATATCAATTAGTCAACTTCAAAATAATATTCAGTTCCGTCCCTGAACATCCCAAGAACGACTATTGAATCCCCTTCAGTATCTTCTAGCACTTCCAATAAATTGTCTACTCCAGAGATTTTTACCCGTCCGCTTTCTGTGATTATGGATGTTATGATAAACCCTGGTTTAGCACCAGCTCTTCTCCATTTTTCTCCCGCAACAGATGATATTAAGGCTCCACCAGATAATTCAAGTTGCTCTTTCACTTGATCAGAAACTTCTTCAAAACTAACTCCCTCAAACTCGTAAGTTTTAGGAATAATTTTCTCAACAATATCTGTAGTACCAGAGAAATTCTTAAGTGTCGCTTTGGTTTTGTAGGTAGTCCCGTCACGGATATACTCTACTTCCACTTTGTCTCCAGGGCGTTTTCTAGCTACCATTTCTTGTAGATTTGCCACGTTATTGGTCACTCTTCCGTCTACGCTTATAATGATATCGCCAGCTTTAAGACCAGCTTCTTCACCACCACTATTTTCATTTACACTTCTGATATAAACTCCTTGCTCAACAGGAAATTCCAGACCAAGACCGTCCGCTAGCTCTTGACTAACATCAAGAATCCCTACTCCAAGCAATGCTCGTTGGGCAGTACCGTACTTCATAAGATCATCCATCACTTTTTTCACAAGAGTACTTGGTACTGCAAAAGAATATCCACTAAATGTACCGGTAGAACTTGCAATTGCAGTGTTGATCCCAATCAATTCTCCTGCAAGATTGACCAGAGCACCTCCAGAATTCCCAGGATTAACCACCGCATCTGTTTGCAAGAAAGCTTCTACAGATAAGTTATCTTCTACATTTCTAAGAATACCGATATTTCGAGCTTTAGCAGAAATAATCCCTGCAGTCACTGTAGAATTCAGATCAAATGGATTACCAACTGCAAGCACCCATTCTCCAATTTTTGTCTTATCTGAATCCCCAAATCTCACAAAAGGCAATCCCTCTGCATCAATTTTCAAAAGAGCCAAATCAGTCGTAGGATCAGTTCCGATTACTTTGGCAATAAATCGCTTATTATTATCTAGAGAAATCTCTAATCTGTCGGCGTTTTCTACAACGTGGTTGTTTGTAACAATATATCCATCAGGGGAAATAATAACTCCTGAACCAGAACTCATCATCGTAGGCCCCTGCTGACCTCTTCCTCCCTGCTCATCTCTCGGTGGTATTCCAAAAAACTCTTGTAATGGATCTCTACGGCTTCTGCTACTTCCTGTATAAGTCATTTGACTTTTCACATGAACAACAGCCGGCACTACTGCCTCTGCAGATGCTACAAAATTAATTCCATCTGGGACTGTAAACTCTTCCCCAGAAAGCAAGTTTGCAAAACTCGCTGGTTGCTTCTCATCGAAGCTAGATGCATTTTGTGGTTGTACTAGAAAGCTAACGCCTGCCAAGGCAACGATGCCCCCAATTAAAGAGGCAAGAAGCATTCCTAGAAAGAATTGTCTTTTGCTCATATTTCCTAAGTTTTATTTAAATTATTAAACAGAATGATGATCAAATAGATCCAAAAACCACACCTGAAAAAGTGGCTACTAGGCCAAATTAACAGGAATTAACTGATTTTCTACGTATGGTAATTAATTAACTTGTGAACTGTACCCAGAGTTTAGAAATAAGTAAATAAAGAATGTGCATCATCGATAGAATAGGATATTCTCCGCAGCAAATAACATTTTGCAAATAGAAATACAAATACGATGAACCAAATCCGACAGATACATATATTAATTGGCAGAAAGCTGAATAGCTATTTATATAAAGCAGCTTCTTTCTACTTAGCAACCTTTTTTCAGTATTAAATATATTTTTAAATCATTACAGCTAACTTCATCTAAGTAATTTTGCATGAGAATGCACATCCTTACTTTTATATCAATCCAAAAAAGTCCTCTATGGTTAGGGAAATAGTTCTAAGCTTTATACTCTTTTTCAGTATCAGCATTTGCGTCCAAGCCCAAATAGACACAGCTGCTAAAACCCAAAATGACACTTTAGCGAGAAAAAGTTCATCTAGTTTACTAACTGACGTAAAATCGCTGGATAGTCTTTTTATTTTCCCAGATAGTACTGCCATTGTCTCCAAAAAGCGTACTTCCAATATTGGAGAAATACTATCTCTAGTAATCAATAAAGCCCAATTACATGCCATAGAACTAAGTAAGATTAAGCTTGAGTTATCTGATGTTATGGATACCTTAGAAATGAGCGAAAAACTTCCCGGGATAAACACATTTGCAGTTTCACTCAAAAAGCAGACAGAAGATAATCGGGATAAATTCAATCTCCGATACCTGCAAGGAATGGATAACCTTATCCGCTTGGTAAGTGAAGTCAATGTCGGTTTTGATAAGCAAATCAAGGAAAGAATACGAAAACTAACAGATGTAGGAAACCGGCTGGAAGAAATTAAATCTGACTCAGTATTCAACCTGACACTGCGTGATACGATGCTGATTCCTGCGATTAATAAGGAACTCAAGATGTTGAAAAACAACATCATATCTGTCGATAGTGCCTTTTTGGCCCAAGAAGTGATTTTAGCCAGATTTCAATCTAAAATCAGTAGCAATACAATCACTTTTCTGGAACTTGAACAAATCCTCAGCGCAAATAGACAACAACTCGAGCGTAGAGTATGGACTAAAGAAATTAACTATCCCTGGGAGCCAACAAACTTCGAAAAAGACCTGAGCTTTAAGCAGGTATTCTTAGAATCCACCATCCTCAATTTCCAATTGATGATCATATACATCAAAAGGTCCGCCGTGATGGTTGGTATTGGAGTTCTAGCGTTATTAATGTTGTATCTAGGATTTAAAAAAATCATCAAGCAGATATCTGATGAAAAAGAATTTGCAAGTCTAATACTTCAACGTGTAGAATATTTTGAAAAGAATACCTTTTGGTCAACCCTGATTATTCTTGTCCCACTCTATTTGATTGCCTTCACAAGTCCACCGTTGGTATTTGTGTCGATTCTGTCACTTCTGCTTGTGATCTCTTCCAGTTTTCTTATCAAGAAACAGTTCGGTTCGCAATTCTTCAAGTATTGGTTACTATTCCTAGGTCCATACATCCTACTAGCTTTTAGTGGTCTTCATTGGAAAATTGCCTTTCAGGAGCGTTGGTATATCATGATTTCTTCTTTGATTTTCATTGCCATGGGTTACCTTATGTGGAGAAATTTCAAAAATAAGAGTTTCGCTGGAGCAGATTTACTTGGCTATACGTCTGCTTTCATGATAGCCATGCAGGTCTTCGCTTTGGTGGCCAACATTTTGGGAAGATTTAATCTAGCCAAAACTTACGCTGTCACTGGAGCGATAACTTTCTATAGAGCAGTTGGCCTTTTCCTATTTGTCCAAGTCTTTCTGGAAGCAGTCTACCTGGCAATAGAATATAGCAAAAAGGAAAATGATGGATTCACTTCATATTTTGACTTCCAGGATCTTCAAAAAAGAATGAAAGGGATTTTATCCATTCTTGCAGCTGTGATATGGGTATATGGGCTTCTTTGGCATCTGGGCTACTATGACCATATCTATGAGTGGATTGTAGAGTTCTTAGACAAAACACGTTTATTGGGCGAAACTGAATTCCAATTTGGAAGCATACTTTTCTTTCTGTTTATTCTGTATGTCTCTGCATTTCTGGCGAATAATATTGCCTATTTCGCATCCATCAAAGATCAAAAACATGCAGGGTCAAGGAAACAAAGACTCGGAAGTTCCATCTTGCTGATCCGCTTGGCAATATTAATAGTCGGCTTCTTTATAGGTATGACAGCAGCTAAAATCCCATTCGATAAAGTAGCGATTGTACTCGGCGCTCTGTCAGTAGGTATTGGTTTTGGCTTGCAAACTATCATCAACAACCTTGTTTCGGGGGTAATTCTTGCCTTCGAGCGACCTATTCAGATCGGGGATGAAATTCAAGTTGGCCTGAATTCCGGGACGGTAAAAGAAGTAGGAATCAGGGCCAGTAAGATCCAAGCTTACGATGGCTCAGAGATCGTGGTACCCAATGGTGATCTGCTCTCACAAAGCTTGATAAACTGGACACTTTCGGATAAAAGGCGACGAATAGAATTGATTATTGGAGTGGGATATGGATCAGATATGAAACTGGTAAAGGCTGTGCTGGAAGAAGTACTAACTGGTGAAAGAATTCTCAAAGCCCCTGCTCCACACGTTTATATGCAGACGTTCAATGACAGTTCTGTTGACTTTCGTGTGCTCTTTTGGGTAGAAAACATGGATATCTGGATTGCAGTAAGAGGGGAAGTGATGAGTGCAATTTTTGAAAAATTCGCGGAAAACAATATTGAAATCCCATTCCCAAAGAGAGATCTCTATTTAAAATCTGTTCCTTCCAACTGGCAGGAGAAAATCTCCAAACCTGGAGAAGACATCAGTCCTAACAAACTAGATACTGATTCTGACGAAGAAGGGGAAGAAAATAACAATAAAAAATCCTCTGATGAATAATCATCAGAGGATAGTTTTTCGCTAACAAAAAAGATCTTAATTAAGCTCTTTTGACATTGACAGCATTTGGCCCTTTTTTGCCCTCTTTGATGTCATAAGTTACTTTGTCATTCTGTGCGACTTGATCCACCAAACCGGTTGCGTGTACGAATACTTCGCTTTGAGACTCATCGTCAACGATAAATCCGAACCCTTTGGCTTCATTGTAAAATTTTACTGTTCCGGTAAACATAATAATTTGTGATAAATTGGAATTGAAAGAGCGCTAAAAGTAAATATTCAATTAAAAAAAACAAAATAATCATTCTTATTTTCAGGAAATGAAGAAAATAATTTTGGTGAGGCACGGAAAATCAGCTTGGAACAATCCTAATCTGACAGATCACGACAGACTCTTAGCTGCACGTGGATTGGATGATGTACCTGAAATGGGCTTTAGGCTAATGGAAAAAGGAATCTTTCCTGATCTTATTATTAGCTCCACTGCCATTCGAGCTTCTCAGACTGCAGCATTATTAGCTGAAGTACTCCACTTGCCAAAATCGAAATTGACTTATGACAAAAACCTGTATCATGCTTCTGCTTCCATGATTTTAAAAACGATTCAGCGACAAGACGATTCGAACGAGTTGATTTTTGTGGTTGGACACAACCCTGGAATGAATGACTTCATTGATTTTTTCGGAGGAAATCTGGACAACTTACCCACCTCCGGACAATATGGCTGGCTAGCAGATACGGATCACTGGCTCCAACTTCGGCCTGAAAATTCCAGAACTTGGTTTATTGATTACCCGAAAAAATAAATAAAAAGGGATCATTCGCAGTATTCAGTCACAGCAGAACACTCTTAATCTCTAGTAATGTCAGAAAAACTAGCATTTGATACTTTTTAATAGCTGCGCTCTCTGCACAAAACTCGGCATCCACCGCGGTTATATAATCATCAGTGCAAATCAAAATTTCGGACATCCTGGATAACTTCCTGGAATTCATTTTCATGTTCCAATAGATAAGAAATCTTGGATGCTACTAATTCTGGAGAGGATAAATCCCCCTTCTCTTTGTAGCTCTTGAATCGCTCTATTTGCGGAAAATCCAACTCGTTAGCCTGTCTGATTTCTTCCTGCATCTGAGTGTCTACAATCCCAGGAGCTACACTAAAAAATCTAAAACGAGAATTACTACTCTCCTTCGCTGCAACCATGGTAAACATGGCAATTGCAGCTTTGGTGCTACAGTATTCTCCCCAACCTTCCATAGGCTTCGATGCGGCACCAGAACTTATATTACAGATAATCTTTTTCGCTTTAGAATCCTTATAAGCTGAAACAAAAGCATTGGTCAGATACATAGGTGCCAGCAGATTGGTATTGATACTATTCCTCATCGTTTTCACCTGAAGACTACCTACCGGTTTAATCTCCCCTATCCAACCAGCATTATTGATCAATAAAATCTCCTGGAATTCATCTGAAGGAAACAAGCTGGAAAGTTCAATTTCTAAAACTTCCAACTCACCGAAATCCATGCTGATTTCGGTGAGATTTGGTTTGTTCAATCCCAGTTTTGTTCTGGAAATAGCAATGATTTCAAACCCTTCTTTTTGCAAATACGCATCCAAAATTGCTCTTCCAAGCCCTTTACTATGACCTGTAAGTATGAGAAGTGACTTCATTACCTATTGGATTTTATTTCAAATTAGAATTAAAGAATATACTGAGACAGATCTCTATTCTGAACCAGCGAACTCAACCTATCCTGAACCATCTCTTTGGTTACCATGATTTTCGAATTGGCAGTGATCGTATCTGGCACATCAAACAAGAAATCATTTAACAAATGACTCATCACAGTGTGGAGCCTTCTTGCTCCTATATTTTCAACTTCCTGATTGATCAAAAAAGCTAATCGTGCGATCTCTTCAATCGATTCGTCATTGAATTCCAGGTAAACTTCCTCTGATTCAAATAGCGCCTGATACTGCTTGGTAAGTGCATTTTTAGGCTCTCGCAAAATTCTGGAAAAATCTTCCTGCGTCAGGCTTTGAAGCTCTACACGAATCGGAAATCTACCCTGAAGCTCAGGAATCAAATCAGAAGGCTTAGCCACATGAAAAGCACCAGCAGCGATAAATAGCACATGGTCCGTATTAATCACACCATATTTCGTATTGACAGCAGAACCTTCCACAATCGGCAGCAAATCACGCTGTACCCCTTCACGGCTTACATCAGGTCCACCTCCATTTTTACTTGATTTGGAAGCAATTTTATCAATCTCATCTATAAAGATGATTCCATTATTTTCTGCTAAATAAATAGCCTCTTCTTTTACTTCTTCAAAATCAACTAGCTTAGACATTTCCTCCTCAAGCAAGATTTTTCTAGCTTCAGAAATACTCACTTTACGCTTCTTGACTTTTTTGGGCATCATGTTGGAAATCATATCCTGAAGACCTGCCATGCTGGCATCGTCCATCATTCCATTTCCAATCATCCCTACGCCCATCGGAGAACCAGCCTTTACGCTGATCTCTATTTTGCGCTCATCCAATTCCCCATCCCGAAGCTTCTCACGGAAACGATCTCGGGTTCTCTCGTTCAATTCGGCATCATTGCTTGGCTCAGAATTATCATCCGCATCAGCAGGAATAGCTCGTGTAAAACCTGCGCTTTTCACAGGAGGAATTAAAATATCGAGGATAATTTCCTCCACTGCTTCAGAAGCCTTCACTTTTACTGCTTCGTTCTTCTGCTCTCTTACCAAAGCCACAGACTGCTCTACCAAGTCTCTTACCATGCTCTCCACGTCACGACCTACGTAGCCAACCTCTGTAAATTTAGAAGCTTCTACCTTCGTGAATGGCGCATTGGCAACCTTGGCTAACCTTCTCGCGATTTCAGTTTTACCCACACCGGTAGAACCGATCATTAAAATATTATTTGGGACAATATCTTTTTGAATATCCGACTTCACCATTAGGCGACGAATTCTATTTCTTAATGCTATCGCCACGTTGCGCTTGGCGTCGTTTTGACCAATGATATATTTATCCAACTCAGCGACAATCTGTCTCGGAGTAAGTGAAAGTATTTTTTCCATGTTGTTAGGTTAAAATGAGCTCAGTTCGACGTGGCTAATTGCGAACTAAGCAATAGTTGGTATCTTATTTAAAAGTGAGATGATTCCTTCAACCGGAGCATCTCACTCTTTTTTAGCTGTCTTTTCCGTTTTCGGACTGCAGATTGAAATGAATCGGATAATCTACTTTGGTTTTCAGCAAAGCTATCTCCAATACTTCTTCCACTCTATCCACAAAGTGGAATTCAACTCCTTTGATGTATTGCTCATCGATCTCCTCGATATCACGTTTGTTTTTACGGCAAAGAATAATCTCTTTAATCCCAGCTCTCTTCGCCGCAAGGATTTTTTCCTTGATTCCGCCGACCGGCATCACTTTGCCTATCAAACTGATCTCACCCGTCATTGCAACTTTAGCCTTCACTTTTCTCTGAGTAAATACTGATGCCATCGCTGTAAGCATCGTAATACCAGCAGAAGGCCCGTCTTTAGGAACAGCGCCTGCAGGCACGTGAATATGCAAATCGTATTGATCAAAAACCCTATGATCAATGCCCAGTCTATCTGCTTTTGACTTCAAATACGAAAGTGCTGTAATCGCTGATTCTTTCATCACATCACCCAGCTGACCTGAAAGCGTAAGCTTACCCTTTCCTCTGCTCAAGCTAGTTTCTATGAACAAAATCTCTCCTCCTACGCTCGTCCAAGCCAAACCAGTTACTACACCTGCAATACTATTATCAGTATAAGATTCCTTATCGAAAATCTCAGAACCCAAGATTCTCCTAACAGCTGCAGGGGTGATTTTTGGGCTATATTCCTCTTCCATTGCAATAGATTTGGCGATATTTCTCACCACTTTACCAATCGCTCTTTCCAAGCTTCTCACACCAGATTCGCGGGTATAATCCTCTATCAATTTCACCAAGGCAGCTTTATCGAATGAAATATCCTTAGCCTTCAACCCGTGCTCTTTTCTTTGTTTGGGCACCAAGTGACGCTTGGCTATTTCGACTTTTTCTTCTTGCGTGTAGCCAGTCACTTCGATGATTTCCATTCTATCCCGCAAAGCAGGTTGAATGGTATCCAGTGAATTGGCAGTTGCGATGAAAAGCACTTTGCTCAAGTCATATTCAACCTCCAAGTAGTTATCCAAAAAGGCATTGTTTTGCTCTGGATCCAGCACTTCCAAGAAAGCTGAAGAAGGATCACCACGGAAATCCGAAGAAAGCTTATCAATCTCATCCAGTACATAAACCGGATTCGAGATTTTGACTTTTTTCATATTCTGAATAATCTTACCTGGCATAGCGCCTACATAAGTTTTGCGGTGCCCACGGATCTCAGCTTCGTCATGCATCCCTCCAAGGGACATTCTGACATACTTTCTACCCAAGGCAGCAGCTATTGACTTTCCAAGGGATGTTTTACCCACACCTGGAGGGCCATAAAGGCAAAGAATTGGCCCCTTAAGGTCATTCTTCAATTTCAATACAGCCAAGTATTCTATGATTCTTTCCTTGACTTTTTCCAAGCCAAAGTGATCGCCATCCAATACTTTCTTAGCATGATTAAGGTCAAAATTATCTTGGGTAAACTCATTCCAAGGTAACTCAACCATCGTTTCTGCATAATTCAAGGCAATTGGATATTCTGCAGCAGAAGGATTGATTCTTAAAATCTTATCCAGTTCTTTTTGAAAATGCTTATTCACATCTGCAGGCCATTTTTTTAATGCACCTCTTGCAGCAAGATCTTCTACTTCCTTTTCTGGTCCCTCATCGCCAAGCTCAGTTTGGAGCACTTTCATCTGCTGGCGAAGGAAATAATCCCGCTGCTGTTGATCTATATCTGTATGTACTTTCTTCTGAATTTCAGATTTCAGCTCCAGCATCTGGATATCTTTCATCATGAATTCAAGCAAAAGCGTTGCACGCTCTACCCCATCATTGATCTCCAATAATCGTTGCTTGGATTCTACCGGAGCATTGATATTTGATGATAGAAAGTGTGTAAGAAAAGGGGTATTGTCAATATTGTCCAGCGCAACCTGAGCCTCACGAGGAATTTCAGGATTCAAGTGAAGAATTCGAGTTGCAGACTCCTTCAAAGATTCCTCAAGCGCTTGAATTTTCTTTGAGCTCTTCGGGAAATTTTCTTCCAAATATTCTGCTTTTGCTATAAAGTATGGATCATCAGTGATTTGCTCGCTGATTTTGAAACGCTTTTTACCCTGAATAATAATCGTAGTATTCCCATCAGGAAGCACGATCATTTTGATGATCTTGGCAAGGGTACCTACTTGATAGATGTCTTCCCATCCTGGATCATCGATATTTGGGTTGATCTGAGCACAAACTCCTATCAATTTATTTCCTTTTTGGGCTTTTTTCACAAGACGGATAGAACGCTGTCTCCCCACCGTAATCGGAATTACAACTCCTGGAAAAAGGACCGTGTTTCTCACAGAAAGAATAGGAATTTCCTCTTCCAGGATTTCCTTTCCTTGTGCATCATCCTCTTCGTCGGTAATCAACTGGATCAGATCTCCCTCACCGGCAAACTCACCGACCATTAAGTTTTGAAACACAGAATTTTCGAATTGGCTCATATAGACATAATGACAGCTAGGCTGTCTGTTTTTTGCTAAAATAAAAGAAGAACCCTCAAAATACGAAGGTTCTTCCTAAAAGGTCAAGGTGCATGCCAAAGGCTGAAGTAGTCAGATTGGCAGGTCACAAGTTATATTTCACTTCAAAATCTTCAACTTAAAAGATGTAAATGTATAACCACTAAATACTAGAGATTACAAGATACTGATCATAGCTCAATTCCCACAGACAGGGTACTCACCAAATAATTATAAACTGCATGATAGGTAAGTGGATAGAAATCCAGGTTTTTGATGAGAAAATCCCCTTTAAGCTCAACAAACAAACCTGTCTTCTCCGACAAGGCATGTCTATACCCTACTTTCAAATTTGGGCTTACAGCCATTTCCGATCGATCAACAAATATCGAATTGATCACATTCGGGCTCGGTTCTCCATTATCAATAATGAGCTCGCCCATATCAGGCTCGAATTTCGAAGCCCAGAAAGTCAACCCGACTCCAGTGTAAATCTCATTCCTATTTTGCCTAAATACAATATAACTCAAATGGATAGGGACTAAGAAAGATGATGATTTGTACTTTTCACGTCCCGATAGCTCAAAAGACACCAGCTTAGCATCCAACTGTAACGTATTGCTTTCTGAAATATACCCTAGACCAAGATCTACTATCAGCCTCGGTGCATTCCTAAATTCGCTGAACCTTACTCCTAATTCAAAATAAGGTAAGCTTCCCTTATCTAAACTATAACTTACATCCTTCTGAGTTGAGTAATGTTCAATCATACCGATTAAGCCTAGTCCACCCTGAAGTCTAAAAGCCAATTTAGAATAAGGGACCTGAGAAGCATAAATTTCAAATGGCTGACTATTGCATTTATAATACTCTGTAAACAATGAAATCAAATCTCTATCAATCAGGCTGGTTGATTCTATCTTTCTCTTAAGACCAACTCCACACTCATCATTCATGGCCAAGGTCAGCACACCTACATATTGGTTACTGTTCACATTCACTAGTTTCCCATTTTCAGTCCTAGTGGATTGATTTACTTTGAGTTCTATAATTACGCCTTCCCGATTGATAAAATATTTATTATCCCATTTATACAGGTCCATCATACCTGAAACTAGTACTTGTACGAAAACCGCCTTATCCCTCAATGGAATGATTTCAGATTTAAAATATCTTCCATTCTCTAATCCAAAACCTTGGATTTCACCAGGCAGATAAACTGATTTTTCACCTGACTGGGAAATAAATATAAGTTCAGGATAAATCTCCAAGTCAAACTGGCCTTCAATATCTCCTATAATCTCATCACCATTATTTAGGATTACAAAGTCACTCATCACTTTCACCTCCTGAGCGAAAGACGCTAAGGATAGAAATAATAAACCAAGCGAAAACAGTGTTTTAGAAGTTCTTAATTTCATTACTAATAATTTTTACCCTAAAAATAGATAAACAAATTATATGGACAAGAGAGATAGCAACATAAAAAAAGCCGGGATTTCTCCCGGCTTTGAATTCTAATTTTTAATGACTTATCCCTCCCCAGTAAACAGCTTCAGCACGTCATTTCCGATAGCAAAAACCATCAAAGCGAGGAGTATGACCATTCCGACTTTCTGAGCATTCTCAAGGAATCTATCAGAAGGCGCACGACCGGAAATCATTTCATAAAGCAAGAATATCACATGTCCTCCATCCAAAGCAGGAATAGGAAGTAAGTTCATAAAAGCAAGAATCATAGAGATCAGTCCAGTAATGGTCCAAAACTTACCCCAGTCCCAAGTATCTCCATAGATTTTCGCCATTCCGATAGGACCGCTTACGTTTTTGGTAGAAACCTCACCAGTGAACATCTTACCCATCGCTTTTGCATTCACAATAACTACAGTAAATGCTTTGGACGTTCCTTCCACAATTGATTCAGAGAAACCATATTTACGCTTTACCATATCAATTAATGGATTCACAGCAATATCAACTGTACCTCTATCAGTGACTGCTACCATCGTGTGAATGGTGTCATTTGCGCTAGTCAACAATTCAAAATCTGCCTCTGTGCCTTTATATTTTGCGAGCACAGACTGCAACTCATCGAAATAAGTAATTGGCTGTCCATTCACAGAAAGAATCTTATCATCAGTTGTAATTCCAGCTTTTTCAGCAGCGCCACCTTCGTCGATGGCCCTCAATTCAAATGGAAAGCGTATTTCTACAAAATTATTTAATGCTTCCTTACTATTGAAAGAATTGATAAAACCTCTTGGGATATCAATCTTTAAAATCTCACCTCCTCGATCTACCGTGTAGTAACCATTTTCGCTAAGCAAAGCTGAACCTGCAGTTAGATCACCTATTTTCTGATAGGGTTCTCCATTGATATCCAAAATCTTATCACCGGTTTTCAACCCGATAGATTCACCAATTTCCAGCGCTTCAATACCATTTTCTACTACTTGATCACGGGAATAATAAGTTTCCCCATTATTATAAACCAAGACCACAAAAATGACAATACCTGTAACGACGTTAACAATAATTCCCCCCAGCATCACGATCAGACGCTGCCAAGCAGGTTTAGAGCGGAATTCCCACGGCTGCGGTTCTCCAGCCATTTGGTCAGCATCCATGGATTCATCCACCATTCCTGAAATTTTCACAAATCCTCCCAAAGGAATTGCACCTATAGAATATTCAGTTTCTCCCCACTGGAATCCAGCAATTTTCGGAGGAAAACCAATAGAAAATTTCTCTACTCTCATGCCAAACATCTTGGCGGTAAGCAAGTGCCCCAATTCATGTAACCCCACAAGGATTGATAATCCCAGGAGTAATTGGCCCACCATAATTAAGGTATCCATTATACTTTATTCGTTATTAGTTTTTTAGTAATTTCTCTCGCCCTCATATCCGTCTCCACATAATCCTCCAAATTTGGATGTGCAATAAACTCAGCTTTTTCGAGAGTTTCACCTATCAAATCAGACATTTCCAGAAAACCTACTTCTTTATTCAAGAATGCAGCAACCGCAATTTCGTTGGCAGCATTCAGCACGCAGGGAGCATTTCCCCCTTTTGCAAGGGCGTTATAAGCCAATTGAAGGTTTTGGAAAGTCTTTAGATCAGGTTGCTCGAAAGTCAATTGAGGGTAATTCATAAAGTCAAAACGCTCAAAATCACTTTTCAAACGATCAGGAAAGCTCAGGGCAAACTGAATTGGGATACGCATATCCGGCAATCCGAGTTGTGCTTTGATAGAACCATCCTCAAATTGTACCATAGAATGAATGATACTTTGTGGATGTACGACTACATCGATCTGTTCGGTTTTCAGTCCAAAAAGCCATTTAGCCTCGATCACCTCTAAGCCTTTGTTCATTAAAGAAGCCGAGTCAATTGTGATTTTCGCTCCCATATCCCAATTAGGATGCTTCAGCGCTTGCTCTCGCGTCACTGTCTCCAGAAACTTTCTGTCTTTCCCTCTGAATGGGCCGCCAGAAGCAGTGAGAATAATCTTTTCTATTGGGTTGTGGAATTCGCCAATCAGACATTGAAAAATTGCCGAATGTTCTGAATCTACAGGGTAAATATTCACTCGGTTTTCCTTCGCAAGCGCTGTGATGATTTCTCCAGCAACTACGAGTGTCTCTTTATTGGCTAAGGCAATTTGCTTGCCTGTTTTAATCGCATTCACGGTAGGAATAAGGCCAGAATAACCTACCAATGCAGTCAATACTACATCGATCGTATCCATTTCTACTACCTGTGCAATTGCTTTGGTGCCTGCGTACACTTTGATATCCTTTGGCTGTAAGACATCACGTACTTTTCCGTACAAGCTCTCATTCCCTATTACCACGACATTTGGAGAAAACTCCAGCGCCTGGGTTATAAGTAAATCAGCATTATTTTGGGCCGTAAGAACCTCTACGATAAAGTCTTCAGAGTGCTGTCGAATTACCTCGAGGGTTTGAGTACCAATACTTCCGGTGCTGCCCAGGATGGCTACGCGTTTGGGTTCTGTCATTCAGTTTGAAATTGTTGAGTAAATAAAATCCGGTCAAGTAAAAAGGATTTTCTCAATAGCTGACAAAATTACAAGATGCTCCCATTTATCCTCGTACAATTCGTCAGTTTTTGCCAAATGGCATAATATTAAAGGATAAAAGGCAGCATTACTCCAATTTAGGAACTTAAAAAATGTGAATTTATTCAACGGAATATTTTCTCACTCGTCAAATTGATAAAATGATTCGCCTATGAACAGTCTATTCAAAACAACCGGAGTTTCCTTTCTGGCAGGCTTGGCCGGAGCTGCAGTTTGGACAACTATCAATTTCAATGAAACAGAGCAATTCTCTGATTTGCCAACTACTAATCAAACAGAAGTAAGTTTCGCTTCGCAATATCAACCCATTTCATCCCGCTCAAGTGCTGATGCTCCCATATCCTTTGTGGACGCTTCAGAAAACAGCACAGAGTCAGTCGTCTTCATCAAAAACTTTTCAGGAACAGACCCCAGAAGATACAGCATGTTCGATTACTTCTTCGGGGGCGGTGGAGCGCCTTCACAGCAAGTGAGCACAGGATCTGGTGTGATCATTTCGGGGGATGGATACATCGTTACCAATAACCACGTAATTGATCGTGCTGAAACCATTGAAGTGGTACATAAAAAAAGAACCTATAAAGCTACACTAGTCGGAACTGACAAAAACACAGATATAGCTGTTCTGAAAATTGAAGGAGAAAACCTCCCATCAATTAAACGAGGCAGTAGTCGTGACTTGAAAATCGGGGAATGGGTGCTAGCCGTTGGAAATCCATTTAATCTGACTTCCACCGTGACTGCGGGGATAGTATCTGCCAAAGAGCGTCAAATCAATATTCTTGGAGGAGACTTTCCTTTAGAGAGCTTTATCCAAACCGATGCTCCTATTAATCCTGGTAATTCCGGAGGAGCGTTAGTGAATGTAAATGGAGAACTAGTTGGAATAAACACAGCAATACTTTCCAGAACGGGTTCATACACAGGCTATGGTTTTGCGGTACCAGTTGACATCGCGATGAAAGTATCGAATGACTTAATCCAATACGGTGAGGTTCAAAAGGCTATTCCTGGAATCGAGGCAGTCGAAATCACGCCAGAATTGGCTGAAGAAATGAATATCAAAACGCTGGATGGCGTAATCGTCACTCACGTGATCAAAGACGGTGCGGCAGAAAGAGCTGGCCTTCAGAGAAATGACGTGATTACCAAACTTGGTTCACAGCCAATTACAGGAAAAGGAAGCTTTGAAGAAGCGCTATCCTACTATTACCCAGGTGAACAACTTCCAGTATCTTATTTGAGAAATGGAAACAGTAAATCAGCTAATCTAAAACTTCAAAATCTAGAAGGAGGAAATGGCGTAATAAAGCGCGAATTCTACAGCTCAGGCATACTTGGAGCGAGACTAGAAGCTGTAAATACCATCGAAAAGGACAAATTCGGAGTGGACTACGGCATCAAACTCACTGGTTTGACTCGTGGCTATCTCAGGGAGCTTGGGCTAAGAGAAGGTTTTATTATCACTCAAGTAAATGGTGATCCAGCGAAGGACCCTACCAAAGTTGGAGCCTATTTGGAGAAATTTAGTGGCAGATTATTGCTGGAGGGAGTAGCCTCCAATGGTCAACCATTTATGCAAAGTTACAGCGTGAGATAAGTTATTTCTGGGTGGATTGCTGCGGTAGGGGCTGCGACCATTGTACAGATGTCCCGTCCTTTCTGAGCAAATCCACCCAAATCACATGTTTCTCCTGTACATCTGAATCATCCCACTCAAGCGTTTGGGATTTTTCAGAGTTGATAGTCTCGACAGATACCCAAAGAAGCACTGGTCTTAGGTCCGGTGATGAGGGATCAATTTCTTCTGAATTGATTTGCACCAGATCATTGATTCCTAAATAGAATGGATATCCATCCTTCTTAGCACCTAACGGATCCTCGAATTCCGGCTTCATTTCTATACTTACCACTCCAAATCTTCCAAGTATCCCAAAGCGCTTCAGCGACTGAAATGAATTGTATACTGAAATAGAATAAATCTGATGCAGGGGAGTTTCGATCAAATCACCAAGTTGAAAAATTGGCGAACCATTGAACAAAATCAAGGGGCTTTTCTCATAGCGAAAACCTGAATTAGCGGGAGATAGAATTAGTTCGTAGCTGTCTTTATTTCGCTTCACAGACACCTTGGAAATAATCCCGGAAAACGCTTCTCGCAGTGTAGCAATTCCTTCATAATCTTTAGAGAAATAGACATTATCTGGAGCTACTTGATCGGACTTTTGCCAGAATGGCTCATAATTGTCAAAATCAGTTCTATAGATTTGGTCTATGTATTTCCGCTTTCTTTTATGATCCAGAATATTCACAACTGCATCATCAAAGGGCACCGTATTATCGAATGTGCTAAACTGCTTGTTTTTCCAATCCAAAAGATTCACTGTCACTTCCCCTAGCGGTTCCCCCAAATTATCAAACTGATACGCCCATACTGAAGAAGAGCCTTGATGTTTCAATAATTCCCCCTCCATTGAAGCACTATCCCGCAAATGGTATTCTTCCACCAATTCCTGATCCAAAAAATACACCGAAATTCGGGAGTTTGGATCTTTAGCAGGCGGAACCAACTGAAATGACTCCTTATTTCCTTCGCCTAACTCGGACTTTCTCACCACACCTACTACAGGATATCCCTCTAATAAAGGATCAAAAACCTTTACTGCCAACACTCCAAAATCTAGCATTTCGGATGAAACACTAAAGCTGTCTCCCTTTACATCCCATTGTATATCTTCACCTTCGCTAGAGCTAGTTACTATCTGAGCTCCTAGGTCGGGATTTGCATTTTCAGGTAAAACTGTAGAGGAAAAAATCGTAGGACTATAGACATGAATCAGTGCTTCTGTCTGAAAACTTGATCCTTGGATCTGGGCTATTAATTTATAATTACCCGTACTCAATTCCTCTGGCAACAAAAAAGCTTGATCAGTTTCCTGATTACCAGAATTGAACCGTTCTATCGCAGAGGTGCTTCCATCGTGCGCCACGAGATACAGATTGATCAGACTACCATCAGTCACTGGCAATCCATCTGGATCAAGTGTCTGCAACTGCAAGGCTACCAAATCCCCACTCACATACACTGAAGAAGAAACGAGCATTCTCACCTGAAGTGAGGCTGATTGCCCCCATGATCCAATCGTGGTGAACAATGAACAACATAATGCTAAGGGTATTATTTTCAGTATTCGTCCCACCATATCGGTTTTTGATTGGTATTTTCTGTTTGTGAACCTCGGTAATCTAGGCAATTGGAACAGCCAGCTGGAGGAATAAATGGCACACCTGGAATAGGTTCACAAGGATCCCTGAACGTAAGTGTGTAAGGCAGATCTTCCGGGGAAAGCTTCCATCTGTAGGAAGATTCATGTGCTACATAGAAAAAACCTGATACGGCTTCTTCCGGATTATTCACATTCTTAATATTGGTCACCAATGAAAATGGCGGAGGATCAAAAATTCCTCCTCCACTCTGCTGCTGAGTAGCCAATTGATCCCAAAACTCATAGCCTGCTGGAGAAAGGCTATATTGGGTAATGAGGGAAGAATAACCGTATTGAACCTGCTCATTGTCATCAGTTTCCAGGAAATACAAATCACGATTATAACCACCAGCCTTATCTTCCCAAACGCTTATGAACTGATACTCATAGAGATTGGTGACATAGCAGCGCTTATTAATGTTATTTTCGTCCAACCGAGACGTCTCAAATATCCAGCTAGGAATTATTTTCCAGCGGTAATAGTATTCTTCTCCGCCGTGCTCAGGCAATGGAACCGAAACTTGGATACCGCGCTGTTCTACGATCTCCGTTTGATTCCCAACTTCTATACTTTTTAAGATTGTTTTGTAATCCACATCGATCTCTTGAATCTCAGGAGCAGGATGTAATCTATCGGTGTCCGATTCATAAACTTTGCCATCGGAAGTTTCAATGCGGACTTTGTAATCCACATTTTCATTTGCGGAAAAATTCATATCTCTGATGAGATATCTCTGTTCTACTTGATCCCAGAAGTACCCAATACTTTCTCCATCAGATGAAATCAAAGTTACTGTAGCATCCGAAATCACTTCATCCAACACGTTATCCACGGCACTGCTCCATCTTACTGCTACATAAAAACGACGTGGCGGAGCAGGTTTCTGGGATTGATCTGCAAAAGAAATATTAGATATAAATCCATCCACAACCAGACGTCGGGGCTCACTACCAGTTTCAAAAGAAATCGGCTCTATACATGCCATCAGAATCAATAGAAGCGCAATTATATAACTCGGTCGCATCTTTATAATTTAAAATTGTAAGAGATTGAAGGGAAAGCACTGCCCAGAACGGAAAGCTGAAATGCGTTTCCTCTTTGCGTGAAATACACTGAGAATGGGTTTTTCCTCCCATAGACATTATACACAGAGAATACCCACTCTCCATCAATTACTTTCTCTTTTTTGAGACCACTTTTCAGGGTAAATGACAAGTCTAGTCTATGGTAATCCGGCACCCTATATTGATTTCGATCAGAGAAATTCAAGACAGAAAGAATGTCTTCATACTGGAATTTGGAAACGGGAACTGTGATCGGCCTTCCTGTAGAATATGCGAAGTTTAAGTTCATCTCAAACCTTCTACTTACCTTATAGTTCATCACCAACGAGATGTCGTGTGGTTTGTCATAATTTGCAGCAAAGAAATCCCCTCCATTAATCTTTTCTTCATCAAATGGAGATTCATCAAATTTTCTCAAGCTTCGCGAATAGGTGTATCCTAGCCATCCCGTGAGCTTTCCACGATTTTTCCGCACTAGAAACTCAGCGCCATATGCACGTCCTTCACCTTGAATAAGGTCTGCATCGAGGTTCTCATTAAGCAGAATAGAGGCTGCATTTTTGTAATCTACTACCTGCTGTATAGTCTTGTAATATCCCTCTACTGATATTTCGAAGAGGTTATCATTCCAGTTTTTAAAGAGGCCAATGGTGTATTGATCCGCGATTGATGGGGAAAGATTGTAGCCAGAAGATTTCCAGTAATTTACCGGAGATATAGCGGCAGTATTGGAGATCAAATGAATATATTGATTGGTCCTATAGTAGCTAAGTTTCAAAGAACTGGTAGGTGTAACGAGCCAGCGAAAAGATGCACGAGGCTCAAAGCCAATGAAGGTTTTGGCTACCTCATTTTGACCAAAACTCAAGGTATCCGTGATGCTTGCTGAGGACCTAGGCTGACTAGGATCAAAATCGTAATAGCTTCCACCGAGAGCCAAGTAGTTAGATACTCGAATACCATACACAAGCGAAGCTTTAGGAGAAATAACAAATTCATCATTGACATAAATAGCACTCTCTAAAGCATACTCTTCGGGTATGTGGATTTCTTCAGAAGTAGTGTTCTCTGTGCCAGGGTTAAAATTCCCGTTGTTAAAGGAATAGTAAAGTGAACTTATGCCAAAATCCAATTTATGGGCCGTGCCTAATTCATAAGAGAAATCGACTTTCCCTTGATAGTTGAGAATACCAGAGGTGTAGTCAAAATCATAGCTTTCTTGGGTATTTCTGATGTTACTTTGAAAGTCACTGACCACCAGCTGAGTCTGCATCAGGAACTTGTTACTAAATCGATGTGCCCATTTTAATATCCCAAGCTTAGTCTTCCACACATATGCAGTATCAGAAGCAAACTCAAAATTATCATCACTCAGATAGCTAGAAAAAGTAAGGACATTATTATCATCAATGGTGTGATTTATTTTGAAGTTCACATCATAAAATCCAGCCGCACTTTGGTAGAGATCTGGGTCTTTCATCTGCTTTAGCATCCAATTAGGATATGCAGTCCTAC
Source organism: uncultured Algoriphagus sp. (assembly GCF_963974365.1). GTDB lineage: Bacteria > Bacteroidota > Bacteroidia > Cytophagales > Cyclobacteriaceae > Algoriphagus. The sequence continues at coordinate 176,810 of NZ_CAXBBX010000005.1, read as the reverse complement.
CGGAGAGCAGAAAAGTAGTTTTATCTTTTTTCAATGGCCCTTCTACCAAAAGTCTGGAGGAAATCAAGCCAATTCCACCTTGCACGTCAATGCCTTTCGAATTCCCATTTCGGAGATTGACATTGAGCACTGAGGAAACCCTTCCTCCATAATTGGCTGGGCCTCCACCCTTATAAATTTCTACGTCTCTGATCAAATCAGAATTGAAAGCGCCAAAAAAGCCAAATAAATGTGAGCTGTTGTAAACAATTGCTCCGTCCATCATCACTAGATTTTGGCCAGGATCACCACCTCTTACATTAAATCCCGATGAGCCTTCGCCTACGGAACTAACTCCTGGAAGAGATATTAGGCTTTTAATTGGGTCTACTTCGCCCATGAATGTAGGTAGGCTCCTGATCACGGCAATATCCAAAATCTCCCTACCGGCGATTTTTTCAGAAACTGAAACCTCCTGACTTCTGGCTGTAATCGTGAATTCTTCTAGCTTCAGCGTTTCATTAAAAAGTGCCACATCTAATTCACCAGAGTTAATTACCTGAACGTCGATGGACTTAGGTTCATATCCGGAGTACTGCACCAGTAATTTGTATTTACCTGGAATGATAGATAGCTCATACTTGCCATCCAAATCAGTCACTACTCCCTCGGAGCTATCTACTACTTGTATACTAGCTCCTATTAATGCTTCTTTTTCACCTGCGTCAATGATTTGACCGGTGATGGTCACTGGCAAATTGGAGTTTTCCGGTTTGCCTGTACCTATTAACTGATACTCCTTGAGATTGAGATCATCTTCATCCCATTGTTCATAGCGATAAGCTTCAAGGCCTTCTTGATTTACTAAAACTAAAAGGTTTCTATAGGGTACAATACTAAAACCATACGTACTCAATAAGTTTTTGATATTCTCGAGTGCATCTTGCCCCTTGGTTCCATTGACAAGGAAAGCTTCTATTCCCCATTCCTCTTTGTAGAAAAAGCGGATTTCGGATCTACTTTCAAGAGCCTCCAAAACTTCTGGCAGAGGTGTTTCTACGTAATTTTGATCAAAAACAATAGTTTTTTCGACTGTTTGACCAAAGAGAAAAGTTGTATTAAGAAGTACTAAAAATACAAGTAGTGGAAGTAGTTTTTCTTTCATAAAGAATATGAAGCATAAAAATGCCATCTACAAGTTGTAGATGGCATTTAATGATATTCAGTTTGTATTATTTATCCCACCACACTGGTGTATCCAATCCGTCAGCACCTTGACGTGCAACTACAGCTTGGTAGTTGTCAGAGTTAAGGTTCAACTCAAATAGTGGATAAGCCTGGCGAACTGGGATTTGCTTGCTTTCATTCAGAGCATCTACTCCAGGTTTCAAATCTGGATAGCCAGTTCTTCTCCATTCAGCCCATGACTCATAACCGTTTAGGTAGTTAGCAATCCATTTCTGAACAAGGATTTGCTCCATAGCCTTAGAAGCATCATACTTTACCCAAGTATTGGTAATGTAAGTTGCATAGCCATTAGATACACCATACTGGTCAAGAGAAGCTTCTATACCTTGGTAATAAAGTGCCTCAGCATCACCAGATATCCAGCCTCTTTGCGCAGCTTCAGCCATTGAAAACAATACCTGAGCTGAAGTAAAGATGTAGTTAGGAGCATCCTGAGATCTCAATTCCTCATTCAAGAAAGAAACATCAGAATTTGAAATTGCTCCAGCTTTAGCTTCAGATAGTCCATAAGGCATACCTACATACTTTCCTCCGATATCTGTAGGATCAGCATATTCAGGAAGACGAGGATCCATTGCTACGTTAAGAACGCCTCCATTAGCAGTAGTTTGCATTCTGTTCACAAGAGTATTAGCCACCGTATAATCACGACGGGTAAGGAATCTTGCGTACCAAGCATTTTGGAAAGCTGCTTCAGGAAGGTTAGCATAGAATACATTCTCACTGTTATCCAATGCAATCACTCCATCACTAATAGCAGAAGAAAATTCTGCTTGAGCAGTAGCAGGTTCCACCTGAGACATTCTCAATGCCATTTTCATTCTGATCGTATTAGCAAACTTTCTCCACATTTCCATATCACCTCCGAAAAGGATATCTCCTTGTACAGGAGCAGTAGAAGAAATGTTCCCCTGAGCTGTTTTAAGTGTAGATAACACGCCAGCGTAAACTTCTGACTGAGGATCAAAAGCAGGCTGACGAATACCCTCAGCTATGTCCAATGCCTGAGAGTAAGGAATATCACCCCATCTGTCAGTCAAAAAGCTGTAGAAGTATGATTGAAGAATTTGAGCAACAGCAATCTGGTTAGCATTTGAACCATATCTAGAAGCTTCTACCATCGTCTCCTCACTGGAGTTCATGATAATAATTTGCTCCAAATCCATCAAAACTCCTCTATAATACCCGCCGTAATCGAAAATGATTGTTTGGTAATTATCAGCACTAGTGTACTGAGAGTTTGCAAGATATTGGGAATAAAGTGATCCAGTTGGATCATCAATTGTACCCTTCAAGCTATTGATCGAGTTTGTCAACAAAGAAGATGGGATAGCCTGAGTCGTCTGATTAGGATTGACGTTAGTATCTCCAAAATCTCCTAGTTCACAGGATGTTACCCCTACGGCAATCAATCCTACAAGTATATATTTTGAAATTGAATTTTTCATGTTTCTTTATTTTAGAATCCTAGACGAATGTCAAAACCGATAGAACGAGTAGAAGGCAATTGACCTGAATCTACCCAAGCACCATTGTTTCTGGAGTTTCTAGTATCACCACTCACTTGAGAAGGATCCAAACCAGGAACATTAGTTTTAATCAACCAAGGATTGTTTGCAACTACTGCAAAAGAGGCAGTTCTTACAAAATTAGTACGCTGAAGAAGTGACTGTGGAAGGCTGTAACCAAATCTGATTTCACGAAGCTTCACATAGCTTGCGTCATAAACCCATGCCTCGTGAAGGCCGAATTGACTCTTCCAATATTCAGAAGTCTCTAGGTAAATGTTGTTTTCAGTACCATCAGCAAGAACTCCATCGAATCTCAATCCACCACCCTCGGCAACTGGATCACGCATTGGAGTACCTCTGTCGTTATTTCCTACAGTCATTTCACCTAGACCTGAGTATGCGTTAAACATATTGGTGATAGAGTTGATTTTACCACCCATTTGCCAATCAATAGTGAAGCTTAATTCAAAACCTTTGTAAGTAACTCTATTGAAAATACCACCTGTAAAATCAGGAAGAACTGTTCCTAGCACTTGGTTTTGTTCAGTCATTGGGTAGCCATCTCCATCAATAAGGATGTTTCCAGCCTCATCTCTTTGGAATTTTTCACCGATGATAGTACCCCACTCTTCTCCTACTTTCGCTCTTGCGGAGATGGAACCCCATCCACCACTCACGCGGTCTCCTAGGAATCCGTTTGAAAGTTGGATTGCATCGATACCAGGATAGATTTCTTCGATTACGTTTCTACTTCTAGCGATGTTGAAGTTTACATCCCAGTTGAAGTTTGCAGTCTTCACAGGAGTACCACCGATTGTCGCATCCCATCCTTTGGTAAAGGTTTTACCAGCATTGATCGTATAAGAAGAAATACCAGTAGTACTTGGTACCTCAGTACTTAAGATCTCGTTAGTGTTGTCATAGTAGTAGTATGAGAAGTCTGTTCTAATTCTACCTTGGAAAAACGCTAATTCAACACCAGCTTCCAAAGCTGCAGTAGTAGCAGCACGAAGATTAGGGTCAATCAATGAGTTAGGATACGTCATGGTAGGATTACCATTATACGGAGTATTCAAAGTGAACGCAGGATCCAACTGATAAGGATCAAGCTCTCCACCTACTTCAGCATAACCAGCACGTAGTTTACCAAAAGATAAAACATTAGTGCTTGGCAACAATTCAGAGAATATGAATGATGCAGAAACCGCAGGATAAGTAAATGCATTACTTGTCTCAGGAAGTACAGAATCATAATCACGACGAATAGATCCATCCACAAAAACGATTTCTTTCCAGCCGAAACTAGCTTGAGCAAAGATAGAGTTAACTTGTCTTTTCTCAATTCTGTTAGATGTGTTTGGTCTATCTACGGATGCACTGATGTTATACAAGTCTGGCACTGACAATCCACCTGCAGTAGAAATCTGATTATTGTCATAAAAATTATTTCTGATGTTACCACCGACTAAAGCAGACACTGAGAAGTTCTCAGTTACTTTATTGTATTGAGCCAAAAACTCATAGTTATCTTCCGTTTGTTGATATTTTCTCTGAGAATAAGAATCTAGATTCAATGTACCAGAGGCTATACGTCCCTCAGAAAAATAAGAACTGAAGTAACGGCTAAGATTAGCAGAAACAGAGAACCCATCTAAAAACTCGTAAGACAAACCAAACTTACCGCTGTAAGTATCTTTAGTGCTTTCAGAGAAGTTAGCATACTGCTCAGTGTAAGGATTATTCCAATACAATGGTCTAGGATTTCTTGCTGAATTGATGTTCCAGCTAGTATATCTACCATCAGGCATTTTATAATACTTTTTAAGCAGGTCCATATCTATCTGTCTTTGGAACCATTGGTTGAAGTTTTGACCGATACTTCCGTCTTGGTAACCTTCAGTTAAGCTACCGAATACATTTGTTCTGTTGTAGTTAGCCAAAGTATTCAACTTCAATCCTTTAGCAAGATCAACAGTTGCATTTAAATTCAAGAAAGTCTTTTCCTGCTTGGTATTAGGTAAAACACCAGAACGATTCACGTTTGATAAGGTACCAGTGATATTGTAACCTTCACCAGCTTTACTTATGGACAAACTGTTCTGTAGAGAAACACCAGTCTCAAAGAAGTTTTTAACGTTGTCAGGATTAGGAGACCAAGGTCTAGTCTGACCATATGTATCAGTACCTGGCGTAAATGCATCCCATTGTGCTACCTGCTGGCCACTCATTCTCGGACCCCAGCTCTCATCCGCATAAAACTCAGGAATCATAGCACCATCTAATCCAGCAAGAGCAGGATCATCAGTAGCAGGGTTAAAATTGAATGTCTGGAACTCCTGAGAGTAACCTCCACCGTATTCATTTTGATACTTAGGCATTACAGAGACATTCTCAAACGTAGTAGTGTTGTTGAAGTCAACGTTCATTCTACCTGATTTCGCCTTTTTCATGGTGATCAAAATCACACCATCACGAGCTCTTGAGCCATAAAGTGCAGAAGCATTCGCACCTTTAAGCACGTTGATAGACTGAACATTGTCCATGTTGATTGTAGAAGGATCTGATGTTGGAATACCATCCACTACATATAGTGGAGAGTTAGATCCAAATCCTCTTACACCACGGATACGGACAGCAGCCTCACCAAATTTAGCACCTGAACCAGAGATTACTTGTACACCAGACACTTTACCTGCCAATGCTTCGTTCAAGTTAGTCTCTCTAGCTACACGTAGGTTATCAGAGGTTACTTCTTGAGTAGCATAACCCAAGGTCTTTTTCTCTCGCTCTACGTTCAAGGCTGTTACTACCACTTCGTTTAGTTGAGTCACATCATCTGTCAACTGCGCGTCAATGGTTGATTGATTTCCAATCGTAATCTCTGTTGAGGTCATGCCTACAAAAGAGAATACCAATACTCCTCCAGTACTTGGTACTGATAGTTGATACTTACCGTCAATGTCGGTAATCGTTCCGTTTTGAGTTCCTTTCACGAGGACACTTACTCCGGGTAAAGTGGTTCCATCCGTCGAAGACGTCACCGTACCGTCAATGGTACGGGTCTGGGCCCAGGCTATACCTGTAAGGACCATCAAGAAAGAAAATAGTAAAATTTTCTTCATAAAGGTTTTGTTTAATTTGGTGTGATTGATGATTAGTTGAAACGTTAATATTTCATAATCGTATAGGGCAAATATATGTAATTTCGTAAACCGTACAAATTTGAACAGAATTCGCAAAGCACCAGTATTTGGAAAAAAGCCTCTTTTTCGATTACAACATTAAGACTATAGACCCACCAACAGATTTTTTCATCTATAAAAATTAAATTCTCTTCAGTTTTTGAATCTTATATCGAAATTTTCGAATTATTCATCTTCACCATTTTTTTCCAGATTCTCACTAAAAAAATTATTTTTTTTCCCGTGCCAAAAATCTAAACCCTCTTCCCTTATTTAACTTTAAGATAACATTCATTAAATAATATATATTATTCATCATATTTTATTATTTTAAGAGTATTAGATTTTAGACCCGTATTATGAAAACTATCTCAAAATCCTGCGCACTTCTTTTCGATGATTTCAGTGCTGAACTAGTTGATCTAACTGACTACGGAAAGAGAGCTAAAAGCGGCAACCTCACGGAATCACAATCGAGAGATCTCTTAAGTCATTTTGAAGCAACTCACGAAATGGCGTTAAATGTGATTACGCAGTATTTCAAGCAAATTGGCAAAGGGCCTTTTACAGGATCTAGGGATTTGACCGTTGAAGCTTTTCATGCGGAGTTAATCGATGATGGAAAAGCTTGGCTGGATATAATCATTGACCGCATCCAATACAACCCCGTGTATGATATTGATACTCAGGAAAAATTTCTGGACAATATCCAAAAACGCTACATCAGATTACTTCAGCGCTTTGAAGATACCATGGGTAAGAAACTGAATGAGTAAAGAAAAGCTTAATGGGAGGGAATTATCTTTTTAAAAAGACAGGTAGTAACTAATCAATGAAATTTGAATCCTATTAATAAGACCTCATCTTGAATTTCTTCTTCAACTCCAATACAGAATTACGGAAAGAAGTATCCGTTTCCATAATATCATTTACGGTTTGCACGGCATGAATCACTGTAGAGTGATCTCTTCCTCCAAAGTGATACCCAATCGATTTTAAAGAATGATTTGTGAATTCCTTGCAAAAATACATCGCTACTTGGCGAGCAGTTACAATTTCTTTTTTTCTGGTTTTAGCCTTCAAATCATCCAGCGCTATTCCATAATATTCAGAAACCGTCTTCTGGATAAAATCTACACCAACTTCAGTTTCTATATCCTTGATGATGTTTTTCATCACCGTTTTGGCAAGTTCTAGGCTGATTTCCACACGATTCAAGGAAGCATGTGCGATCAGAGAAATCAGAATTCCTTCCAATTCACGAACATTTGTATCCACAGTATATGCGAGATATTCCACCACATCGTCAGGAATAATGATTCCTTCAGATTGCATCTTACGACGGATTATAGCAACTCTCGTTTCAAAATCAGGCATCTGCAAATCTGCAGTCAAACCCCATTTAAATCTGGAAAGCAATCGCTCCTCCAATCCTTTCAGATCCCTAGGTGGACAATCTGATGTCATGATGATTTGCTTCTTACTCTGGTGCAGGTGATTGAAAATATGGAAGAACATTTCCTGAGTTCTATCTTTTCCAGCCAAAAACTGGATATCATCAATGATCAACACATCCACTTGCATATAGAAATTGGTAAAGCTTTTCACGTTACCATCTTTGATGGAATCCATGAATTGATTCACAAATTTCTCTGAGGACACATATAGCACAAACTTGTCTTCCGGACCATTTTTGATCTCGTTTCCAATAGCTTGAACCAAGTGGGTTTTCCCCAGTCCTACTCCACCATAAACCATCAGTGGATTGAAGGAAGTAATGCCTGGCTTTGTAGCAACCGCAAAACCAGCAGATCGCGCTAGTCTATTGCAATCACCTTCTATATAAGTGGTAAAAGTGTAAGTCGGATTTAGATTACTATTCGTCAATGCCTCAGCATTCAGCGACTTCATCTCAAAAGGAGTTTTATCAGGCTCTACTGGAGCTGCTGCTTTTTTGGTTCCATTATTTCCCTGGGGAAACGAAACCACATAGGGTTGATTGGAAGAATTCCCCCGATCGACCACTACTGCATATTCGAGTCTTCCGCTTTGCCCCAAAGTTGTTTTGATCGCAATTTTTAATTCCTGAACGTAATTATCCTCAAGCCATTCGTAAAAGAATTGACTTGGTACCTGAATGGTCAGCGAAGTGCCTTCCAGCTTTACAGGATTGATGGGCTTAAACCAAGTTGAAAAGCTCTGCTCATTGACGTGTTGTTCGATAACACGTAAACATTCATTCCAAACGGCGCTAGCTTCTGAACTCATTAGAGAAGATTTCTGAAAAACAATGATCTTGCGGTAGGTGCAAGGGTGTCAAATTTGGAGAAAATTAACTTAAATAAAAAATGGATTTCTTCTTGAAATATTGAGTTTTTGATCAATTAGTATTTTTTCCTCAAAGATTTTTTGGGATCAAAATCCATTTTGGTTTTTGAGAATCATAATGGAGCGACTGAAGGCATATTTTGTTTTCAGTAATTAACTATTCTATGTTTCAAGAGCTTGAAAGAATCATCAAACAAATCAAATTTTTATTGCAATTCAATTACATTCTTGATTTCCCCCTCATTTCCCTAATTTTGATAAAGGCCATTTTGATAGGCTAATGCAGAATAAAAAATGGTTTGAATCAACAGAAATACAGCAATAGCAAAATTTTAAACCCAACTATGACTACTAAGGATTTTTATCCCTTCTCTCCTTCCAGCAAAAATGACTGGGTTGATCAAGTAAAAAAAGATCTAAAAGGAAAGAATTTTGATGAAACACTTACTTCCATTTTATGGGAGAAAATCAGAATTCAGCCATTCTATACAGCCGAAGATTTAACTGAAGATGCTAACCAATACCAATTCCATCCTAGCTCAGAAATCCCAGGTATGTCTCCTAGAATCTGGAATAATTTAGTTTCAGTTTTTCCCGAAAATGAAAAAGAGACAAATGAAGAAATCCTGCATGCACTTCAAAATGGTGCAGATGGATTGGTTGTCTATTTAGATGGAACAGAAAATATAAATGAGCTACTAAAAGCCGTTCGTACAGAGTTTATTTCAACAAACCTCTTGCCCACTGGAGATACGATCCAATTCTTTCATTTAATAAAGGAATGGATTGAGTCTTTGAGTCTGAAGCCAGGAATGTTGCAAGGCGCGATCTTATGGAACCCCTGTGATGAGTTGTTCCGAAGTGGAGAAAATTTTGATTCAGCAATCAGCCAAGCGGCCAAAGCAATCAATGACTTTAAGGATTTCAGAGATTTTTATCCCATGACCATTGACCTTTCTCGCTATGCCAACGCAGGCGCAACTGGAGTCCAGGAACTTACTTATGGCCTGGCGGAAGTAATTGAATTGATAGATACGCTTTCCAAAAAAGCAATTTCACCTACACAGGTCTTTGAAAACCTGACATTTCATACGGCTATTGGCGATTCCCATTTCGCAGAGATCGCCAAAGTCAAGGCTCTACGAAAACTGATCGTTGGGCTAGCTGGCAATTATGGTGTAACTATCCAGATGGAAGACATAAATATCATCACTTCCCCTAGTGGATGGAGTAAGTCACTTTTGGATAAAAACACAAACCTTATCCGCCAAACCTATGAGGCTATGGCTGGGATTTTAGGAGGTGCAAATTCACTTTGGGTGAAACCTGTCGAAGGAAAAAAAGCCAGCATTTTAGAAAAAAGAATTGCGAGAAATGTTTCATCGATTTTAAAGGATGAAAGTTATCTGGATAAAGTAATGGACCCAGCAGCTGGATCATTCTACTTGGAAAAACTTCAAGAGGAATTAGAAAATTCGGTAATCACAGGATTACAGGAATTGGAGAAGAATGGCGGTTGGCTAAAAAGCTTTGAAGACCGTACCCTACATACTGAAATTCGAAATTCCAGAGAAAACACACAAAAGGAAGTTTTATCTGATGCCGCTATAAAAGTTGGTGCCAATAAATACCTCGCTAAGGACAAGCTTGAAAATAATCTAGCTTTTGAGCCTATTAAAGAAAAAGAATTTGAATTGCTCCCTAGCCGAGCAACCTATTTAGTGGAACAAAGAAACCTGAGCAACGCATGAGACCAGACTTAACAAATTGGAAATCTGCAAAAATTCAGAATTCTACATCTGAAAGAAACGCGAACTGGGAGGCTCCAGAACAGATTTTTATACCCGTCGCGTTCGATTCAGAACAAATCTCAAAGCTATCACATAGTAACTTTGCAGCGGGAATTCCGCCTTATTTACGTGGGCCTTACAGCACCATGTACCGTATGCGTCCTTGGACTATACGTCAATACGCGGGATTTTCAACCGCGGAAGAATCAAATGCATTTTATAGAAAGAATCTCGCTGGAGGCCAGAAAGGGCTATCTGTAGCTTTTGACTTAGCTACTCATCGAGGCTATGATTCTGATCATCCACGGGTAGTAGGAGATGTAGGAAAGGCCGGGGTTGCGATAGATTCTGTCGAAGACATGAAACTACTTTTTGATCAAATTCCCCTCGATCAAATGTCAGTTTCCATGACTATGAATGGAGCAGTGATTCCAATCCTCGCTTTTTACATAGTCGCTGCCGAAGAGCAAGGAGTGAAACCTAAGCAGCTAAGCGGAACGATACAGAATGATATTCTCAAAGAATTCATGGTGCGCAATACCTATATCTATCCTCCGCAGCCATCCATGCAGATCATTGCAGACATTTTCAAGTTCACCTCAGAGCACATGCCGAAATTCAATTCTATTTCCATCTCCGGCTATCACATGCAGGAAGCAGGAGCTACTGCGGACATAGAATTGGCGTATACGCTTGCTGATGGATTGGAATATTTGAAAACTGGAGTAAAAGCCGGTTTAGACATCGATGATTTCGCTCCCCGACTTTCCTTTTTCTGGGGAATTGGGATGAATTACTTTATGGAAATCGCCAAGATGCGAGCAGGGCGTTTACTTTGGGCTAAAATCGTAAAGCAGTTTAACCCAAAATTTGACAAATCTTTAGCGCTACGTACCCACTGCCAAACATCAGGCTGGTCACTTACCGAGCAAGACCCTTTCAATAATGTCACCAGAACAGCAGTTGAAGCACTTGCCGCTGTCATGGGTGGCACTCAGTCCCTTCACACGAACTCACTCGATGAAGCCATTGCTTTACCCACTGACTTTTCAGCAAGAATTGCCCGAAACACTCAATTGGTCCTACAGGAAGAAACTGGAATCACCAAAGTGGTCGACCCATGGGGAGGCTCACATTATGTGGAGTTTTTGACAGATCAGTTGGTGCAGCGCGCATGGAAATTGATCGAGGAAGTTGAAGAATTAGGAGGAATGGCTAAAGCAATAGAAGCCGGTCTTCCAAAATTGAGAATAGAAGAAGCAGCTGCTAAAAAGCAGGCGAGAATCGATAGCGGAAGGGATGTAATCGTCGGCGTGAATCGCTACGTGGTGGATGAGGAATCTGAAATTGAAGTTCGTGACGTGGATAATCAGGCTGTGAGGGAATCCCAGTTAGCCCGGCTGAAAACAGTGAAGGCATCTAGAAATCAAAGTGAAGTAGAAGCAAGTCTGGAAAAACTGACTCGGGCTGCGAAATCAGGCGAAGAAAATCTACTAGAATTGGCGATCGATGCTGCTAGAAAAAGAGCTACTTTGGGAGAAATCTCAGATGCGATGGAAGTTGCATTTGGCAGACATCAAGCGCAAACCAAATCAATAACCGGAGTTTATGCAGCAGAAGTGAAAAATCAAGACTCATTTAAAAAAGCGATCGCTTTATCTGACGAATTCGCAGCACTGGAAGGTCGCCGTCCTAGAATTATGGTGGCCAAAATGGGTCAAGACGGACATGATCGGGGTGCCAAAATTATTGCAACTGGTTTTGCAGATATGGGATTTGATGTGGACATCGGTCCACTTTTCCAGACACCCGAAGAAGTAGCTCAGCAGGCAATAGAAAATGATGTGCATATTGTCGGAGCTTCCTCTTTGGCAGCGGGTCATAAAACTTTGGTTCCTCAGTTGATCGATGAGTTGAAAAAACTGGGAAGACCGGATATTATGGTTGTCGCTGGGGGTGTGATTCCTGCAAAGGACTATCCGTTTTTAAAGGAGGCAGGAGTATTTGCTGTTTTCGGGCCTGGAACTGTTCTTTCTGAGGCAGCCATTAAAATCTTGGAGAAATTGATAGAGGAGTGAGATCAGCGATTCTATTTTGAAAACAAACGCATATCAAACTCAAAGGGATCTATTGAAGTGATTTCAACTTCTCTAAATCTTCTATGAGCAGGATTTATCAAAAAATTAAAGTCCCCCTGTACAACTACAGAAGGGACTTTAAAAACCAAGAAGTTATTTTCGGATAAAAATCCGTCTCCAATTTCCTGTGTAGTATGAGAATGTGGTATTGATTTCCAATCAGGAGGTAAATCCGAATTTTCAATAACCTTTATCTCAACTCCATCTGGTATGGTGATCTCAACTATTTCGTAGTCTGTAGGAATGTTCCCTAGTGGCGTATGGACCGCAATTTCAGCGGTACAAAGAGCTCGAGATTGGCTGGTATAAACCACGGCTTTTCCTTTGCTATTCCATCTCCCGCCCGCCAATTCAGCTCCTTTTCCTGATAAATCACTTGAGAACTTACTTTTGCTCAACCGAAAAACTATCATGCCAAGACACCATATTCAATTCTAGTCAGCTCATCTCTCAAGAGATTAATACCAAAGCTACTATCCAAAAAGGATTTTGGCATCAAGTCCCCCAATGCCAAACAAGGTGTCTCAAGCCAAGTCTGAAACTTTGATTTACTTCCGAATACTTCTACTCCCCTTTTTTGAAGCAGAGCAATTTCAATTATCTTTTCTGACTGCAAGGAATCAAATGACTTCTGTTCTTTTTGATAACGCTGCAACGTACGCTCTGATATATGCAGGTACTCTGCCCATTCTTCAGTTGAAAATGCACTTTTGGAGGCGAATTTATCAAAGTCTTCAAAAGTAACACCCTGCCTTACCAGCATTATCACCTCATTTATAAACTTATCATCTGTAGTATTATAAGCTACTTCTGGATCGAAAATAGTAAATTGAGTCATGGTCGATAAGCTATATTAAGTACAACTGTCATAAATTTAACGACATTTGTCGGAAGTTGTTTAAATTCATCAGTTTTTTTCAAAACTATTTCAATATGCCCTTTAGGTATTATACAGCTCTCTTTCTGTCAGTTTTATTTGCGTGTCATTCTCCTGAAAAGGAGGAAGATCCCAAGGAAATACTTGCGGACCAAATGGAAGATCATCTCACAACCGAAGTCCTCGACAAATGGTATCCTCAGGCTTTAGACACAGTTGATGGTGGATTTCTGAGCAATTTCTCTTACGACTTCAACCCAGAGGAAAAGCAGGAGAAAATGATCGTTACCCAGTCTCGCCACGTCTGGACCAATGCTAAAGCTTCAAAAAAGTATCCTGAAATTGAATACTACAAAAGAGGAGCAAAACACGGATTTGAATTTCTAAGGGATAAAATGTGGGATTATGAATATGGTGGATTTCATTGGCTGGTGGACAAACAAGGAAATCAGATCGGCAATCCAATGAAAACGGCTTATGGGAATGCTTTTGGGATTTTTGCACTTGCAGCCTATTACGAGGCATCGGGAGATAAATCTGCTTTAGACTTCGCAAAGGAAGCCTTTTTTTGGCTAGACAAACATGCACATGACTCTATAAATGGAGGATATTATCAGCATTTAGCCCCAGATGGCACTCCTATTTCCCGACCAGAATCTACTCCTTCCACTTCAGACCTGGGTTATAAAGATCAAAATAGCTCCATCCATTTATTTGAAGCATTTACTGAACTGTATCAAGTTTGGCCTGAACCATTGGTTAAAGATCGATTAGAGGAAATGTTGCTGCTCATCCGGGACCAAATTGTTACAGAGAAAGGCAACTTGACACTTTTTCTCTATCCCGATTGGAGCCCAGTAACCTTTGTAGACTCTACCGAAGAAGTGATATTGGCCCACCATAATCTTGATCATGTTTCCTTTGGTCACGATGTGGAAACAGGTTTTTTGATGATAGAGGCATCTGAGGTTTTAGGATGGGAAAATGACACAACTACTCATAGAATCGCCAAGAAAATGATTGATCATGCGCTGGAAAATGGTTGGGATAAAAGCGTAGGTGGTTTTTATGACGAAGGCTATTATTTCAAAGACGGCTATCGTGTGACTCATGATACCAAAAACTGGTGGGCCCAAGCCGAGGGGATGAATGCACTTTTATTGATGGCTGAGCTTTACCCAAATGACCCGCACGACTATTACGGGAAGTTTCTAAAACTCTGGGACTACACAAATGCTTATTTAATTGATCATGAAAATGGTGATTGGTATTCCGGAGGGTTGGATAAGCAGCCTGAGTTAAAAACTGTAGGAAAAGGAAATATTTGGAAAGGGATTTACCATCATTACAGATCATTAGATCACTGTACAGATCGATTGAGAGAAATGAGTGAACGATCCGAGTAGATAGAAAGAATTCAAAAGCCAATTAACTTTTCTAGATCATACCAAGTCGAGAACAATATTTGTAAATAAAAGGCTTTCCATTTGCTCAGGCTGGTATTTCCAACTTCCGTACAGTTTAGGAAATCAAACTTCTGTTACGCTAATAACCCAAAATGAAGAAAATCACTTTTGTATATGATCCGGAAATATCAAGCGAAAAACTCGATGAGTTGCTCGAAATGATGGATCCCAAACCTGATAAAAAACTTTCTTTGGATCAAGTGTCTATAGAAAACCTGGGCCAAAATGAATGGTTTGCCTGTTCGCTTTCAGATATTCAACTTCACCAACTACTCGATCAAGCAAAAGATAAAGAGATAAATGTAGCGCTCCTTCCCCACCCTGAGATGATTCAGGCTAAAAAAGGATTTGGAATTAATACTAATTTTAAAACTGCCTGGCAGGAAATTCAGGAAGCTGAAGAAATTCCTGAAATTGATTTGATGCAGGTAAATGAGGAGCTGGCATTTAATTCTTTAGTGGTCGGCACATCACTAGGCATTCTTTACTCCAATGGAGCAGCCAATTTCTTCGATGGTGTCAAGACAAGGTTCTCTCAACTACTTAACCTTTTTCGAAGAGTAAAACTCAAACCTTATACCATCACTTATAAAAATGGAGAGGAAGAAAGTAAAATTGACATAGCAGCAATGGGAGTTTTAGCTGTAGCCCATTGTGAAAGCAACTTGATTTTTCGTCGTGTAATTGAACAATCCGGTTTGGACGATGGTAGAATCCACCTGTTGATATTGGCACCGAAAAGCCTTTTCTCCTTAATTCAATTTGGATTGCAGAATCTTTTTTTCCCTATCAAAGGAGGAACGCTGCCAAGATTTGTAGGCTATATTTCCACCAGTGAAGCATGCATCACGTCAACTGAGACGATAAAGTTCGCCGTGGATGGAAAGGAAAAGGAGGAACAAGAAATAAAGATTTCCTTGACTGAAGAAAGGGTTAAAATTCTTCCGGGTGCAAGTATACAGGAAAAGGAAACTACAGAAGGCCCAAGATCCATCAATGTGTCAAGGCTTCCAACAGGACGATTAAAGGAAGAATTACTCCACTCTTATTTACCCTGGGTTCGCCATGCCACGGCTGAGGAATTCAAAGATCTTTTTACGCTCTTAAGGACAAATTCTCAGACTTCGTCCACCTACTTAGTGCTGATGGCACTCTCTACAATGATCGCTTCTTTTGGACTTTTTGGCGATTCCGCCCCTGTGGTAATTGGTGCAATGATTTTGGCTCCACTCATGGGACCAATTATTTCCTTGGCCATGGGTATGCTTCGTCAAGATGGTTTATTGATCAAAAACAGCTTGATTACCATATTCTGGGGCTCAATAGTAGGCCTATTCTTTTCAATTATGATTTCTCTGATCACTCCTCTGGAAGTATTAAATGATCAAATTCTTGCCAGGATTCGACCTAATCTTCTTGATCTAGGTATTGCAATAGCATCTGGAATAGCAGGAGCATATGCTTACTCCAAGGAGGAAATATCTAAAACGCTCGCAGGAGTGGCAATTTCAGTTGCACTGGTTCCCCCGCTGGCTGTGGCTGGAATTGGAATTGGATGGATGGATAAGGAAGTCTTTGGTGGAGCCATGCTTTTGCTGGGCACTAACCTAGCTGGCATCACCATGGCGGCAGCATTGACATTTCTGCTACTTGGATTTAGTCCTTTCAGGTTGGCAAAAAGAGGTCTATTGATAAGTCTGGGGATCTTGGCAGCAATAGCCTTACCGCTAGGACTGAGCTTTAATAAAATGGTAAATGAAACCTCGATCATCCAAGATCTGAGTGGTAAGGAAATCCCACATGGATTGCTTCGTGAGGTAAAAGTTGTACAGATGGAACCTTTGAAGCTTTCCGTAACCATTCTTTCAGAAAACGCATTGGACGCAAATGATTTCAAAGAGATCAAAGCTGAAATTGAAGAAAAAATCGGAAGAACGGCATCAATTGAATTGACACTTGGAGTACAATTGGGTGAGCCTATTACTAAGGCGAAGGAGTAACAGGAATCAGGTCGCAATACCAAAATCCGTATTTAGCAGGATCTTCTTTATCCTTGGAAAAGCACTGGTCCGAATTATCTTCGGTCTTTGGAGCTTCGTATTTTCTTAGCACCTTTTCTCCGACTTCAAATGTTATTGACTCACTGAAAATTGGCCCATCATAAACGAAAGTATGGAATTCACCATTTTCACCGCAGGGATCCACATCAGAAGGAAGGTCTTTTAAAAAGTCCTCATCGATCACTCGCCCGACAAAACTTTTATCCAAAAACTTCTCGTTGACACAGGTAGTGATGGTTTTGAAACCCAAATCCAAAAACTCGCGGATTAAGTTCTTTGTAGGCTGTTTCCAAAGAGGAAAAATTCCCTTCAAATCTAACTCAGCAAGTTTAGTCTCACGGTAAGTTCTCAAATCTTCCAGAAAGATATCTCCAAAAATTGAGGCAGTAATACCTTCCCTTTTCAACTCAGAAAGCGTTTCTCTCATCGTCTTTTCATAA
Source organism: uncultured Algoriphagus sp. (assembly GCF_963974365.1). Classification (GTDB taxonomy): domain Bacteria; phylum Bacteroidota; class Bacteroidia; order Cytophagales; family Cyclobacteriaceae; genus Algoriphagus. The sequence goes on along the minus strand of NZ_CAXBBX010000005.1, from coordinate 159,791 downwards.
ACTTCCATTGACGGCATATCTGGAATCTCCATCTTCACTAAGGGAATCCCTATGTTTTTTGCCTGCATTTCAAGCAATTCAGATCGAACACCATGCATTGAGATTCGCTGATATTTTTGACTGATACTGGTTAGCAAACATGCAATTTCAAACTCCTGTGACTGCTGTAATTTGTATAAAGCAAGTGAAGAGTCTTTGCCCCCACTCCAATTGAAAAGTGCTTTCTCTTTGATCAAAATTTTAAAGTTTGCTTTATCAAAAGTAAATCCATTTGGGGACAACCGCAGCTTTCAAACAAAAAAACGGATATAAATTACTTTATACCCGTTTTCGATTTGACTGATAGTTATTCTTTATTCTACTTTCCTCAATTCTTTTCTCGGAATCATTTCATCTTTTTGAGCTGTATTATACACAAATGAAGCAATAACTACTGCCATTTGCTTTAAATCATCCAATTCCAATCTCTCAAATGTATCCATATTCGTATGGTGAGTACGGGTACGGTATTCTATTGGATCTTGGATAAACTGAAAACCTGGAAGGCTCAACGCATCAAAACTCTGGTGATCTGTGCCACCTGTATTACTGATCGTGATCGTTCGATCCTCTACGATATCATCCAAAGGCAAAAACCACTCATTGAAAATCGGCTCTGCAGCAGCATTTCCCTGTAGGTAAATCCCTCGAACTCTACCTGTCCCGTTGTCAATATTGTAATAAGCAGAAAGTTTCTCATGTTCTGGCTTCAACTCCATAGTTTGTGGATCGCCAAAATGTTTTGCCACATATCCTCTAGAACCATGTAAACCTTGCTCTTCACCTCCCCAAAGGGCAATACGCACTGTTCGCTTTGGCTGAAGACCTGTAGCTTTCAAAATCCTTACAGCCTCCATCATTACGATACATCCTGCAGCATTATCAGTCGCTCCGTTGGCTCCATGCCAAGAATCCAAGTGTCCACCAAGCATCACCACTTCTGACTTCAATGAAGGATCAGAACCTGGAATTTCTGCTATTACATTATACCCCTGAAGATCTTCTGTTCTAAAACGAGTTTTCACCTCTGCTTCTATCTCCACTTCTACCCCATTTTCACTCAATCGAGCCATCAAATTCACATTCTCAGGAGCAGTTTCCAATTCAGGAACACCTTCTGGAGTATCTTTTAGGTAACCTCTAGGGCTGCTGGTGAAAAGCGTACCGTGACGACCATTTACTCCTTTGATAATTAAAGAAACCTCCTCTTCCGCCATAAACTCCGTTACTCTTTGTTGCAAAGCTCTTGCTGCTCTGAATTCAGCAATCATTTCTGGAGTGTAGCTATTATTCCCGCCGCCTCGAGGAGCTGGATGTTCCATACCGTGTAATTGCTCTACGGTAAATCGAACTGCATCTGGTTCAAATGTAGGCTCTTGTGTCCCTGTTGGCTTAATAGCTACGATAGCACCTTTAAGTTTGCCTTTGTATTTGGCGAAGTCTTCTTCAGTTTTGATGTCGAGAAAATAAACCTTGCCACTTACTTCACCTTTGGTACTTTCTGTCCAAGCTTTTGGAATTGCAATAAAAGGCATATAATAAGGCTTAGTCATCGCCACATAGCTCTTTTCCATTTCCCAGCCTCGACCAAATTCTCCCCAAGGTTCGGCGTTGGCATTTTGTAAACCCCAGTCTGAAAGCTGCTGGATAGCGTAATCCACAGCCCGCTCGTAACCTTCGGAATTACTCAACCTCGGGCCAGCCTTGTCCACTAACTGAAATGCGATTTCCTCTACTTTTGAATTTTCTAAGCCTTCTTTTTTGATTTTTTCAATTGCCGCAAGGTCAACTTCCTGAGCAAAACTCATTCCGGCTAAAAGCAAGGCCGGCAGGATTAATAATTTTCTCATCATATTATTAGGGTTTGGTAATGGTGCTATTTGAATAAATTTTTGTCTAAAAATAAATTTCAGGGTGAAATTAAGCCAAAATATAGGATCACAATAGCTATTCATGTAAAAGTAGGTCACTCCTATAATAGGATGCAAATCAGTCACCTGCAGGCAGCATGTTTCGAATTGCGAAGATTTTCCATTGTTCCGTTTCTGTCACCACTGCGAAGGTGCTCCACATCTTTCGGATGGTTCCGTCAGCATTTTTGATTTCATAGCGTGCATCGACGATGGCCGCATCAGGGTTGAGAAATCGGATAGATTCCACCTTTAGTGTTCGGTCTCCAGGATTTTCAGCAGAACTTTCCATCATTCCTTTCACAGCCTCGACGATTCCCTTTCGCCAAACTCCAGAGGAAACCAACTGATCCACATCTTCAACCAATATTTCCTTGAGCAGAACTGTATCCCTTGTCTCCCTAGCTTTGGAATAAGAACTGATCAGGTCGATGATCTCTTGGGATTCGCTTTTTGTATTTATAGGGTTTTGGCAAAAGACTGAAGAGCTGATTAGGAGAAAGAAAAGAAAGACTAGGGTTTTCATAAGACTATTGACTATTTACGTAACATCAAATTAATCAATCAATTATATAAAACATAAGTAATTAATTAAAGTGCAAATATGCTGACAAAACTATCATACTCTTCTCCCGCGGGGTAAAAATAAATGGGGACGATGAGCTTAATAGAACCATCTATTTCATCTGACTCTTGGTAGAAATTTAATTTCCATGTTGATTGATAAAGCTGTTCAATTATTTCACCGTCTAAGTCCTCACCAAAGCCTTTAATCATTTTCACATGAGAAGGATTAGAATGATCCGCTAGCTCCACTTCGAAAAGGGCGAATTTCTCTTTTATACGAATTCCATTTTTGCTTTCCAAAAACAGAGTGAAACTTGGTGATATGTAAGCGCTATAATGTGCTTTAAATGAATTATCATAGCTACTTAAGGCTCTAATAACTTCAAGATCCCTCTGATTACTACTAAAATTGTCCTTGAAATTTATTTTATAATCACACATGCCAAAGACATACCCTCCATCTTCTTTTGTGTGAGCGCTAACTAATAAGTCAGATCCTTCAGGGAAAAACACAGCACAAGAGGTACCAATATTATCATCGCTTCTTCCATAGACATAGATGAAATTTAGTTTCGGTCCTTTAAAATGTTCGATAACTTCCACATCTGCCCTGTAAATTTGTTCTTCTCCTTTGTTGGGATAAACTTTTAAAATCTTAATCCTTCCCACAAAATCTGCCCCGATAAAGCTAGTATTAGGAGCTGAAAATGAACAATCACAGGCAATTGCGCTACTGCCTAAAATCAGAATGATTAATGTGAGTAGAAATTTCATATCCCTCTAAAATAGCAAAAGCTACTCAGCACTTAATAGCATTAAGTATTTTTAAGACATCCCTTCTCGCTTTAACAAGTCCAACTTCTGGAGAAGCAGGGCAACTCTAACCTCTGCGTAACCTTTGCGTCCTCAGCGGTAAAAACACCAAAAGCCACCCATTCCTGAGTGGCTTTAAGAATATTTAAAACTGTAATCGCTTACTGATCTTCTCCTCTTAGTTTGAGTACAGAACCTTCCAATACATCTCCAATACGGATTTGGCAAGCCAAACGGGATGTTGGAAAGTACTCTGGAAGGTTTTCCAACTGATCTAATTCAGGATCCGTGGCCTGACCCAATTCATCCTTGCCTTCCAACACTTCGATGTGGCAAGTTCCGCATAAGGCCATACCTCCACAGGTAGCCAAAATAGGATATTCGTATGCTTTGAGGATTTCCATCAGGTTGAAGCCCATATCATCTGGCGCTTCGCATTCTTGACGATTCCCTTCTTGATCTTCTACAGTGAAATTAACCATGCTGCAAAAATAGTATTAAAATGAATTTACACCATTAACGGTTGTGTATTTGAAGCTCAACTTCTGATCTGGATACACATATTTGAAAGCAGAATGCATCATGATCGCCGCTTCGTGGAATCCACAAAGAATCAATTTCAGCTTTCCAGGATAAGTATTGATATCACCTATCGCGTAGATTCGGTCAACTCCAGTAGAGTAATCTCGCGTATCTACCTCAATCGCATTTTTATCTATGCTCAATCCCCAGTCGGCAATAGGGCCAAGCTTTGGACTCAAACCAAATAATGGAATTAAATAATCAGTCTCTATCTTGATTTCAGCTTTGCTCTTATCTACAAAAGTGACAGATTCCAACGTGCCGTTTCCTGACACTTCTTTCAAATTAGAAGAAAGAATCAAATCAATTTTACCATTATTCGCTAGGTCAAATACCTTAGCAGCAGAATCAGGTGCTCCACGGAAAGTCTCATTTCTGTGAACCAAGGTTACTCTTTTAGCAACTTTAGAAAGGAATATAGTCCAGTCCAAAGCAGAATCTCCACCACCGGCAAGAATCACATTTTTATCGCGGAAAGTTTCAGGATTTTTCACCATGTAAGTAATTCCTTTTCCTTCGAAAAGCTCCAAGTTCTCTACTACTGGCTTTCTAGGCTCAAAGCAACCCAAACCACCTGCAATCACAATCACCTGTGCATGAACTTTTGTTTTGTCGCTAGTCGTCACGATAAACGATCCATCTTCCTGCTTATCCAAATGGTCTACTCGCTCACCTAAGGTAAACGTCGGAGAAAAAGGCTTTGCCTGCTCCATCAGATTGTCCACCAAATCCTGCGCATTCACTTCCGGATAGCCCGGAATATCATAAATAGGCTTTTGCGGATAAATCTCCGAAAGCTGACCACCCACCTGAGGCAGGGCATCAATAAGATGACAACGCATTTTCAGCAAACCAGCTTCGAATACTGCAAAAAGGCCTACTGGGCCGGCTCCGATAATACAAAGGTCTGTATGGATCATGATGTATGAAATTTGGGGTGCTTCCCCGGTTAAAAGTTTCCTTTTTCTTTAAACTTACTTATTGATCAAGCGACTCCCCATTGAGATTCTGATAAATTGTATTGAGAATTCGCTTAAACTCCTCGAAATCATGAGGGCTTAAATTCTCCCATGCTTTCTCTCTAATCTGAAGAATCTCCGGTCGCAAAGAACTCACTTTAGAAACTCCAGTTTCAGTCAAATGCAACTGAAAACTACGGCGGTCCTGTGGATGTGGCACTCGCTCCACGTATCCCTTTTTGCAAAGCAAATCGATAATACGAGTAAGCGTAGGATGATCTTTAAAGACCATATTTGCCAATTCTGTTTGACTTAACAGGTCATTTTCAGAGAGGTTTTTCAGCACCAACCATTGATCGACGGTCACATCAAAATCTCCTGATTTGAACTGTTGCTGAGCATATTGCTTCACTTTACGGGCCGTACGGTCCAATAAAAATGAATACTTAGAATATTGCTCTTGTGTCATACCAATAGTTAGTGTGACAAATATATAAAAAATCTGAATCGGGAATACAATTCTCTATTATTTTTATAGGGTTTATAGGATATTGAATTTAAAATTTGAAATTTCAAATCTCAAATTGAGAAATATCTCAATACCCATATTTCCCTTGCCACTTCAAGCTAAGGTATCTTCTCAACTCATTTTCACGGGCATTTTCTCCTGGATCATACAGTTTTAAACCTTTTATTTCGTCAGGCAAAAACTCCTGAGCGACAAAGTTTCCGGGGAAGTCATGGGAATACTTATAGGCTTTTCCATAGTTCAAATCCTTCATGAGTTTGGTTGGAGCATTGCGCAAATGAAGCGGAACGGAGAGATCACCTTTCTCCCGGACCAAGGCCTGAGCTTGATTTATCGCCATGTAAGCCGCATTGCTTTTCTGAGAACTTGCTAAATAAGTCACGCACTGGGAAAGGATAATTCTAGACTCTGGATAGCCGATAATCTTAACCGCCTCGAAGCAATTGGTAGCCAAAAGCAGCGCATTTGGGTTAGCATTACCAATGTCCTCTGAAGCCAGAATCACCAATCTTCTAGCTATAAATTTCACATCTTCTCCTCCTTCAATCATCCGAGCTAACCAATAAACCGCTGCATTCGGATCAGACCCACGGATTGATTTGATAAATGCAGAAATAATATCGTAATGCTGTTCGCCTGATTTATCGTAAAGTGCTACTTTCTGCTGGGCAATCTGCATCACTTTTTCATCGGTGATCACGCAGGGATCCTCATTTATCCCATCGATTACGATTTCCAGCAAATTCAACAACTTCCTTCCATCTCCTCCAGAAATACGCAGGAGAGCATCGGTTTCCCTCAGCTCAACATTGATTTTCTTCAACTCAATATCCTGCTCTAAGGCCTGATGTATCATCGCTTCAAGCTCAGTTCTTCCCAATGAATTGAGGGTAAAAACCTGACATCTGGATAGCAATGCAGCATTGACTTCAAAAGAAGGATTTTCCGTTGTAGCACCGATTAGTCGAATCACTCCCTTTTCCACAGCTCCCAAAAGCGCATCTTGTTGGGACTTATTGAAGCGGTGAATTTCATCTATAAAGAGAACCACGCCTTGTTGAAACTTTGCTTTTTCGATTACCTCACGAATGTCTTTTACCCCAGAACTTACAGCACTTAGCGTGTAGAAAGGCGCTTTTATTTCATTTGCTATGATATTGGCAATGGTAGTTTTCCCAACACCCGGAGGGCCCCAAAGGATCAAGGAAGGCACATTTCCGGATTTGATCGCTTTAAATAAAAATGACTTGGGAGAGGACAAATGTTCCTGTCCGATCAAGTCTTCCAATCGGGTTGGGCGCATTCGCTCTGCAAGAGGGGTGTTATTCATTTTGAGAAATCTAGATTCAAGAGGCAAGATAAGGAGAAATGAAAAAAGGACTTCTGGCGACCTATATTTTGACAATAGTTGTCTAGTTGAATTCTCTTACTTTGAATTAATTCTGAATCATCCGAATTTATCCATTGCCATTTACTCTCCAAAAAAATAGCATGCTGGAGTTTTTGATTCTGATTTTAAAGGTCTCATAAATTAAGTCAGGCACACTATTCATTATTAGCGCCTTTGAAGAGTCCACCCAAACTTCACTTCAAAAACATAATCCCTATTAGACGTCTCCACAGGTGGCTTGCTGTCGGTATTCAACACATAGTGGATACCTATATTGAAATGGTTAAGAAAAATATATCTTACATCCAAGCTTAAGCTATTTCTGAATCTTTCTCGGTCATCAAAGCTTTTGAAATATGTCCAATCTGAAGTCAGATCCAAATGTTCAAATAATCTTCCATTAAAATTAGCATTAAACATCCCTTCGGTGCTTTTAAATTCACTAGGTGAGTTGGTATAGTTTTCATAGTTTGAAACCAAACCAGTGGTCACAGAAAGATGCTGTGCTCGGCGATATATCAGATTTTTACCTAGTCCAAGTGTGAAATTCCTTCTTTGATCCAAACTTTGTTCTGTACTGGAATAAAGCAATATTTTACCATTGAAAAACCATTCTTTGGGCAGAATATAGGAAAGATTATATGTAAATGAAGTCCTGCCAATTATGGTTAACCCAACTATTGCTCCATAGTCCTTGTATTCCAGGCCGGTATCCCATCTTCTTGTCCTAAAGCTAGTATTTAATCCCAGAGAAAGGGACATAGAATTGTTGGATTTAGCTCTAGTGTAGCCTGCATCTATCCCCAGCTTGAACTTATCTTTGAACTTCTTCTTTTGGTCTCTGGAAAGCTCAAAAATATCCCGTTCCTCAAAAAAGTAAACTGAATCAGCTGTCTTGATTCCTATCAAATCATTGTTGAGCGAGTCTAAAACCAAATTCCCACGCCAATTCTTATTTCGAATATCATTCAATAGAAATCCCTCAGAACTTTTGGCATTAACAATTTCACTTAGTTTTATATCCACCGCTGAGCTACGGTAGGAAGTTTTAAAATAAATCTTATCAAAGGTGATCTTTTCTATCTTCCCTATTAAAACATCCCCATACTTGGTGTAAAGACTGTCTTGAGCAGTGGCTTGAGTGCAAAAGCCGATAATACCTAACAAGAGAAGGGAAAAGAAAAGCGTCTTATTTTTCATTCAATCTAATTGTGGCCCAAAGATGCTAAAATTATATTTTTTGGGATTTTGAATGAAAAATATCTTGACCTTTGGACTTAGAGTGGTTGATTTCTTTAGAACATTGCTAACCTCTTCCCAAACTCTTCCAACTGGTCATCATCAAAATCCAAATGAGTAACAAACCTTACCAAGTCTGGACCGAATTTGACAGCTTTGATTTCCTTGCCTGCAAGATTCTTTAAGAACTCCTCCGGAGAAATCCCGTCCAATCGGGCAATTACAATATTTGTAGCAACAGGAAAAACCTCAGATACAAAAGACAACTTCAATAACATCTTTCCTAAGTCTCTTGCTCGCGCATGATCCTCGGTCAATCGCTCAACATGATTGTCCAAGGCATAAATCCCTGCTGCAGCCAAGAAACCTGCTTGTCTCATTCCTCCTCCCCAGGATTTTCTTACTTTTCTAGCCCGCTTAATATCTGATTTTGAACCCAGAAGCAAGGAACCAACTGGACAACCAAGACCTTTACTCAAGCAAATAGAAATCGTATCAAACTGAGCCCCCCAAGCGGCTGGACTTTCTCCTGATTCTGCCAACGCATTAAACAATCTTGCTCCATCCAAGTGCAGTTTCAGTCCATTATCATCGCATACTTTGCGAATTGGCTTGACTTCATCTAGCGTATAAACACTTCCCCCACCCTTGTTCATCGTGTTTTCCAAAGAAACCAAAGTGGTCTCAGGAGCATGTACATCGTCAGGATTAATAGATGCTTTGACTTGTTCTGCAGTAATTTTCCCCAAATCTCCTTCGAGCAATTTCACCGAAGCCAAGGAATTTGCCATAATTCCGCCTCCCTCGTAGAGGTAAACGTGAGAATATTTATGGCAAATCACTTCTGTTTGAATTCGGGTATGAAGCCTGATTGCAATCTGATTGGTCATGGTGCCTGAAGGACAGTAAAGCCCAGCCTCCATCCCAAATAGCTTGGCAGCTTTCTCTTCCAATGCATTCACCGTCGGATCTTCTCCAAAAACATCGTCTCCAACAGACGCAGAAAACATTGCTTCCTTCATTCCTGCGGTCGGTTTTGTTACCGTATCGCTTCTTAAGTCAATTATCATTTTTTGAAATACTTGGATTTAGAACTTTTTGATGGAGCCAAAGTCTTGATAGCAGCTGCTGCTTCGATCGGTCTATCAGTAGCAAGAATGTCAGCACCTTTCTGCACAAAACTAGTATAGAGTTGGTCTCCACGCGCAATGGCACTTTTATCAAGGTTACCAAGTACACCCAAAATGGTAAATACTCCTTTTTCGTGTAATGCCCTATTGAACTCCTGTGGGCGCTCAGTTACTCCCGTAAAAGCAATAACTCTAGTCCAAGGAATCCCTGTTTCCTCAAACCGCTCAATCTCTTCTTCGTTTCGGATAGTCACCGAAAGCATTAACTCAGGAGCCATGGAATGAAGCTTTTTGGCTGCCGCAAAAGAATAAGTGATCAAAGCTGCATGGGCTTCTGATTCAGTTTCCCGTACCGCTTCGATGATTTTTTCATAAGGAACCGACTGCTTAATATCAACAGTCAACAATGCTTTTCCCTTTGACCAGATCAATGCTTCTTCAAAGGTTGGCACCTTGAAATCGGTAACATTCCCATCTTCATCTTTCAGAAAAAGAGTTTGAATCTCTTCATAGGTGGCATCACTCACCAGCCCTTTGCCAGTTGTGGTTCTATCCAGTTTATCGTCATGCATCAGAACCAAAACTCCATCTTTGGTCATGGCCACGTCCAACTCAACAATTGTCGGCGTGTATTTCACCACATTGGCAAAAGTCTCAATCGAATTTTCCGGAAAACCTGGATACGGCCCACCCCGATGAGCAGAAACCATAGGAATGCGATCCGAAGTCCAGGTATAAAAATCCCGGGCTTCTTCTACACTGCCTACCTTAATGTAATTTTCAGTAGTCTCAACTCCTGATTCTACTTCAAGGACTTCCTGATGCTCTAGTGGTTTTTGGCTGCATGAACCAAAAACCAAGAGTAGAAATGGAATCCATAAAAACTTATTCTTCATCCTTTTTTGATTCTTTTTTGAAGATAAAATCCAGCCCGCTACTTCGTTTTTCGAAAATATCCTCCATATCCCTAAGCTCAAGATTCAAAGCTTTCGTAGAAATCTGAATTTCGATTAGGGATATTCCCAAGGAAATCAAGAGTGAAGCCATGCTCCCTACGAAAACCCAATTTGCTACCATGGTATATCCGCGGAAGAGCAAATACATACAAATGATGCATAATAAAAAGCTGAAAACTCCGAAGAGTTGCATGTTTTTGATGAGTGTAAGTCGGCGTCGCAAATTATGGATTTGCTCTACTATAATTTCCTGATTAGATGCCTCCATATAGTTTTTGTGCAATCCTCTAATCAAGCTGGCAATTGCTAAAAAGCGATTGGTAAAAGCAAGCATTAGAAGTGTGATTGCCGAAAAAAGTAAGGCAGGCGTTGAGAGTTGGAGTTCCATAGGCGAAAGTTAATAGATTAAAGATGCTTCTATTTCCCGAAAATGAAAAAAGCCTACTCCTTTCTGAATCTACAAACCAGAAAATCAACCGCTATCAAAACTTATGGTGTAAGCTAACTTGTAATTGGCCTTTGCTCCAGTTATCCGTGGTCTGCAACATCCAGCCTCCCTGCACCCGAAGATTGGATAGCAAGCCATATCCCCCGCCGAGGTATAATCGATTTCTATCAAATAGCTCTACCGTCCTTCCATCACCAATATCACGTTGCCCATTAATGAAAATCTCATTATAAAGAGCCAAGTAAACGACTCCTTTTTCTAATGCAGAACTATTTAATGGGACATTCAGAAAAAGGTTGTACCGATATCTGGTTCGTAGATCCTGCGACTCCACCCATCTTTGCTCATACCTAATCCGATGAGTGAACAGGAATCTGTTACCTACCTTAGTTGGAAAAAGTACCTCTTGGTAAATCCTGTTTTCCAGTACCGTGTCATCAGATTCACCGAAAGCCCCAGTTGTAATATGGGCATAACCCAGCGTAAATAAGATATTGGCATTTTCAGGCGTATAAGTAAGCCCAGACCTGAGCAGTAACTGCTCCAAATCACTTACTGGACTCCAAAGCCTAAGTTGCACGTCTCCTTGGATACCAAACTGGGAGTTTTTGAAGGATTTATTATAAAAGTACATGTACCAAGTACCCAGCTGATCTTCATCCGGACCTGATTGGGCAAAGGAAACCACGGACAATGCAGAAAGAAAGAGACTGAATACTAACTTTTTCATAAGGTAAAACTGGTTGGATTTTTACAAAATAAAAAAGCCTGCTCTTTTCAGAACAGGCAATTATAAATTAAATCATTTTAAATTCTTAGGCCACTTCACCCAACACTACCAACTTCTCTAGTGTCGGTGATTTGGATCCGCCTTTCGGCTCAATAGTTATCGCAAATGCTCCGGCTTGTGCTACCGCTTGCATCTGTTGTAAAGTGAGCTTTTCACCTGAATTCACCAAGCCAATTCCTACTGGCCCATCGTCACCGATAGCCCATAGTTGATAATCAAGATCATCACTGAGATCATTTAGGTTATTTACCGCAATAAATACTTCTTGTGCATTTTGATCCCAAAGCACATCGACTCTGGCATCCTTCTGCATGTCGAAGCCTTCGCCTTTCATTTCAATTCGCTTGAAATCTCCAGCTACAAATTTATCAAGACGACTATCTGCTTCTTCAAATTCCTGCTTCACCTGATTCAGGTTATCAGCCATTACGCTTTGATCCTGAAGTAAGGCAGTAAATTGATCGTTTCTTTTTTGGTACTTGTCAGCATAATAGAATGCTGCTCCTGAGGCTACTATTGCCGCTATAGATGCTGCTATCGCAAAAGGCTTCCAAGGACTACCAATAGGCACCACTTTGGTATCAGCTGGTGCGGCAGTTGGCTTTGGAGCTTCTTTGAGGATGAACTCATTTTCTAGGGTAGAGAAAATCTTATCCTTTACTTCCTGAGATGGCGCTACACCAGTCATATTATCAAAAGAGAACATAGTCTCCTCCAACTCATCCAACTCTTTTTGGATCTCCGGATGCATCATAGCTAGGCTCAATACCTCCTCACGCTCTCGCTCCGTCAACTCTCCAAGAAGGAAGAGTTCCAGTTTACCTGACGATATGTAAGATTGAATATCCACTAGATTCTTGCTACATTTTTTTTCAACACTTGTATGGCCGCTCTCACCCTAGACTTGACGGTGCCAAGAGGAATATCGAATTCTTCCGATACCTCAGAATGTGTATATCCTTTGAAGTAAATATACTCTACTATGAACTTCTGATCATCGTTAAGTTCGATCATCAGCTCTTTCACTCCGATTCCGTCTATTTGTTCTTGGGTGCCTGATTGGCTCTCCATTCCATATACGAAGTCATCTATTGTGTTGGTCTTACCGGATTGTGAAATTTCTTTGGAGCGGAGTTTATCAATTGCTGAATTACGACAAATATTAGCCATCCAAGTGTATAGACGGCCTTTTGATTCGTCGTATCGCTCTATTTTTCTTGTGATTTTGACAAAAGAATCATGAAAAACCTCCTCAGCAATATCCTTATCGAATACAATTCTTGAGATCACCGCATAGAGAGCTCTTGAATATTTGTCATACAAATACTCTGTTGTCTTTCTGTCTTTTGCCCTGAGTCCGGCGATGAGTTGTACTTCTTCCAAAAATTGGGGGTTTGAAAAATTTCTTCCTAAATGTAAAACACAAGACCTACACTAGTAAGTCTTGTGCCCATTATTTTCAAAATATTTTTATCAAAGGTGGATCACTTCGTCATAAGCTGCGGCCGCAGCCTCCATAATCGCTTCAGACATAGTTGGGTGAGGATGCACGGTTTTGATCAATTCGTGACCAGTGGTTTCCAGTTTGCGGATAGCCACAATCTCGGCGATCATCTCAGTCACATTGTATCCTATCATATGTGCGCCCAGCAGTTCACCGTATTTCTTGTCGAATACCAGTTTCACAAAACCGTCCTTTGCGCCAGCAGCAGATGCTTTTCCTGAAGCAGAGAATGGGAATTTACCAATTCTCAACTCGTAACCAGCTTCTTTCGCTTTAGCTTCTGTCATACCTACAGAGGCAATTTCAGGAGAACAATAGGTACAGCCAGGAATATTTCCATAATCCAAAGGATCTGGATTCTGACCTGCGATTTTCTCAACACAGATAATACCTTCCGCAGATGCTACGTGAGCCAACGCCGGACCAGGAATCACATCACCGATCGCATAATAGCCCGGCATGTTTGTCTTATAGTACTCGTCAACTTTGATTTTACCTTTGTCTACCAAGATTCCAACGTCTTCCAAACCTACATTCTCCAAGTTTGAAACTACACCAGCAGCAGATAGCACAATATCACATTCTAGCGTTTCTTCGCCTTTTGCAGTTTTTACCGTCACCTTACAGCCTGCACCTTTGGTATCTACCGCAGTCACTTCTGAGGAAGTCATGATGGTCATACCTGCTTTTTTGTAAAGCTTCTCCAAAGTCTTGGAAACTTCAGCATCTTCAACTGGTACGATTCTATCCAAAAATTCTACGATGGTTACTTCTGTACCCATAGTCGCATAGAAATAGGCAAACTCGATTCCGATAGCACCAGAACCTACTACGACCATTTTCTTTGGCATTTTATCCAAAGTCATCGCATCTCTATATCCGATAATTTTCTTCTTATCGATCTTCATTGCAGGAAGCTCACGAGATCTTGCACCAGTAGCGATGATGATATTATCAGCAGCATAGACCGTTTTCTTGTCCTCGCTATCTGTTACTTCTACTTTCTTACCTGGCTGGATCTTACCCCAACCTTTGATCACTTCGATCTTATTTTTCTTCATCAGGAAGGTAACTCCCTTGCTCATTCCGTCAGCTACTCCACGGCTTCTTTTGACGATCCCTGTGAAATCAGCGCTGGCGTCTTTTACGGTAATGCCGTAGTCCGCAGCATGATTGATGTACTCAAAAACCTGAGCACTTTTCAATAAAGCTTTGGTGGGAATACAACCCCAGTTAAGACAAATACCACCCAATTCCGCAGCTTCTACTACGGCAGTTTTTAGGCCGAGCTGGGAAGCGCGAATGGCAGCCACATAGCCACCTGGTCCACTGCCCACCACGATCAAGTCAAATTTGGTCGAAGACATATCTATTACTTGTTTTTTAAAACGAATTGATTAACGCAAAAATAGGCCTTTTGGCTTCAGAAAAAAATCAGGTTCACTTCTCAATTTCAGGATAAAAACCTGAATTCTGTAATATCTGAGCGGCTTATCCAATCAATATTTTACTATTACGCATAGAAATAAAATTATATATCTGATAATTTAACTTTTACCAACTATTACTTATTAGCAGAATCAAAAGACAAGGGAAATCAATTTTAGAATCGAAAGTTTTGGGTTTTTTTCTAATTTTGACCAAACAAAATTTTAAACCCCATGGGATTACTTTCAGGAAAAACGGCATTGATCACCGGCGCATCTAAAGGCATCGGAAGAGCAATAGCTATCAGATATGCACAAGAAGGCGCAAATGTCGCTTTTACTTTTTTGTCAAGTGTGGAAAAAGGCCAAACACTCGAAAGAGAATTGGCAGCATATGGCATTAAAGCCAAAGGCTATAGATCTGATGCGTCAGATTTCAAAGCTGCTGAAGAATTAGTAAATGCTGTTGTTGCAGAGTTTGGTGGATTGGATGTTTTGATCAATAATGCCGGAATAACCCGCGACAACCTGTTGATGAGAATGACCGAAGAAGCTTGGGACGAAGTGATCGGGATCAATCTAAAATCCTGCTTCAACACCGTAAAAGCAGCAAATAGAACGATGATGAAAGCAAAAGCTGGATCCATAATCAATATCACTTCCGTAGTAGGCGCAAAAGGAAATGCTGGTCAATCAAACTATGCAGCTTCGAAAGCTGGTATCATCGGCTTTACCAAATCAATCGCTCTTGAATTAGGCTCAAGAAATATCCGTTGCAATGCGATTGCCCCGGGATTTATTGAAACTGAGATGACTGAGGTTTTGGACGAGAAAACTGTCCAAGGATGGAGAGAAGGAATCCCTATGAAGCGGGGTGGCCGACCTGAAGAAGTGGCTGACGCTTGTGTATTCTTAGGGTCTGAAATGAGTAGCTATATCTCAGGACAGGTGCTTCATGTGAATGGCGCGATGTATACTTAATCAATTTGAAATTTATTATTTGAAATTTGAGATTAAACGGCTGGAGAGATTCAGCCGTTTTTTTATAGCAACCTTTGAGGTGTCATTTCGAAGGAAGGATGACTGAGAAATCTCCTCGAAGTTTTTTATTTACATAAGACCTTCTTATTTACATAAGAGCTTCGAGGTTTGAGAAACCTCAAAGGTCAGACGAACGGCTGGAGAGATTCAGCCGTTTTTTTTGTTTTAACCGCGAAGTGCACGAAGTGACGCAAAGCGGTGGGATTCTAGTTATCCTCTATTTATTCAATCACTAAACCGACTCAAGTCAATCTTATAGAACTCGTATTCATCTTCGGATGCTTGCTCGGGTTTATTGATAAATAGACCTTCTGAAGTAGAAAAAATATTCTCAAAACGGGTTCCTGGAGGGTAAACTACTTCGAGCTCTGCTCTCAGTTTCCATTCAGAATCATAGATCAAAAGTAAATATGTGTTTTCATCCAAATACAATCTCTGCCGGGGATCCTTGATTTCAGGATCGTCCTTTTCGTTCTTTACTAGTGTCATTCTTACATTCATACCAGAGGAAAGGTCATGAATCAGATGCAAATTGAGAGCTCCGTTCTCAGGTCTTTCCCAAGAACCCCTATTTCTATCTCCTACATAAGTATCTGGATAATATGGAAATGGAGTCAACTTAGTCAATTTTATACGGTCTATCACTTTACAGTTTTTGATTTGATAAAGGGAATCTGAATAAGGAAACATTGCCCAAGACTTCCCCTCTGCCACCATCCTCAGCAAATTTCCTCCTGAAGAAGACTGAGAATAGGATTCATCGTATGGCGCCTTAAAATCAGATTTACATATTAAATTTCCCTCACCATCAAATTCCCCTATCCAAGATTTGAATGACAAATCCAAACCATCCCTCCCTTCACGAAATGCCATAAATTCAAAAGGGTTAAACGTCAATTCATACCTATTGTCGGTAAGGGCATGAAATGCATTTCTCTTATCTGTCAAATAAAGGTATTTACCTGGCTCATATGCTTCCATATCCCGCATATATGAGAGAGCCAAAGTGTCATTCCTGTATATATTGGTAAAGCCAGTAGAGCTTGTTACAAATAATCCACCATCATTCAAAAAACCTCCAACTTCCGGCATACTTTTAAACGCCATTGGCCCTTCCCTAGGAACCACATAAGTTGCTGTTTTCCGACCGTTCTTGACATCGTAAAAACTAAAAATCTCATTCCACTTAGTATAAGCCATTTCAATCCCGTCTTTAGTTATACTTCCCTGAAACCCCATAAATCCAGTCTCTGAGTCCCGTTCAAAACTCATTTCTCCCAAGACAAAATCTTCAAGCTCACCTTGGATCGGCTCTTTTTCTTTGGAACAAGCAAAAAATGTAAAGACCAGTAGAAGAGAGTACAGATGTTTCATTTACGAAATTTTAGAAGGATAACTAATAATACATAAAATCCTTTATCAATCATCCTGAATTGCCGGTAAAAAAAATTTTGAATGAAAACACCCTTCAATTTAAATCAGAAAACTTCATTTGAAAAATAGCATTATTCTTATAATCAGTTATAAAACATTAAATTCAGTAAAAAATGGACAATTGAAATTTTATTGATACCACTTTTAATTTTTTGGCATTTTTATTGGTACAAATAACATTTTACTATTTATAAGTTTTGAAATCACCCAGTTTTCACCCCATTCAAAAACTTTTAAACAAGTGAAAAAATATGTTTATACCCACACCCAACTTTAAAAAATATGAAAAAATCAATATCCGAAAAGCTAGGCATGATTACTCTAGCTGGATCCGTGTTAATGGTTTCCTGCTCTCCTCTGATCGAAGAAAGCATAGATCCTCAGCTAGTTAAATCATCAGAAGCACTTGTAGTTCCCGGATCATCCGGAGACCTAAATGCCAGAAAATCAACTGAAGTAGCTTATTTCGAACGGTTCACGAATCAACTTACACAGTTAGATGAACACGGTAATTGGACCGCAGTTAATCCCACATTCTTTCCAGGTACAGGCATAGGGAATTCCAGTCATATGGGGAAAGCCCTTACTTTTCTTAATCAGCGTACTGATAGATTAGGAACCGTGGGTGCTCCAGTGACTCAATTTTATTCTGAACAACTAGAAGCTTTAGGGATTTTTGTAGATAATCTTGAAGTAAGTTCGGTAACGACAGATGGAAAAGGCAATTCTGTTTGGTTCAAAAACATTCAAAACATTGCCTCTCCAATTAGTGAAGAGAGAATTGAATTTAAAGCTGAGGTTGAAATTATAGGAGGAACAGGGAAATTTGAAGGTGCTTCAGGTTCGGCAACTGTCGATGGTTTTTTCAATCCTACAAATGGCCAAGGCATGAGCACTATTAAGGGAAACATGTTGTATTAATCACCAAGAGTATAAGTAAAAAAGGCCAGCAAATGCTGGCCTTTTTATGTTTAGAATGTTCGTGTTTAAATCTGAGCTTGGCTCAATTTCAAATCAGCAAACTATCTTACAAATTAGTCTTCTCCCAAAAATGGATATTTGTAATTCTCAGGAGATACAAAAGTCTCCTTAATCGTACGTGGAGAAACCCAACGAAGCAAGTTGATCATAGAACCAGCTTTATCATTCGTCCCTGAAGCTCTAGCTCCACCGAATGGCTGCTGACCTACCACTGCACCTGTTGGCTTGTCATTGATATAGAAGTTACCGGCAGCATTTTTTAGTTTAATAGTCGCCAATTCCACCGCATAGCGATCCTGGGAGAAGATTGCTCCAGTCAAAGCATACGGAGAAGTCTGATCAACCAATTCCAGCGCCTCTTCGAATCTTTCTGCATCATAAACATATATAGTCAACACCGGACCGAAAATTTCTTCACACATGGTCGTGTACATAGGATCTTGGGTTACGATGACAGTTGGCTCGATGAAGTACCCCTTCGACTTATCGTAGTTTCCTCCAGCGATGATTTCCACTGCTGGGTTAGCTTTCGCATTGTCTATGTACTTAGCGATTTTATCAAAAGATTTCTCGTCGATCACCGCATTGATGAAGTTGGTGAAATCTTCCGTTCCACCCATTTTCATATCAGCAAGATCAGCCAGCAAGTTTTCTTTCACCTCATCCCAAATATTTGAAGGGATATAAGCGCGGGAAGCAGCTGAGCATTTTTGACCTTGGAACTCAAACGCCCCTCGGGAAAGCCCTACAGAAACAGCTTTTGGAATTGCAGATTTGTGAGCGATTACAAAGTCTTTTCCACCTGTCTCACCTACAATTCTTGGATAAGATTTGTATTGGTGAATGTTCGTGCCAATTGTTTTCCAGATATGCTGAAATACGCCTGTAGAACCTGTAAAGTGAATCCCTGCGAAGTCAGGATGTTTGAATATCACATCTCCTGCAACAGGTCCATCCACATAAATCAAATTGATCACACCAGCTGGAACTCCAGCTTCTTTGAACACTTGCATCAGCACATTTGCAGAATAAATCTGCGTATAAGCTGGTTTCCACACGATGGTATTACCCATCATAGCTGCTGATGCTGGAAGGTTACCAGCGATTGCTGTAAAGTTGAATGGAGTCAGGGCAAATACGAATCCTTCAAGAGGTCTTTGCTCCAGTCTATTCCAAACGCCATTTCCAGAAACCGGAGGCTGTTGAGCGTAGATTTCAGTCATGTATTGCACATTGAATCTCAAAAAGTCAATGAATTCACATGCCGCATCTATCTCTGCCTGCATCGCATTCTTGGACTGACCAAGCATGGTTGCTGCATTGATTTTAGCACGATATGGCCCAGCCAAAAGATCAGCTGCTTTCAAGAAAATCGCTGCTCTTTGTTCCCAAGCTAGGTTTTCCCAAGCTTCTTTGGCTCCCAAAGCTGCATCAATCGCCTGCTCAACGTGAGAAGCGTCTCCTTCATGGAAATGCCCCAACACGTGTTGATGATCGTGGGGCGGAGACATAGTGTGCTTATTACCTGTTCTGACTTCATCGGAACCAATATACATTGGCACATCAACTTGCTGAGATCTAGCTTCTTTGAGTGCAGCTTGTAACTCTTTTCTCTCGGGGCTTCCGGGAGCGTATGCTTTTACCGGTTCGTTCACCGGAGTTGGTACATTAAAAAAACCTTTGAGCATGATATCTGGGGTTATGATTTTCTGATTCGCCAAAGATAACCAGAAGGTTTTATTGGCGGGTGGATTTGAAGTAAAAGAACCCTAAAGTATGTCTTCTAGTTCTCTCAAATGTGAAATAGTATAGGTAGGCATCAGGTCAATGGACTTTCCAAGTGGATTGAAAAACACCTGATCTATACCCGCATTATATGCTCCTTTGATATCAGAGATAGGATTATCTCCTATCATCAGGCTGCTTTCTTTAGTTGCACCGGCTTGCTCCACAGCATATTGAAAAATTCTCGAATCAGGTTTTTTATGGCCAGTAGTCTCAGAAGTAACAACTATATCAAAGTAATCACTTAAGCCTGAAGATCTCATTTTTTTCGACTGACTTTCATAAAAACCGTTTGTGATCACATAAAGCTTATACTTTGGTTTGAGGTAATCCAAGATTTCAATCGTGTGTGGAAAAAGATGAGGTTTACTAGAAGTTCGGTGCATGAAGTCTCCCTCAAATTCTTCGGGAATCACCGCATCGATCGCTCCAGCCTGAGCAAATATTCTTGGAAAACGAGTTGACCTCAATTCTTCCTTAAGCAGTTCTCCTTTATCATAAGCTGCCCAAAGCTTGAAATTCACAGCATAAAAAGAGTCGATAAAATGCTGAGCAGATGATAGTCCTAGTTCCTCTAACTTATAATGAAGAAACAGCTCGGAAAGGGATTCTTGTACATTTCGATCATAATCCCAGAGTGTGTGATCTAGATCGAAGAATAGGTGCTGGTAAGTTTTCACGGTGATTAACGACGGTACTGATTATTCTGAATTTTATTGATTGCGAGCTCCCTGTTTGATTTTAAGATTTCAAAGGTTTGTTGATCCTTGATTAGGCTAGGATCTTTCTGGATAAACTTGAAAATCTGCTGAATGATTTCCATGTATTCTTCCAAAATGTAATAAAACACCCATTGGTCCACACGCCTGCTACCTAAAAGTCCTGCGTTTTTTAAGTAAATTAGATGCCTGCTTGTTTTTGTTTGGGTAAAATCTAGGATCAATTCAAAGTCAGAGATTGAAAGTTCCTTGTTGAGCATCAACAGGTGAAAAATCCTTACACGAGGCTCCTCTGAAAGAGCTTTAAAGATCCTAAGTCCGTAGTTTAAACTGATGTTTTTTAACCGCATTAGTAAGTTTTAACGGAGTTTATGAGGGTAAAATAAAAATTCATCCGAAATTGGAGTATTATCGTACCACTATTGACAACCATCTACCGTTCTATTAAGTTATTTTATTTGTGAAGAATCAATTACTACTTCGAATCACGTTTCTGTTTGTTTTGGGATTTATTTTTTCCCTGAATCACGCTAATGCCCAAGATGCGCAAGAAAAAAAAGTAATCCAACTATCTGGCATTATCCTTAATGCAGATAGTACAGATGCTGTGGCAGGGGTGAATATCTACGTTCCGAAGAAAGGAAGAGGTACCAGTTCAGGTCGGTTTGGTTACTTTTCCATGCCGGTTCTAGAAGGAGATTCAATTATCTTTAGCTTTATCGGTTTGAAAAAACAGACATTTAAAGTGCCTGAATCAGTAGAAAGTGACAGAATTAGCTTAATACTTACAATGCAGGTAGATGAAATTGCGTTGGCGGAAATCGAAGTAATGCCATATCCTACCGAGGAGGAATTCAAACAAGCAATAATTGCGTTGAATGTAGTCGATCCAATGTCTATTTCACGAGCCAATATGAGTCCTGAAATGCTCCTTCGCTGGGCAGAATCCATGCCTGCCTCTGGCAACGAAAACTTCCGCTATTTCCAGCAAACCCAAGCACAACAGAATCAGGATCTCTATGGTCCGAGAACACTCAGGCTCCTCGATCCATTCGCTTGGGGGCAGTTTATTCGATCAATTAAGCGGGGTGATTTGAAGAAGAAGGATTAGAAGAGGCTCTTTTATTGGTGCTATATTATTTCTCGCGGCGACGCAGCGGCGCGACGAATGATTTCGACCATGCTATAAATTGTTTGCCACTCTTTTAATTCCATCTTTTAATAGGGCTTCGTTGAAATTCAACAAGAGACCTAATTTCAACTTGGTTAGCCGTAAGTAGCTCATTAATTGCTTGGAGTGGACAGGAGCGATAACTTGTACGGATTTAATTTCCAAAATCACTTTATCCTCAACTATTATATCTGCTCTAAATCCATTTTCAAAAGTTATATCATCCCATTTAAAAGGAATGAAAACTTGATTGGATACTTTAAGTCCAGATTTTTTCAACTCGTGCATTAACACCCTTTCATAAATAGATTCCAGCAAACCTGGCCCCAATTCTCTATGAATTAAGAATGCTTTATCCAGAATCAGAGTAGAAATTTCATTTTCAACCTTTTCCATGTTCAAATAAAAAACACGCAGCGCCGCCGCGTCGCTGCGAGAAACATTAAAACATTCTAATCGATCTCCGGCAGTACCCAGTCTTCCAACACGCTTGGGAGGCGCATCATCTCTTCGATGGCAGCTACACTTCGAGGTGCATCTCCTGAAAGGTTCACAGCGCCTTGCTCAGTGATCAAAATGTCATCTTCAATTCTTACCCCTATCCCCCACCATTTTGGATCACAATCTGCCCCTTCAGGTATGTATATTCCCGGCTCAATAGTGAACACAAAACCAACTTTCAACGGCTCACGGGTTCCTCGATCATGCACATCTAAACCAATGTGATGGCTAGTGCCATGAGGAAAATACATGTGACTTTCTCCAGCTTTGATTATTCCAAGTTTTGCAAGTCCATCATTAATGATTTGACGACCTGCAGCATCTATCTCCTGAAAAGTTACCCCAGGTTTTGAAAGGGCTATCCCAGCTTCTTGTGCTTGATACACCAGTTCATAAATAGCTTTTTCCTCTGCATTGAATTTGCCATTTACCGGAATTGTACGGGTGACATCGGCGGTATACCCTCTCCATTCTGCACCGAGATCCATCAGGAGAAGTCTATCTTTTAGATCACGCTTGTCATTTTCGATGTAGTGTAAAATACATCCATTATTTCCTCCACCTACTATCGAAGGATAACCTAACTCTTCTGCACCGTAGCGTTTATAAATAAATTCATGCACTCCCTGGATTTCCCGCTCAGTCATCCCAACTTTCGCCGCTTTCATCACCTCTATTTGTCCTACAGCCGAAATTTTTACCGCTTTCTTTAATAAGACAATTTCCTCAGGAGTTTTTATTTCTCGAAGCACTCCCATTAAACTCGGCAAAGAAGTGATGTCAAGTTTTTGTTCTGGAATTCCTTCCTTTACAATCATACGTTTTTCAGGAGACTCTGCATTCATAAAAGAACTAATCAACGGGTCATCCATCATTTCAGGATATTGCTGCTTATATCTTCCCAGCATCTGAACCACTCGATCAGAAGATTCCAAATCAGAATTTTTGATTAATCTATACACTTGAGCACTTGCTTCATTTAGCTTCTCAGGATAGGCAGTGGCTTTTTTAAATTCCTCTACCATTGTGATCAATGCGTCATTGCTACTGCTTTCTTCTATATCCTCAGAAAGGCTAAAGGTCAACACCTTATCAAAGTCTTGAAGATTAATCCCTGATTTCGCCCCGAAATCCGAGTTGAGCAGCGCTTCCTTAAATCCCAATTCATTCATCATCCCTTCTACTCCCAAGCGCTTGCCATTCCACATTTCGGCACGAGGGTCTCTATTTTGCACGAAAATGAGTTCATCAGCCATTCCGCCATTTACCTCTCGCATTTCGCTAAATAACACAAGGACTGCATTGGGCTCACGGAATCCTGTCAAATAGAAAAAATCTGTATTGGGGTGATAAATATAATCTACGTCATTGGTTCGGTTTTTTACTGGATTATTAAAAAACACAGCCACAGAATTTTTCGGCATGAGCTTTCTCAACTCATCTCTTCTACCCCTATGCCACTCAGAAGTAAGTCCGTCTTCAAAATAGGACTGAGCGAAACCGCTCGCAGCGAACATCACCAAAACTAGAGTCCAAATAGTCTTTTTCATAAAATTAAATTAGGTATGGAAATCTAATGTCTATTGTTTTGACCATTTAACAAAGTCTTAATCCACAGATAGCACCATATCCTTATCTTTGGGAGTCCAAAAAATTTAAACCATGGGATCGGGCTGAACCTACCGAAAAGCGGTAGACTGCTAGGTAATTTCCAACCATGTTAGATTTTCCCGAATAAAGTTTCGGAAAAGGCTATTTGGCCCATTAATAACAATCATAAACACATGAAAAAATCAGGGATCGTATTTTTGCTTTTTATTTTGGCCTCAGGCCCATTGCTGGCGCAGTCAACTGCTAAAAAGCCCAAGCTAGTTGTAGGAATTATTGTCGACCAGATGCGTCAGGAATATTTATATCGTTTTGCCGATAGGTATTCAGATGGTGGATTCAAGCGTATGATGAAGGATGGCTTTATGATGAAAAATGGTCATTACAACTATATTCCGACATACACAGGACCAGGTCACGCATCAGTTTACACTGGTACTACCCCGGCTACACATGGCATTATCAGCAATGATTGGTATGTGAAAAGTTTAGACAAAATGATTTACTGTGCAGAAGACACACTGGTGACTAATATTGGTGGGTCTGAAGCAAATGGCTTTATCAGTCCAAGAAACCTACTAACCACTACCATCACAGATGAACTTAGAATTGCGACTCAAAAGCGTTCCAAGGTAGTTGGTGTAGCAATAAAAGATCGAGGAGCAAGTCTGCCTGCAGGTCATTTAGGCGATGCTTACTGGTATGATTCCAATACAGGTGAATTCATGACCTCCACCTATTATTATGATAAATTACCAAAGTGGGTAGATAAATTCAATGACAAAAAATCAGCTGACACCTACTTATCTCAAACTTGGAATACACTTTATCCTATAGATACCTATAAAGCGAGCATGGTGGATGACAATCCATTTGAGGGTACTTTCAGCGGAAAAGACACCCCTACCTTCCCATATGATCTGAAGGAACTTAGAAAGAGCAACGGAGAATTTGGGATAATCGCATCTACTCCTTTTGGAAACTCAATGACTTTAGATTTTGCTTTAGCAGCGCTTGAAGGCGAAAAAATGGGGATGGGAGAAGAAACTGATTTCTTGGCTCTGAGCTTTTCATCCACCGATTATGTAGGACATAGATTTGGACCACAATCGAAAGAAATTGAAGACACCTACTTAAGATTAGACCAAGATATTGAGCGCTTACTGAACTACCTAGATGAGACTTATGGTAAAGACCAATATGTAGTTTTCCTATCTGCTGATCACGCTGTAGCGGAAATAGCCACACATATGATCAGCGAAAATGTACCAGGCGGGAATCTTCGCACAAGCTTAGTCGGCACGGCACTTCTCAATTATATTTCTTCAAAATACGGGGCTGGAAAATGGATTAAAAACAGCTCAAATGGCCAGCTTTTCTTAAATCATGAGTTGATTCAAGAGAAAAATATTAATCAGGAAGATTTCGAAAATGAGATCGCTCAGTTCCTGTTAAAGTTTGATGGCATTAAAGAAGTTTATACTGGTACTGCCTTGCGCACGAGAGAATTCACAGAAGGCCGGGCTATGCGACTACAAATGGGATACAACCACAAAGCTTCGGGTGATATCTTGATGATCTTGGAGCCGGGATGGCTTACTGGCGGAGCAACTGGTACTTCCCATGGAACAGGATATTCTTACGACACCAATGTGCCAATCCTATTCTATGGATGGAATGTGCCGGCAGGAGAAAGCTCTCGCTATGCAACAATCACAGACATCGCTCCTACACTTTCCATGATGTTGGACATCAAATTGCCGAATGGTACGACCGGACAGCCAATCTTGGAAATCACAGACAAGAAGTAAGAATTAATTCTCCTCATGTAAAAAGCCTCGATCTGCACAGATCGAGGCTTTTTGATTTAGTGCTTTTTAGACAAACTCGCTTTACTCCGTCCAGCTCATCGGATAATTTTCATCTACAAATTCAAGTGCATCAGTAGTAATCTGAAGTGACTTAAACGTATCCAACATTACAGCATATTCATCTGTTGCTTTGGCTCCGATGGATTTCTCAACTGTCCCAGGATGCGGACCATGTGGCAAGCCCCCCATGTGAAGTGTGAAAGATCCTCTATCGATTCCTTTTCTACTCATAAATTCTCCTTCGGCGTAATACAAGACTTCATCCGAATCAATATTCGAATGATTGTAAGGTGCAGGAATAGAAAGTGGATGATAATCAAAAAGCCTTGGCACAAAGGAGCAAATCACAAATCCCCAAGCTTGGAATGTCTGGTGAACAGGTGGTGGCTGATGGATTCTCCCAGTGATAGGTTCAAAATCATATATGGAAAGCGCATAAGGATATAAGTAGCCATCCCAACCAACAATATCCAGCGGGCTGTGGCCATAAGCGTAATGATGAAGCATTCCCTGCTTTTTGATCTGGACTAGGTATTCAGCTTTCATATCCTCGACATGAAGCTCATATGGCGGACGAATATCCCGCTCACAATACGGCGAGTGCTCAAGTAATTGCCCTACCTCATTTCTATAGCGCTTGACCGTCTCAATAGCCCCAACAGATTCTATAATTAACAATCGCAGTGGACCCTTTTTCTCAAATTCAAAGCGGTAAATCGTCGTGCGAGGAATGACGATGTAATCTCCCTTATGAACTTCAAGTTTCCCAAACTGTGAATACATCACTCCTTCCCCATCGTGCACATAGATTAACTCATCTCCATCCGCATTTTTGAAATAATAATCCATTTTCCGCTGGCGAGGAGAGCAGATACCCATCATGACATCTGAATTCATCATGAGGTTTTTTCGTGCAGACAAATAGTCATCACCAGTGAATTCTACCCCAGAAGTCTTCAGGTGGGTTTGATTTAGCCCATGCGCTGTAGCTGGTTTCCAGGAATAAGGTTCAGGCTTGCCAATAGACTTTACTTGATTTGGATTATGAATATGGTAAAGTGTGGAGTAGATTCCTGAAAATCCTTTTGAACTGACCACTTCCTCTTTATAAAGACTGCCATCTGGCTGACGGAATTGTGTATGTCGTTTGGGCGGGATAGTGCCCATTCTGTGATAGTATGCCATTAGTTTTGGGTTTATTTCTTAGGCTAAATTTAAGCAAAGTATCAAAAGGACTTCGACTGTAGGTAGTAAAATAAGAGTATTACTTAGGTCTTTGTTTAAAAAATCACCAGCTTATTTACTTCTTCAATGATTAGAATGAAAATCCTTAAAAAACTAAATACGTACGAAATAGCAGGGAAAAGTCATAAAAAAAGCGGCTTTCGCCGCTTTCAATGAAATGATAATACTTAGTCTTCGAAAAGTTCTTTTCTAAGTTTATCTTCTGCTTGTCCAGTTTTCTTTTGAATTCGACCAAGCAATTCATCTTCTTGTCCTTCGACATAAGTCAAATCATCATCGGTCAATTCTCCGTATTTTTGTTTAAGATTACCTTTCAAGATATTCCAGTTTCCTTTTAATTTTAAGTTGGAAGACATAATAATAGTGGTTTAAGTTAATGATATTTGAATACTACTTATAAAGTCGCAAAGCCCATACCAAGCAAACCCAAAATGAAGATACTCCTAACCTTATCACTTGTAATCTTTATCTTAAATACGCCCTTAATAGCTCAGGAAGCGCGATTAATTTGGTCAGATGAGTTTTCTACCGAAGGTCTACCAGACCCTGATAAATGGACTTATGATGTGGGAGATCATGGATGGGGCAATGATGAATTGGAATATTATTCACAAAGTGACCTTAAAAATGCCCGAATTGTAAATGGGGAATTGATCATCGAAGCGCATGCTGATCCTTCTCACCCCAAAGGATACACTTCTGCACGACTGCTTACAAAAGGCAAAGCTTCCTGGCAATTTGGTTACATAGAAGTCAAGGCTAAATTGCCCTATGGTCGAGGTACATGGCCTGCAATCTGGATGCTTCCTGAAGAAAATCTCCATGGTGGATGGCCAAAAAACGGGGAAATTGACATCATGGAACACGTGGGTTACGACCCCGGTAAAGTTCATGGCACAGTGCATACCGAAGCATTCAATCACGTAATAGGAACTCAAAAAGGAGGATTTCAACAAGTCCCTGATTTCAACGATGTTTTCCATACCTACGCTGTTGACTGGACTGCTGATAAAATTGATTTTTTGATCGATGACTCCATTTATTTTACTTTTGAAAATACCGGAAAGGATTACAAGGAATGGCCATTTGACCAACCTTTTCACCTAATCCTAAATATTGCCGTTGGTGGTGGATGGGGAGGACAGCAAGGTGTAGCTCCAGAAATTTGGCCACAGAGAATGGTGGTAGATTATGTGAGGGTTTATGACAAAAAACCTCAACAGTGACATTTCAGTTAGTATTTTCAGAATGAAATTATATTTAAGAAACTTTTATTCTTAGTTTATCGAAATTTGGGAAGTCTGAAAGATATTCCTAAACTGGCAAACGACTTAGACCCTAATTAGCTATCCATGCAAAATACACCTTCTAAAAAAAGAAAAATCACGGCACTTATTATCATTGGTTTCTTGATGCTTTTAATGTACGGAAAGAACCTAACCGAGCGTACCGCATTTAATAACATAAGCAATACGTTCAAAGAAGTTTATAATGACCGCTTGGTAGTAGAGGGCTATATTTTCAGGATTTCAGAAAATTTATTCAAAATTCAAAAGCTAGTTGATCATTGCAACATCAACTATGATTACTCCAAAGTGGTCAATGAAATAGCAGAACATGAGAAAAGTATCATGGGAATAGTTATAGACTTTGAAAAAACGAACCTCACAGAGAATGAAGAGCAATATTTGTCTGACTTCAAAACTATCATTGAAACCGACCTACAGATAAAAAATTACGCTTTGCTCTATTCTGACTCTTCAGGAGTTAATTTAAAGCAAGTTCAGCTTTACGATCAAAAAATAACCAAAGCTCAGCAAGACCTCGATAACCTGAGTAAAATCCAGCTGGAAGAAGGAGAAAAATTAATCAACAAAGCCAACATCATAATCAATAGATCACAAATTTGGTCTCAATTTGAAGTGGCTTTGTTGATCATTCTAGCTCTTGCTTTGTATTTACTTCTTTTCAGAAATAAACTGACATTTACTTAATTTAAACCTTCAGTTTGCTCAAGTAAGCAGCATTCTTGGCAGCAGCTTCTAGTGGATTCGTACCCACGAAACGCTCTTGCTCTACGATAAAATACTCCATTCCGTATTTCTTGGATTTCTTAATGATGTCCGCATAGACTATTTCACCAGTCCCAAGCAATACTCCTCGATCATGTGCATCTGAGCTGGCTGCTTCGGCATCCTTGACGTGGCAAAGCTTGAATCGTCCTGGGAATTTGGCTACGTATTCCAATGGATCGTAACCAGCCACATAAGACCAATACATATCCAATTCGAAATCCACTAATTCGGGATCAGTATTTTCCATCAAAATATCCTGAGGCAATTGTCCATCAAGCATTTTGAAAGTATAATCATGATTATGATAGGCGAATTTCAATCCGTGAGACTTGAGTGTCGCTCCTGCTTCGTTAAACTTATCCGCTGCTTTTTTCCAGTCATCGACTGTTTTCTGAGCTCCGTAGTAAGGGCAGATAAGGTATTTCATCCCAACTGCTGCTGCCTGCTCTGCCTGACTATCCAAGTCCTTGAAAACATTGGCATGAGAGGAAACAAAATCAACTCCGATATCACTCAACAAGGTCTTGCATTCAGCAGGCTGCATTCCCCAGAGGATTCCTTTTCCCCCATCGAAACCTTCAAACTGCTTATATCCAAACTCTGCTAACTTGCGCATAGTAGCAGCAGCATCCTTTGCCATTTCTTCTTTGACAGAGTATAATTGAATCCCAAACTTGGAAAGTTTTGCAGCATCAAATGATCGTGCTGCAACTTCAAACGGAAATATTGCGGCACCTAGGCCAAGCATACTTCCAACCTGTAGAAATTTTCTTCTTTGCTTATTCATAAATAGGTAAGCCTGCCCTCTATTAGAAGAGCAGGCTTTGTTTTTTACAAGTGATTATTAAATAGCGTATTCTTTATCGCCTGGATTATAAGGGATACAAGGATCAAATCTTCCCGGAGTCTCTACATAGTTCAATGCCTGAGTAGCGCCGATTTCTGAAGTGAAATAGCCAAGTACAGTCAAGTCACGAAGCATATTGATCACTTTAGGACTTCTGTCGTTTCCGCTAGCTTTGTATTCCTCATACATTCCATTCAAGAAGGCTAATCTTTCTTCTGCAGGTGCTCCTACAAAACTCTTTCCATTAGCAGCCTTAAAATCTTTCCCTAGCTTATTCACTCCATCGACAAATGCAGTTTGATTTTCGCCATCGTAGGTATCTTTTACCATCATTACCATAAAGGAACCAATTCCTACCGCCTTTGCGCCAGGAGTATCAGTCGTAGGGATAATAGTATCTCCTAATTCATCCAAGAAAGCAATATCATCCGGATCAAAATCTAATCCTTCTATTTGGTTTTCAGGAGTACAACCAGTCAGGATTGCGGTAGCACCTATCATGGTCCCTCCCATCATTACCATCACGCCTTTTAAAGCGTCTCTTCTATTCATAGTCATAGTTTTGTCGTTTAGGATTAGAGATTTTGCTTATTCAATTCATCTACTGCAAATGCAGCCGCTCTAGCAGTCAATGCCATGTAAGTCAAAGATGGATTTACTGCTGCTGCCGAAGTCATACAAGCACCGTCAGTAACGAATACATTTTTCGCATCCCAAACTTGGTTATTCCCATTAAGAACCGAAGTCTTAGGATCACGTCCCATTCTGGCTGTTCCCATTTCGTGAATACCCTGTCCGAATGTATATCCTGAGTCATATTCATTGATATTTTTAAATCCGGCTACTTCCAGCATTTCCGCTGCATCAGCCATCATATCCTTACGCATCTTGATCTCATTATCTTTGATCTCCGCGTTCATCACCAATGACTCTATACCCCACTTATCTTTCACTGTATCACTCAGTTTAATAGTGTTTTCATGATAAGGCAAAATCTCTCCAAAAGCGGTGATCCCCATTGACCAAGGTCCTGGCTGCGTCAATGCTTCTTTCATCGGAGCTCCAAAGTTCATTTCGGCCACATCACGTTGCCATCCACTGCGGCTTGCTCCTCCCTGGTAGCCAAATCCACGTAAGTAGTCTCGTTTGTCACCATGGACATTTCGGAACCGCGGGATATAAAGTCCTGTTGGTCTTCGACCAAAGTAATACTTGTCTTCATAACCTTCCATAGTACCACTGGCACCTAGACGGAAATGGTGATCCATTACATTATGTCCAAGTTCTCCTGAGCTACTGCCCAAGCCACCTGGCCAAACATCCGTTGCAGAACGCATAAGAATCGCAGTGGAATTAAAGGCTGAAGCGCATAAGAATACAATTTTCGCATTGTATTCTATTGTCTCATTGGTTTGACCATCTACTACTTCTACTCCTGTAGCTTTTTTGGTGTCCTTGTCATAAATCAATCTTCTTACGATCGACCAAGGACGAAGCGTTAGATTACCTGTAGCTTCAGCAGCTGGTAAAGTTGATGCTTGCGTACTGAAATATCCTCCAAAAGGACATCCCAATGAACACTTGCTTCTGTATTGACAACCTGGTCTGCCAGGAAGAGGCTGAGTGATATTCGCCGGACGGCCAATTGTCCAGGTTCTTGCTCCTTTGTAATGCTCTTTAATCTTGGCAGCAGCATCAGTCTCAACGCAGTTCATCGGCATAGGAGGCATAAATTCGCCATCCGGAAGTACATCTAAGCCATCTTTAGATCCAGATACTCCAGCGAATTTCTCCACATAAGAATACCATGGCGCGATATCCTTATATCGGATCGGCCAATCCACCGCTACGCCTTCTTTTACATTTCCTTCAAAATCTATATCTGACCATCTATAAGATTGCCTTCCCCAAAGTAGCGATCTACCACCCACTTGATAGCCTCGAAACCATGTAAAAGGCTTTTCCTCCACATAAGGAGAATCATCCTCATGTGCCCACCAGTCCAAATTCAATTCATTGAGCACATAATCTCTACGAAGATTTGGGTGATTCTCTAATTGCTCCTGAGTTCTTCTTCCTCTATGAGGCACTTCCCATGGAGGTGTGGTAGCAGTTTTGTAATCTTTCACGTGCTCCACCATAGGGCCTCTTTCAAGCATCAACACTTTAAGTCCCTTCTCCGTCAACTCTTTTGCGGCCCAACCGCCACTAATCCCTGACCCAACTACAATTGCGTCATACGCTTCATTTGCCATAAATATAAATTTTAGGTTTTTGTATTATTTTAAACATCGCAGATCTGAACTCCCTGAGCCAATGCTGCAATCTTATCTTCAGATTTTGGAATAAACTCATGGGAAACATAGCCTTTATAACCTGTGGCTACTATCGCTTTCATTAAGGCAGGATAGTAAATCTCCTGCGAATCGTCCAATTCGTTTCTTCCTGGATTACCGGCTGTATGGTAATGTCCAAAATACTGGTGATTATCCTGTACGCTTCTAATCAAATCCCCCTCATCTATCTGCATGTGGTAGATATCGTAAAGCAATTTGAAGTTTTCACTACCCAATCGCTTGCATAATTCTACGCCAAAAGCAGATTTATCACACAAGTAATCCTTGTGATTCACTCTACTGTTGAGGAGTTCCATCTGAATGAAAACCCCATGCTTTTCTGCCAAAGGGATAATTTTTTCAAGACCTTGCACACAGTTTTTCAAACCTGTCTCGTCGTCCATTCCTCTTCTGTTCCCTGAGAAACAAATCAGGTTTTTGTAGCCAGCCTCCGCTACTTTGGGGATCATCTCTTTATAATTCTTGATGAGTTGCTCGTGGTACTTCACTTCGCCAAATCCTTCCGTCAGGCTAATCTCGGCACCGTTACACATGGAAGAATCCAGCCCATGTTTTTTCAAAATATGCCAATTGTTTGGGCCAATTAAGTCAATTCCTTTAATTCCGATTTTTTTGGCCTCAGCACAGAAAGCGTCAAGTTCAAAATCCCGGAAACACCAATGACATACTCCATGATTAATGTTTCCTTTCAATTCATATGGTTTTTCTTCCTTCATCTCGAACGATGAAAGGGTGCTGAAAGCAGCACCACCAAGCAATACTTTTTTGAAAGATTCTCTTCTTCCATTATCTATAGGTTTGGTCATGAGTGGGGGTTATTGATGTGAATTTATTTGTTCTTTCTTGAAAAGAGCCATGAAAAGTAGCAAAACCAAGACAGAAATACCAGAAGGAATTAGCCAAATTGATTTCCAAATGTGTGCTCCAACTTCATTTGTGTAATAATTGGAAATTAATCCAGCTGCCCAAAAACCGATCAGCATACCCAGTCCATAGGTAGCAAGGGTAATTAAGCCCTGAGCCGAGGATTTGTATTTTGCCCCAGCATGGGCATCTGTATAAATCTGACCACTGACGAAAAAGAAATCATAGCAAAGCCCATGAAGAGCGATTCCTATAAGCAACATCCACGCTCCTTCATCAGCATCTCCAAATGCAAAAAAAGCATAGCGAACTGCCCATGCTATCATAGCTACAATCAAGGTTTTTTTAATGCCAAATCTGGTAAAGAAAATAGGAAGCGCAAGCATGAAAACCACTTCTGACACTTGACCCATAGCCATTTTTCCTGTGGAATTATCCAAGCCAATTTCTGTTAGGAAAGGACTTGTACTTTGATAGTAAAATGCCAAAGGAATACAGATCAAGATGGAGGAAATAAAGAAAACCGAATAATTCTTATGTTTTAGAAGACTAAGCGCATCAAATCCCAAAGCCTCTGAAAGCTTGAAATCCCCTGTAGTTCTAGGCTGTGGCGGAGTATGAGGCAGTGCGAAACTAACTAGTCCTAATGCTAAAGAGCTGATCGAAGCCATAAGCCATGTATTTCTTAACAAACCTTCTTTCAGCCCTTCCTGGCTATCCCATGACATAATACTGATCATTAAACCAGCTGCAATCCAACCAATCGTCCCCCAAACACGAATCGCGGAAAACTCTTTAGCAGGATCTTTCATCTGGTTAAATGAAATAGAATTCACCAACGCGAGCGTAGGCATGAAAAGAATCATATAGACAAGTAGGATTGGGAAAAATCCAGAGAAATCTTGGGAATTGTACAGCAAATACATCAAACCGGCACCGATAAGATGAATCACTCCTAGTATACGCTGGGCATGAAAATAGCGATCTGCGATCAAGCCTACTATGAATGGAGCGATGATCGCGCCAAATGATTGGGTAGAAAATGCAAGAGAAATATCCTGATCCTTTGCCATCAGATTGGACCCTAAAAAAGTCCCCATCGTCACGAACCAAGAACTCCAGATAAAAAACTCCAAAAACATCATAATGGATAACCGGAGCTTGGTATTGATATTCATAGATTTAGAATCAGTTTAGGATAAGAATAATTTTTAAGAGTCGGCCAAAGTTTAAAGTTTAGCCAATTTGAAGTATTTTAGACATTTAAAATGACTTTCCGAAATAAGGACTTATCACTTAGTGACAAAGCCATTCATACCATGATGGAGCTATTGATCAATTATTGTATCTATTCACTCAAAGAACAAAGGTTTTTCCATTCGGAATCAATTATTTCAAGCATTTAATCCTGAATATAAAGTCTTTTCCCACATGTCATCCCCACAAAAATTAAAAATCGGACTCATTGGTGGTGGTCCAGGATCATTTATTGGAGCCATCCATTTAAATGGGGCCTTGATGGACGGATTGTTCGAGTTGGTAGCAGGCGCTTTTAGCTCAAACCCAGAAAAATCAAGACTTAGAGGCGAAGAGCTTATGCTGGACCCTTCTCGCGTCTATGCTACTTACGACGAGATGTTTACTAAGGAACTTGAGCTATCGAAAGAAGAACGTATTGATGTAGTCGTGATTGTCACACCGAACAATGTACACTTTGATCCTACAGTAAAAGCTCTGAAGCATGGCTTTCATGTAGTGCTAGACAAGCCGCTCACGCTCAACTATTCTGAAGCAAAAGAGCTATATCATATCGTCAAATCATCGGATAAAAGGTTCCTGTTGACTCACACTTACTCAGGCTATCCGATGATCAAGCAAGCGAAGCAGATGATAGCTGAAGGTGAAATCGGTAAAGTGAGAAAAGTCTATGTAGAATATCCACAGGGCTGGCTTTGGAAGCTATTAGAATCTGAAAACAACAAACAAGCGGAATGGAGAACTGATCCAAAGAGAAATGGTTTGGCAGGATGTATGGGAGATATTGGCACGCATGCGTTCCATTTGGCTGAGTATGTTTCCGGAGAAAAAGTTGCAGCAATCTGTGCAGATTTGTACATCAAAGTCGCTGGAAGGCCAATTGATGACGATGGCGTTGTATTGATGAGATTTGAAAACGGAGCTTCTGGCGTACTGACTGCTTCGCAAACTGATACTGGTGCTGAAAACAATCTGCGAATTCGTGTCTATGGAGAAAAGGGAGGATTGGAATGGCAGCAGGAATTAAACAATACCTTAATTGCACACTGGCCAGATGCTCCTGATCAAATCTATAGAGCAGGCAGTGGGTATTTGGGATCATTGGCAAACGAAAACACCAGAACTCCAGCCGGACACCCAGAAGGATATGTGGAAGCATTCGCCAACTTGTATAGAAATTTTGCACGCTGTATCTATGCAGAACGAGCTGGAGAATCTCCAAAACCAGAATGGGAAGATTATCCAGGCATAGAAGATGGAATCAGAGGCATGGCTTTTATAGATCATGTTTTAAAAAGCAACGAGTCCGAGGTGAAATGGACTCCATTTGTAGTTGAAAAATAAATTCTTGAACCTAATATTTTAACCTAAGTAAAATGAAGACAATTAAAGGCCCTGCGATTTTCCTCGCACAATTTATTGACGACAAAGAACCATTCAACAACCTGAAGAACATCTGTAACTACATGGCTGATTTGGGCTATGCGGGCGTTCAGATTCCTTCTTGGGATGGCAGAATGATGGATTTACAAAAAGCTGCGGAAAGTAAAACTTACGCAGATGAGATCAAGGGTACAGTAGAAGAAGCTGGATTGCAGATCACAGAACTTTCCACGCATCTTCAGGGACAATTGGTAGCAGTACATCCTGCATACAATGAATTATTTGACGGTTTTGCTCCTGACAAACTGAAAGGAAATCTACAGGGCAAAACAGATTGGGCAGTGCAGCAGCTGAAATATGCGGCAAAAGCCTCAGAAAATATGGGACTGACACAGCATGCTACTTTCTCAGGAGCATTGATGTGGCAGACAGTATACCCATGGCCTCAAAGACCAGCAGGATTGGTAGACACAGGCTTTACCGAGTTGGCCAAAAGATGGACTCCTATCCTAGACGAATTCGACAAGCATGGTGTAGATGTATGCTATGAGCTTCATCCAGGAGAAGATTTACATGATGGTGTGACATTTGAAATGTTTCTAGATAAAGTCAATAATCACAAACGCGCAAACATACTGTATGACCCAAGTCACTTTGTACTTCAGTGTCTTGATTACCTGCAATTCATTGATTTCTACCACGAAAGAATCAAAATGTTCCATGTAAAAGATGCTGAATTCAACCCAACTGGTAAGCAAGGTGTCTATGGTGGATATCAAGGATGGGTAGAGCGCGCAGGTCGTTTCAGATCTTTGGGAGATGGCCAAGTTGATTTTAGCGGAATTTTTAGCAAACTTTCGCAGTACGATTATGACGGCTGGGCAGTTTTAGAGTGGGAATGTGCGATAAAGCATCCTGAGCAAGGAGCTGCTGAAGGCGCTCCATTTATTGCTTCTCACATTATAAACGTTACAGAAAAAGCATTTGACGACTTCGCTGGCAGAGGTGCAGACGAGGAATTCAACAAGAGAATACTAGGAATCTAATAACTCAATTTAATATCCAACTAATGAAAATCACAAAACCTATAAATTTTGCCTTAGTAGCTCTGGCAGGATTTACATTCGCATGTGGCGGAGGAGAAAAAACATCTGAAACCACTTCAACAGCAGAAGTCCAAGCACCTGCAGCTGCTCCAGAAGTAGAAATGAGCCTTGAAGAAAAATACCAAGATGATCCTGTTTACATCAAAGGACTTGCTAAGCTGAAGACTTCAGATTGTACTTCTTGCCATATGGTGGAAAGAAAAATCGTAGGCCCATCTTATGCAGATGTAGCAGCAAAATATGAGTCAACGGAAGAAAATATCAACATGCTAGCCGAGAAGGTAATTTCTGGCGGTGTTGGTGTCTGGGGTGAAATCCCAATGCCTCCACATGCAGCATTGAGTTTGGAAGATGCTAAGGACATGGTAGCATACGTACTTCTCTTGAAAAAATAAGATGAAAAAAAATTATATTATCCTGGCAGCATTGGCAGGAGTACTTGCTTCATGCTCAGGAGAAAAAGTAGTAGAAACCGAATCGGAAGAAGTAACTGTAGCAGAAGCTCCATCTGAGGAATGGATTGACCTTTTTGCAAATAATGATTTCTCTAGCTGGCACAAATACAATGCTGGAGAAGTTGGCAAAGCTTGGAAAATCGAAAACGGTGAAGTATTCCTAGATGCAACGAACATAGATTCATGGGAAGAAGGCGATGGTGGAGACATCGTTACCAATGAGGAATTCGAAAACTTCCACTTGAAATATGATTGGAAAATCTCTCAAAATGGAAATAGCGGATTAATATTCTATGTACATGAAGCTCCTGAATACGGAAACACCTACAATACCGGTATGGAAATGCAAGTATTGGACAACGAAGGGCATCCTGACGCTAAAATCATCAGTCACAGAGCTGGAGATCTTTACGATTTAATCGTCAGCAGCGAAGAGACCGTGAAGCCATACGGTGAGTGGAATTCAGCTGAGATTATCTCTAATGATGGTAAACTTGAATTCATTCTCAATGGTACTTCGATCGTGAGCACTACCCTATGGACTCCAGAGTGGGAAGCGCTTATCGCAGACAGCAAATTCAAGGACATGCCAAATTTTGGCACTTTTAAGAAAGGCCGAATTGCATTACAAGATCATGACAATCTAGTGTATTTTAAAAATGTGATGATTAAAAAACTTTAATCTCTCACTTATTTAACATAAAAAGAGACCCACATTTGGGTCTCTTTTTTTTGATCTGACAGCTATTTAAAGCTACTTTTCAGCAGAAAATCAACTTTCGAATCCAGGTTTCACATTGTCCCAAAACTCATCCAATGCAATGATTCGAGGCTTGAGAAAAGAAATGATTTCAGGCCAATCCTGCTCATTCATTACATTCACGGCTGGTAGTATTTTTTCGATTCGGGAGACAAGCTGGCCAAACTCATTGACCTGATGCAATTTCCAATCCCAGCTCTCCCCTAGCGCAGCTTCTAGCATTTTTTTGAATTGGGCAAATTGATCAAAATACAATTCCTGCAACTCTTCGTCTGGATGTCCAATCTCAATACCAATAGAAGCAAAATCCCGCTCGGCTTTCATCCGAAAATAGATATTACGAACGCCCGTTTTGTAATTAGGCCAATTGATTCTCCTTCCCTCAGCATTTGGGATCGGCTTCATGTATTTACCGAAGGCAATCCAAAACTCAGAACGGATTCTTGATGTTTCAGCTTTGTTGTACACTTTTAATTTTTCTCAATGCTAAAGTATAATCAACTGTAATCTTCAGGGTATTGGATCTGTACCGAAGAGTAGCTCACTAATCCTCCCAATGAAGGATGGTGCTTTTTTAGGGTCAATCTGATTTCTGTGGTTTTCGGATAGGCTTCCAGGATGTCGGTCACGATCATGTGCCCAAGGTGTTCAAGGAGCTTCACCTTTACATCCATTCTGGCTTTGATGATTTTATACAATTTAGAATAATCAACTGTAGCGCTTAGATCATCGTGAAGCATGGCTTGGCGAAAATCAGTTTCCAATTCCAAATCTAACGTAAACCGATTCCCAAGCACATTTTCTTCGGGATAAGCACCGTGATAGGCATGAAATTCAATTCCTTCGAGACTAACTTTTCCCATTAGTCAAATTGGTCAAAAAATGACCCTGATTCATTCTTTGGATCATCCGAATATTTCGGTTGAGATGCCTGAGGCTTCATAGGTTCTTCCAGTGGCTTTTTAACTTTTTCCGCCTCAAGTTCTTCTATATCTTCTTCAAGCGCTTCATCTTCCAGCTGCATCTTAGTATCCTCCAGCTCCAATTCTTCTTCAGCTACCTCATGTTCTTCGATTTCCAGTTCCAAATCTGGCGTGGAGTCATGCTCTACCAAATCTATTTCCTCTTCTATAACTTCCATTTCGGCCATAGGACTTTCTTCGATTTCCTCCTGCACTACCTCCTCTTCCTCGTATCCTAGATTATCTAGATTGCCAAAAGTAAAGGTCTGAGATCTGCTTAGTTCATCTATCGCTCTGGCATGTGCCTTCGCGTCAATTCTAGAGTAATGAGCTTCCGAAAGATCAATTTGATTCAAGGTATCCTGAGCAATTCTCTTTAGACTTTTCACCATTGATTCTCTCTGTTCGGCTAGACCTTCATACGATCTGACCAGACCTTGCATACTTTCTCTGAGCTCGACAATTGTCTCCTTCGCTTTAATTTCCGCAGCACCGATAATCGCAGAAGCTTGATCCTCTGCTTGTTTTTTAGAGTCTGCGATAAGCTGATCTATATGCTTTGTGGCATTATCCGCAATTTCATTTGCATCCGCGATGATGAGATCTGCCGCTTCATTCGCCTCTACGATGATCGCAGCTCCAGTATCTTCGGCTGTTTTTAAGGTACGGAAAAGCGATTCCTCCACGTCTTTCAAGCGCTTTGCTTCAGCTTCTGTATTTTGAAGCTTTGTCCTCAGCTCCATATTTTCCTTGTGAAGTGCATCCACTACTTCACTTATTTCATCCAAGAATGTAGTGACTTCCTTTTTTTCAAATCCTCTGAATCCAACTTCAAAGGTCTTTTGCCGAATGGCTGCGGGTGTAATCTTCATGGGTTAATTTTCATCAATTTGCCAAATAGAAATAGTACGGTCATCGGAGACAGAAATGACATGCTGATGATAGCTACTCCAGATCACCTTGTTGATCGAAGTGCCATGACCAGCATTTCTTGCTTTGTCGATGACTTTGAGGAGTATTCTCTCTGTTGCGTCCCAAACCTTGATTGATTTGTCCATGGAGCAAGTAACTAAGAGATTTCCGTCCTCCTTGAAATATAAATAATTAATAGCATACATGTGTGCCACGATGCTTTCTAGTAGGGAATACTTGTCGGTTTCCCAAAATTTCAGTCTGGCATCTCGACCTGCGCTGACCAAAATTGACTCATCAGGGGAATAAGAAAGTGCAAATACTGAATTACTATGCCCAGTCAAATTGGCCACTGGATGAAAATTATCCGATAGGTCCAGGACTTTGATGGTATGATCGCTCAATCCCACGGCCAGTTGTCTTTTATCCTTTGCCAGAGACATGACACGTATGCTTTTCGATCCTAGCTTGATGTGCTTTCTGATAGTTTTTGTCGTAATATCCAACACGATCAATACGCCATCGCCAGTTCCTATATACACCTCATCTCCAAAGACTTTAATATCAAAAATAGCCTGATCGGTTAATTTCAAGGACCAAATTTCCTTACCAGCATTGAGATCGATGACATGAATTCCTTCAAAATTATGGCCTATAAAAAGCAAGTTTCTGATCGGATCTACAGCAAGTGCATACACTGAGTGTGGAAGTCTTGCTATCAATTTCCCGTCTTTGGGATGATCCAAATCCCATTCCACCACCATTCCATCTCCAGCTCCAGTATAAAAAAATCGTGGATCACAACCTTCCACCAAGGCATAAATGCAGTCATTGTGCCCTGTTAGTGTTTGTAATTTATTAACTTCTATTTTTGACATATATTGGACGGAGACTTTGGGTGCCCTTCTGGCTTATGCAGACAAAAATAGAAAAAATTGACTCTTCCTCGGCTTTGGCGATCAAGATTATCGAAACTCAGGACGAAAACGAATTGGATTTCCTCAGCTTTAGAGAAAAGCTTTCCTACGCAAATATTTCCCATCAGGAAAAAAAGAGAGAATGGGCAACTGCCCGAATGGCGATACGAGATGCCTTGGATGTATTACACGTTCCCTACCCTGGCTTTTTCAAAGATGAACATGGCAAGTCTCAAACCATGAATGGACATGGGTATATGTCACTTTCGCACACGATGGGATATGCCAGCGCGATTTATCATCGGGATAATCCTGTGGGAATCGATATGGATTTGATTCGTGAAAAAATCCTGAGAATTGGATTTAGATTTCTTGATCAGTCAGAAATTGATTTTCTAGACAAAGACCCGTTACCTTATACAATGGCTTGGTCGGCTAAAGAGTCTATCTTTAAATGTCAGGGAAAGCGAGGGGTTTCTTTACGGGAAAACATCCTGTTGGAACCATTTGATTCCAAGGCTGGAATCATTAAAGGTAAGGTCCGAGGGACGGACTTTACAGACCATCATTACACAGTGCAAGTTCGGGTGATCTCGGATGTTGTACTCACTTACACCATTTGGTAAATGAAAAATATTACTCTAGTTCTCCTGTTTTTTCTAGCTGCTACATTTTCAATTTCTGCTCAAAGCTTGCAGAGTATTAATTTAACTGATGCAGTGACTGATAAAACAATCAATATGCAAGCTCAGGTGAAGGGCAAAGGGCTTGTAATTGTCTTTCACAGTTTAGCTTGTCCATTTGCAAAAATGTATGAATCCCGATTGATTGCTTTGCGTAGCAAATACCAAAGCCAAGGCTTCACTTTTGTGCTGGTGAATCCTGAAGTAAGTGCCTCGGATGATGACAAAACTGCTTTGCGCAGCTACATCGATCAATCTGATATGAATATGCCCTACTTAATCGATGAAAATCAAACACTCACTAAGTTCTACAAAATCACCAAAATCCCTGAAGTGATCGTACTGGCTCCTGATGGGAATGTGAGCTACAGAGGTGCACTGGACAATAATCCCCAGGCACAAAGTGCGGTCTCTGCCTCTTACCTAGACCGCGCCTTGGATTCTATTTTGAAGGGGGAATCTCCAAGCCCAGGTCAGGCTCGGGCAGTTGGATGTAACGTTCGAACTTATTGAGAATTCAGAATAGAGATGAGCTCCTTTATTTCCTCTACCTTATCCGATTCTCCTAGCTTTTCGAAGGAATTCTCGAGATTTCTGAACATCCGTAACATCATCTGTAAGTGCGCACATGGCTCAAAGTAATCTTCCTTTGGCTCGATTTTCAACTGCTCCAAATAATTAAAAATATCGTTCCTGCTAAAAATCAAACCTTTGTTAAATGCATTGATGTAGAAAGTTACATCGGATGATTTATAAGTAAGCACAAATAGATTGGGCAGATTCACTCCATAAATCGGCAAGCCAAGTTTCTTTGCCACAAGCAAATAAATGGAACATAGCGTCAGCGGATTACCTCGTTTTGAATCCAAAACCGAGGAAAGCATGCTATTGGCAGGCGAGTGAAAATTCTTGGTATTGGCAGAAAAGCGAAGTGTATTAAACAACACATTATTGATCGAACGAACTTGCTCGTAGGGAGTCAGATCATTTTTGAAAGCAGTCCAAACCTCGAAGTAAATTTGATGCATTTCTGCATTCAGCTTCGCATATTCTAGATCGGGATATTGATAGGTATTGATAATCCACAGCCCAGTCAGCAAGTCCCGATCGTCTGTATCTCTCCAATCTGTCAATCTCGTTTTCAAAAGCGAAAACTGAAGATCATGAACCAATTCCTCTATTTCTTTCTGAATATCAGGATTAAAACTATTTTCCCACTTTTTCTCCAGAAAAGGAATTATATCATTCCCGAGTGATATAATCCGATCCCGAACATGCATTCTCACTTCACGATCGGAATCGTCCAATAAGGAGACCAAGGCATTTAATTCTCCAGGTGTCAATTCACTCATAGTCAAAAGGCTACCGTTTATGGCTTTAAACTGTAAAATAAGATACTAAAAATTGGCTTAAGTTTGAATCACGCCTACATTAAATCTTTCAGTTATCGGAGCATGATTAGCTGCTTCTATTCCCATACTGATCACTTTTCTAGTCTCTCGAGGATCGATTACTCCATCCACCCAAAGTCTTGATGCCGCATAAAACGGGCTCAGCTCCTCATTATATTTTGAGGTGATTTCGTCCAGCAATTCCTTTTCATCCTCAGGAGTGATCTCCAGCCCTTTTTTCTTCAAACCTGCTACTTTGATCTGAAGCAAAGTATTTGCTGCAGCAGCTCCTGACATCACTGCCATCTGAGCAGTAGGCCAAGAATAGATCAAACGTGGGTCATAAGCCTTGCCACACATGGCGTAATTGCCCGCTCCGTAAGAATTTCCAAGTATAAAAGTGAATTTCGGAACGACTGAATTTGCCAGGGCATTTACCATTTTGGCTCCGTCCTTAATAATCCCTCCATGCTCAGCTTTGCTGCCAACCATAAACCCGCTGACATCCTGAAGGAAAACAAGTGGGATTTTACGCTGGTTGCAATTCATGATAAATCGAGCTGCTTTGTCTGCTGAGTCCGAATAAATCACTCCGCCCATCTGCATTTCTCCCTTGGCAGTTTTGACGATCTTCCGTTGATTTGCCACTATACCCACAGCCCAGCCATCAATCCTTGCTGTTCCACAAATCAATGTTTTGCCATAGTCTTCTTTGTATTCATCGAAATCACCAGCATCTACAAGACCTTTTACAATCTGCAACATGTCGTATGGCTTCACTCGCTCAGTCGGGAATGAGCCAATGAGTTTATCACCTGTCAAACCTGACTCCCGCGATTCTACACGGTCAAAACCGGCAGAAGGATTATGACCTATTTTATCAAAAATCTTTCGGATCGCATCAAGACAATCCTGATCCGTATCGTATTTATTATCCGTCACTCCGGATATTTCGCAGTGTGTAGTCGCTCCACCTAGCGTTTCATTATCAATTGTCTCACCTATTGCTGATTTCACCAAATAGGAGCCTGCTAGGAAGATGGACCCAGTCTTATCCACTATCATCGCCTCGTCGGACATGATCGGCAAGTAAGCGCCCCCAGCCACACAGCTTCCCATGATCGCGGCAACTTGTATAATTCCCATTGCAGACATTTTCGCATTGTTTCGGAATTGTCTTCCAAAATGTTCTTTGTCCGGGAAAATCTCATTTTGCATGGGTAGGAAAACACCTGCGCTATCGACCAGATAGATTACAGGAATTTGATTTTCCATGGCTATTTCCTGGGCTCGAAGATTTTTCTTTGCAGTCATTGGAAACCATGCGCCTGCCTTCACAGTCGCGTCATTGGCGACGATCATGCACATTCTCCCACTCACATAGCCAATTCCAGTCACAACACCACCGGAGGGACATCCTCCCTCCTCTTCATACATGCCGTCGGCTACAAAAGCCCCAACTTCTAAAAAATCAGTATTCTTATCACGCAAATAGTCTATTCGCTCACGGGCGGTGAGCTTCCCTTTTGCATGTTCTTTTTCTATTCTTTTGGCACCTCCACCTAGTTTTACCTGCTCATATTTTGCCTGTAAATTTTGGAGTAAACTGTCCATGGTTGGATTAGAATTTCCGGTAATTGCTGTCATTAGTCAAATTTGGGTTTAGAAATCATAACCACTGCTTTTTACAAATAGTTAAGTTTCCAAGTTAAAAAAGAAAAAGCTAACAGGAACAGAATTCGAGTTTTAGGTCCCATTTTTTAGAGACATGATTCGGTCGAAAAGAAAAACCCAACAAATAGAAAAGCCCTTTTCCAATTTGGAAAAAGGGCTTTAAATGTTAAATAACCTGAAAATCAATTTTTCTCAACAGCTTCTTTATAATCCCGGATAGATCGATAAATAGCCGAAGCCATGTATTCTTTTCCCTGCTGACTCATCAAGAAACTTTCTTCTGAAGAGTTAGATAAAAAACCTAATTCCACCAATACTGACGGCATGGAGGGAGTCCAAAGCACATAAAATGGGCCTTGCTTCACCCCTCTGCTTTTGCGCCCAACCCGATCTCTAAATTGAGTCTCAACATTATCAGCCAAGGTCACAGAATTCTCAAAG
Organism: uncultured Algoriphagus sp.; assembly: GCF_963974365.1. Taxonomy (GTDB): domain Bacteria; phylum Bacteroidota; class Bacteroidia; order Cytophagales; family Cyclobacteriaceae; genus Algoriphagus. Next base: position 115,068 of record NZ_CAXBBX010000005.1, on the reverse strand, counting down.
TGAACCTTTGACATTAAATTGAACATCATATAGGACTCCGGTGAGGATGGGTCAAACCCTTCGTAATTTTCCTCGTAGTTATCTTCCAACAGGATCACCGAGTTTTCTCGTTTGACTATATCAAAGTTGGCGTCAAAATGTTTGGTACCCATAACGAATGTCTCGGTACCATAGGCAGATCTATTAGCAGCAGAATTGGAGTGTATTGACACAAATAGATCTGCTTTATTGTTGTTAGCGATCATTGGTCGCTCCTTTAACGAAGGAAAGCTATCATCTTTTCGAGTGTAGACTACTTCTACATCTGGCAGATTTTCTTTGATGTATTTTCCAACCAAAAGTGTAACCGCAAGATTAATGTCTTTCTCCTTAGACCTAGACCCCAGATTACCAGGATCTTTACCTCCATGACCAGCATCAAGGACAATTTTTTTCATCCGAAACATTGGCATCATTGAATCGTTGGTAATAAATCCGCCGAATACAAAGGGAATGCATAAAATCAGACTAAGAAGAATTTTTTTGTTTTTGGACCGTTCCATGAGGGCAATAAAATTAACTTTACACGAAATTTCACTCAAATTAAATAAAGCGTAAGCAACAGTGCAGGGATTCAGGCTCTTTTTATTTTGCTTTTTTGGGCTATTCATTGTTCCGCTGCTAGCGACTGCACAAGACCCCGTTCGCAGAGCTGAAGAAAAGCCGTTGACTCTTCCCGATACGTTGATGCCGCCTTCGCGAGATCTGATCAATTTGGACACTATTCCAAACCCTGCAGATACGCTCGCACTTTCTGATTCGACAAAAATTATGCCTAGGAGTGACATCTCCACAGATATTACCTATTACGGTGAAGATAGTATTGTCACAGATTTCGAGGAGAATAAAATATACCTCTATAATCAAGCATGGTTTGAGTATGGGACTATGCGATTGGAAGCTGATCTGATTGTGATCGACTGGGCAAATTCCGAATTGTATGCCACTGGGGTCACGGATAGCCTGGGGAATGTTCGAGGATCGCCATTCTTCAAAGACGGCCCATCTTCCTACGAAATCCGAAAGGAAATGAGGTATAATTTCAAAACTCAGAAAGCCATAATCAAAGATGTGGTCACGGAGCAGCAAGACGGAATTCTACGCGGTGAAACAATTAAGAAAACTGCCGATGGTAGTATTTACCTTGCAAATGGCTACTACACGACTTGTACACTCACTACGCCTCACTACCATGTAGCTGCCAATAAAATCAAGTCCATAGAAGGCGGGCAAGTAGTAGCTGGGCCTTTCAATCTCTATTTTAATGGTATTCCAACCCCGCTAGGTTTGCCTTTTGGCATCATTCCAAATACTCCTGAAGAAAAAGCCTCTGGGTTGATTTTTCCCTCTTATGGTCAGGAGCAAAAAAGAGGATTATACCTACGAGATTTAGGTTACTACTTCGCGATCAATGACTACATCCATGCGCGGGTGACTGGAGATATTTATTCCAATGGAGGCTGGGGATTGAAATCTCAAGCTGTGTATAAAAAGAGGTATCGTTTTGGCGGATCTTTCAATATAGACTTTCAAAAATTTAAATCTCCGGAAACTGAGCTGAATCCAGTGGACTACAATACATTCCGGATCCAGTGGTCACATACTCCTGAATCCAGGGGAAGCAGTAGGTTTTCTGCTTCCGTAAATGCCGGTTCTACGAGTTATTTCAACAACATTGTCAACCCAAATAATTTCTACAATAATGTAACTTCGGATTTATCTTCGAATATTATTTACAGTAAAACATTCACCGGCACCCCTTTCTCCTTCGGAGCAAGTATGCGGCATTCTCAAAGTGTGCAGACTGGAGAAGTGCAGCTTAGTCTACCTACCATGAATGTGAGTATGAACAGGCAAAGTCCGTTCAAAAACATGAACTTCGAGCCGCTGAAGACTCTAAATATATCCTATAATTTTGACCTCCAGAATACTATTACTAATAAAGTGACTCAAGAATTCGGAGTGGATCCAGATTTAGTGGAGGACACAGATACCCCGGATTTAGTACCATTCACGCCTTCTAACTTTGGCTATTTGCTTCAAAATGCTAATAATGGAGCAAGGAATAGAATCCCTGTCAGTTCCAACTTCAGACTGATGAAGCATTTCTTATTTACCGCATCAGCAAACTTGAATGAAATTTGGTACCTGAAAAGAATCAATTATTTCTATAATCCAGAAGAACAACGGGTAGATAAAATCCTTGAAGATGGGTTCCAGCGAGTGACTTATTACTCAAGTTCCTTCGCGATGAACACCAACATTTATGGTTTTTTCAATTTCAAAAAAGGAAATATTCAAACGATCAGGCAACTAATCCAGCCTTCTGTGAGCTTCACCTTTGCTCCTGATTTCTCAGATCCATCGCTTGGCTATTGGCAGAGTGTGACAGTAAACGAAGACGGAGACACGCGCTTATTTGATAGATACCAAGGATTCTCATTCAGTGGTGCTCCTCAAGGCGAAAACAGGTCGATGAGCTTTAGTCTTCGAAGCGTATTTGAAGCGAAAATCCTTGATAAATCCGACTCTACAGGAGAAGGAAAAACCAAGAAAATCCCGCTTTTGGAAAATCTCGATTTGGGGTCGAGCTTTAACTTTGCTGCAGACTCCTTTCAGCTAGCTCCTATTCGAATCAGCGCGAGGACCAGTTTCTTCGATAGAAGATTATCGATCAACATGAGTTCTACTTTGGATCCATATGCCACCAGAACTTTCAAGAATGAAGATGGGACTGACGTCACTCGCAAAGTCAATGAATTTGCTTGGAAAAATGGACAGGGTTTAGGTACGATAAGATCTGCTTCCTTGAACATGAATACTTCTATCAATCCCAACAGCGCACAAAACCAAGGAGAGGTCAGAGACGAACTGACAAATAACTTCATGCAGACAGGTGGAGTAATGAACGAATTTGTGGAAAGTGAAATCAACAGGATAGCCACTGATCCCAGCCAATACATTGACTGGGACATCCCTTGGAATGTCTCCTTTGGCTATGTTCTTTCCTACAGCAAGCAAGTATCCGGCAGAAAAAACATCACCCAGACTCTGAGTATGAATGGGGATTTTTCCTTGTCTGATAAATGGAAAATCAACTTCAATACGGGATTTGATGCGCAGACCAAGCAGCTAACTCAGACGATGATCGGCATAGCCCGAGATCTGCATTGCTGGACGATGAATGTGAACTGGGTTCCTTTCGGTGCATTTACCTCCTACAACATCGATATACGTGTGAAATCAACGATACTTCAGGATTTGAAGGTGTCTAGGAGACGATCATTTTTTGACAGATAGCTAGTTCACTTCAAAAAGCCAATTTTTGAAGTCTGGAAAAAAACAGCTTTCAAATTTTTAATTTCAACCTTATATCAAACTCTCGATCTGCTCAGCGGCATGGTCATACACCTAGGCCCACCAAGTCCACGGGACAGTTCGGAGGATGGAATCTCCAACACCTCCACTCCCATCTCTCGAAGCGCACGATTGGTGTGAATGTTTCGATTGTAAGAGATCACTCGGCGTGGGCCAATTGCAAAGACATTCGCTCCGTCAAACCATTGCTCACGCATAGCATAGTCAGGATTCCCATCAGCCGTATGGAGTATCTCCAAATGTGGAATTTCCCGCTCCAAGATGGTAAGTAAGGATTCTTTCAGAACCTCACGTTTGATGACCACCTTATCGTCCCTGATTTCTTTCAAAGTATAAAGTGAAGTCTGCAGTACTGAATTCAATGCATCAGGATAGGTCAGTGCAAGGTTTTCATCCAATATGGTAAACACCGTATCCAAGTGCATGTACTGACGCTTTTGGGGAAGATGCACTTCATACACCCGCTCCACAGTCCCTTCACCGAGCAAGGCTTTGGCAGCATGATAAATTGCTTTCTCTTCGGTGCGCTCAGAATTCCCAATTGCAACGGCTTTTTGCGAAAGTATAATAATGTCGCCTCCCTCAATACTCGGAGGGCTATGCATGCCCTCGGCGGGATAGAGCTTATTGATATTGTCTTTGAAGTCAGGATGGTTCTCAAATATTGTCCGCAACAAATCTGCTTCACGCTGTCTTCCCTCCATTTTCATACTGGAAAAAATAATCCCTCCAGGAGTGACTGCCATAGGGTCACGCTGGAAATACAAATTGGGACAGGGTGCTATCGCAAAAGCATAATCCATCAATTCTCCAGGATTTAGCTTGGGAAGTTTTCGCTTCAACTCATGGATTTTCAATCCCCCTGTGAGAATACCCGCACATTCGGCGGTAGAGTAACGCTCAAGTATTGCCTCGGCCAGATGAGATAATCCTGAACGCTGGAGTGCATTTTGCATCAACTTGAGTAGGATCTTCTGGTCGTACAGTACGCGAATCAAGAGTTCTCTCAGCTGATAAACCATCGCACCTGTGGATGACTTCACCAGATCTGAAAAAGTATCGTGCTCTTTCTGCAGAGCTTCCAGATAGGGCACATCGTCAAACAGCAAAAACTCCTTATTATAGGGAGTTAACCGATCGATTTCCTTTCCGGGTCTATGCATCAAAACTGCTTTGAGCGTACCGAATTCTGAATTAAGTCTAAGATTCATATCATTAACACTTTATTACCTATTTTAAGGATAAATTACCATATCTCAAAAAATGAAAGTTATTTGTTGAAAATAATGAAAAATTAAATCGAGATATTCTTCTTCATTTATACAAAACCTCTTACCTCAGGTTGAATGAAAATTAATTGAGGTATCATTGTTGAATAGAAATAGGTTCACCTAGTCTGATCAACATGAATTTAAGTAAAAACTTAGTCACAAAAATCTCAATAAGCTTCACTCTCGCTTTCGCCCTGCTTCTTGGAAGTTGCGACACACTAAATCAACTGAGCAAAGCCTTAGACCTTGGTACACCTACCGATGCGGAAATTAATTCGGGCCTTAAGCAAGCGCTAGAATACGGAACAGGCTATGCCTCGGATCGCCTGTCTAAAGAAGATGGATACTTGGGTAATCTTGCAATCAAAATTGTCTTTCCAGAAGAGGCTAAAAAAGTAGAAAACACCCTACGCTCTTTGGGGCTTGGAAGTCTCTGCGATCAGGTGATCACTAGTGTGAATAGGGCCGCAGAAAATGCTGCCATGGAAGCAAAACCCATTTTTGTCGCTGCTATTAAAGACATGAGTATAGCTGATGTAAAAAACATCCTTTTAGGGGCTGATAACGCAGCTACGCAGTATTTTGAAAACAAAACTACGAGCTCACTGGAAGACAAATTCAAGCCTATTATTGAGTCTAGCCTTACCAAAGTTGGCGCTACAAAATACTGGAGTGATGTGATCGGACGCTACAACAAAATTCCTCTCATGACGCCGATTGAAGCAGATCTATCCAACTATGTAACGCAGAAAGCTATCGACGGCTTATTCTATGAAATCGCAAAAGAGGAATTGAAAATCCGAGAAAATGCTGCTGCTAGGACCACCTTACTTTTGCAAAAAGTATTTGGCTATGCAGCTCAGCAAGGGGCTTAATTTGGACCGCCATTATTAATGGATTTTGCATTCCGCAGTTGCATGCAACTTAGCTACCTAATAACATTCTGATTTTCAAACCTTAATTAGACCAACTTAAATACTGTAAAGCCAACAATCACATTCTTGTGAAAGCTCTTAGTTTTTTCCAATATATTTGCACTATCGTACTAAAACAATACGTGCGAATATTTCACCATGAACGAAAAACTAACGATATTTTACACGGATGATGACATCGATGATCTGGAATTTTTCAAAACAGTCATTAAGATGATCAGTGATGATTATGCGGTAGTTACCTACATGGATGGGAATCAACTGCTGCATGCGCTGGACAATCCTCCACCAAACCCACATGTGATTTTCTTAGACATCAATATGCCAGGGATGAGTGGATTGGAGGTATTGGAAACACTGCGGAAATCAGACAAATTCTCCTCTCTTCCTATAGTAATGTTCTCTACGACTAAGGATGAATTTATCATCCAGAAGACGAGGGAACTTGGTGCAAACTACTATGTACCTAAAGCTGAAAGCTTTAAGAAGCTTCGCAAATCCATCGAACATACGCTACAAATCAATTGGAGGAATTTTCACGCTGATCAAAACAACTTCCTGTACTCAAGCAACTAAGCCTACTTTCAGATGAGTATTGTTGATCCCAAACCATCTTTTCCACAGAGATTAAAAGAAGAAACATCCTATCTTCATCAGGCGCTTGAGAGCCTTCCTCTTTCCCAATCAATTCTCAAAGAAAATGTCACACAAGAGGACTACCTGATTTACCTTGGTCTTATGTTTGATATAGTTTCAGACATAGAATCAGCTATTTTCCCATTGATATCTACAGTTATTTCCGACTTGGAACATCGGAAGAAAGCACATTTACTTACGCTAGATTTCGAGAAGTTGGGTTATATTAAAAGCAATAATACGCCAGCATTCAGCGATCTAGAGCATACAATATCCCTTGGCTTTGCCATGGGCATGCTCTACGTGATCGAAGGATCTACTCTTGGAGGCAGAGTAATCTACAAGCATATTCAGAAAACGCTTGGATACTCTTCTGAAAATGGAGCTGCTTATTTTGCCGGATATGGGGATCAAACTGGACAGTTTTGGAAAAATTTTATTGGCGAGTTAGTCGAGCATGAAAAAAGTGAGGGGAGTGGAGAAGAAATAATAGCTGGCGCTAATTATACTTTTAAAGCAATCACCACACATTTTGCCGCAAACTCAGGGAGTTAGTTTATATGAAGTTAAAGGACATTGTAAATAGAGAATTAGTCAATCTTACGAATTGCGAACAAGAGCCAATTCACATCCCAGGAAGTATTCAACCGCATGGATTTCTAATTGGGCTCAATGAAGATTCATTGCTGATTGACTACTGCAGTGCAAATTCTGCTCAGTTTATAGGCATTTCCCATCAGGAGATCCTTGGGAAAACGTTTCAGGATGTTTTTGGGAAAAAGGCAAAAAAAGACTTACTGGATTACATTTCAAAAGACAGAATGTTGTCCTCTTTGCTTCATAAAACCAAACTCCTTGGAAATGATTTTTTGTGTACAGTTCACAAAAGTGAGTCAACCTATATTCTAGAAGCTGAGCCTGTTCTCAAAAAAGCTAAAAAGGTCAATGAGGTGTATGACCATACCTCTCAATTTCTTTCCTACATGCATACCACAAATAGTCTTAAAGAACTATGCAGCTTGGTAGCTAAAGGAACCAGAGAAATCACCGGCTATGATCGTGTGATGATCTATAGGTTTGATGAAAATTACAACGGTGAGGTTTACGCGGAAAGCTGTCGCGAGGATCTGGAGCCGTTTTTAGGTCTGCACTATCCGCATACTGATATTCCACCTCAAGCAAGGGAGCTGTATATGAAGAATCTGCTTCGTCTAATCGCAGATATTGATTATACTCCCGTACCTATTTTCACAGTAGATGATCAGGAGAATAAGAACCTCGATCTCAGTCTTTCAATATTGCGCAGCACCTCTCCTATCCATGTGAAATATTTACATAACATGGGTGTAGGCGCAACGCTGACAATTTCTTTGATCCACAAACAAAAACTTTGGGGCCTGATTGCCTGTCATCATTATTCTCCAAAAAACCTTTCTCCGGAAATACGGCTTGCTGCACAATTACAGGGACATTTTATCACTTCCCAAATCGATGTTAGGCAATCGAATGAAGAGTATGAAGTCTCCAGAAAAGTAAATACGGCATATGACAAAGCGGACTCATTCGAACTTTCTGAGGATCGCAATTCCTTCTATGAGTTGATCGAGCGACCAGAAATCCTAGCTCTTTGCAATGCTGCAGGTGTTTCCATTGTTTTTGAAGGAGAAGTCTATTTGAATGGAACCACTCCAACAGAGCAGGAGGTAAAATTTCTGGCAGATTATTTTGCAGAAAACACATCTCATACCAGTATTTCTACAAGTAAACTGGTAGAGATACTGCCTGAATTTAGAAGCCTCTGCAAAAACACTGCAGGAGCAATTTATCATTCCCTGGATATTGAAAGTAATAACTGCATCATCTGGTATAGACCAGAAACCAAAACAGAAGTTAATTGGGCGGGAGATCCAAGCAAATCTATAATTTTGGACAAAAAGGGCTTGTCTCCAAGAAACTCCTTTAAGCTCTGGAAAGAAATCGTGGACTGTACAAGTAAACCATGGATTCAACCGGAACTGGAAACTGCAGCAGCTTTTGCTAATGGCCTTCAGCGACAGATTAATTTGATAAAAATCACGCAGGAAGAGAAGAAATACCGAAAGCTCAGTGAAATGCTAAAGGAAGCAAACGCAGAGCTTGAAAACATGAACTGGATCAGTTCCCATGATCTACAGGAACCACTTCGAAAAATGCAGCTGATTTCGTCTCATTTACTCTACGAAGATAAGGTATCCGAAAGTGTGCATCACTCACTGACACGCCTCAATCTCTCCGCTGAGCGGATGAGAACTTTGCTTCAGGATATCCTGAAATACACCCGTCTGAAGTATTCTGAAGATGATTTTGAATTGGTGAACATAGATAAATTGGTTCATGAAGTGGCGGATGAGTTGAGCGATGGAGCAGATTCTATCAGATTTGAAATGAGCAATCTCCCTACCATTCCTGGAGTACCTTTTTTTCTTAAACAGCTGTTTTCCAATCTTCTTTCCAATTCCATCAAATATTCGAAGGCAGATGTGACTCCAATAATTCAGATCGCTGGCAAAAAAGCCCCTAAAAATTACCCCACTGCTGAAGACAAGCCATATCATGTGATTTCAGTTAAAGACAACGGAATCGGCTTCGAACAGAAATATGCGGAATCCATTTTCAACGTCTTCAAGCGTCTACATCTCTCTTCAGAATACAGCGGCTCAGGAGTGGGACTAGCACTTTGCAAGAAAATCGTGAAAAATCATAATGGGCACATCACGGCTAAAAGCACGCCTGGAAAAGGCACGGAAATCACACTTTATTTCCCCACAGAGCAATAAGAAAAGGTAGCTTGGTAAGCTTTAGGTTGAGCTCGTTGCTCATCAAATCTCAGGAATTGATTACTGCTTGCTGATGATTTTGATCAGCATTCCTTTGGATACCTGATCGTTCAAGTGCATACCATTCAATAAGGAAAGTTCCTCATGACGCTCCGCTGGCATTCCATAATATTTTAAGGCTGCCTCTAAAGACATTGCATTTGGAATGGTTTTGATTCTGATAACTTCCGGCTTACGATTCAACTTTTCTGAATCTCGCAATTCCTTAAAATCCCGTATCGTCTTTGCGAAAATAGCTTGATAGGAATTAAAATTAGCTATATCCGTCACCCCCATGAGACTGTAAATATTCCCTTCAAACTGAATTAGAGAAGAAAGAACTCGAAGGGTAGCAGCTTGCTCTTCTAGTCGATCTCCAACCAACAGTACAGCTGGCATTCCGTTAATAGTTTCCTTCTTAGATTCTACCAGCGTCAATCCATAGTTTTCTAAAATTGCATTCGCAGCCTCCTCTAGGTTAGCTCCAGATGCTAAAGTGAGAATCATTACCGCATCGCCCTCTGCTGGCGCCATTTGAAACTGTTGTGGAGAATTTTGATACTGCCACCCAGTTGGAACAGGAAACTGGATTTTCAAAACTGGATGATAGAATGCACTGTTCTCCACAAAGCCTTGTTTGGGATCTGCACCCACAATCAAGCCATCAATTTTCCTTAGGTAACTATCTCGATTTATTTCAAACTCGGTCAATTTGGACTTATCCTGCCACTTTTGCGCAAGCACCTCCACGGTTGCATTTCGTTCTACTGGGGATGGGTGGGTGGAAAGAAAAGGAGGAATTTCATCCGCTCCTGTATTTGTTTGCTGTCTTTCCAGCGTCTCAAAAAAGTCAGCCATTTCTTTTGCATCATACCCGATCTGGGAAGAATATTCCACACCTAGCTCATCTGACTGTCTCTCAGCATCTCTACCAAACTTCAATAAAGCTAATTGCATTCCTTGGGAGAGAGGGTCCATAAACTGACCAAGCTCTGGAACCAAAATGATCCCAGCAATAAGACCCAGCTGTCCAAGAATTTGATTTCGTTGCTGTATTACTGAATGCCTCGCCGTGACATGACCGATCTCATGTCCCAGCACCCCGGCAAACTCAGCTTCATTGTTAAAATGCGCCATGATGCCACGTGTGAAATAAACAAAGCCACCCGGCAAGGCAAAAGCATTAATCACAGGTGAATCGACTATTTTGAACTCATAGGCCAATTTTGGGCGATGTGAAATAGCTGCCATTTCATTTCCCTTTGTGGTAATAAACTGCTGGAGTTCTGGATCTTCATACAATCCAAAAAAGGCAACAACCTCTGGATCCGACTGCTGTCCCATAGCGATTTCCTGAGCTTCAGACATCAAAACAAGTTGCTTTTTTCCAGTTACTGGATTGATGGCGCATGATCCTAAACTCAAGAGAAAAAGGGCCGAAAAGAGGCTAAGGTAATTCTTAAAAGTTCTCATTAGAGGTTGAGGTTGGTGGCTATCTGTTAATGAGGTATTGAAAAATTCATTCCAATTAATTTCGGAAAGGGAAGTAGCCTTCATCGCGGGTGATTTGGAAAATCTTGAGTAAAGACATTCACGGCGACAAAGCTATGGCTCTTTGACAATAGCAAGACTAACTATATCGCTTACGCTCTTTCTTTATAATTAACCCCTCCGTGAATCTCTGCCCAAAACTCCGCGCCCACCGCGGTAAAAACCCAGCCACAAAAAAAACCGAGCCTCGCAGCCCGGTTTTTACTTTTATGTCAATCTGGATTAGTCGACGAGCGATACGGTGATAGCATCACCCTCTTTAGTCACTTTGGCAACTCCCTTGCCTGTAAGGCCTTTCATTGCTACATCCCATTTCTTTCCGCTTAGTCCTGCTTTTCCTTTCAGATCTGCTATCGCCACTGGAGACTCTGCTTTTAGCAATTCGAAGATACCTTTTTCCTCCTCAGTCATTTCCACCTGCTTTTTCTCAGGTCTCATTTGAGGGAAGAATAGTACTTCCTGTATCGTGGTATTGTCTGTCATCAACATAGTCAGACGGTCTATACCGATTCCCAAACCTGAGGTTGGAGGCATGCCGTACTCCAAGGCACGTAGGAAATCCTCATCCATCGCCATCGCCTCGTCGTCACCACGCTCAGCCAATTTCAACTGATCTTCAAAGCGCTCACGCTGATCGATAGGATCGTTTAGCTCGGTGTAGGCATTCCCGATTTCCTTACCATTCACAAACAGCTCAAATCGCTCCACCAAGCCTGGTTCAGTTCTATGCTTTTTCGCCAGAGGCGTCATCTCTATCGGATAATCGGTGATGTACGTTGGCTGGATCAAATGTGACTCCACCTTCTCAGAGAAGATTTCATCCACTAGTTTGCCCTTACCCATAGTCGCATCAGTCTCTATGCCCATTTCCGCACAAACCTTACGAAGACCTTCCTCATCCAACTTACTCACGTCGACACCAGTATATTCCTTGATAGAATCGTACATCGTCAATCTTCTATACGGTCCGGCAAATTCAATCTCGTTCTTACCTACTTTAATTTTGGTTTTGCCATGAATGGCTTCGCAAACTTGCTCGATCATTTCCTCGACCATTTCCATCATCCAGATGTAGTCTTTGTAGGCTACATAGATTTCCATGGAAGTAAATTCTGGGTTATGTGTGCGATCCATGCCTTCATTTCTGAACATTTTCCCAAACTCATACACCCCATCAAATCCACCTACGATCAATCTCTTCAGGTATAGCTCGTTCGCAATTCTCAAGAAAAGCGGCATATCCAAGGTATTGTGATGCGTATCAAATGGACGCGCTGCAGCCCCACCATGCACAGCTTGCAGGATTGGGGTCTCTACTTCAAGCCATCCATGATCATCAAAATAGCGACGCATCTGAGTGATAATTCTAGAGCGAGTAATAAAGGTCTTCTTCACCTCAGGATTCACTGTCAAATCCACATAACGCTGACGGTATCTCATCTCAGGATCAGTAAATCCATCGTGCACATTGCCGTCTTCGTCTCTTTTCACCACCGGAAGTGGCTTTACAGATTTAGAAAGCACGGTCAACTCAGTTACGTGAAGAGAAATCTCTCCAGTCTGCGTAGTGAAAATATAGCCTTTCAGCCCCAAGAAATCACCAATTCCCAAGAGCTTTTTGAATACAGAATTGTATAAAGTCTTGTCTTCGCCTTCGCAAATATCATCGCGACGAACGTAAAACTGTAATCTGCCAGTAGCATCCTGAATCTCGCCAAAAGAAGCTGAACCCATGATTCTACGGCTCATCAAACGTCCTGCTATCGAAATGCTCTTATAGTCATTCTTGCGATTTTCATAGTTACGATGAATATCCTCCGCAGTGACATTGATCGGAAACGCCTCAGCTGGATAGGGATTGATTCCCAGTTTCATCAGTTCTTCCCGATCTTTACGTCTTTCTATTTCCTGTTCGCTCAAAAGTTGCATTTGTATTGATTTGAGATTTGTTGTCTATATTATTGTTGGGTGTCAGATGACTGATGTCAGATGTTTGTCACAACCATGCAACTTTACCACCTTTTCACTTTCTAACTCACACTTTTCTCTTTACTTGGCAAACATCGGTCACCCGACATCGGACATCAAGCCTTTTATTTCTCCTTCTTTCTTCTCTCCACTTCTTTCTTGATCATCGAAAACTCGCGACTGCTTTGACCAGCTATACTGGAATTCTCAGAAGCTCTACGGATCAGGTAAGGCATTACCTTTTCCACAGGTCCATAAGGAACATATTTCAAAACCCGATAACCTGCATCTGCGAGATTAAAGGAAATATTATCACTCATTCCATAGAGCTGCGCAAAGAAAACACGGTCAGACTCTTTGTCGATTCCATACTTTTCGATCAGCTCTACTACAAGATGATTACTTGCTTCATTATGCGATCCACTTACTAAGTATACTCCATTAGCAATACAAAACTCCACACCTAGATTATAGTCCGTATCAGTAGCCGATTTGCTAGGTTGAATAGGACTAGGATAGCCCATTTCTTCCGCTCTCTCTGCCTCTTTCTCCATGTATGCACCGCGTACCAACTTAGCTCCTAAAAGAAACCCAAGTTCATCTGCCAAAACTTTAGCTTCCTTCAATCTCCCCAGCATGTCGTGGCGATACATCTGATATGTATTATATACCACACATCTTTCCTTATTGTATTTCTCCATGGCTTCATAGGTCAGTGTGTCGACCACATCTTGAAACCATGACTCTTCTGCATCGATCAAGATCTTCAATCCTAAATCATAGGCTGTTTTGCAAAGTAAATCCACTCGGGCTTTACAACGCTCATACGCCTGATATTCGGCTGGAACGAGAGCCTCACCTGCTTGGATTTTGATCAGAATATGGTAATCTCCCAAACCAGTAACCTTAATTACTCCGAAAGGCATGTAATCAGTTTTGGCTGACTCCACCATCGTCTGCCGGATCTCCTCACAGGTTTTATCAAAACTCTCTTCGTCGCCTTTTCCTTCCACAGAGTAGTCCAAGATTGACTCCACTCCAAATTTGGCAAGACTTTTACAATCTTCGATAGTTTCTGAGATTGTTTCACCCCCACAGAAGTGCCCAAACATGGTTTGCTTCATAATACCTTTGATAGGCAAATGAAGCGCAAAACCGATTTTGGTCAGTGCAATCCCCATATCTGAGACAAATTTATTGTTCAACATGGCAAAGACTAAATGCATTTTTTTCAGTTCTGCATCACTTTTTGAGGCAAAGGCAACCTTTAAGTTGTCAAAAGAAATAGTGGGTTTGGCGGGCATAATCCAGAAATAAAGCTGCAAAGATATCAAAAAAACTGCTTTTGGGTTGGTTTTGTTGGGATAATTGAACCAGTGAAAAGCGACTGTATTGTAGGCATTAGAGACTGGAGAAAAGCAATTGCTTGTTTCCTTATGTGATTCATTACAAGTACAGGTGAAATTTCACCAAGACTCTTATTCTTTTTAAAAACCAACATCCTTTCTCCTTAAACCCTACCGGCATTTTTAAATTATTCCAAAAAAAATTTTACAGCTCCAAAGAGAAGTATTTTCATATAAGTCAAAATATAATTCCGAAAGCACTGAATTTTTTGTCAAGATTTAGAAATATTCAACAAATCACCTGAATCTTTGCCGATTAAATAATACCTGTGGCGAAAAATTAATTTTGATTTTAAAAATCACCACTTTACATTTGGCACATGTTAAACACAGCAGCGACATATTTTAGCTTCTTTTACTTTTACTTTCGAAGACAAAATCGAATCGGAGTTGTGTATTGCCTTGCCTAAACTAAGAAACAAAATATAACACATAAAGCCCGATTCGAAAGAGTCGGGCTTTTTTCATTTAAAGCTCAGTAATTATGAAATCGAGCATGACAAAAAACATCACCAAGTGCGATGATATAAACCATGCGAGATTCCATGTGACCATTGAAATTAAACAACAAACACATGAAAGATCACAAGCAAATCAAAGACTGGGGCCTAGGACTTACAGGCCCGACCATCATCGCAGGACCTTGCTCCGCGGAGACTCCAGAGCAAATCGAGCAGATTTGTATCGAGATGAAGGAAAACAATGTAATTCCATCTATGTTCCGTGCCGGAATCTGGAAGCCAAGAACTAGACCAGGAAGCTTCGAAGGCATCGGGGAAGAAGGACTAAAATGGATGGAGATCGTTCGTCACCACCTAAACATTCCTATCACGGTAGAAGTTGGAAATGCAGCTCATGCTGAAATCGCCCTTAGAAACAACGTGGACGTAGTTTGGGTTGGAGCCAGAACTACTGTAAACCCTTTCGCAGTTCAGGAAATCGCTGACGCATTAGCAGGTTCTGACATCCCAGTGATGGTGAAAAACCCGATGAACCCTGATTTAGATCTTTGGATTGGAGCATTGGAAAGGTTCCATGCAGTGGGTCTTACGAAGTTGGCCGCCATTCACAGAGGATTCTCTGATGCATACGACAAGCGATTCAGAAACAAGCCAAACTGGTCTATGCCTATGCACTTGAAGCGTGTTTGGACTGGAATGGAAGTAATCAACGATCCTTCTCACATTGTGGGTAAAAGAGATGGAATCCTTGAGATTTCTCAGAAGGCGATGAACTTCGGTTTGGATGGCTTGATGATCGAAACTCACCATGATCCGGACAAAGCTTGGTCTGATGCTAAGCAGCAAGTGACTCCAGCTCGTTTGAAAGAAATTCTTTCTGCTATCGATTTCAAAAAACCACTGGAATCTGAGCAGCCAAGTGAGCGTCTGAACGACCTGAGAAGAGCTGTTGATCACATGGATGATCAGTTGTTGGATATACTTCAGGAAAGATTTGCGGTGATCGATCAGATCGGTGCACACAAAAGAGAGCACCATCTATCCGTATTTCAGTCTGATCGCTGGAAAGATGTGATGGAAAGCCGTACTCAAAAAGGCGTGGCTAAGAATCTTAGCGAAAAATTCATGAAGGAGTTGCTTTATTGTATTCACGAAGAGTCAGTAAAACGTCAGGAAAAACAGCTTAGAGAAGCTGACCCTGTAAAGAAGTAATCCTTAACAGTTGATAGTTTGCAGGCTTTAGTCCATGGCTTGTAGCCTACATTCCATCAAAAATTGCTAACATATAATCACTGAGCTTATTCAAGTCTGAGGGGAATTTTTCTCCTCAGACTTTTATATCCTATTTTTAAGCTCAGTAAACCTCAGTCTTCGTGAACTCAATTATCTTTTCTGAAAATGCATCTGTGGATTTGACCGCCGTTCTTGGCGAAATCAAATTTTCCAGCCTCTTTATCCTCACAGATGAAAACACCAAGGAACATTGCCTTCCCTTGGTAGAAGAAGTTTTCCCTTCGAACAGCACTTTTTATACGATTGATTCTGGCGAAAAAAACAAAACCATCGCTACCTGTATGAATATCTGGGCAGCGATGACTGAAGCCCAGCTTGACAGAAAGGCGCTTTTCATAAATATTGGAGGTGGCGTTTTGGGAGATATGGGTGGCTTTTGCGCCAGCATATACAAAAGAGGAATTCGCTTTATCAATATGCCAACTACCCTACTTTCACAGGTAGACGCGAGTGTTGGTGGAAAATTGGGTGTAGATTTCG
This sequence comes from uncultured Algoriphagus sp., assembly GCF_963974365.1. GTDB lineage: Bacteria > Bacteroidota > Bacteroidia > Cytophagales > Cyclobacteriaceae > Algoriphagus. The sequence goes on along the minus strand of NZ_CAXBBX010000005.1, from coordinate 98,795 downwards.
AAGGATTGAAAAATCACTTAGGCGTATTCAATGAACCAGAGACGGTCATAGTTGCCTCAGAATTCCTAAAGACTCTACCTCAGCAAGAACTAAGATCCGGTTTTGCAGAGATCATCAAACACGGTTTGATTCGGGATAAAAAATATTTTGAAAGTCTGGATTTTGAGCATTGGGAAAAATCCTACTGGACTCCGCTAATCCACCATTCTGTGGAGATCAAAAAAGCCGTAGTCAAAGAAGATCCTAAGGAAGCTGGCTTGAGAAAAATCCTGAATTTTGGACATACGATAGGCCATGCTTTTGAAACATATTTTTTGGACGGACCTAGACATTTATTACATGGAGAAGCCATAGCAGTCGGCATGATTTGCGAAGCTTGGCTCTCGCACAAGAAATTAGACCTTTCGATGGCAGAAGTGAAGCAAATTCAAGCTGCCTTTTTGAAAGTTTATGGCAAAATAGAAATCCTTGAAACTGACCTTCCCGCGGTTCTTGATTTCTGCCTGCAAGACAAGAAAAACGAAGGCAAAGAATTGATGTTTTCTCTGCTCAGTTCCATCGGCGATTGCACATACAACACTCCTGTCACCCGAGCCGAAATCAGGGAAGCAATCCATTATTACCAAAATTTACCTCAGACCTAATTCGATTTATTTTGACTACTGAAACCAAAGAAACGATTCATCTGGCCCAAATATCAGATTTTTCGTCTACACATATTCCACTTCCTTCTTCCAAAAGCGAATCCAATCGCGTGCTTATCATCGACGCGCTTACCGAAGGAAAGAATCACTTAAGCAACCTGGCTGAAGCCCGCGACACACAGACGATGATCAGTCTGCTGGAAAAGAATCCTCCGGTTTTTGATGTATTGGACGCTGGGACTACAATGCGATTTTTGACAGCTTATGCTGCCATCACCAATCAAAACAAAGTCTTGACCGGTACTCCGCGAATGTGTGAGCGTCCAATCGGTATTTTGGTGGATGCATTGAGAACTGTGGGAGCGGAAATCCATTACCTGGGAGTAGAAGGCTATCCTCCTATGGCGATTCATGGACTTTCGGAGCAGAAAAGCGATAAAGTAAAAATTCGGGGAGATGTTTCCAGCCAATATATTTCTGCGATGCTCATGATCGCGCCTTTGTTGCCGAACGGGCTGGAACTGGAATTGGAAGGAAAGGTTGGTTCTCGCTCCTATATAGAAATGACGTTGGATTCCATGTCTCAGTTTGGAATCAACTACGAATGGAAAGACAACAAAATCTCTGTTACTCATCAGGCTTACCAGCCCACTACATTCGCAGTAGAAAGCGACTGGTCAGGCGCCGGATACTGGTTTAGCTTATTGGCCTGCGCCGATTCCGGGGAGCTTTTCCTTTCTGGTTTGAAAGAAAACAGTCTTCAGGGAGATTCCGCTGTGGTAGAAATCATGGGACAATTGGGAATAAAGAGCACTTTTAAAGATGGTGGCGTTTTACTGGAAAAACAGCCTGTGAAAGGATTAAAGCACTGGGATTTTACTCATTGCCCAGACTTAGCTCAGACTATCGCAGTGACCTGTGCCATTTTGGGTCAAAACGCGACCTTCACCGGCTTGGAAAGTTTGAAAATCAAGGAAACAGACCGGATTTATGCGCTGCAGCAAGAATTGGCTAAGTTCAATGCTGACTTGAAGGAAATCGAACCGGAAGTGTATCAGGTGATTCCTTCAGTGACCATGCCTGCTGAAGTAAAAATCCACACCTATGATGACCATAGAATGGCTATGGCTTTTATGCCTTTGATCACCAAAACGCGGGTAAGTATAGAAGATCCTTCCGTAGTGGACAAATCTTATCCAAGCTTCTGGAAACACTGTCAGTTAGCCGGCATTTCTATCGTCAGTCAATCTTAATCTATGAGCACGCTTAAAATAGCCATTCAGGGAGTTCCGGGCTCCTTTCACCATCAAGTTGCCTTGCGTAATTTTGGTGAGGAAATAGAAATCCTAGATTTCACCACCTTCGAACCGGTAGCAAGAGCTGTGGCAAATGGTGAAGCTGACTTTGCAGTGATGGCCATCGAAAACTCCATAGCTGGAGCGATTTTGCCAAATTACGATCTAATAGATCGTTACGGCCTGAGCATTCGCGATGAATATTACCTTCCTATTGGACATCAATTCATGGCTCTTCCAGGCCAGACTATCAAGGATATTTCAGAAGTCCGATCACATCCTATGGCACTTTTGCAGTGCAAAGCTTTTTTTGCGCAGCACCCACATATCAAGCTCAAAGAAGATACAGACACTGCTTCTGTGGCAAGAGATATCGCAGCCGGAAACTGGAAGGGAATAGCCGCAATTGCATCCAGCATCGCAGCCGAGATCTATGGAATGGAGATCATCGCTCCGGATATTCAGACGGTGAAAAGCAATTTTACCCGTTTTATCATTCTTCAGAAAGAATCAGTAAAACCATCCACTGAGGTTAATAAAGCATCGATTAAAGTCACCATTCAAAATCAAAAAGGTGGATTAGCGAAGTTGCTGACTTTGATTTCTGAAAACGGAATAGATCTGAGCAAAATCCAGTCAATTCCAGTGATCGAAAAACCTTGGGAATATGCATTTTTCATAGACTTGGTCTTTGATGATCATGCCATATTCACACAGACAATTGAAGAAATTCGAGCTAGCTTTGGAGAAGTGAAAATTTTTGGAGAATACCTTAGCAGGAAATAATTATCCGCATTGGTACTATCACCCAAACACACTTTACTCACCCCGTCCGAAGACCAAAGACGGATGACCGAAGTAGCCCAAATGGCAGTCTTAAACAAATCCTAGAATGCTTTAGTCTCTTTACAGATACAAAAACAGAAATAAATAAAATAAGAATAGATAAATGAAAGGCTTTGCAGATCGAGTCAACAGTGTAGAAGAGTATTACTTTTCAGCCAAACTCCGAGAGGTAAATCAGATGATTGCCGAAGGAAAACCTGTCATTAATCTTGGGATTGGAAGTCCGGATTTGGCTCCAGATAAAAAAGTGACAGATGCACTGAAAAGCACCTCGGACAATCCACAGGCACATGGGTACCAGAGCTACCAAGGCATTCCGGAACTGAGATCTTCCATCGCTAATTTCTACGCAAGAGAATACGGAGTCAGCCTAGATCCGAATAGGGAGATTTTACCGATGATGGGCTCCAAGGAAGGAATCATGCATCTGAGTATGACTTTTTTGAATCCGGGAGACGAGGTTTTGATCCCTAATCCTGGCTATCCCACTTACACCTCAGTTACCAATTTGCTGGGTGCAAAACCTCTTTATTACGGAATTGACCTGACTAAATCGGGAAGACCGAATCTGGAAGAATTGGAAAGTCAGGATTTGAGTAAAGTGAAACTCATGTGGATTAACTATCCGCACATGCCTACCGGAGCTGCGGGAAGCCGGGAGATTTTGCAGGAATTGGTAGCCTTTGCCAAAAAGCATGAAATTGTCTTACTTCATGACAACCCTTACAGCCATATTCTGACGAAAGAGCCGATGAGTATTTTATCAATTCCAGGTGCCAAAGAGGTTGCCATGGAATTGAATTCACTTAGTAAGGCTTTCAATATGCCAGGCTGGCGAGTTGGAATGCTTGCAGGTCGGGAAGACTGGATAGCAAAAGTTCTGAAGGTGAAAAGCAATATGGACTCCGGGATGTTTTTGGGAATTCAGAAGGGCGCAATAGCAGCACTGAATTTAGGAGACAGTTGGTTTTCGGATATTGAAAGCACTTATCAAAGCCGCAGAAAACTAGTCTGGAAACTTGCAGACAAGCTTAACCTGACTTATGACACCAAAGCAGCAGGTCTATTCGTCTGGTGCCAAGTGCCTGAGGGAAAAACTGCCGATCAAATTGTGGATGAATTACTATACGAGAAAAATATATTTATCACGCCTGGAAAAATCTTTGGTTCTGCCGGCGAAAGCTATGTACGCTTCTCGCTCTGCATACCTGAGTTCAAGATCTTGGAGGCAATAAACAGGATTAAATAAATTGACCGATGACGGATGACCGAAGACACGAATTTGCTGGTGTTGAACGAATCCTATGATGCTTTCATCTTTTTTTTGAAGAAAAGCAAAGATTAATCTAAACTACTAACTATGAAAAAAATACATATTATAGGCTTAGGACTTCTGGGAGGCTCTTTCGGCTTGGCAGCAGCCAAAAAGTTTCCAGACATTTCGATCACTGGATCGGATGCTGACGAGAAGAATTTGCAGGATGCGTTGAATCTGGGGATCATCCAAGAAGCAAAAGATGCTCCTGATGCAGATACAGATATTGTAATATTGGCAACTCCTGCCGACACACTGAATGAACTTCTTCTAAAAACGCTTGATCAAGCAGGTGAAAACACCTTGGTTTTTGATGTGGGTTCTACGAAAGCCAAACTATGTGCTTTGGTGGCTGATCACCCTAAAAGAAAACACTATCTCGCGGCTCACCCGATTGCAGGAACTGAATATTCGGGGCCAAAAGCAGCTTTTGGGGATTTGCTAGACCGCAAAGTAATGATCATCTGTGAGTTGGAACAAACGGATCTTAGTCTGAAGGAGAAAGCCTATGAGCTATTTGATGCACTGAATCTGAAATTGAGATTTATGGATCCGGAGGAGCACGATCGCCATTTGGCTTTTGTATCTCATCTTTCGCATATTTCTTCCTTTATGCTGGGCAAAACAGTATTACAGAAAATGGAAGACGAGAAAAACATCTTCGATATGGCAGGCTCAGGCTTTTCCTCTACTGTACGACTGGCGAAATCAAGTCCAGCGATGTGGGCTCCTATTTTCACTGAAAATAAGGACAACATCTTATCTGCCTTGGATGGTTATATTTCCAATTTGACTGCTTTCCGTGAGAAAATTGCCGCCAGTGATAGCATTGGACTATCTGATGAAATGACTGAAATCAATAAAATCAGGGATATTCTGGATTTGGAAAAATGAAGTGATTTCGAGTTTCATCGATATGATTTCTGAATTGTAAAAGCGCCATTTGTTAAGATATGCAGATGGCGCTTTTGTTTTTCTTAAATTCATAAATATAACTAGAAAGGATCCAAGATCAGATTAAATTCTAATTGCATTCCCAACTCAAAAATCCCTATTTTTATTCTAACCAAATCAGAATTCTATCCCTATGAAGTACTTTTTCAGTTTAGCATTTCTATTAATAGCTTTTGCTGGATTCTCACAATCTGCTGATCAATGGACGGCCGTAGAAACCCTCAACTACCCCCTTCCTAGGCATGAAAACTCGTTCGTGGAATGCAATGGTAAATTCTACCTTCTAGGCGGAAGAGGCGTCAAACCGATCGAAGAATACGATCCTAAGACTAACATGTGGAAGACACTGGCAATGGCTCCAATCGAATTCCATCATTTCCAGGCTATTTCGTATAAAAACGAAATCTATGTGATCGGCGCATTGACCGGAGGCTATCCACACGAAACCCCATTAACTCATTTTCTGATTTTCAATCCTAAAACAAATGAATGGCGAGAAGGAGCCGAAATCCCTAAAGATAGAAGAAGAGGCTCAGTAGGAGTAACAGTTCGTGGTGATAAAATCTACCTTGTATGTGGAATCGTCGATGGACACTATGCCGACTTTGTTCCGTGGTTTGACGAGTATGATACCAAAACAGGCCAATGGACAGTTCTTCCGGATGCACCAAGACCAAGAGATCACTTTGGGGCTGTACTTGTCGAAGATAAAGTATATGCTGCAGGAGGAAGAACTTCTCATGCAGAAATAGGAAAAGTGTTGGATTTAGTGATTCCTGAAGTAGATTTCTTTGACTTCAAAACTAATTCCTGGAGCACAGTAGAAGCAGGTTTGCCTACCCCAAGAGGAGGTACTTCATCCATTGGAAATGGAAAATATTTACTGGTGATGAATGGTGAAAGCACAGTTCAAGAATCATCTCATGCCGAGGTTGAAGTTCTCGATACTCGAACTGGCGAATGGTCAAGCCTTCCTGACCTGAATCAAGGGAGACATGGAACGGGAGTGATTTACTACAAAGGCAAGCTCTATGTGGCAGCTGGAAGTGCCAAACGAGGCGGAGGCCCAGAGCTGAACACCATGGAAGTACTGGACTGGAAATAAGGAATCTTTGCTTGTTGACTACCGATTTATAATTTGAGATCAGACTAGTTAGCGCTGAATTTTAAGCTCTGCTCCCTTAATTTGTCTTAACAGAACTAGTTATTTTTAAAGCTGGCTTCGATTTTGAATAAGTAGCAGCAGAACTAAACCAAACACACAAATGAAAAATTATTTAACTATCGTACTTGCACTACTATTAGCAGTACCCGTTTTTGCGCAAGACAACATGACCGTTCCTCTGATTGAAGTGGAGGGCTTTAGTGAGCGTAAGATTGCACCTGACGAGGCTGCCTTCCACATCAATTTGGAAGAAAAAGCAATGAAAGTGGTAGATGCAGTGAAAGTGCTAAATAAAAAAACTGAATTGCTGGCAGACGCTTTGAAAAAAGCAAAAATCAAAGATTACAAATTGATTGCAGACAACTATTCCGTGGATGTAAATCGAATCTATAGAAGTGGTGTTCAACGCGATTCCGGCTATGTAGCGAGGCAGTCATTACGAATCATTACATCCAGTAAAAATGAGGATTTACAAAAAATTGTAGAATCTATTCAAGGAGCTGGAGACATGAGTTTCAATTTGAATTTCCAGATTTCCGAAGCTACAAAAAAGTCTCTTGAGGATGCTCTGCTTACTGAGGCATTGAAAAATGCTGAAAGCCGTGCACAACTAATCGCACAAACATTAGGGATTAAATCTATTCGAGTACATAGAGTTTCACTAGAGTCTCAGCCTATCTCCTATGGCTATGCAAAAATGGAAATGATGCGAACTAGCGCAGACGCAGCCGCGCCACCAATGCTAAATCCAGATGACCAAAGCATTCAAAAGCGTGTTTACGTAAAATATACTTATTGATAACTAGTCCGCTTAGGCGGACTAGTTCGTATCTTTTTTAAACCAACATTTTTAACTCATCAAATTTTTAAGCAATGATTGATTCAGACATCAAAATCAAACCGGTAATCCATGATAGAATAGTTTCCAAGTGTGAGCAAATTGGATTTACAATGCCTTCAGATATTTACGTTGGCACCCTTCTAAAAACTTTAGTAGCCAGCAAGCCCTGCGGTGATTTTCTTGAATTGGGTACCGGAATCGGCCTTTCACTTTCCTGGATGGTAGAGGGGATGGATGATTGTGGAAATATTATTTCTATCGATAATGACCCGAAACTGACAGAAATAGTGGGCCAATTGTTTGATCTTGATACCAGAGTCAATATACTTTGCCAAGATGGAGCCGAATGGATCCGGAATTATACTGGAGAAAAATTTGACTTGATTTTCGCCGATGCCTGGCCAGGAAAATATAGTGTGTTGGACGAAGTTCTCAACTTGCTGAAAGTAGGTGGAATCTATGTAATCGATGATATGGATGAGCAGCCGAATTGGCCGGAAGGACATGCAGAAAAAGCCAATCAATTAGTCGAAACTTTGGAAGGGAAAAAGAACTTTTCTTTGACGAAAATGAATTGGTCTACAGGAATTATTTTGATGACAAAATTGAAGTAGTTCCCTTTTTCATTGCTCAAAGGCAAACACCCTTTTATGAAATTCCTTACTATCGCGTTCGTTCTTCTACAATTTTCGATAACTGCATTTGCGCAGACTTCAACTATCACAAGAGAACCTTTGGTGATTGGGGTAAATGTAGAAATATTTTCGGAAGCACTGAATGAGAACCGGGCATTAAACATTTACTTGCCTCCAAGTTATCATAAAGATTCTGCCGATAAATTTCCAGTGATCTATTTGTTGGATGGTGGAATGGATGAAGATTTCCTGCACATCACCGGTCTGGCTCAGTTTGCAAGTTTCCCATGGATACAAATGATTCCTGAGTCAATCGTCGTAGGAATAGTAAACGTAGATCGACAAAGGGATTTTACTTTTCCTACTACTAATAAGAAGGACAAAATAGATATCCCTTCCAGTGGTCAATCGCAGAAGTTTATCCAATTTCTATTGGATGAACTGCAACCATTCATCTCAGAAAAATACTCAAACCATCCTTCCAAAACACTGATTGGACAATCACTTGGAGGCTTGCTGGCTAGTGAAGTACTATTTCAAAAACCCAATTCATTTACCAATTACGTCATCGTAAGCCCAAGTCTTTGGTGGGATGATGAATCATTTCTTCAGCGTGAGATCCACTTTGCAAATAACTCTCCATCTATTTTTATAGCTGTAGGCAAAGAGGGAGAAGTCATGGAGCGAACCGCAAAATCACTTGCTGAAAAACTCCAAAACTCAGTACAGGAAAACGATGCGATTTTCTTTGAATTTTTAGAAAAACAAGATCACGGTGACGCTCTTCATTTGGCAGTTTATCATGCGTTTGAAAAATTTTCCCGCAAGTAATTAAAGTAAACAATAAAACATCTTGAATCACTGTACATTGATTAGTAGCCAATGGCATTGACAGGTTCATTATTGGGAATACTTATTCCAATGACCAAACTTGGCTAGAAGTAGCGTTTTGCAACGCTGAATCTGTATTGAACGACTTCTTTGGGATTGAATCTATTATCAGCGAAAAGTACCATCCTTTCAGTTGTCCTGAATAAAAAACAAGAACGCCGTTCAATTGTATGAGGTACGCTTGGGATAAGGCTATAGAGCTATTAAGTAAATGAAAAATGTGACTACTCCTATAGCCAAACCAATGATAAAAACAGTGTAAGCATGTGCCAAAAGCTTATATTTTCTATTTAAGACCTTGCCTTGATAGTAAAGGGAAATAGCCATCTGCTCTTGAACTTGTTTTTTGGATGGCAAGATTTCGTCCAGTTCTGTGAGGTATTCTTGAAGGGTAAAGTTGGAGCTAACTCCAAAAAACATCATACTAGACTTCACTTCCTCTTCATTATTTTTTCTCCTACCCAGAAATTTGGGTCTAGCTGCCTGCACTGCCAGGATAGTAGACACCAAGCAAGTAGTAATCAAAACCATAATTGGTATCAAGGTAACTGTCCTTTCGTAATCAAATTGATGGGATAACGTACCATAGCCAATAATCGCAACCACAGAAGAAATCACCAGCGCATTGATGCTGATCACAATATTGGCTTTATTGTCTGCGATCTGAAGCAGGTTACAATTATTCATGAAAGTCACACGAAAAAAAGTCTGAGTTGCTCTTTCTGTTTTATCTTTTTTTGGCTCCAAAACTTCTTCCATTTCCATAAAATTATTCAAACTGAATTTACAAAATAAATTATCGACCCGAGGTAAGTCTCTGAGAGAGTATAAATTAGCTATTTCCTCTCAAATTCATAACAAAAAGGAAATCATTGATTACTTATCCGAAATGCAAAAAGTCCCTATACTTATCCTTTAAATCAATAAGTAATGAACGATTCAAGAAGAGAATTTTTAAAGAAAGCAGCCTTGGTTACCGGTGGAGCAAGCATTTGGAGCTCCATGCCAATGGCTGTGCAACGCGCGATGGCTATTCAAGCAGCGCCGGGAACAACTTTTTATGATGCGGAGCATGTAGTGATGCTGATGCAGGAAAACAGATCTTTTGACCATTGCTTTGGCACCATGAAGGGTGTTAGAGGTTTCAATGATCCTAGAGCCATCTCTCTTCCAGACAAAAATCCAGTTTGGCTTCAGCCGGATAAAGAAGGAAATCGCTTTGCCCCTTTTCGCTTTGACATCAAAGACACAAATGCTACCTGGATGGGCGGCACGCCACATTCTTGGGAAAATCAAGTGGATGCCAGAAATGACGGAAAATATAACAATTGGATAGAGGCTAAAAGACCTGGTAAAAAACATTATAATATCCCACTGACTATGGGTTTCTATAGTCGAGAAGATTTGCCTTTCTATTATGCGCTTGCAGATGCATTCACCGTTTGTGATCAACACTTTTGCGCAGCACTGACTGGTACGACAACAAATAGAAGCTATTTCTGGACTGGAAAAACGCATGGTTCTGAAGGAGATAAAGCCAAAGTCCGAAATGGCGAACTGACTTACGGCAAAGAAGGGACTTGGAGAACTTTTCCGGAATTGCTGGAGGAAAACGATATCTCATGGAAAGTATATCAAAATGAAATCAGTCTCACGACCGAACTAGAAGGCGAAGCAGAATCGCTTTTGGCAAATTTCACTGATAATAATCTGGAGTGGTTCTCACAATTCGGAGTACGCTTTCACCCAGAGCATTACCTGTTCCTACAGAAAAGACAAAAGGCTCTTCCCGCTGAAATAGCGGAAGTCAAAGTAAAACTGGCCAGCAACCCGACCAATTTAGAGGAGCTACAAAAAGAATTGAAGGAGAAAGAAGATGGCTTGGCGTACCTGGAAGTTTACCTACAAAAATGGAATGCTGAAGAGTTCGAAAAACTCTCATACAAAGCGAAGAGTCTTCATAGAAAGGCTTTCCAAACTAATACAGGAGACCCAGATTACCATCAAACTGAAACCCTTGCTTACCAGGAAAATGGAGAAGACCGTGAAACTTTGATTCCAAAAGGAGATATTTTTCACCAATTCAGAAAGGATGTCAAAGAGGGCACTTTGCCTACTGTAACTTGGCTTGTAGCTCCGCAAAAGTTCTCTGATCATCCAAGCGCGCCTTGGTATGGTGCATGGTACGCCTCAGAGGTTATGAATATTTTGACCGAAGACCCAGAGGTGTGGAAAAAGACCATTTTCATCATCAATTACGATGAGAACGACGGGTATTTTGATCACATCCCTCCTTTTGTCCCACCAAATCCTCAAACTCCAAATGGAAAAATGTCTGATGGGCTTTCAAGTGCCGGGGAATTTGTTTTTGCTGAAGAGGAGCTAAAAGCTGGATTCAAACCTGATGAAGCCCGAACAAGTCCCGTCGGTTTAGGGTATAGAGTGCCCCTTATCATTGCATCTCCTTGGTCTCGAGGTGGATGGGTCAATTCTGAAGTTTGTGACATTACTTCTACCATCCAATTTCTGGAGACTTTCCTTTCTAAAAAAACTGGGAAGAAAATCGAGGAAACAAATATTAGCTCTTGGAGAAGAACGGTGAGTGGTGATTTGACCTCTGCTTTCCGTCCTTATAATGATGAGAAAATAAAGCATGCTGAGCCTGTGAATCAGGAGGAATTCGTGAAGCAGATTTACAATGCTAAATTCAAAAACGTCCCTACTAACTTCATCAAGTTAACGGAAGAAGAAGCGAAGAAAGAAGCTGCTAACGTTGAAAACTCATCAATTTTCGCAGTTCAGGAACAAGGCACAAAGCCTTCCAACGGATTAAAATATGATTTGCATGCAGATGGAAAAGTAAGCTCCGACGGAAATAAGTTCGTAATAACTTTCACAGCTTCGCAGGAAGTATTTGGAAAAGACGCTTTAGGCTCAGGCTTCAATGTGTATGCTCCCGGCAACTACTTAAATCCGGAGACAAAGGCTTTCGAACCAGTCAAAACATGGGCTTTTGCAGTGAAGTCAGGCGATAGTATTTCCTATGAATGGCCTGTAGAAGAATTCGAAAATGGGTTAGTTCATTTGAAAGTCTATGGCCCAAATGGTTTCTACAGGGAATTTAAAGGCAAAAATTCAACAGTTGAAGTGAGTGCAAGACCGCTTTTAAAAAACAAAAAAGTAAGTGAGGAGATTGAATTTAAGATCAAAAACACATCAGCAGCTAGCCTCACCTTGCTTGCAAAAGATGGCATTTACCTCAAACTGAATAAGGAAATCAAGCTTAAGGCTGGAGAAATGACCAACCTTAAACTTGACACTAAAAAACATAAAGGATGGTACCAAATCGCACTTTCTGCTAAGGAAGATCCAAAACTGGATATCACTTACGCAGGAAGGCTTGAAACCGGGAAAGACAGTATTTCAGATCCGCAGATGGGAAAAGTGATTTAACTACACTGACCCAAAAGCATAAAGATGATCACAAAAACCAAAATGGTTCCTAGGCAACCTCCACCTAGTTTATATGCTCCGTAGCCTGCGATTAGTCCTTTGAAAAGATTGTTCATGTTGGGAAAGTTTAGTGGTTATAATGATTGCTATGGTAACAATTCACAAGTTGTGCCATAGCAATTTTCGCTTGTTGGATGAATGAAGGTTGTTGACTCTAATGTGTGGTATGAGTTGAGACTTTCTCTGCAAATCCCCCCTAGCCCCTTTAGAAAAGGGGGATTTGGCAAATCTGAACTTCAATCACTGAATCCAAAAAGGCACTACTTTTCAGCAAAGTGCTAATAATTATTTAAGCGTTAGAATGATTTTCACCTCTTGTATGAGTAAAAAAATCCCGTTTTGAGACAAGATTCATTTCCCGAATTGGGAAAATGAAAAGTTTCTTTATAGTGTGCGGTGTTAATACAGATCGTGCCGTTGGCACTCTTGGATGACTTTCATTTATTCTTCCCCCGAATTTCGCTTCGCTGTATTCGGGGCTACTACAGGTTGTACCGTTGGTACAAAATAAATACTTTGACAAAAGCCTCTTGCCAAAGGCAAGATATGTAAAAGCCCAGAATGCAATTCTGGGTTAAAGAAATAAGACCAATGATACTGCTAGAGTGCCAACGGCACGATCAGTAATCAACGCTTTTAAAACACCAACAACCCGTGTTCTCTAAGGATTTCCCAGACTTCTGATTCCACCATCTCTTCAAAGTCGCCAAATTGAGATTCATAGCTTTCCCGGATTGGCTTTAGAGTATTTAGCTTTTGGTTATAACCCACTGTATTTAGAAGTTCAGTAACCCAGATCCCCAAATCAAGCGGTAGCTCCATAGCGAAGTCTTCTTTTTTCCCTGAAAAAATCAACTCAGACAACTCATCCTCCTCGAAAACCTGCAGCTCAGGCTGCGCCCCAATCCAAAGTATTCTGTTCCGATCTTTATATTCTGGAGCTGGCTCGTTACTGATCTCTTGAGCTATGTAATTCTTTGAAATCGTGGTCTTTGGCACCTTGGCTTCAAACCAATCCTGCAGCGGCACATCGAAGCATACTCCATGCATGTAATTGAAAAGTGATTTGCGTAAGCCCTCGCTGAAGATCTCATGATCAGCTCCCGTAGGATCATCATGAGGCAAATCATTATTTGCAAAAGTACCTTCCACAGGCATGAGATTAACTGCTCCAAAGGACTTCGGATCCAGTCCAACTGGGCTATGTGCAGTCATAGCAAATCGATGCCAGAAACCGGATTGGATCACTCCCGCTTGAATTAGCTGACGCACCATTTCCAAGGAATCAATTGTTTCCTGAGCAGTTTGGGTTGGAAAGCCATACATCAAATACGCATGAACCATGATTCCTGCTTGGGTGAAATGGTTGGTCACTTGCGCGACTTGAGAGACTGTCACTCCCTTTTTGATCATTTCCAGCAAGCGATCAGAGGCGACTTCCAAACCGCCGGAAACCGCAATACAACCAGAAGCTCTCAAAAGTCGGCAGAGGTCTGCGGTAAAACTACTTTCGAAACGGATATTCGTCCACCAAACCACAGAGAGTTCTCTGCGAAGAATCTCAATTGCCAGATCCCGCATCAACGCAGGTGGTGCTGCCTCATCCACAAAATGAAACCCATTTTCGCCAGTCTGAGCGATGATCTCCTCGATGCGATCGCATAAAATCGATGCAGTGATCGGCTCATATCTCCCGATGTAATCCAGCGACACGTCGCAAAAAGTGCATTTTCCCCAGTAGCAGCCATGTGCCAGTGTCATCTTATTCCAACGACCATCCGACCAAAGTCTATGCATTGGGTTTGCCACTTCGATCACAGAGAGGTAATCCCGAATCAGTAAATCGCTGTAATCCGGCGTACCGACTTCGCGTTGTGCCACATCTTTTACTGCGTGATTATTACAAAAAGTCACTTTACCGTCAACTCGGGTAAAGGTTCGCTTTAGCTCAGCAACCGGTATCTTCCCATCCAGATGATCGAGTAACAGCCGAATCGGTGCTTCTCCATCATCAAGTACGATAAAGTCTATATAATCAAAAACCCGAGGTTCTTTGAGTGAACGCAATTCTGTATTTGGATATCCTCCACCCATCCAAAGTACCAAGTTTGGATGATGCTTTTTCAGGTACTGACCGCATTTGAAAGCCCCGTAAAGATTTCCTGGAAATGGCACTGAAAAGGCAACAGAAGTAGGTTGGTACTGCTGTATCTTTTGCTCCAATAAATCACAAAGCAACTCATCGATCAAACCGGAAGGTTGATTCAGTGCTTCCTGCATCTCATCAAAAGTATTGGCTGACATCCCCAATCGCTCAGCATATCGGCTAAAGCCGAAATGAGGATCTATCTGCTCAGAGATCAAATCACCGATATCTTCCAGATAAAGAGTCGCGAAATACCGGGCTTTATCCCGAATCCCAAGTGTACCAAAAGCCCATTCCAGATCATCCAATTGCTCGAAGCGACTTGCCTCAGGCAGGTAATCTCCTTCAGCTATTCTATAAGCCAGCGTAGGATTTCTATCCTGTAGGAAAGCAATCACAGGATCTATGGTTTGTAGGTAATTAGCTTTCAATCGCACAATACGTGCAGCATTGTCCGACAAATCCGCCTCATTAGCTTCAATCGCTGCAAAAATCTTGGCTAATCCTGTCTTTGAAAACAACTGCAAAATCACCTCTATTCCTAGATCAACCTGATTGGATGCTACCCCGATTTGATTCATATAGCCTTTCAGATAAGCCGTAGCCGGATAAGGTGTATTTAGCTGTGTAAAAGGCGGGGTGATGAATAGAACTTTTGAAGCCAAGGGAATAGTCAAAGATTTGTGCGTGCAAGTTCGGAAGAATAGTATGAAATCTAAAGTATGAAGTTTGAAGGCTGAAAGGTGGGAAAGTGGAAAGGTTGAAAAGTTGAAAGGTGGATGGTCGAAGGGTTAAAGGGTTTTCTATATCTAATTTCTAATGTCTTACGTCTATCGTCTTGATTCTCGATTCTTGGCTCTTGGCTCTTGGTTCTTGGTACTTGATACTTTGTACTTTGTACTTGAAATCGTCTAAAGAATTACACGAATGAATTTATTTACTTCATGCAAATCAGTAAATTACACTACAACCCACAAAACCAATAACAATGAAGGAATTACGAAAAGAAGACATAGACCAAGGCGTATTTGATCTATACGATGCATACGCACACAACAAACTTGAGCGAAGACAATTCATAGAAAAACTTTCTGCCTATGCCGTAGGAGGCGTAACGGTTGCCGCGCTTATGAGTGCGATGATGCCAAATTATGAAGACACCCGTACCATCAAAGCAGATGATCCTCGCTTGGAATCAAACTACATCACCTACGATTCTCCAAAAGGAGGAGGCAAGATCAAAGGATTGCTTTCTACTCCAGCCGGAATGAAAGGTAAAGTACCTGGAGTGGTAGTGGTCCATGAAAACCGAGGCCTGAATCCGTACATAGAAGATGTGGGAAGAAGAACAGCTGTAGCGGGTTTTATCTCTTTGGCTCCCGATGCGCTCACCCCACTGGGAGGATATCCAGGCAATGATGATGAAGGACGTGCGATGCAAAGCAAAAGAAATCGGGATGAAATGCTGGAGGACTTTATCGCTGCTTATGAGTATTTGAAAGCGCACCCTGACTGCAATGGCAAAATCGGCGTGGTAGGATTTTGCTTCGGAGGCTGGATCTCCAATATGATGGCAGTTCGCATCCCAACTCTGGATGCCTCTGTTCCTTTTTATGGAGGTCAACCATCTGCAGAAGAAGCCGCAAAAATCAAAGCTCCACTCATGCTACAATTTGCAGGACTGGACGAGCGGGTAAATGCCGGCTGGCCAGCGTATGAAAAAGCCCTGAATGAAAATAATGTGGAAAATAAGGCTTTCATCTATCCCGATGTAAACCACGGATTCCACAATAACACCACGCCTCGCTACGATGAAGCTGCGGCGACATTGGCTTGGGAAAGAACGATTGGGTTTTTTAAGGAGAAGCTGGGGTAAGGAAATCTAATAGATATTAAATAAGAGTGCTGAAAGGCGCTCTTTTTTTTGTTTAATCAAGAACAAAATTGTTCAACCCTTCAGGATTGCCGGAATATGGTAATAGGCGAGTATCCACGGGTTGCACCCGCGGTTATTGAAAAGTTGGACCACTCCGTGGTCATGCTTGTGATATTAGAACTAAAAGCATGACCCCGAAGGAGGTCAAACCATTAATAACCATGGGTGCAACCCATGGTAAAAGAATAACCGCTCTTTGCGTGGACCGCGCCTTCCATTAGATGAGTTAGTAACTATATCTTTTAATTTTTCTAGAATCTGTTTTTCAACTCCATTGCAAAGTGGTCTGTGGGGACCCAGACCACGACGGGAGAGGTTCAACACACAGCCCAATCGCTCCGCCGTTGTTCGTGTCATCCCGAACAACAGCAATAGTCTCCCGCTATTTAAAAAATGTTGTAATTTGGCTTATGCTCTAACCGCAAATCAGCATGAATAAAATAAGAATTTTAGGATTAGTACTTATAGCCATGGGCATTTCAATCTATTTCCTGCCTTACCATGATTGGAGCGCCTTTCTTATGGGTTGTTTCATTGGAGGTGGAACAGTAATACTTATAACGGGTAAAATCGGAAGATATGAATCCAATTAAACCGAATTACTCAATATCAACGAAGAATAGCATTGACTCCCCCCCACTTATCGTATACAATAAACGTTAAGCTAAGCATAGACCAAGGGCTTGACAAGGTGAGTTTGTAACTCATATCTTTATGTTTTTCTAGAATCTGTAGTTCAATCCCATTGCTAAGTGGAAGAGCTACAAACCACGGCCCAATCGCTCCGCCGTTATTCGTGTCATCGCGAACAACACAAATACAGTCTCTCTACCCTTCCGGAATCATAAGACAAGGAAAAATACTGCTAATCTCACCTCTCTTTCCTAATGTTTCCTTTCCAATTTCCCACCTCGGCGTACTAATTGCTACCTTAAGGACAATAACTTATATTTTTATACATGAACAACAACAAATTCAACATCGCTGTCCTGATTGACGGGGATAATGCACAAGCCAAACTGATCAAAGAAATACTGGAGGAAGTATCCAAATACGGCAAGGCCACCATCCGGAGAATCTACGGGGACTGGACCACGCCACATATGAATAGCTGGAAGGAAATGATCAACCTACATTCTTTCAGTCCCATCCAAAAATTCTCCTACACCACTGGCAAAAATTCTACTGACAGCTCCATGATCATCGATGCGATGGACATACTCCACAGCGGCTCTGTGGACGGTTTTTGCATTGTTTCCTCGGATTCTGACTACACAGGCTTGGCAAAAAGAATCCGGGAAGAGGGCATGTTTGTGATGGGAATCGGTCGCAGGATCACCCCAAAAGCGTTTGTGCAGTCCTGTGAGATTTTCACCTATGCTGAGAATCTTTTGCCAGAAGAAAAACCAAAAGCAACGGCTAAGAAAGCGGATAAATCCCAAGTTAGCACCACTAGAAAAAACGTGGTAGTGAATGAGGAAATCAAAAAGGAACTTCCAGAAAAAGAAACCGCAGAACTTGATCTGAGCATCATTGATAAAGCTTTTGAAATCTCATCCGACGAGGAAGAGGAAATCCACATTGCCAAGATCGGGGCATCGTTGAGAAAGATAGACCCCAGTTTTGACCCTAGATCCTATGGCTTCCGCAACCTCACAGAGTTATTCAAGAACTTGGATAAATACGTGCTGGTGAAGAACCTGGTGAATGGGCTGAACTATCCACTGGTGAAGTTGAAGTAGTTGGGTGACTGATGTCGGGTGACGGATGTAGTTTGAATGCTAGTGTTAAGCATTTTATTTAGTGCTTTGATTCCATTTACTAGAAAAAATAGAACTTCTAATAAATGGTTAACTTCTACTGTGAAGCCACACCGGACACCGGACAAATGCCATAGAGTTATTGCATTATCAGGTATAATTAAGAACAGCCATAAAATATGAAAATCATTATCACAGGCACTACAGGAATGGTTGGCGAAGGCGTAATGCAACGCTGCCTTGACAACCCAAAAGTTGAAAAGATTTTGGCAATTAGTCGCAAGCCGAATGGCCATCAGCATCCCAAATTGCTTGAGTTAATACATCAGGATTTTACAGATTTGAGAGGTATTGAAGATCAACTGAGCGGGTTTGACGCCTGTTTTTTCTGTGCAGGAATTTCGTCAGTGGGAGTCAGCAAAGAGGACTATGAAAAAATCACCTACGATTTGACCTTAAGCTTTGCGCAGACTTTGGCGAAGCTTAATCCTCAGATGACTTTCACCTATGTATCCGGGCAGGGAACTGATAGTACTGAAAAGGGCAAAAGTCACTGGGCAAGAGTGAAGGGTAAAACTGAGAATGACCTGAAGAAGCTTCCCTTCAAGCAGGTTTTCGCCTACCGTCCCGGAGCAATGAAGCCTATGGAAGGAGCCAAACATGTACTTTCTTGGTATAAATACTTTTCCTGGATGTATCCTATAGGAAGAAAACTCTTACCAAATGCATTCAACACCTTAGCTGAGGTAGGTGACTCAATGCTCTATTTAACCCTGAATGGATATGACAAATTTATTCTGGAAGGAAAAGAGATAACAGAGACGGCAAATAAATTGACCTAGAATTAGGCCTAGAGCAACTCTCAGCAAATAGATTTTTTTTATAAAAAAATGCTGTAAATTTTAAGTCAATATCTCTTCAGTATTGACTTAACTTTTTCCCGTATGAAAGCAAAGCTACTACCAGCACTAATCTTCACATTGATAGGTTCGTCTGCTCTTGCCCAAGATCAGATCTCTTCAGAAAGATTGTTTACTGAGAAAGACCTAACCTCAAAACAGATTTCAGGAATACTGCCTAATCAGCTTAAACCGGGAATTTCGAACTTTTCCCCAACTGAAAATTCAACTTTCAATTTAGCAGACACAGTTCCTACAGCTACTTCTGGAGGAGAAATTCTACCTGGAGGTTTTATTGAGAAAATGGATAACTACCTGATCACTCAGCTAGCATTTGTAAATGACACAGAGCGATTTTCTGTGGATCAGGGAACTCAAGATTACCAGATTTATCCGAATGGATCTTCAGCGCTGAAAATCCATTTTAACTACCGCTTTTTATCAGTTGGATTCAGCTTGATACCCAAATTCATCTCAGGCAATGATGACAATGATTTGAAAGGTGAAACCAAAGGTTTTGGATTCAATACTGGGTTTAATTTCACTCATTGGTTTCAAACTGTTGGATATGGTCAAATCAGAGGGTTTTACTTAGACAACACCAAGGATTTCGACAACTCTTGGCAAGATGGGGACCCGTATATTCAATTTCCAGATTTGCTTTACAGAAGTTTCCACGGTACCACTGGCTATAGCTTTAATCCTAATTTCTCCACAAAGGCTTTAATGACAGGCACCGAACGTCAACTGAAAAGTGCAGGAAGTTTTATCCCAACTTTAAAGTACCGATACTATCTGGTGGACAACCGAGAAAAACTCAATGCCACCAATTCTACCCAAAAGTCCAATAATTTTGAAATCCTTGCCAATGCCGGATACTATTACACTTATGTGATTAATAAGGAGTTTTACCTTTCTGCAGGTGGATCTGCAGGTTATGGTTTTTTAAACTCAAAAGTAACTACCCGCAACATCAGTGATGAGGCAGTAACCAAACAGAACAATGGCGTTTTCAGATATGATCTGCAAGCTGCTGCTGGATATAACAGCGAGCGGTTTTATGCTGGTTTGATCTTTACTACCGAAAATCGACAATACAAACAGTCCAACACTTCGGTGATTAATTCCGACTGGAGGGTATTTTCGCAGATTACTGTTGGTTACCGGTTTAACGCTCCAAATGCTTTAAGAAATAATTTGAATAAAATCTCTCCCCAATAAGGAAACTGATCTTACTCCACCTCCTTTAGCTTAAAAACTTCAAAGCTCATTAGGTCTTCTTCGTTTGCGGGGTTGTCAGGATGAGAAATGGAGATAAAAAGCCCCTCTTTGCTTACAAAAGAATTATTTGGATAGTAGGTGTTTTCAGGCATTAGCGTTTCTCCCAACACATTCAAGTCCTTATCCAGAATCATCACCGCAAATTTCCGTGGAAACCTTCTGAGTTGAGTGATTTCTTCCTCATTTTCGACTTCAACTTTGGGAAGCACAAAGCGGTAAAAAACTCCTCGGTACTCATCATACAATATACGCTCATAGCGATCTGAGGCGTACACATATTTCATCGTATTAAAACGATCCGTCGCTTCATTAAAACTAGGAAAGCTTTGATCTATATACTTGCTTTTTGCATTCACAGTTTTTATACCATTTCCCTCCAAATCGGCAACATATAAATGATGATCAGCAACTAGGGAGTAAACCAATTTCTCTCCATCAGTAGCCATGCTAAATTCTAAGAGTTTTGGACCTGATTGATTGTAATCTTTTGGATAGGTAATAGGCAGGAGTTCTACTTCTGAACTCTTCAAGTCAATCGTATAGCTGAGTCTTTTGGAGGCGAGTGTATCATCGAAAACTTCTCTTGGATTAGCCTCAAATTTTGTGTTTACCAGCAACTTATTTCCTCTTAAAATAGGCGTGTATTTGTAGTAAGCATTGTGTACAAATGCACCCGTATATGAGAGTGGAGGTTCATAAGTATACTTGGCTTTGATTTTTGCACTTGTGTCAGTCAGATTCAGATGGGACATGGGATACCCAAAAAGAAATATACTATCTAAACTTTGCACGTGGATTCCTGAAATATAATCTACTCCTTCCGGCCCTTCTACATCGAAGACCATTCTCTTCTGAAGAGTCTTTGAGTCCAGATCATAAAGCTGGACTTCATTATTGGTATAATTGACATTAAAGAGCCAATTTCTATCTGTGGAAAAAGCGACCAAACCTGCGCTTACATTCGAAGTCTGACTATCTATAGGTAGGGAAACCAGTTTTCCATCAGAAAACAATTCCTGAGGAGTTGTGATGTTATCAGACTCTGATCCGCAACTCGTCAATAAGCTCAGACCTCCAAAAAGCAGAAATAAAATGAAACGATTTTTTCTCATGCACCTAATTTAAAAGTTTCAGTTTATAGTAGGTTACAAAATCATCTTCAGTCTCAAAAAAGTCAGGATGCTTTAGCGCTAAAACTTCTTCATCCTCGGTCAAAACAGTAGTAAAAACTAGCCCTTTTGGAACGGGAATATCATTTTGAAGTAAGTTAAACTCATCGTCAAATACGGCGACATAGTACTGTTTCAATTTTTCCAATTCTCTCCGTCCCGAAGATTCATCCCTATCATATTGGCTTGCCAAACTCTCTGCAATTCCCTTGTTGTAAATTACAATTGTTCTGTTGGTTGATCTGTAAATTTCCCGAATCGTACCTGGGAAATTATTCCTGGTCAATTCTCTATAATCTTGTTCTTGTTCGAATGGAACGCCAATAGGCTGGACAGCATCATTCACTTCGAGACTCACCTCTCTTTGGAAATTGACCTCGCCCTCCTTTTCGGTGTACACCCAGAATTTCATTTCATTCCGGAAATAAAGAATCCATTCCGTATCAGTTCTAATGACGGTTGGAAACATCCAATAATTGAATTCCCCATTGCTAAAGAATGAATTGGGAGGAAAAGGCATGGTCTCCCGACTACTATTCGAAACTGTGTCGATAACTTGGAGAATTGGCTGACCATAAATCCCTTCAAATATGCTTGTCGAAGATTCGTCTGTAACGACTTCAGCACGTTCAGGGCGGATAAATGCAATCTCATCACCCAAAGGATAAATTGCGTCACCAGACAATCCATTGATATAGAAATAATCAAAAGGCAACTTATACTGCCAAATTCTATTTCCATTAAAGTCGTATCTAAAAAAACCTTGATTCATGACTTGAAGTTCTATCTTTCCATCTCTCAGTCCAATTGGGTTTATAAGTCCATACATTGCGTAAGGCCCATCAGATGGAAATTCAATCGTTGATTTTGTCAGCCCATCTCTATCTAAGATCATATATTCCTTATCACGATTTCCTTTAGCCAAATAACTTTTGCTTTCAGGTTCGTAATCTAATATCCTCAGGTTACCCAAGTAATCTATCTGAAGTGAATCAACGATTTCAAACCTAAAATCTGCTATTGGTTGAGAACCAGCCTTCTCTCTTGAATCACAAGAAAAATATAACAGTACGATAATTATCGGGAGTAAAAGTCTTTTCATCCCTGAAGATAATTAGCTAAAACTGAGAGTCTAGGTTAATTATTCTTAACTCAACTTCTGGCTGAAATATTAAAAACAAAGGCTCTATACTTCAGTAAAGCTACGAATGTCGCTCCCCCAAAAGCATTGCCGATCAAGGCTGTACTTTGGAAAGACAAGTAATCCAAGACGGAAATATCAGGCGAACTCAACATCCCAGAAAATACCTCCACGCTGCCAATAATACTGTGATGCAGTCCCGTAAAAGCCATCACGGCGGTGATCATGTAAATCATCACTATTCTACTAATCGTATCTCGTGAGGAAGCCAACAGCCATGAAAGTAAGCCCATCAACCAACCTGCCACTATCGCACTGACGAAAATCACTGGCAATTTGGCATGCAAAACATGCGTTGCGATATTGACCACCACTTCCCTGTTGAAAATACCGAGATGCGGACCTAGCCAGAGTAGTATTCCAGCCATCAAATAACCTCCCACCAGATTTCCGGCGATCACCACTCCCCACAACTTGAACATACTTCCAGCAGAACGTTTTTTATTCAAAACAGGAAGTGTGAGTAGAGCTGTCTGCTCGGTAAACAGGATACTTTGCCCCAATACCACCAAAATAAACCCAAGAGGATATACTAAAGAAATGAATTTGATCAGGGAGGAATCTTCCACTTTCCCCATCAGGAAAAAGTAAAGCGTACAAAGCATGAGGTAACTAAAGCCAATTTCCAATCCTGCCGTGAGCGAACTCGTAAACAAGCTTTGGTAACTTTTATCGTAAGTTTCCAGCGCATCGATGATCTGATCACGTAGGATTTCCCCATGGGTTTTGGCAGAATCTGAACTTTTCGACTTTGACTGGCGAAGCTCTTTGTCAATTTCCCGCTGCTGATCTTCCGCCAGTTGCTCCTCGGTTTTCTCTTTTTTCCAAGCCATCTATGAGGTGATTATAAATTTGGTCAGGTATCAATTTAGGATTCTCACTATATTCTGAGCAAAAAATCAACCGTAAACTATAAACTGACTTAAACTCTAATTTCTCCTTAACTCCTAAAATCACTCAGTGGTTCTACATGCGGACAAAATATTAAAATCAAATCGCCTGTCATTCTTTAGAATTTCAAAAAATTCCTTCAGGTATTTATTCATGAATTTCACCTCACTTGGAGGCAACAAAAATGCCTGTCGCTCTATTTCCCCATAAAGCAAATCCTCCCTCGCTAAAAACTCACCGCGTATTGAATGCATCATTTCTTCCTCTCTGCAAAACCCTCTATACAAGCGCTCACTGACGCTTTTAATAGCTACTAGATTGCTAACCTGTGCATAAGGAGGCATTACCATACCCGTCATATCAAAATCGTATGCGAGTGGCACTACAGTTTTAGCATCCAATTTCAGGATTTTCATGTTGTGCTGATACAAACTCGACCAATCAGTATTGCCAATCATGAATTGAAACAAATCATGTCTAATAGCTGAAGAATCCTCCAAAACCATCCCCGCAATCATCTTATTCTCTAAAATCTCTCCATCAAATCGATCCGCAACCTTATCATCATCCTCTATCAGAAAACCCAGTAAATTGACTGCTTCTCCCTTTTTATCGTCTTCATTTACAAAATTGATTCGTATCATCCGCGTTTGGAAAGTATACTGACTCACCTGCTCATAAAATCTATAGCACAAAAACTCCTTAACTATAAATGAATCCGCATTTCTGCCAGACGAGCATGGAAATACCACCTTCAAATTTCTACTTCCATCAAACAAGTTACCCTTTCCCTCCTTCTTTTTGAGTCTCATCCTAACAGGTGGATAATAACAATTCTCCTTCCTGAAATTCCCTCTTGCCCTGAGCCCTACTTCCAATGTATCAAGGGTGCCTTCAGGAGTTGTATAGATCAAAAATGAATCTATGAACGTGGAATCATTGGTGTCTTTTCTTAGACTTTTGATTGAAAATTTCATATTGACCTCCAAAATTTCCTCTGAATCAAACAGTCTTTCCTGCTCCTGTGCGTAGGTAGAAAAACAAAAAAGAATGCAAAAAATGAGTAAGAGCTTTTTCATTGTTGGGGAAATTAAATCGTAAAAAATCTACCTAAACAAACTCAGTGAGCCTATTTGTGCTGTCTCGATCTAATTTAACCTTTCTAGGCTACAAATCTTTATTATTGGAATAATACTATTCACCTAGTCGTATCAAACGTAACCAACTGATTCTATGCCTATAAGCATAGTGAAGTAGTATTTCCGAAATAGGTTATGACAACTTTTAAAGCTTTGTCAACATCACATTTTTAAACTCAACCTCTGCTCCTTCGGCTTGTAGAGCGATTCTACCCCGGGAAGCGGTGGCATTAAAGCCATCATTGACCAAATCACCATTTAGCCAGACAGTGACCTTATCGCCATCGCAGCGGATTTTGATATGATTCCACTCGCCCAGAGGATTTTCGGAATCGTCTGTGAGGTTTTTTATCCTTCTCAGTTTCTTGCCATTTATACCCCAATTCTCCTTTGGTCCTCGCCTAGCTTCCATATCCTCCACTTCTATATTTTGCTCTATGCACCAAAAATCTCCTGCGTTTGAATGCATCAGCTGAACTTCGATTGACTTAGGAAACATCTCGTAAAGCGCTCGTGGCGTCGATGCATGGACAAGAATTCCGCAATTCCCAGGCTCTCCAGCAAAGCGATAATCTAGTTCGAGCGTATAATTATCATACTCAGCATCAGTAATTAAATGCCCCTGGGGAGTGCCTAAACTAACAAATAGCCCATCTCTAATAATAAAGGGGATTCTAAGTGAACTATCTGCTTCCAGATCTGGCACATCCATATGCCAACCGTCCAGACTTTTTCCATCAAAAAGATTGATCGTTTGACTTTGGGCGAAAAAAGTGACTAAGGCAAAAAGTAGCAATAAACTAGTTCTTCTCATGATTTCGGGATAGTGTTAAAGATTCCTTAAGCTAAAAATAATCCACGAATTCTCATGAGATACTTTATTAATGTCCAATTAGAGAGCTGTACCTATGGCACAGCTGATTTTCGGATTAATTCTTTTTCTACCCTTAGATTGTCCTTAAAGGGACTTGTTCACATTTTGGTTCAAGTCTATTGACTTGGACCTAAGGTATTGCAGTCCTCAAACAGCCTTGTGATGATAGGGCCTATATTTTGCTACAGCAGTCTGAATACTGCATTGAAAAAAGCAAAAGTCAGGATACTTGCACCAAAGGCTGTGATTGCAAACTGAGACTGAAAAACTGTACTCTACTTAACTCTAGCTTCCCAAATCCTCATAAAAAGCATGTGCGCCATACGTCTTGCATGTTCTTTGGCGTAGTTTGCAGTTTCTCCTTCGAAATACCTGTCCAAGGTCTGAAACCAAAGCTCAAGCCAATTCCCAAAGTGGGCCTGCTCTATGCTGTTATCCACTTCAGCATCAACTTGGCGATGAACTTTTACAGGATTGAATTTTCCAGCACCAGGTCCGGTTTGAAGCAAAATCATTTCCCAGAAATCACTGAGATGGATCAGATGCGTGTCCCAATCTTTGACAACTCCATTGAAAATCGGGCCCAGTGTATCATGAAGCCTGATTTGATCATAAAAACGTCTTACCAAAAAATCAACTTCCTTCCTCGATCTTATATCAATCTTATCCATCTTTTACTTTAAAATTGGCTCCAGTACTTCCAATTCCCCATCAATATTCTCAGGAATCGGAAGCCCAAGTATCTTACATACTAAAGGATACACATGGATATTCTGAAAAGTTTCAATTTCCAAACCTGATTTGAACGCAGGTCCGTTTGCATAAAAAATCGCATGCATATCCTTATAAGCTGGACTATAGCCATGCTCGCCAAAAGTATCCGTATCCAACCTATCCATGTTGTCTTGCATCCGAGTAAGTGTGGTCTCCCAAGCCAAATAATAGTATCGGTCAGGAATAATCAAAATATCACCTATCCTATCCTTATACATTAAATCCTGGTAGTTTTCCTTATCATCCACATCGGTGATATGAATCGGCAGCTCAGACATTTCCAGCTGCTTTATGATTTTCTCCTTGTCGTTTTGGTCTTCAAGATACACATGTGCCAGCGCACCATTATTCACGATTCTAGCGGGAATACCCTTTGTCAGATCAGTCAAATTAAGGAAGTGATCTGGTGTAACGTCCATCATTCCATGATCCGACACCACGATCACATTAATATCCAAGTCATAGCTTTTGATGCCTTCGAATAGCGCACCCAACTCATGATCTAGCTGAGTCAACCTTTCGGACAGCTTTTCATCATTGCTAGGCCCATAGCGATGTCCCGTATCATCCATGTCTGAGAAATATAGGGTAATCAATCTCGGGCGCTTTTCCTCTGGCAATTCCAGCCATTTGAACACTTCTGTCACTCTAGTGAGATTGCTTACGTTCCCGTCGTAATCATAATAGTAGCTCGGCCTCACGCCTTGCACATCAGCTTCCGAACCCACAAAAAAGTAACTCGCAGCGATCATATTATTTTGCTCTGCAAGCACCCAAAGCGGCGTTCCTCCATACCAAGTTCCGTCTTGAACAATCTCCTTTTTCCCAATACCATAGGTCAAATCCTTCTTCGGGTCATAGAAAGAATTGTCTACCAAACCATGATGCTCAGGCTTCAAACCAGTAGCGATCGTATAGTGGTTTGGAAAAGTCTTGCTTGGGAAAGAGGGTATCATACTCTCTGCCGCCACTCCTTCAGAGATAAAACGACTTAAATTCTCTGGTTTAAACCGCTCCACATAATCGTATCGAAAGCCATCAAGCGAAATCAGAATGACTATAGGCTCTTTCTTTTCTTGGGAAAAAGTAAGAACTGGAAATGAAACCAGTGCAATCAGCAAGAGCGAGCAGAGTCTTTTCATGGCGTATTCTTTTTTCAAAAATACCTCCTGTAGGATTGCGATACAATCCGATTGTCACTAATAATAGTTTGATAAAATCAGAAGGGTTGGCAACACCTACTTTTTGAAATAGGAATGGTCTTCCAACCAATCTTTCAATCGATCTGGCCAATGATTGATGCTTACAAATTCAGAGCGATAGCCCATGTTAAAGGCATGCTCGTCCTTGGAATACAAATGCATTTCTACATCAGCTCCTGCTTCCCGATAAGCTAGCATAATGTCCACAATGGTACTGGAGCAGCATTCATCTTTGTTTGCCGCAACGAAAAAAGCTGGCGGAGCATCTTTGGAAACGGATCTAGGCGTTCCCAACGGACCTGGATAAACCTGAATCTGGAAATTTGGCTTCGCCGAAAATCTATCCAACGGATCCGTAGCAGTAGCAATTCCAGGATTCTCATCATACGCGACCCAGTTCACCACTTCCCCTCCTGCCGAGAACCCCATGATTCCTATCCTGTCAGAATCGATACCCCATTTTCCAGCATTGGAACGAACTAAGCGCATGGCCCGAATGACGTCTTGTGTAGGATGTGACTCGTCATACGGCGAATTTTCTTCACGAAAAAGCCGGTATTTCAAAACTCCAACTGTTACCCCAAGCTCATTGAGGAATTTTGCAGGAGCCACACCTTCACCATTGTAACCTAGATTTCTAAATCCACCGCCTGGACATACCAAGATGAAGCTTCCGTTAGGTTTCTCAGGCTTGAAAAGGGTAACGCTGGGGTTATTGATATTTCTCACCCACCAGTCTTGAGCCAGTTCAGGTTCATCTTTTCGGGATTCAAAACCCGGCGCTCCATTTTCCCAGAGATAAATAGTCTCGGGATTATCTTGGCCAAGTACAAGGTTTGAAGCAATTAGAAAGAGGAAGAAAAGAAGTATTCTCATTTTCAGGTTAGGTTTATTGGAGTGAATATTTTTTTAGCAATAAAAGCACAACTACAAACTACCACTTTTCGGGGAAACCAAGATCAATATCATCCCTTGTCACCACAAAATCGGGAACATTTTCCCATGAAGAAAATCGTAAAATGGCTCTAATTAGCTTCTAAGCGACATGGTACATGAATTGGAATCAAGTGTAGCATCAAACAAACAATGATATGAAGACGACCAACAAACTTTTAATGGCGGCACTAATCACCTCTACCACACTAGGTGCTGTAAGCTGTAAATCAAGTAATGCTGTCAAAGGCGGGGCTATAGGAGGTGCAGCTGGTGGTGTACTCGGCGGCGTGATAGCAGGAAAAGGCAATACTGCGGTAGGTGTTCTGATAGGTTCAGCTATCGGTGGATCTGCCGGTGCCATTATCGGAAATGAGATGGATAAAGCAGCAGATGAACTTCAGCGAGATTTGGAAGGAGCCACAGTAGAACGCGTAGGTGAAGGAATCAAGATCACCTTTGACTCTGGACTTATGTTTCCAGTAGATAAATCTGAATTGAGTGATATTTCTAAGCAAAATCTAACAGAACTGGCAGAAACGCTTAAGAAGTATGACGAGACCAATATCCTCGTAGAAGGTCATACTGATAACACTGGTGCAGATGACTATAACATGGATTTGTCACGTAGAAGGGCGTATTCTGTGGAGGATTACTTGACTGAAAATGGTATTTCCAAAGGAAGAATGGAAATCACAGCCTATGGCGAGATGCAACCTACTGCTACGAATGAAACCGAAGCAGGACGTCAGCAAAACAGACGAGTAGAAGTTGCGATCTATGCAAATAAGAAAATGCAAAAAATGGCTGAACGAGGTGAAATCGGAGAATAATTATTCTCAGATCGATCCCTATTTATAAATCCGAAAGGCGACCTCTGGTCGCCTTTTTTTGCCTTTACTGGTTTTGGTTGAGCAAGTTCTGGTAATAATTCATTCGCTCTTCATTTCCGAGACTTTTATTGATCAAATATAAGTTCCCAAGTACAGCACGATTAGAACCATATTCCAAGGATTTTTCCAGTGCTACTAAACCCTCTTTCTCTTTTCTCTGAGCCAACAAAACAGAACCCAAATTCATATAAGCACTAAATGGATCTTCCGGGTTGGCCATCGTGGCTTCTCGATAGTAGCGCTCAGAAGTTGGATAATCCTTATCTTTTAAGAAAGCTATAGTTCCTAAGTTGGTGAGTACAACCGGGTTTTTAGGGTCGATTTTATATGCTTTTAAAAATTGTTTTTTAGCCGCAAGTGTATCTCTGGTTTCTAAAAGTGATTTTGCATAAGCCGCATTGAAGGAAGGGTATTTTTCTGCTCCCCCATACTGCTCAAATTCGGCTTCACACTTAGCATATTTCTCTACTGCTGTGACATAATCATTCCTTTGAAATGCACCATTTGCTTCTGACATAGTAAACACAAATGTCATTTCCTCAACAGATCTCCCCGTTGAATCTGCTGTCTGGTATTCCTTGGCTTTTTCCATATCACCCGCCTGAGAATAGAGATAGGACAGAGTGCTCTTTGTGGAAGGGTCATCCTGGTATTCCAAAGCTTTCTCAAACATGGCAATAGCCTTCACACTTTCACCCTTTCTCATGTAAGTGAGCCCAAGGTTTTTGTAGTTCGGAAAGTACTCTGTCTTATCTGATTTAAGACTTTTCAGATAATATTCTTCCGCTTTATCAAAATTACCTTCCTCAAAATTCAGCATTGCCAATTTAAACCAGCCGAAATATGCAGCTGGGTTCTTTTTGACACTTTCTTCAAAAACTTTGACAGCTCTTAAAGTATCTCCATATCCTAAAAGTACTTCGCCTAATGCATTGAGATATTGTGACACTGAGGCTTCTTTTCCTAAGATTTCATTAGACAAATCAAATTCCTTGATGGCTTCTTCGTAATATGCTTTGGCAGAATCAGTAGAAGTTTTTTCGATTTCTTTTCCTTTCAGCCTTAGCTCTTCTGCATACATTACATGCGTTCTCCAACTTTTCGGAGCAGTCTCCACTCCTGATTTTGAAAGGGTCAGATTGCTTTTCCATACCGGTGAACGATCAATTGTTTTCCATGAAAAGGCCAGTATCACCGGAAGTAGCACCAGAGGCAGAATTAACTTCACCTTGGAAGACTGATATTTTAGTACCAACTGATACAGACCGACAACAATTAAAAAACTAAATGCCAATGAAGGAATAAATAAGAAACGCTCACCAAGATTGGAGCCAATGATCAGCGAAGTCGTAAGGTTGGCAAAAATTGAAAAGCTCACGAGATAAAAGAGTATTCCAAAGCTGAACACATTCCTAGACTTAAACCCGAGGTAAGCCAAGTAAATCAACCCGCCAAAAAAAACCAAACTCAACCAAACTATTGGGCTTTTGAATGTCTGAACATCTAGCTGTGCAAAGGAATAGTCCCAACTCAAAGGATGAGGGAAAAAGAGGAGCTTAATGTACTGTAGGTATATATATAAATTGGTTGCTAGACGATCACCGCCGGTTAGACCATAGATTACGCTGTTTATTTTAGAGTCATAAGTAGTCGACGCACTGTCCAAAACAATTGCGCGAATAATTAGATAAACCAAAGCAGGAATTACAAAAGGAAGCGTTGATTTGATGGACTCCCAAACAGATTTCTGCTGGAAAAAGTAGCCAATGAGAGCAACCAACGCAATTAAAGGAAGTGATTCTTCTTTTGATATCAAGGAAAAGAAAAACAATATTCCTACCAAGCTCAACCTAGGAATGCTAAGATTTTTTTCCCACTTGATCCAAAGTAGAATTGCCGAAAAAGCGAATAAAGAGGCTAATAAAGTGTCCCGACTTTTCACTGATGCCACCACTTCCACATGTAGTGGATGGACCGCATATAAAGCTAAAATCAAAAGAGGAATGAGCAATGGCCAACTTTTTCTCTCACATAGCTTCAGTAAAAACAGCCCCAAAACTACAAGTAGGCTACCGTATAAAAGCACATTTAAGGAATGACCATTTCTAGCATTAAACTCTCCAAAAACCTGATATTCAACAGCAAAAGTCAATAAAGTAAAAGGGCGATAGATACTCGTATTTACAGGATTGATCTGAATGAAATTCATCGAACCATACTTGAATAGCTCAGTCCATTCATCCAGCCCTTTTTGAGTTACTCGATTGAAATAGGCATAGATACCATCATCTCCGGAATACCCATAATTATAAGTTTGAGCGTAGAGCAAAACGCCAAAAAAGGCTATCAAAAGAATCCAAAAAAATGATTTTTGCTTCATTGAGTGGTTTTGAGATTAAGGTTTGAAAATAGGGATAAAATCTTTAATCTACCATAAGCGAGCTAGTTGGGCTTAATTTCCCAACCTCTTCAAAACCTCAACTTAAACTTGAAAAAAAACAATCATCAAAAATCTATTCGCATCAGAAAATCAGTTTGAATCTCATCACCAAAAGGAAAGGGATGTGAACTGAAGACACTCAAACCATTCTTTTCGTAAAATTTAATTGCTCGAACATTCTTTTCCCAGACACCAAGCCACAGGTACTTTTTCCTGTTTAGCTTAGCAAAATTAATGGTGTGATTCAGCAAAACCTTCCCTAGTCCTTGACCGATATAACGTTGAAGAAGATACAATCTAGCCACTTCCAGACTAGAATTATCCTGAAGATCTGTTTGAGCGGGAACAAAATTAACCTTCGCGTAGCCAGCCAACTCCCCGTCTACTTCCAGAAGAAAAAATACAGAAGCCGGATTCTCCATTTCTTCGGAAAATTGTTCTTCAGTAAATGCCTCTTCTAGGTAGGCGTTGACATTTTCAATTTTATTCCCTTCCGTGAAAGCTTCGACAAATGAAATTCTAGCCATTTCCACCAAAGGATTCAGGTCCGCAAAATTGGCTTTTCTGATTAAATAGGGCATGTGATAATAATATAATAGGAAAGCCCCTGTTTGGAGCCTCACAATTTTCGCACAAAGCTAATTTGATTTTTTTTCTAGGACCTAAAACTCTAGCTTTTCCTCGGATAAAAAATCTACGGGCCTTGTATAAAAAATTAAGATCTAATCCTTACTAATTGGTATTCAAGTGGAATTAGACTGAACAAACCTACTTTACTAATTTTTGAATTTCCGCTTCAATTTCTATCCCTTTTATCTTGGCTTTATCCAATGGAATTCCAGCATTTAAGCCCGGTCTACGATGGCCAGTAGCTGTGAGCCAAGCATCACGAAGCAAAGCTTGTCTTTTCGCAACTAAACCCAAAATTTCTTCACCATTGGGAAAGGAGACAAGAGCCTCATGGATATCCTCAAAGTCCTCCACCTCTGATTCACCCAAACCAAGCAAAATCTCCTTTGCCATTAGCCAGTGGCCTATTTCTCCTGGATGCACTCCATCTTTTGCGAGATAGAAGGCGCTATCCAATTCACGCTGATCTTCCAAATACTTTCGCATCGGCCAATGAATATCAATTACTTTCCAATCCTCAGTATATCTTTTAGAGATCAGCCATTCCGAATAATTGTCTAAAACATTGGCATAAGCCTCACCCTTTTTCGGATCATATACCGGCGGAGTCACGAAAATCGCCTCAGCACCAATTTCTCCAATCTTTGTATCCAGCCAATTGATCCCATCCTTATACTTTTGGAACCTCTCTTCGTCTAAAGGCAAATAAATCCCATCGTTCATGCCATAATTCACAAAAACCAAGTCGGGCTTCATCTGCTCGAATACCCGATCCAATCGCTCATGCAGATCTGGTCTTGGAAAAGCGCCATTCGCATGGTTTTCCTCAGATAGTCCAGAAACCGTCTCAGATGGCAGTCCCACATTGATCCAATCTAATTCGCGATCTGGATATTTTAAACGATAATACGTCTCCACATAACATATGTATTGCCCAGCGTACGTGATGCTATTTCCCAAAAACACTATTCGCTGCGTATCTGCGGGGATTTCATAATTCGACTGTGAAAAGACAGAAACTTTTGGAAGAATAAATAGTAGGAAAACAAAAGCAAATCGAATCATGATCTGAGATTTGGAATAAAAGGTGTATTAAAATCCAAGTTAAAAAGATTATTACGCAGTCCAGCAAATCGCTCATTTAGGAAATCTTGATTTGTGCACCTCGCTGGAGCAAAGTATCTTCACTTTCAATTGTCCTTTTTTCGGCATCTACCTTCTTAAATTTTAATAACAAAATGGCTTCTGGAATATTTGCATTGCTTGATGATATCGCTACTCTAATGGATGATGTAGCAGTAATGAGTAAAGTGGCAGCGAAGAAAACCGCCGCTATTTTGGGCGATGATCTTGCTGTAAATGCAGAGAAAGCTTCTGGTTTCGTGTCGGATCGTGAAATCCCTGTGCTTTGGGCGATCACCAAAGGTTCACTTCTTAACAAGGCTATTATTCTGCCTTTTGCTTTTTTACTCTCTGCTTTTGTACCAGCAGTCATTAACTATATTTTACTACTCGGGGGTCTTTATCTGGCATACGAAGGCGCTGAGAAAATCTACGAATACATCGTGCCTCACAAGCCGCACAAAGATGTAAGCCTTGACGAAACTCTTACCAAAGAGCAGATTTTAGCTAAAGAAAAAGAAAAGGTAAAGTCAGCTATAGTCACAGATTTTATTTTATCAATAGAGATCATAATTATTACTCTTGGCACTGTGATAGGCGAACCAATTCTAGAGCAAATCCTAGTGGTATCCGCAATCTCTATGCTTGCTACTGTCGGCGTTTATGGCATTGTCGCATTAATCGTTCGTATGGATGAATTTGGCTACAAACTGATTGCTCTAAACGAACAAAAAGATAGCTTCTCTGATAAAGTAGGATTAGTACTCGTCAATGCTTTACCAAAAATCATCAAGGGAATGGGCATCGTCGGAACCATCGCATTGCTTTTGGTATCTGGTGGAATCTTCGTTCATAACCTTGATTTCATGCACCACATTTTACCCTCTATCCCGTCTATCATCACCGAATTCCTAGTCGGTTTGGTTGTAGGGTTCGTTGTGTGGGCGATTATTCATTTTGGGAAAAAACTTTTCATAAAGAAGTAGAATTTAGGCGCTGCGAACCCCTTTACTCATGATTCTAGGATGAAGTGATTATCTTAATCTTTCTCATCCAAAGAATCTACTATGAAGCCAATCCATTTGATTACTCTTTTAGCATTTGCATGCCTTTCAATTTCCGCAAATGCACAGGAGAAAAGACCTGAAGGAGTACCCCATAAATTCTCTAAAGACTATCAAAAGCCAGTTTTCAAAAAAGATCATAGAGCTGAAAAGATCAAGGAAATCCTACCTGAACTAGAAGCGCTCATGACAAAATACGCCAAGGAAAACCACATTCCAGGAATTTCTTATGGCATTGTGGTGGACGACAAACTGGTCATAGCATCTTCTACAGGTTTACTAGATGTGGAGAAAAACACCTCAGCATCCACCAATTCTGCTTTCAGGATAGCTTCAATGACCAAAAGCTTTACTGCGATGGCCATCCTAAAACTTCGGGATGAAGGCAAACTGTCTTTATCTGATCCAGCGGAGAAATATGTTCCTGAATTAGCCAATCTCAAGTACTTGACCCAGGATGCAGCCTTAATTGACATCGAAAATCTGTTGACCATGACTGCTGGTTTCCCAGAAGACAATCCTTGGGGAGACCGCCAGTTAGATGAGCCAGACCAAATGCTTTTAGATCTGATTAGCCAAGGCATTTCATTGTCCAATTCGCCCTCTTATCAATACGAATACAGCAATACCGGCTACGCGATCTTAGGTCACATCGTTTCGAAAGTTTCCGGGCAACCCTATCAGGAATACATCACCGACAATATTTTGCTACCGTTGGGAATGACGCATACTTACTGGGAAATTGATGAAGTTCCTGCTGAAAAATTAGCAATTGGATATCGTTGGGAAGATGAACAATGGAAACTGGAGCCAATGCTTCATGACGGAGCTTTCGGAGCGATGGGTGGATTGATTACATCGATTGAGGATTTTAGCAAGTACGTAAGTTTTCATCTATCTGCTTGGCCACCCAGAAATGGCCCAGAAGAAGGACCGATCAAACGAAGTTCGCTACGTGAAATGCAAACACCACAATTCCCGCGGCTAAACTCCAACGGGGCTTGCGCTATCATGAGCGGCTATGGTTTTGGATTGGGTATTTATCAAAACTGCAACGGTACCAAGTGGGTGTCTCACGGAGGCGCTTTGCCTGGTTTTGGAAGTAACTTTAGGTTTTTTCCTGAGTTCGGAATCGGGATCATGGCATTTTGCAACTTGACATATACAACCCCCTGGCCACTTGCAGAGATTGAGAAATTGCTTTATGACAAAGGTGTAATGATCCCGAGGCAGTTACCAGTTTCAGATATTTTAGAAAAGCGAAAGGATCAAATCGTGCTTTTAATTCAGAAGGGAAGCCAAGAAATAGAAGAGTCGATTTTAGCTGAAAATTTCTTTTTGGATCAATCAAAAGAAAGTCGCTATACTGAATATAAAGCTATGTTAGACCAAGCTGGAAAAATCAGAAATATCACCGACCTGATTCCTCAAAACCAACTTAGAGGTAATTTCACGATGGAAGGAGAAAATGGAAATGTTTCGATTTTCTTCACCCTAACTCCCGAGAAAGACCCAAAAGTCCAGCAATTGGACATACGTTTCAAGCCGAAGCAATAATCCTAAGAACCTGGAAGTCAATAATCACCAAAAAAATATTTTACATGTACATACATTTATCTTCTAAACACGGAACTTAAAGAACCTGTCAGTGTTTAGTAGTCATATCTTTTGATGCTACCATCAAAAGTTTGAAAACTGAACCAACATATTATGCAAGTTTTAGAAAATCTGAATTGGCGATATGCCACCAAATCAATGAACGGAACTCCTGTTCCGCAGGAAAAAGTAGATTACATCCTAGATGCTATTAGACTTTCGGCTTCATCTTCGGGATTGCAGCCTTACGAGATTTTGGTAATCACTGATCCAGAAGTAAAGGAAAAAATCAAGCCTATCGCTTGGAATCAAAGCCAAATCACAGACGCATCACACGTACTTGTATTTGCTGCCTGGGACAATTACACACCTGAGCGTATCAACGGTGTATTCAAATACAACAATGAACAGAGAAATCTTCCAGACTCTGTTACGGATGATTATCGCAACATGCTTTTGACAAGCTATACTGCGAAAACTGCAGAAGAGAACTTCACTCACGCAGCTAAGCAAGCCTATATAGCGCTTGGCACCGCACTGATCGCTGCAGCTGAGCAGGAAGTGGACTCCACTCCTATGGAAGGTTTTGACCCAGCGGCTTTGGATGAGATTTTGGATCTTAAATCCAAAGGACTTCGTAGCGTGGTTGTTTTGCCACTTGGCTACAGAAATGAAGAAGGCGATTGGTTAGTCAACATGAAAAAAGTACGTACACCGAAAGAGAAATTTGTGACAGTTATCTAACTGAAACTTTATCCATATATACAAAGCGGATTGGGTAATTACCTGATCCGCTTTTTTATTTTCTACTTAGGAATGCTGAAATTAGGATAGACAACTACGAGCTCTATGATTACTTCAGAAGCCTTCACCCAACTTGCACTCTCTTTTCCAGGAACCGAATCAGCTCCACACTTTGACAGAACTGCTTTCAAAGTGGTGAAAAAGCGAATATTTGCAACGCTTCATGAGAAATCAAACACGGCGAACCTTGTCTTGTCCTTGGATGAGCAAAGGGCTTTTTGCGAATATGACACTCAAGCCATCTACCCTGTTCCCAATAAATGGGGAGAAAAGGGCTGGACAACTTTTGATTTCCAAAAAATCTCGAAGGAAGTGCTTTTCGAGGCGTTGAATTCAGCCTATTCAGCTGTATTCAAACAGAAATCAAAATAGAATTGGCTAACAAAAGACTAAATCAATCTCCTATTTGTAAACATTTCGGCATTCATATTTCTTTAACTTTAACCTAGTGACTTTTAGAAATACAAGCCAATGACTGCATCTACTAGAAAGAACATTCAAACCCAAAGCTCCACCGATTTCACAGGAATTGATCTGAAAAAACCAGCACTGTATGCGGCTGGACTCACTGGAGTAAAAGTAGCGCTTCAGCATACCTTCAAGGAAATGGGAGTGATAAAATCCTTCCAGACTCTTTCTCATATGAACCAGAAGGATGGGTTTGACTGTCCTGGTTGCGCATGGCCTGATCCTGAGCATCCATCCAAAGTGGCAGAATACTGTGAAAATGGAGCTAAGGCACTGGCCGAGGAAGCCACTTCCAAAGTGGTGGACAATGCCTTTTTCTCCAACTATTCCGTGCAGGAGATTTCGCGCTGGTCTGACTACAAAATCGGGCAAAGCGGTCGCTTGGTAGCTCCGATGATCTTGAAACCAAACTCAAATCACTACGAGGAATGTACCTGGGAAGAAGCTTTTAGAGTGATCTCAGAGCATCTTCATGCGCTCGCCAGTCCTGACGAAGCCATCTTCTACACTTCTGGAAGATCGAGTAACGAAGCTGCCTTTTTATATGGACTATTCGTCAGAGCTTTTGGCACGAACAATATGCCCGACTGCTCCAATATGTGTCATGAATCCAGCGGAGTTGGACTTTCTGAAACGCTAGGAATAGGAAAAGGCTCTGTGAAGCTCGAAGACTTTGATAAAGCTGAAGTGGTGATGGTGATCGGTCAAAATCCGGGGACAAATCACCCTCGTATGCTTTCTGCGCTGGAAAAATGCAAAGCAAATGGAGGCAAAATAATCTGTATCAATCCACTCCAAGAAGCTGGACTCATCCGATTCAGAAATCCACAGGCATTCAACGGCATGCTACTTAATGGACATGGGTTGACGGACATTTACCTTCAGGTAAAAATCAATCAGGATGTAGCACTTTTAAAACTGATTGAGAAAAAACTGGCTGCTTTGGATAAGGTTGACGGGAAGGTATTTGATCATGAATTTATCGAGAAATATACCGAAGGTTACGAATCACTTTTGGCACATCTGGAAACTCATTCTGAACAAGAATTACTGGAATTATGTGGCGTGGACGAAAAATTGATTGACCAAGCAGTCGCACTTTTAGCCAAGAAAAGCAAAATCATCATCTGCTGGGCTATGGGATTGACCCAGCATAAAAATGGAGTAGAAAACATCAAAGAATGCGTCAATCTGCTATTGCTGAAAGGTAGCCTAGGAAAACCCGGAGCGGGAACCTGTCCCGTTCGTGGCCATAGCAATGTGCAAGGTGACCGAAGTGTGGGTATCATGCATTATGTTTCCAAGGACCTGAATGCAGCTATCAAAAATACGTTTGGCTTCGAGGCTCCTGATCATGAAGGAGTGGATGTAGTCAAAGCAATTCCGGCCATGCATGAGGGAAAGGCAAAAGTTTTCGTCGCGCTTGGGGGAAATTTCGTGTCCGCTGCTTCAGACACTGAATACACTGCTAAGGCACTTCAGAACTGTGACCTCACAGTTCAGATCAGCACCAAGCTAAATCGTAGCCATGTGATCACCGGGAAAACTGCTTTGATTTTACCCACTCTCGGAAGGTCAGAAAAGGATTTCAAAGATGGAGAGCAGCGACATTTCACCGTGGAAAACAGCATGGGGATAGTGCATCAATCCAAAGGTTTTCTTGATCCAATTTCAGATGACATCAAAAGTGAACCCGAAATAGTGGCAGGATTTGCAGCGGCATATTTCAAGGGAAATCATTCTGTAAAATGGAAGTTGCTTGGTTCGGATTATGAATTACTTCGCGAAAAATTAGGCGAGGTGATTTCCGGCTTCAAAGACATCAATTCAAAGTCTGAAGGGTCTGGATATTACCTTCCAAACAATGTGAGAGACTTGGATTTCAGTAAACTACCAAATCAAAGAGCGCAGTTCAGCAACACCGAACTCCCCATTCACACCCTCAAAGAAAACGAATATCTGCTGATGAGCATCCGCTCGCACGATCAGTTTAATACGACGATTTACGGCTTAAATGATCGATATAGAGGCATTTACAATGAGCGCAGGGTTCTTTTCATGAACGAAGCTGACATGTCTCGAGAGAATCTTAAGAAAATGGACGTGGTCAATATCCTAAGTAACTATAATGGACAAGAGCGTAAAGTTTTCCAATTTTTAGTCATCCCCTACCAAATTCCTAAAGGCAATCTGGCGGCCTATTTCCCAGAGACAAATCCGCTAATTCCCATCCATGAATACGCCAATAAAAGTAATACGCCGATTTCTAAGTCTGTGAGGGTGAGTGTGGAGAAGGCTGGGTGAATTTTGTAAACAGTAAGTAGTCAGTAGTAAATTTTGTTTTACTACTGACAAAGTTTACGACTAACTACTTACAAATCCCTCCGCTCCACATGCAATCCATTTCGTAAGAAAATCAACATCCAAACTTCAGCACAGGTTAGTATTAAAAAAGATAATTGCTATTTTAAGCGACACTTAAAATTATTTTTAGGTGAAACCCAAATTATCCCAAATAACCTTAACCTATTCCCATGAAATCCAAACAATGGAAAATACTGGTGCTCACTGTGCTAATCATGACAGTTGGTGCTTTCCTAATTTTATTCAAAGAAAACAAACTTGATCCTACACTTGCAGGAATTCCCTTTGTCTTTTGGACAGGATTTCTAGTAACTGCGCTGACTGTCTTTGCCACCTTTTTGGGGTCAAAAGTTTTTCCATATGAAGATCCGAAGAAGCAATGATTGGATGGTTAATATTCTTTTTCACACTATTCCTGGCGATGCTGGGATACGCTTCCTACCGATCCTATAACAAAGAAAGAACCTCCGATGACTTCATTTTCGCAGGTTCTAACATCGGAACAATATTAGGTTTCCTGACTTTCTCGGCGGCATTATTCTCTGCATTTACCTTTATGGGAATGCCTGATTTCTTCCGAACTCACGGCGTAGGAGCATGGATTTTCCTGGCTTTATCAGATGCCTTGATGGTCTTTTTCCTCATTTGGTTTGGTTATGCGCTGCGCAAAAGAGCTAGTATAAATGGTTATAAAGGAGTCGCTGGATTGATGAAATCCTGCTACGGAAATTCCTTTGCCGGGTATTTAGTCTTTACCAGTGCCTTTCTATTTTTAATCCCTTATGTGGCAATTCAAATTCGAGGGATCTCCATATTCCTTGATGCCGCTTTTCCAGATATGCTTCCTTACTGGTCATGGTCTGCCCTTTTGGTATTCATTATGCTAATCTATTCAGAAATCGGCGGGTTAAAAGCCATCGTGTATAGCGATGCTATTCAGGGAGTAATTATGCTTACTGTGATTTGGATTATCGGCGTGACTTGCCTCAGCATGAGCGGAGGACTGGAAGCCGGACTTGAAAAAGTATCAGCTACAAACCCAGAATTAATCACGCTTCCTGGACCGAAAGGTTTATTCACTTCGCCATTCCTGATCGCTTCAGCCATTGCGATTGTATTGATACCAGTTTCGCAACCTCAATTCACCACGCGATTGGTGGTGATGAAAAACCTGAAATCTGTCCACAGAATGGCTTATGCTGTGGGCATTTTCGCAATGCTGGTAATCTTACCAACTGCATTTATTGGACTCTATGGAGCGATCAAATACCCTGAAGCAAGCACAGCAGATTTCTTGACTAATGCATTGTTGTTTGATCAAGCAGTTCCGGTTGCAGCACTGGCAGTGGTTGGTTTATTTGCCGCCTGTCTTTCTACGACCAATGCACAGATTTTTGCTCTGGGCACCGAACTTAGATCTCTGCTTTCCGGCTCTGACAAAACCAATATGCGGATCACCAAGATCTCTATTATGGTCTTTTCGCTGATCGTATTGGTATTTTCTACCTATATGAGCGATGAGCTGGTTTTACTTGCGCGTGTGAGTTTCACCGGCACGTCTATGATCGCACCAGTAGTATTGGGAGCAGTGATTTTCTCTAAGCCTCCCAAATCTCTAATAGTACTTTCCACGGTTGCTCTAGCCACTTTCATAGGTTCTCTTCTGGAAATTGTACCAGGAAAAATAGCCGGACAACCTATTGATTACTTGATGTACGGTGTCTTATTTGTAGTGACTGCCATCATTATGATCACTCATTCTCAATCACAAAAGAAACAACATGCAACTCAATCCTAACTTTTCCATAAATGATCTTGAAGTTCAACTCAAACGATTTTGGGAGCTTTCCGGAGAAAAAATAAACTTGATTGAATCATCATTTGATACTGCGAATGGTGCACCTGTTTTTACAGAAAAAGGAAAATATGTCACCCGAGGCTGGACGGAATGGACTCAAGGGTTCCAGTACGGTTCTGCAATTCTCCATTTTGATGCGACTGGGGACGAGCAGTTTTTGAAAATAGGCAGAGATAACACCTTGAATAAGATGGCTCCGCACCTCACACATACTGGTGTGCATGATCATGGTTTCAATAATGTGAGTACCTATGGAAACTTGCTTCGTCTGATTAAAGAAGGGAAAATCGAAGGCGCTGATTGGGAGAAAAACTTCTACGAATTAGCCCTGAAAATTAGTGGAGCTGTGCAGGCCATGCGCTGGACTCCTACGGTTGACGGAGGCTATATTTATTCATTTAATGGACCGCATTCGCTTTTTGTGGATACGATTCGCTCGTGCAGAGCTTTGGTCGTCTCACACGGTTTGGGGCATGTGCTGCAGGGTGAAAATGACAAACGAATCTCACTTATCCAGCGAGCGATTCAGCATATTTTGAGCACAATTCGATATTCTATTTACTACGGGAATGGCAGAGACACCTATGATGTTTCTGGTAGAACGGCGCATGAAATCATCTTCAACACAAACGATGGAAATTATCGTTGTCCAAATTCTCAGCAAGGCTACACAGGCTTCAGCACCTGGACTCGTGGTTTGGCTTGGGCTATTTGTGGTATTGGGGAAACGTTGGAAATTTTAGATCAAATTGATGAAAGTGATTATGCTGAGATCATTTCTAAAAGAGACTTGATCAAAGAACTAACTGAGGCGGCAAATGCCACAGCTGAATTTTACTTAGCTAATACTCCTACAGATGGAATTCCTTACTGGGACACGGGAGCGCCAAATTTGCATAAAATGGGAGATTACCTAAACGAGAAATCTGATCCTTTCAATGCGCACGAACCTATAGATTCTTCTGCAGCTTGTATCACCGCTCAGGGATTGATCAGAATTGGGAATTGGCTGAAAAGCTCCGATCCTGAACGATCAGAGAAGTACATAAACGCAGGAATTCAGATAGCGGGTAATCTTTTCGCAGAACCCTATCTATCAACTGATCCAACCCACCAAGGCTTAATCTTACACTCCATTTACCATCAGCCAAATGGCTGGGACTACAGACCAGACCCAGCCAAAGCTCCTTACGGGGAGTCATGTATGTGGGGGGATTACCATGCCCGGGAGCTGGCTTTGCTTATTCAGCGCATGCAAAAAGGAGAAAACTACTACAGCTACTTTAACTGCGTAAGCCAATGAGTACTGGAAAATACAAGCCACAATACCCGAGAGTTGCGCAGCTGAAAACAGCAGAAAATCTTCGTGACCACCTGAATAAAGAAGGTATCAACTTGGGTTTTGATGAAGAGTTAAAAACAGGAGAAAATTCACCCTTTGCGAGAGCCCATACCACACGTGCAGGCAATAAGATTGGAAATGCATTCTGCATTCTTCCCATGGAAGGTTGGGATGGGACTACGGACGGCAAACCTACCGAACTTACCAAAAGACGCTGGAAGAACTTTGCTATCAGCGGAGCCAAATTACTCTGGGGTTGCGAAGCTGTAGCAGTGCAACCTTCCGGGAGAGCAAACCCAAATCAACTCATGATCAATGAGCAAAATCTCGGAGATTTTGATGAGTTATATAAAATGGTAGAAAGTGAGCATAAGGCAGCATTTGGGAACACTGATGATTTGCTCACAGGCCTGCAACTCACACATTCAGGTAGGTTTTGCAAGCCAAATAGCAAAACTCAGATGGAGCCGAAGATTCTATATTCGCATCCAGTGTTGAATAAGAAATTTGGTCTGGCGGATGATTACCCGCTTATGACTGATGGAGAAATATCCGAGCTGATCGATGCCTATGTGATCGCAGCAGTTCGCGCACAAAAGACAGGATATAAGTTCGTGGACATCAAACATTGCCATGGATACTTAGGCCATGAATTCCTGAGTGCTTATGACCGTGAAGGAAAGTATGGTAAGTCACTGGAAAACAGAACCCGTTTTATACGGGAAATTGTAGCAGGAATTAGAGCAGAAGCGCCAGGATTGGAAATTGGAGTCCGCATGAGCATTTTCGACTGGGTGCCATTTAAGCAAGGAACTGAAGGGACAGGAATTCCAGCTGCCGAAAGTCCTTATAACTATGCTTTCGGAGGAAATGAATCCGGGATAGGCGAGAATCTTTCGGAGTCATTTGAGTTTTTGAAAGAATTGGAGAAGCTTGACATAGAATTACTTTGCACCACTGCAGGCAGTCCTTATTACAATCCCCACATTCAGCGCCCAGCACTTTTCCCACCCTCAGATGGTTACATGCCGCCAGAAGATCCATTGCATGGAGTCGCTCGACAAATCGATGCTGTGGCAGAAGTAAAAAAAGCATTCCCTAAATTCTACACCGTCGGATCCGCCTACTCCTACTTGCAGGAATGGTTACCTAATGTGGCTCAAAATGTATTAGAAGCAGGAAAAGCAGATTCAATCGGCTTGGGAAGAATGGTACTGAGTTATCCCGAATTGCCAGCAGATGTTTTGGAAGGAACACCAATGAAGCGGGCAAAAATCTGTCGTACCTTCTCGG
Organism: uncultured Algoriphagus sp.; assembly: GCF_963974365.1. Lineage (GTDB taxonomy): Bacteria > Bacteroidota > Bacteroidia > Cytophagales > Cyclobacteriaceae > Algoriphagus. Next base: position 54,617 of record NZ_CAXBBX010000005.1, on the reverse strand, counting down.
ATTGTACAACTGCGCCAAGAAACGGAATGATTTCAGGATGCTTTCCACTGGATCCTTTTTACAAAAAAATGGAAATACACGAAACACTTAAAACTATCAAAGCATCATGAGCCGAGTAGCATTAGTCACTGGAGGATCCAGAGGAATTGGTTTGGGAATAGCGCGAAAACTTGCAGAAGCTGGAATCAACTTAGCCATCAATGGAGTTCGTGAGGAAGCGAGTGTACGGGAAGCTTTGGAAGAACTGAAAGGCTATGGTGTCCGAGTAGAGTATCTGCAGGGGAACATCGCTTCAGGTGAGGATCGTCAAGGAATTGTTGAAGGCTTGTTAGCGAAATTTGGTAAAATCGATATTCTGGTCAACAATGCCGGAGTGGCTCCACGAACTAGAAGTGATTTCTTCGACGTGACTGAAGAAGATTATGATCATCTGATGGAGATCAATCAAAAAGGCACTTTTTTCTTAACCCAAGCTATCGCAAAATGGATGGCTGATTTGAAAACAACCAATCCTGATTCAGAAATCTCAATAGTCAACATCACTTCTATTTCCTCCACTGTTGCCTCCACAACCCGTGCTTCCTATTGTATGTCTAAGTCAGCTTTATCCATGCTTTCTAAGGTTTTAGCGGTGAAAATGGCAGAATTTGACATCCCGGTTTATGAAATTCGTCCTGGGGTAATAGAGACGGATATGATAGAAAAAGTGCGAGAAACTTACCATCAAGGAGTTAAAAACGGAATGACACTAGAGCGAAGAATGGGAGTTCCTGAGGATATTGGCAAAGTAGTCGCTGCCTTAGTGAATGGTGATCTTCCCTATTCCACAGGCCAGGTAATTTGTGCCGATGGAGGAATGACAATTTCTAGGATGTAGAAAAAATCATGTCACATGATTATCAAGGTTAGTTAGTTTAATCTCTTAACTTTTTAAACCGGAGGTAATTGTCCGACATTCGGTCAGGAAGACAGTAGACACAATTCATTAATCCTATTTTTCACAGGAAATTGGGAAATCAAACTTCATTTAGGTGTTGCAAAGTCTAATCAATTTCTCGAGTTTGTAGCATCCTAACACTAGAAACCCATGACCTTTCGCATACTATTCTCTTTCCTCTTCCTTTTTTTCTTCAGTTTCCAATCTATCGCCCAGCAGAAGCGAACCAAAATTGGAGTAGCTGGACTCACACACGGACATGTTGGTTGGATTCTAAATGCAAAAGATCGCGCTGATTTGGAAATCGTCGGAATTGCTGAACCTAATAGAGACTTGGCAAAACGTCTAACTGAGCAGCATGGGATTTCCATGGATTTGGTTTTTGACACCATGGAAGAAATGCTTGAAAAGACCAAACCAGAAGCGGTGACTGCTTTTGGAAACATCTATGATCACTTAGCTGTGGTCGAGGCTTGTGCTCCAAGAGGAATTCATGTGATGGTGGAAAAGCCATTGGCGGTAAGTCTAGAACATGCTAAAAAGATGAAAGCTCTTGCTCAGAAACACAACATTCATCTTATCACAAACTACGAGACAACTTGGTACCCTAGCACTTTCAAAGCTTATGAAGTACTTCAAAGTGGAGAGGTAGGAGACCTTCGGAAAATCGTAGTACGTGACGGTCATAAAGGACCGAAAAACATTGGTGTAAGTGAAGAATTCCTAGAATGGCTGACTGACCCTAAATTAAATGGCGGCGGTGCAATCATCGATTTTGGTTGCTATGGAGCAAATCTTGTGACTTGGTTGGAAAATGGGAAAAGGCCTAAATCTGTAACTGCTGTGACTCAACAGCTTCAGCCTGAAAACAATCCAAAGGTAGATGATGAGGCTACGATTATTCTTAATTATGAAGATTCCCAAGCTACTATTCAGGCCTCTTGGAACTGGCCAATTGGCAGAAAAGACATGGAAATCTATGGACTTACCGGAGTGATTTACGCAGACAATCCCACTGATGTTCGCATTCTATCTGCTGAAGGATATTCAGGTTTTGAAGAAGAAAAGTTAAAACTTGAATATCAGAACACACCTTTTGAAGATCCATTCACACTGTTCCTAGCAGTGATTAATGATGATCTAACTCTTGAGGAATATGCTCTACCTTCTTTGGAAAATAACATGATCGTTGTAGAAATTCTCTCTGCAGCCGTGGAAAGTGCAAAGACAGGAAAGACGGTTTATTTGAAGTAGGAAGCTGGAATCCGGAAGCTTCAGCCAACCCTTTTGAACAAATAAAAAAAGCCGTTCGTGTGACACGAACGGCGGCAAATAGTTTGCAACTCTATATTTCTTGATTCTAGAATCTTGGTTCTCCCATTTGAAACCTTGCTACTTATATCTTGATACTAGCTACTTCTTAAAGCTCTTTAATCTTCAAATTCTTAAATATCACTCCCTGCCCTTCACTTTGTAAACCAATATAACCTTCATTCAAAAGCTTGCCATCTTCCTTGTATTTTGGGTCAAATCCTTGGGTAACTCCGCCACCAATTTGTGGTAAGGTGTATCTAAGAACCTCTTCATCATTAACTAGGTGGATCACCAATGAATCGCCATAAACGATCAAATCAGCCTTTACCCATTCGGCCCACTTGAAAGTCGGCGATGTGGAGTTAATGCAATGTCTGGGATCTTTTTTCCCTTCGAAAAATACATCCGTGCCTGGTGAACACATATTTCCCGTCGGCCTAGCCACTCCTTCTTCCTCTTCAGCTAGCATTTGCCATTCCACAGAAATCGGCCAATCCTGCTCTTTTAGAATCGTCTCAGGCGCTTGAGAATGGAACATCACTCCACTATTCCTGTAAGTATAGCTCGCTGCATCCTCCAGCCACTGATCTGTAAATCTGTATTCCCATGTCATATGGAAGGATGAAAAAGGCTTCTTGTAAAACAAGTGTCCATAGCGATCATTGAAGCCTTCATTGTAATCATCGTAATTAACTTCTATAGCGCCGTCGACTACGCGAAACGTATTTTGGTAATTTTCACCGGTCTCGTGATGGTAAATTTTCGGAGTCCAATCTTCTAGATTTTGTCCATTAAACATTTCTATCCATTCTGCTTTGGGCTCTTCGGAGACCATCACTTCTTTCTTCTCAGAACTACAGGAAATGAGTACGCTACCCATCAAGGAAGCAAATAGTACTTTTCTAAACATGGAAATCAGGGTTGATGTAAAAAGATAAAAGTAAGTTAAGGAATTCTGGGGTTCTGATTAACTCTTTTAGATGAGTGCACGCTTTCTAGGAAGTATGGCAAGCTTTGAATGACTTTCCTGTCAAAAACTGAAATGCATGTTTCTCTATTTTGGCAGTAATTGATTCTGGACTCCCCATAATTTCTCCATCAATTTGAAACTTAGCGCCTGTTGGATTCAAAAGTTGGCATGAATCTACTGACCAAGTCTGCACACTTTCCAATTGGTCCAGATCTCCCTTAAAAAATGCCATTGTCATTTTCAAATAATCCTCAGCAGACTGCGGATTAATGGAAATGACCTCAAATTTCCCATCGCCCATTTTACCTCTACAGTTCACAATTGCCCCCGTTCCGTATCGATCTCCATTGGCTAGAACGATCATTTTAGCCTTAATTTCGATTACCTCAGTTTCCAGAACAAGTTGAAAGTGGGCTTCCTCTGCACCAAAAATCTCAGAAAACGAATTCTTCACATAGCCAAACATGCCTCGGGATTCCTCCTCCTCAAATTTTTTGATCAGATTGGCATTCATTCCAAAGTCGGCTAAATGAAGACAAAGTTCGCCATTGATGTAGATAGCATCTATTGCCTGAGGGTTAAAATCATGAATAGCTTCCCAAGAATCCACCAAATCATTAATTTCCATACATTTAGCCAGGCCGTTGGCTGAGCCTAAAGGCAAAATGCAAAGAGGGACATTCTTGCCATGCAGCGTATTTGCAACCAACTTAACTGTACCATCTCCCCCACCAATCAGAACCAAATCAGGAAGGAGCTCTTCAAATTTCTTTATTAATTTTTCATCATCCTTTTCACCAGTAGTTTTCCATAATTCAAGGAAAAAATCCGGCAATTTAACTTCAGCTAGTTCCAGAAGCTCAGCTTCGGTAATAGAATCATTCCCAGAAATAGGATTGAAAACTAAGAGACATTTTCTAGTCATTCATTTGAAAAGTTTGCCTAATTAAAAATTGATTCATTCTCGACTATTTGAATTGCCTCCTTGGATGAGGATATAAAATGAAAGTGATTAAACCCAGCCAAATTCTTTAACTCATTCTCTCTATTCTCATCCAATTTCCCAACAATTCTAATGAATACATCCTTGATTCTTCCGGGATAGTTCTTTATCACTTCAGCATAAATCTCAGGATCATGCTGTCCACTATCTCCGATCAAATAGAACTGCATCTCTGGATACATTTCCATAAGCAGCTCGATCTTCTTAAGTTTATGCGTATGGTCTCCTCCCCCTGACTTCCATATGTTTTTCAGGTTGATATGCTTATCCTTTAGCAAAATAGGGCCATTTGGAATATGCCTATATTTCAGAAAATCCCGAATCATATCATAAAGTGACCAATCACTACTTGACACATAGAAAATCGGTATTTCCATATCCTCGGTAATCTTCTTATAAAATTCAGACACACCAGGCAAGGGCCTTCTAGTGTATGCATTCTTGGAGATAGAAAGCCAGAACTTTTTACCCAAATCAGTAGAATGAGATATTATAATCGTATCATCAATATCTGAAATCACCCCAAGATTTCCGGAGTACCTAACTACCTCCATGCGTACTACTGGAGACTTTTTAGTCACTGGCTCCAACACCTGATAGGTTACAAATTCATTTATCTCTGTACTGGGTTGGGAGTCCCCGATCTGTAGCTCAAAAACCCCATCTTCATCGGTTGATACAATAAAGCTTTTTTCCTGAAAGGTGATTTCAACCTTCGCAAGGGAAACAGAAGAACCTGAATATCTTTTGACTGCCGAAATGATATTTGAGAACCAATTATGCCGGGAAGACGGCCTCTTCTCTGTGTAGGCCTTTATTACTCTTCCCTTGAAAAAAACCTCATCTTCATTTCCAAAGGCTAAGAAAGGTTCTACTCTTATTTTATCCTGTTTTGAAATACTCATCAAATGTACCACAAGTTGATAAGCCATTATTAAGGCAAAAACTACGCATATTATGGTGAGTACATTTTTCATTCGACTAGTTACTTACTAAGACTTAGATCCAAATTAATGCTTCCAGTCGTACTGATCTATCTCTTCTAAACAGGTTTTCAACAACGCAATCGAGTCTGCAATATCTTTCTTGTGCGCCATTTCTATCACCTGATGTAGATGTCGGGTTGGAATTGAAATCGCTCCAGCTATTGCACCCTGCTTGCCCATACGCTGCACGCCTGCTGTATCTGTTCCGCCGGCTACAAGTATCTCAGGCTGCCAAGAGATCTTTGCTTTGTCTGCTGTTTGCTTCATAAATTCTACCATGCGGTAATCACAGATGGTCATCGCATCCATTATCTTGATCGCCGTACCTTTACCTAATTCAGTCACTTTTTCGTGAGCCTGAGCTCCAGGTACATCAAAAGCAATCGTGGTGTCCAAAGCAATCCCAAAATCAGGATTAATACCATGCGCTGCTACATTGGCACCACGTAAACCAACCTCTTCCTGCACGGTGAAGGTAGCATAGACATCATAAGCAGGGTTTTCAAGTTGCTTAAGAGTTTCAATAAGAATGAACACAGCAACGCGGTTATCTATAGATTTACAATTCACACAATCACCCATCTCGATCAATTCCCTATCTCGAGTTACTGGATCTCCTACGGTAATGTATTTTTCCACCTCTTCTTTGGACATTCCCAGATCTATGAAAAAATCTGTCGTCTTTGGAAGTTTTGTTCTCTCTTCAGCTGACATTACATGGATAGGTTTACTTCCCATCACGCCTACCAGATCTTTTTTGCCATGTACGATCACACGCTGCGCCGTGAGAGTCTTTGGATCAAAACCTCCCAATGTATGAAATCTCAAAAAACCATTATCATCAATATGTGTAACAATAAAACCAATCTCATCCATGTGAGCTGCGATCATTACCCGCTTACCATCAGGATTTCTTTTACCTTTTTTGATAGCGATCACATTGCCGATATTATCTACTTTGACTTCATCAGCTAATGGAGTGACCAAATCAATCACCATATCACGAACTCTTTTCTCAAAACCAGGTGCTCCGGCGATTTCACAAATTTCCTTAAGAAGGGCTACGTTTATATCCATTTTGTATTTTTTTCTGATTAGGTGAAATTAAGAATTTGAACTGTCTTGAAAGAAAAAAGGCACAAAGAATAACTTCTCTGTGCCTTAATAATTCTATATGAATAATAGCTTCTCTACCAGTAAGGAGGCAAAAGCAATGTAGGTAATGTTAAAATTAAGCATTGAGTCCGCTTCGATCTTCCGATGAGATAAGCAAAGATCCTAAGGTGAATGACATCATTGCGGATAATCTAATTATTCCAATACTCTATTCGAATTCATTCGAATGATTTTGTTTAATAGGCTCTTACGGTCTTGCCTTCCATGAAATTCACAAATGATTTATTCACTACGCGCATACCGCCAGTAGTAGGATAATCGCCAGTGAAATACCAATCTCCCAAGTGATCAGGACAGCATTTATGTAAGTTTTCCACAGTTTGATAAAGAACTACCACTTCAGCTTTGATATCATCATTGGTAACGATCTCAGAGATTTTCTCTGAAATCTCATCATCCGTAAAAGAGCTGTAAACGCCTTTGACGAAATTCTCCGTAGAATATGGTTGTGCTACACATGAATCATGAACCTGTTCTAGTGTGTAGTCAATTTTTCGTTCTTTGATCAAGGCTAATGCAGCTCTGAAAGCAATAAATTCCTTCATTTTCGACATATCGATTCCGTAGCAATCAGGGAATCTAATCTGTGGAGCAGAAGAAACTATAATGATTCGCTTTGGATTTAACTTATCCAGCGTTGTCAAGATACTTTTCTCTAGTGTAGTTCCCCTGACGATACTGTCGTCAATTACCACTAGGGTATCGACACCAGGCTTGATTACCTCATAGGTGGTATCATAAACATTGGCGACTATGGAATCACGATCTTCGTCGTTGGTGATGAATGTACGCAATTTCACATCTTTGCTCACCAGCTTTTCCACTCTTGGTCGGAAATTCAATAGCTCATCCAAATCCCCCATATGAGGTTTGCCGTCCACAAAGACTTCTCTTCGTTTGGCCGCCAAATAATCCTCCAAGCCTTCAATCATTCCTAGGAACGCAGTTTCAGCAGTATTTGGAATGTATGAAAAAACAGTGTTTTTAAGATCAAAATCAATCGCTTTCAAAATCTGAGGGATCAATGCCTTCCCAAGATTTTTTCTTTCCTGATAGATATTTGGATCAGTTCCTCTAGAGAAATAGATTCGCTCAAATGAGCACGACTTCTTCTCCCTTGCAGGCATAATTTCTGATTCTGCAAAAGACCCATCTTTATTGATCACCAAAGCATGCCCTGGCTGAATTTCTTTGATTGAATTGAAATTAATATTGAAGGCGGATTTGATTGCAGGCTTTTCTGATGCAACCACAATCACCTCATCATCGGCGTAATAATATGCCGGACGAATACCGGAAGGATCCCGAACTACGAACGCTGAGCCATTCCCTACGATGCCCGCCATAGCATATCCCCCATCGAAATCTCTACATGATCTCCTAAGGATTCTAGCCATGTCCAATTCGTCCTCAATCACCTGAGTGATCTGCTCATTGGAGAATTGGTGTTTATATTTATCAAAAATTCGTTGATTTTCCTCGTCAAGGAAGTGACCGATTTTCTCCATCACAGTGACTGTATCAGTCTTTTCCTTTGGGTGCTGACCAAGCTGAACGAGCTTATCAAAAAGCTCCTCTACGTTAGTCATGTTGAAGTTACCGGCCATTACCAGGTTTCGGCTTCTCCAGTTATTTTGCTTAAGGAAAGGATGGCAAGTCTCAATTGAGTTTTCACCATGAGTTCCGTATCTCAGGTGCCCCAGCCATACTTCTCCAGTGAAAGCAATGTTTTCTTTCAGCCAATTTCCATCAGTCAATGCATCATGACCTCCGATTTTCTTGGCCTTCTTATATTTCCTGTTGATTTTGTCAAAAATGTAGTTGACAGCTGATGGCTCAATAGATCTGTATCTACTAATGTATCGAGTACCAGGCTTAGTGTCTATTTTGACATTGGCGACACCTGCGCCATCCTGCCCTCTATTGATTTGTTTTTGCATCAGGACATACAACCTGTTAGAAGCAAAAGCAGCTGTCCCGTACTTATCAATGTAATATTGGGCAGGTTTTCGCAATCTAATCATTGCTATGCCGCATTCGTGTTTGATAGCGTCACTCATAGAGTCTGGCAAATGTTATTTTGAAGAATCAAAGGTAATTGTTTTCTGAAGATATTTTCGGCAAAATAAGTTCTCTTTGCTTCCAATAAATTTGGCAAATCATACTCATTTTGACATTTCTCAAATCCATATAATTCAAGTCAAACCCCAATTCCCCTGATAATCTGAGATTAAATTCTGCGCATAGAATTAGCTAACTCCCTTCAAAATCAGCCCTATCTCTTACCAATCGAAGTTGGTAAAAGGATCATTGTCTAGTTTCCCCAATTAAAAACACGGGGCAGAAACCCCTGGTTTATGCATAAACTCAACCTTTATACTAATGTTCAAAGAATGTAAAATTTTTGAAATTATTTTATGTATATCCGCTTTTGTTCCAGTATGGAGTCAAAAGCACAAAAGGATTTTTTAAACTTAAGAATTGAGGCCGCTTCAGCCTGTCCCGCCTGTGCGGGAGTCTTCGGTCATTCGGTCTTCCGACCAGGTAAGCAAAGAATCTAAGGTGACTGGCATCTTTGCGGATAATCATAAATTCTTCTTATTCCATAATTACCTGAAGTGTCAGTTTTACATATGCATCATTGTTATTGAAATTCTACATGCCTGAAGGGATGACAAATTCGTGATTGAAATGATGTAATTCCCGCAACTGGTATTGGCAACTTTCTGACAAATCCTCTGATGTCATACCTAATTTGTATGTTCCAAAGCAAATGCGAAAAACCTTTAGATTTCTACTTTTAAAAAACCACCCTACGATAATTCTAAGGACAAAATCACCTCACTAGTTGAGATATTCAGAGAATAAATTAAAGATTAGTTGTCTATTGACCCTTAGCAAAAATGCATAGCGCACTTGTCTGGTGCTTTTTTTGTTAATTACCCATCAAAAGAATTTAATTCATGAAGCATATACTATTAGTTGAGGATGATCTGACCTATTCAAGAATTGTCAAGACCTTTCTTGAGAAAAATGGATTCACCGTTCAAACTGCAATAAAAGTCAAAGAAGCTCAGCAATTTTTTAGCAATTCTAAGTTCGATTTGATTATTGCTGATTTCAGGCTGCCCGATGGTACAGGTATGGAGCTTCTCCAATGGTCCAAAAGTAACTACCCCCAAACTCAAGTAATCCTGATTACTCACTACTCAGATATCCGAATTGCTATCAAGGCTATGAAGCTTGGGGCATTTGAGTACATCACTAAGCCTATCAATCCAGATGAACTTCTAGCAACTGTCCAGGAATCTTTGTCTGCTAAAGTTCCTGAGCAAGCTGCAGCGGTAGCTTCTAGCGCTTCCACTTCTTTATCCAAGATAAAATCCGAAAGCAGCTATGTAATAGGTAGTTCGGCGGAAGCGGAGAAACTTGAGAAACACATTCAGCTAGTGGCTCCTACCGATCTCAGCGTTTTGGTGCTTGGGGAAACAGGAACTGGAAAAGAATTCATTTCTAGAAGAATTCATGATTTCTCTACGCGTAAGGACGGTCCATTCATCGCATTGGACTGTGGGGCTTTGCCCAAAGAATTGGCCGGAAGTGAATTATTTGGGCATGTAAAAGGAGCTTTCACTGGCGCATTGGAAAATAAAACCGGTCACTTTGAAATGGCAAATGGCGGGACAATTTTCCTAGATGAAATCGGAAACCTGAGTTATGAAGTTCAAATCCAACTGCTTCGGGCAATTCAGGAAAGAACTATAAGAAAAATCGGAGGAAATAAAGAAATCCAGATCGATGTGCGGATTATCGCCGCCACAAATGACAATTTAATCTTACAAGCTGGGGACGGTCATTTCCGTGAGGATTTGTACCACAGACTTAACGAGTTTACACTTAGCGCAATACCTCTGCGTAATAAGAAAGAGGATTTGGAAGACTTTGCAGACCAATTTCTTGATGAAAGCAATGAGCGACTTGGTAAAAATGTGAAAGGTTTCTCGCCGGACGTTTGGGAGATTTTCCTTGCATATGATTGGCCAGGGAATCTAAGAGAATTACGAAATATCATTAAACGTGCTGTCCTCTTGACTTCTGGCTCTCATGTAGAAAAAGATGCTTTGCCAGCAGATCTTTATGAACCGTCTGTGAGTGTTGCAGGCAACTCTATTAGTCTTGGTGGTTATTCCCGTAGTTCAGAATTACCATCTCCAAAAGATTACAAATCACAATGGGTTGAGCAGGAAAAGGAATTGATTCAAAAGGTCTTGATGGACACCAAATTCAACAAGTCCAAAACTGCACGCATACTTAATATGGATCGAAAGACGCTATACAGCAAAATGGAAAAGTACGGATTGGACTAAAACCTACACATTCACTGATTTGTCAATGGTCTCGGTAAGTGCTGAAAGTAAGATGCGGATCTCCTCATCCAACTGATTCAGCGAATCACCGAGGCCATTTTTATTACCTATTTTCAAGCTGTTCTCTACCTTTCTGGCAGTTTGCCCAGCCGAACTCTTGATCTGCCCTAGACGACTTCCTAGCTGATGACAGATTTCAAGAATCCCCTCAAAATCATCATTTTTTCTAGCCTTATTGATCTTATCCAAGTCCTTTTGAGTCTCCACCACAAGCTCTCGCACAATATCCTGCAGCAACAGTTCATCACCCATGCAGAATCTCGCCAAATCTTTCAATTGGAATAAGCTACTCTCCGAATCGCTGACTTTTTGACTAGCTGTGGGTGCTTTCAATACATGATTTGGAAAAAAGGTACCTAATATCTGAATCAAGACTCGTTCTTGAAAAGGCTTGAAGATAATTTCAGTAAAACCACTTTCCATCATCTTGTCTCGTTCTTCGATGAACACATTTGCAGTCATCGCCATGATCGGAATCTCCTTGTACAAATCCACAGAACGCAGTTTATCTACCACATCGAACCCGGAAAACTCCGGCATCTGTATATCCAAAATCGCCAAATCAAAAGCTACGGGAACAAACTCGTCTCTAAAGTTAGTACCGCCAGGATAGGCAATAACTGAAGCTCCAAAGTAACTTAGGATTGTTTCCAAATACCTAATCCCTACTTTGTCGTCATCCACAAGTAGGATTTTCAGACCAGAAAGATCCAAAGAAACAATTTCATCAGGGTTGAATTCCACATGCTGCGCTTCCGTTGCCTTCATAGGTAATTCCACTCGCATGGTAGTACCTTCATGTTCTATGCTGGAAGCGTTGATCTCCCCTCCCATCAAGGAAACAAGGCGTTGGACGATTGCCAAACCAAGACCCGTACCACCGTATTTTCGGGAAATCGACGTGTCCGCCTGATCAAATTCACGAAACACCTTATCCAAAACTGCTGGAGACATTCCTATCCCCGTGTCCCTTATTTCCACATTTAGTAGACTATCTACCCACCACACAATTACTCGGATTGAACCCTCCGAGGTAAATTTAAAAGCATTGCTCAGAAGGTTGTTCAGGATTTGTTTCAAGCGAAGCTGATCACCGATGAGCCATTTGTCATCTGGCAAGTCTAGAGACCATTCAAAATCAACTTTTTTCTCCGCAGCCTGCAATTCAAAGAAACTCTGAAGAGATGAGAAAAGAGATGCCGGATCAAATGGGTTTGCCTCTAATTTCAATTTACCCGCTTCCAACTTGGAGAAATCTAATACCTCATCCACGATTTCCATCAGCGTATCCGAGGCAAAACCTATCATTCTTAGATGTGATTGCTGACTCGAATTGAGTTCGGATTTCTCCATCACTGAACGGTATCCCTGAATCACATGAAGCGGATTTCTAATCTCATGACTCATGTTCGCTAAGAATTCCTGCTTGGACCTCGCCAGCTGCTCTGATTTTTGGCGTGATATCTCCAGGTTTTCCTGGTATTTTTTGGTCACTTTGATTTCCTTCAAAATCGAATAAACCATAATTGCTGCGCCCAGCACTGCAAAAACTACAATCATGATCAAAAAATAAGTCATGTCATAGGTTAGCTTATACGCGGAGTCGTTTTGAGTATTTGATTTTTCAATCGCCCGCTGCTGCAACGTGACCACTAGGTTCTGAATCGTCTTAATAATCTTACTTTGACTGATGGAAATATCAGATTCCATCTTAGCAAGCTTCTGTCTCTGAAAAGACTCCTCGCGGTTTACTCTATTGATTACCCCTTTGATATTGTAAAGTACACTATCCAATGTCTGACCTTGGGGAAGGTTAGAGTCCCTGAAATTCTGTCTTTGTAAATCCCGCAGATAAGCTATTGACTTATCATCTTCAGTAGTTATAATGGCTTTCTGTGGTACTTTACTGATTTTGGCTTCCTGTCGTGAAGAAATTTCCTGCTGTAGCTCATTAAAAAGATTTTCTTTGGGATTGATTTTTTCAATTGGTTTTTGCTCGAGACTAGCTGCTCTTCTTCGAATTCCAAGCTCTACTTTATTAAGTGCTTCCTTCGTGAAATTCCTACTTGCCATACTTGACTTTACCTCATACAAATTCACATAGCCAAGGATGAGCGTATCAAGGTTCGTCTGTACACTCTGAATATAAGAGATTTCCAAAGAATCCTCTGCCAGCAAAGCTAGTTCCTGTAGCTTAGTCTTGAGGGAGGTCACACTGGAGTCCTGTATCCTAAAGTCCGACTCCACACCAGAGAGATCCAGCTGGGTGATTTCAATAATCTTGGATTGAAGCTCGTTAAGAAGGTTGAGTTTTTGATTTGGAGCAGCTAATTCCCCCATTGTTTGAAGGAGCCTATTTTGGGTATAATAGGTCATCCCTGCTATTCCAATTAAGAAAATAGCGGCTAAGAAAAAGCCTGCGACGACTTTTCCTGCAGTATTGGAACTTGGGGATTTTTTTTTCATGAAAAACACATTACCCCCAGAACCAATAATTATTCCAACTGGAGATTAAAATTTTAAGACTGTGTATCCTTTTGGTGCATAGGTTGTCACCGTAGTCAAAGCCGAAAGTGCCACATTGACACCATCGTACAAATCAGATTTCTCCAGATTTCTTGCTCGCATTGATTGACCGCAAACAAGAATTTCTGCTCCTGCCGCTTCCAAAGCTTTAAAGACAGGAATATTTGGATTTTCAGAATTATATCGCTTTTGATATACTTCATTGTTCATAACGGTTGCAATCGCACCACCATGAACTACCACTTTTACATGCATCCGATCCTTGGAAACACCAGCGAGCCCATGAAGATTCATCATTCGTGCTACATTATCTACCCAGCGACTAATCTCTGCATTGTTTTCAGCTCCTGTGGACAAGTCAACCAAGACATAATAATCCATACTACCATCTGGCCTTTCAGATGCCTCAGGAACTTCATAAATCCCCCCAAAATCCTTTACGAGAGGGAATTGGGCAGATTGGCCAAATGAAAATTGTGTAGTAAAAATCGCAGCACAGAATAATGCTGTTTTAACTAGTTGGTTCATAGAAATCAAATTTGGCTCAAAATGTAGGAAAAAAAATATGGAGAGGAATGCCGATGGTGGAAAAAAGTCAATTCACCTCCATAAGTACTTCAACGATGGCAAATCCACCAGAAAGCTCAGTTAAGCGAGAACACAACTAACTATCAACCAGTTATAGTTTAAATCTTTGTATGATGATCAAATCACTTCTGATTATTATATTAGTACATATGATCAAACCAACGTAAACTGACCTATGTGCAAAACTGTGAATAAGGTTTAGTGAAATTGGTACTCTTCTTATTTTTTTTTAACAAAACTTCCTATGACTGTTCGAAAATTCACACTTGAAATCGAGGGATTATTTAAAGCCTCAGGAGAAATTGACATAGACGATTCTGTGGTAAACACCTCCCTCCTTTCGACTATCGCTGCACCCTCTACTCCAACTCCTGAGCATAAACAAGAACGAGAACCATACAAGCCAACACCTATTCCTGAGGATGCAATAAGTATTCATGAGTACGGAGTTGAGCCAATAGATTCCCAAATAGAAGGGTTAACGTTTCAAGGCTGCTGTTATCCTGGACATTCCACACCGATGGGTGATGGATACTGGATAGAGCAAAACAATGGGGTGAGAATAATAAAAATTAAAAATGGAGTTAAAACCAGCGAGTTGGCCAGAAGTTACATTGGAACTCCTGAATTTAATAATCTTGATCTCTCCAATGTTAACCTATATATACCCAAAGGGACTTACATCCACTTGCAGGGAGCAGGAATGAATGCACTTTGGTATCAGAAGACTAAAAGTATATCGGGTGAAGGGACGTTGATCGGAATTAAAAATGATAACAATCCATCTTTCAATAAAATATCCACTAAAGTACAAGGTATAACACTAAAGAATATCATTGTAGAATGTACTCCTGATAGACATGCTGACCAGATCTTACATGGTCTAACTATTAACCTAAACTCTTTAGAAAAAAGCAGAAACCCTATTACCGTTGACAGTTTAAAGGCAACAATCGAAGCAGATGGAGTAGTAATTGAAACAGAGGCTCAATTGAGGTCAGGTTTTTACATTGACCACGCAAAAAAAGTAAGTATAAAAAATTCCTCTATCGTGGCTAGTTATGCCGATAACGGTATTCGTGTAAGCCGCGTACTTGAAACCTGTGAGCTCATTGGAAATACATCCGGAAAGGGATTTAATACAGCTTTACAAGCATCAGCCAATAGGGAAGCTTTGTCCATTGGATTTAAATTTCATAGAAATACAGTAAACGAAGTATTGGAAGAAGGAGCTGGATTTGATTCCTATGCAAACTCGCTGAATCTATTGCCTGTTATTACCAAATTTTATATTTCCAAGGCATACAGAGGAGATTCCGGAACAGTAATAGAAATTGATACTCTTTACTTCATTGAAGAATTAATAGCAGGCAAAAAATATGGGAATAAAACTGTAAATGCTGCTTTTGTGGGAGATGCTAAAAACTTCCTTTTCGTGATTGATAGCGAGTACAAAGATTTTAGAGTTATTTCTTCTGAACCATACAACAATGGTAATTCTCTTAAAATTGTTATTGAAGGTGACTATATCCCCTCCGTAGGTTCTGAAGCTTCGCTGGTCACTGGTTTTTATAAATGTTCTATCTCCGAAAACACGGTAAATGGTGTCGTACCCAAGACCAATCAGCCTGGACATGCACTAAGTCTTTGGGGAGGTGGATTTCATAATATAATTGCACGAAATGTGGTAAGAGGAGGCCGAAGTGGCTTAAATATGGCTAGTCTTGGAGCTTTTGGGGTAGAGAATCCAGATTACTTTTGCCATGCAATAGGCAACATAATCGAGGAAAATAAGATCTACGACACTATTAGTGCAATCCGCATTACTAGCGAGTACAGTAAAAGATTTGGATATGGCAATAAACTTTTGAAGAATGAGGTATCAGGGGGCGAAATTTATATCAATAACCAACGTGACTTTACTATGAGAGGAAATTACCTTTCAGGTAATACTGTAATGATCGAAAATGTATCAGGTATTTTGGAAGGTGGTGTCTTGACAGATACACTAATTGAAATAAAAAATTGTCCTGATTTGGTCTTAGGATCTATAGATCTGGTAGGCAAATCTGAAATAAGGAGAGTGTAGTGCCCTACAAAACGCCCTACAATAAATGAAAAAAGGCCTATATGATGAGTATAGGCCTTTTCTGTGCGCACGAGAGGATTCGAACCTCCACACTACTTAAAGCACCAGCCCCTCAAGCTGGCGTGTCTACCAGTTTCACCACGTGCGCGGTTAACAGTCTGCAAAAGTATCAGACTTGCCTATTCCAAGCAAACCCGATGCTAACCTTTTGCAATTATTTTCTTGGGATTCCTCCAACGCCCCTGTTAGTGTCTCACTAACAGAAACACATTATCATCCGTAAACTTTCTTCTCAGCTGACAATAGCGTATTGTAAAGTAAAGATGCAATCGTCATCGGCCCTACTCCACCAGGTACCGGCGTGATCGCAGAAGCGATTTCCTCCACTTCTTCAAACTTCACATCTCCAACCAATCTGAAACCTGATTTCTTGCTTGCATCTTCAATCCTGTGAATCCCCACATCGATTACCACAGCGCCTGGCTTCACCATATCAGCAGTTACGAAATGAGGCTTTCCTAAAGCTACGATCAGAATATCTGCAGTTTTAGCGATCTCTTGAAGATTGGCAGTCCGGCTATGAGTCAACGTCACCGTAGCATTTCCCGGATAGCCATTTCTGGCCATCAGGATACTCATCGGACTTCCTACGATATGGGATCTACCGATCACCACGCAATGCTTGCCTGAAGTCTCGATATTGTATCTCTTCAGCAATTCTACGATGCCGTAAGGAGTCGCCGCAACGTAAGCAGGCCAGTTCAAAGCCATACGTCCAACGTTTGCTGGAGTAAATCCATCTACATCTTTCTCGGGCTTGATCTTATTGGTTACTTTCTCAACAGAGATATGCTTAGGCAGCGGAAGCTGAACGATCAATCCATCTATATCAGCATTCTCATTAATATCCTCCACCACTTTTAACAATTCCTCTTCGGAGACATTATCCTCCAGTCTTACCAAAGTTGATTCAAAACCACATTCTCCACAGGCCTTCACTTTTGCATTAACGTAGGTCTGGCTGGCTCCATCACTTCCCACAAGAATAGCTGCCAAATGAGGTGTTTTGCCTCCTTCAGCTTTTATTTCCGCCACTCGGGTAGCGATTTCATTTTTGATGTCTTGTGAGGTTTTTTTACCGTCAATTAAGATCATTTGATTTACGAATTACGATTTTGGATTTACGAGTTCCTCAGGAACTCCAACCCTTAAATTATATAATGATCCTGAAAATCTACTTTTAGAATTAAGAGGATCTTGCTGTTTTTATGCTAGCAACAACTATGGCTAATAGTTCATCTGCTTCTTTAATTAATCTTTTGATCTCAGGAATCAACTCAGGATTATCATTGATTTCGTCAATCACTTCAAGAAAGAATTGACTTTCGTCACCCTCTTCCTCCACAATTTTCAATTTATTAATAAAATCAGCTTTGGATTTAGCTCTGCAAACTGCTCTATAATTAGCGGCAACAGAACTAGAACTTCTGATTAACTGATTCACATAATTATTATACTCTCTAGAATGAGGCAATTTCGAACTCAATCTCCAAACATCAATAGCAAACTGCTTTGTCCTTCGAATCATTTCCTCTTTCATATAGCTTTCATTTAGAACTAAATCTAAAAAACTTACCTATGAAATTACGGGTCGATTTATGATTAAATCTCGTAAATCACATCTCGTATGTAACTCACCAATATTGAAGTTGTGGAACATTGATTACAAAAGACGATCAAGGTTCAGATGGATGTCGTAAATCTCAAATCGTAAATCGTAAATACGTTAATCCAGCTTCAGCACCGCCATAAATGCTTCCTGAGGCACCTCGACGTTTCCGACTTGTCTCATTCGCTTCTTACCTTTTTTCTGCTTTTCAAGCAATTTACGCTTACGGGAAATATCACCTCCATAACACTTCGCCAACACGTTTTTACGCATCGCCTTTACTGTTTCTCTAGCGATAATTTTCTGACCTATAGCCGCTTGGATAGCGATTTCAAACATTTGACGTGGAACCAATTCCTTCAGTTTCTCACAAAGTCTTCTGCCCCAATCGTACGCTTTATCTCTGTGAACTACCGCTGACAAGGCATCAACTGGCTCGCCATTTAGCATCACATCCAATCTCACCATGTGCGAGATCTCGTATCCTTTCAACTCATAATCCAAGGAAGCATAACCTCTGGATATGGTTTTCAATTTATCGAAGAAGTCAAAAACAATCTCCGCCAATGGCATATCGAAAGTCAATTCCACACGCTCAGCAGTAAGGTAAACCTGGTTTTTGATCTGACCACGCTTGTCCATACAAAGCGTAATTACTGCGCCAACATATTCTGCGGCAGTGATGATGGAAGCTTTCACATAAGGCTCTTCAATATGCTTCATCCGAGTTGGATCCGGCATATCGGAAGGTGCATTGATTATCTGGTATGTATCATTAGTCATGAGTGCTTTGAACTGTACCGAAGGCACTGTCGTGATCACAGTCATGTCAAATTCCCGCTCCAAACGCTCCTGGATAATCTCCATGTGGAGCATTCCCAAGAATCCGCAACGGAATCCAAATCCTAAAGCCATGGATGTTTCAGGTTCCCAAACTAGCGAAGCATCGTTCAACTGAAGTTTCTCCATGGAATAGCGTAGCTCTTCGTAGTCCGTAGTCTCCACAGGATAAATACCTGCGAAAACCATTGGCTTTACGTTTTCAAAACCCTGAATTGCTTTATCACATGGTCTTTTAATGTGCGTGATTGTATCTCCCACTTTAATTTCTTTGGCAACTTTCACCCCAGAGATCAGGTAACCTACGTTACCAGCGCTCATGGTTTGTTGCGGAATTTGGTTTAAGCCCAAAATCCCGATTTCATCCGCCTCGTATTCCTTTCCAGTGTTGACAAATTTGATCTTGTCTCCTTTGCTGAACGTACCGTTGAAAATTCTGAAGATTACCTCCACACCTCGGAATGGATTGTAAACCGAGTCAAAAATCATCGCTTGAAGTGGTGCATCCGGATCTCCTTTAGGAGCAGGAATTCTAGTCACCACAGCTTTCAGGATATCGTCAATACCAATACCTGTTTTGCCGGAGGCCAAAATAATATCTTCTCTATCGCAACCAATCAAATCAATCACCTCATCAGCAACAGACTCAGGATCAGCTCCAGGAAGGTCAATTTTATTTAGTACAGGGATGATTTCCAGATCATGACCCAAGGCTAGGTAAAGATTGGAAATCGTCTGAGCTTCAATTCCTTGAGAAGCATCCACGATTAGCAAAGCGCCTTCACAGGCCGCTATAGATCGGGAAACCTCGTATGAAAAATCCACGTGACCGGGGGTATCAATTAGGTTGAGCGTATAAACCTCACCTTCATGAGTATATTTCATTTGAATCGCATGAGACTTGATCGTGATGCCACGCTCCCGCTCTAGATCCATATTATCCAACAACTGATTTTGCATATCGCGATCTGCGACCGTATCAGTTTGCTGTAATAGTCTATCCGCCAAAGTACTCTTCCCATGATCAATATGGGCTATAATACAGAAATTCCTTATTTTTTGCATATCCATTCTGCCCGCAAAAGTAGTAAATAAGTAGGAGATAAGAGAATTTTCAAACTCAATGATCAAGTTTCAAATTCAATATTCAAGTTTAGCCTCCACTTCTTATACTATTTGAAAATTGATCATTGTTAATTGTTAATTGAAAATTTCCCCAACTTTGTCTTTTCAAAAACCAGTCTCATGCAGTCAGTAGCCGAAAACAAGAAGTCAAACAGCATCGCCGAATACATCATCTACATGTACCAAATGGAGGATCTGATCAGATCCTACCAGGGAAATGCGGATGAAATCAAAACCTTCGTAGTAGAGAAATATCCAGTTTCTGAGGATGAGAAAAAGCAAATAGCTGATTGGTATTTAGGTCTTCTTGATAAAATGAAAGCTCAGGATATTTTGGAAAAAGGGCATTTGGAAGAATTAAATAATCTTGTTTCAGAACTGGCTCAAATCCACTGGAACCTACTAAAAACTGATCCTACATACTTTGAAGCCTATAAAAAAGCCAAACCATTTATTATTGAAGCTGTAATGCAGGCCGAAGGTCAGGATCTGGGAAATGAAATTCAAATCTGCCTAAATGGGGTTTACGGTCTTTTGCTTTGTCGCCTTCTAGGAAAAAAAGTATCCGATGAGCAATTGAAGTCAGCTGATGCTTTTGGGGATATTCTTAGCACGCTGAGCTATCATTTTAAAGTAAAGAATACGATTTCAAAGAATTGAGAAGAATTATAAATTTCCAATTTTCAATGTCCGATTTTCAGAAATTATATCCTCCATCATCCCAAAAACTCCCACACACTTTTATACCCCTCATTTTTCTCAAAATACTGAAGTAATTGATCAAAGAATGGGTTTTGGGCTAATGTGCTGCTATCGCCAATAAGGACTAATTTTCGTTTGGCGCGTGTTAATGCCACATTCATCCTGCGAGTATCTGCAAGAAAACCAATCTCCCCTTTCTCATTGGACCGAGTAAGGGAAATCATCATCAGATCACGCTCCTGACCCTGGAAACCATCCACCGTATCGATCGTAATCACATCAGAAAAAGCTCGCAGATTTGGATATTCAAAACCTTCGAAAATCAAAGATCGAAGCAAGCGGACCTGTGCTCCATAGGGAGCAATCAGACCAATAGTCCAGCCTTCTTGCTTAAAACCCGAAATTCCAATTCGTTTAACAATCTCATTCAAATAGCGGCAGGCAAATGCAGCTTCTTCGGGATTGCATGTACTCAAGCTGTCTTGTTCCTTTTGATCAATAAATCCTGCACCGGCCGTATCAATCCATTCCAAAGCATTGCTCTCACCAGGAAAAGTATGAGATTTTGTATTCTCGGCAGCTTGTAGTTCTCCTTTATAAAACTGCTCATTGGAGAATCCCATAATTGCTTCCGGCATTCGGTATTGCATTTGTAGCATTTGCGAAGCATGAGGCTTCCGGGCGATCACTTTCTCAAATAAGGTTTCAGCCAACCCTTCCTGAGCCGCCTGAAAAGACTTTATTGTAGGCGGAAGCTGGCAATGATCGCCTGCAAACACCACTTTCTTTGACTTCAAAATGGGAATCCAAGTTGCCGCCTCCAGTCCCTGAGCTGCTTCATCGATAAAGACCACATCAAACTCTATCCCTTTCAAATTGTAAGATGATGCACCTACAAGTGTGCTGGCAAAAACCTTTGTCCTCTGAAAAATATCGTATTGAATGTATTCTTCCAGCGATTTGGATGCATCCCTCAGCCGGGAAACTTCCGCATACATCAGCTTTCTTTGTGCACGTTCTTCAGGACCAAAATTACGCTTGTATTGCTTGGCCAATTTCAGGTATTGGTCAGTTTCTTTTCTAAGCTTTTTTAGATCACGGTAACTCGGATGGTAAGCTGTTTTGGCATCCAAAGTCTGATTCAGAATCTTCTCCTCCACTCTAGCCGGATGGCCAAGACGCAAGGTTTCTATACCCCGATCGATCAGCTTTTCTACCAAAAGATCCACCGCGGCATTACTTGGTGCACAGACTAAAATCGATTCTCCGGCGATCACCGAATCTTGTATCGCTTCGATCAATGTTGTCGTCTTTCCAGTTCCCGGAGGTCCGTGAACCACCGCCACATCTTTGGCATTTGCTATCAGTTCACAAGCTTTGTTTTGGGAAAAATTGAGATTGGGTTTTGTGTTAAACTGCTTTTCAGAAAACTGGGGCGATTTTTCACCCAGCAGAATATCCTTTAACTCATCTACCCGCTTGTTTTCAGAAGAAATCACTTTTTTCAGTGCAAACTCCATTTCCCGATAGCTCGCTTCATCAAAAAGAAGATCCACCCCAAGCTTACCTCCGTCCATCCATTCTGGCAATTCATCTGCCTGCAAAGTGACGGTCATGGTATTTTGTCTGACAAAATTTATGACTCCGTTTACCCGATTCTCAGTAGCATTATAGTATTCATGAGTACTGAAAAAGGAAACTGATTTACCCGAATTAAACGAAGAGGCATAACTAGCTTCCGAGCGCTCCACCTCCACGATAAGGCGTTCTCCCATTCCGATTTTACTCTTTTTGAGTTGAATTGGGTGCCAAGTAATTCCTGCTTTTTTCTTCTCAGCAAGCGAAGTATTCAGGAATTTCTGTTTGTATTGGGCGAGATCTTCCTGCCATTCCAGTTTTAAAAGTTTCAGTCCTTTCTTTAATTCCTCAGTGACTTTGTCCATCAATCCGTATTTTAGACGAAACTAATCAAAACCGCTCGAGTTTTCCCAACTCAATATTGCCTATGAACTACCTCGCGCATGCTTATCTTTCTTTTGGTCAGGATGAAGTGCTTGTAGGGAATTTTATTGGTGATTTTGTGAAGGGAAAAATGATGGGTGGCTTCCCTCAAGGCGTTCAAAATGGAATTAAGCTACATCGTGAAATTGATTTGTTCACAGATACTCATCCGTTAGTGCGAGCCGGACAGAGTTATTTAAGGCCAACATTCAGACATTACTCCACCGTGATTACGGACATTTATTTTGATTATTTCCTGGCAAAAAACTGGGCAATATACAGCAGAATCCCTCTGGAAGATTTTATCCAAAACACATTTGCCACACTGAGACACCATCGGCAACTCTTCCCGGATCGATTCGCAAACATGTTTCAATGGATGGAAAAAGACAATTGGTTGTTGAAATACCGAGAAATAGACGGGATCAAGCAAACACTTACGGGAATGTCCCGAAGAACTCGCTTCGATTCTAAAATGGATGTAGCCCATCTGTCTCTAATAGAGAAAGAAGCAGAATTTGAGGTGATTTTCTTCGCTTTCTTCAAGGATTTGGAGACTTTTGCAAGAGAGAAATTAATAGAAATTCAAGATTCCAATGCTGGTCATTAAACCAAAAGTATCCACCTACATTTCATTAAGCCTAGTTTTGCTCATCCTTATCTCTGGCTTAGTATTCATTCTGCGAGACTTTGCCTACAAAGGAAGTTTTGGAATATGGTTTTATTTAATTGCCTGCTCGCTGATCACCTTAGTAATTTTGATGTTGCTGGTAAAAATGCTGGCTGGATACCGATTCATCACAGCAGGAAGAGATCAGATCATAGTCAAATTACCTTTGAAAGGGTATACCAAAACCTATCCAGTCAGTCAAATTTTAGCTTGGGAAGAAGAAGTAGTTATGGCGAATAAAAAAGAGTTTCGTCAAGTAACCATCGCATTTTCAGATAAACAATCCATTTCGGTATCTAATCACGAACATGAAGCTTATAAAGATCTAGTGGCATATTTGGCTAAAAAGGCAGGGAAGCAGAAGGTAAAAAATAAGAAGTAGGAAGTGGTCAGTCGCAGTTTTGAGTCACCTTATCCCTTAACTTCACCAAGCAAACAGACTGCCTATAAATCAAATTTTAAATTTTACCTCACAGGTTTACTTTTCTCAGCTACCCAGCGCTCTCTGCGAATCCTTTGTGGTCTGCGGTTAAAACCAAAAAAAGCCTGAGATCAATCCCAGGCTTTAATTTCATCGTTTGGTTCTAAAGTTTTGGTCGTAAAGATCAACGCTTTCTCTAATGATCCGCATTGCATCTTCTTTGCCAAGGAAGTCTTCTACTTTTACTTCTTTGTTTTCAAGCTTCTTATAATCCTCAAAGAATCTGTGAACTTCTTTCATCAAGTGTGGTGGAAGATCGTCAATGTCGTTAATGTAATTTACAGACTGGTCACCAGCAGCTACAGCTATGATCTTATCATCAGCTTCACCACCATCGATCATTCTCATCACACCGATTACTTTGGCCTCCACTAGACACATCGACGGAATGTCAATTTGAGAAATAATCAAAATATCCAAAGGATCATGATCTTCACAGAAAGTTTGTGGAATAAACCCATAGTTTGCTGGGTAATGCACCGCCGAGAAGAGTACGCGATCGAGCATCAGCATTCCGGTTTTCTTGTCTAGTTCATACTTACCTTTGCTACCTTTTGGTATTTCAATTACACCTGTTACAAATTCAGGGGCATTTTTCCCAATGTTGACGTCATGCCAGGGATTAATCATAATATCTTGAATTAGTTAATAAAAAGTGAAGCTTTCACAAAGCCCATGCAAAGATACTGTTTAGGACGAAAATGCCCAGTACCCACTTGTTATTTCATGCTTGGCAGTGTGACTTTGAAGGTAGTTCTTTCGCCGAATATCGATTCCATATCGATTTTACCTCCCATTTGCTCCACCGCTTCCTTCACCATATAAAGCCCTAGACCTGTTCCCACGTTCTTCTGAGTTGCTCGTGTGAAGAGGTTAAACACATCTGGATGATGCTTTTCTTCTATGCCTATTCCGTTATCAGACAAGGTGATAATAGCTTCCGATTCGTTTACTTCAATACTCAGGTTGATTTTCTTTTCACTGAGGTCGGATTTCTGAAACTGCACCGAATTACTGAACAGGTTGTTCAGAATCACACGTATTTTAGAGTCGTCTGAGAAAAACACATGTTCTTGAGTAATTTGAATATCAACCAAAATGTGTGCTATATCAAATTTAGCACGGTAAGCTGTTAATTGCTGATCGACGATCTCCTTAAAATCGATTTCAGATACTTTATTATCAATTTTGGTTGATCTGTAGAAATCAAGCATTTTGTAAATAAAATCGTCCAGCTTACCAGTGGCGCTATCTATCATATCAAAATACTCCGCTGCTTCAGGATCTTTCAGTTCCATTTTGGCCAGCTTAGAAACACCTGAAATACTCATCAAAGGACCTCTCAATTCATGCGATAAGCTGTACACAAATTGATTCATCTCTGAATGAAGCTTTTGGAGTTTTATGTTTTTCTCTTTCAACTCGCGTCGCATGAAGTATATATCAGCAGCATTTTTAATCGAGTTTTTAATCTGCTCTATATTCCAGGGCTTATCTATAAAACGATACACCTCGCCTTTGTTTATCGCATCAATAACTGATGCGATATCTGAATAGCCTGTTAACAAAATCCTGATCGGATCTGGTTTGAACTTCACAAGTTCCTCAAAAAACTCTGTACCAGTCATTCCTGGCATTCGTTGATCCGCGATGACCACATGAACTTCTTCTTCACGAGCGATCTTCAACCCTTCTTCAGCATCGATAGCTGTAAAAATTTTAAAGTCCTTTCGTAATGTAGCTCTGAAAGACTTGAGGTTATTGTCTTCATCATCTATATAAAGGACGTGAATTTTATCATTCATGGCGTTGCGTGCTTTGATATATAGGAAGAGTTATCTTAAAAGTAGTACCCTGGCTCTCCTCCGTAATTACTTCCAGCGTTCCTTTGTGATTTTCAATAATAGAATAAACAATTGAAAGTCCCAAACCGGTCCCTTTCCCTACAGCTTTTGTCGTAAAGAATGGTTCAAAAACTCGCTGTTTTACGTGTTCTGGCATTCCAGGGCCATTATCTATTATTTCTATGGAGACAAACTCTCCTAACGACCTCGTCCGGACCTCTATTATAGGGTCAGCAATGGTATCAATGTGATCAGCCAATGCATGAACTGCGTTGTTGATGATATTCATAAACACTTGGTTGATTTTCCCGGCAAGACATTCTACCAACGGCAATTCACCGAAATCACGGACAATCCTAATTTTTGTAGGCATCGTACTATTGAGAAGGATTATCGTGCTGTTGATCCCATCGTGGAGATCTACTTTCTTCATATCCTGCTCGTCTACACGTGAAAAGAGTCGGAGACCTTTCACGATCTCCACTGTTCTCCTGGCACCATCATCCATTCCTTTCAGCAATTGATTGACTTCCTCCAACACATAATCGAGTTCTAAGTCTTGTTCAAGTTGCTTCGCTTCTTTCTGGGTATCTGGGGTAAATTCCTTGGCACCAGTAGCTCTATAAAACTCAATCACTTCCATAATGTCCTTAATATCCCGCTTCAGCGGCATGATATTCGAACTCACGAAGTTGATTGGATTATTGATCTCGTGGGCAATACCAGCAGTAAGTTGACCGAGAGAGGCCATTTTTTCTTGATTCACCAGCTGGCTTTGCGTATTCTGCAAATTTCTTAATGCCTGCTCTAGCTCATCAGTTCTGATCTTGACCTTGTCTTCAAGCATGACATTCTGCTCTCGAATTAACTGCTCGTTTTCAGCCAAAGCCTTCAATCGCTCAGACTGTTCTTTTTCTTTTTCCTTTTTAAGAATATTGATCTTATCTGCCAAAGCGAATGACAACAGAATTGCCTCAAATGCAAAACCTATTGTAAACACATAGTTGGTAAAGAAATTATGCGGCAGTATATCCTCATATGTAAGGAGAAAAATTATCATACTAATGATAAGCAATGACCATGAAATCAAAAAGAATTTGGCTGGCCGGTATCCTCTTTTGAGGCTATAAATCGAAATGGAAAGCAAATAAAAAGAAACTAAGCCCAATAGTGCTTGCATGATTTTGATATTCAACTGACCAATCCTCATTTCAAAAATGAAAGTTAGAAAGATCAGAAAATACACAAATAGAATCCCTAGTCCTACACTATGCAATTTTCTATTTAACTTCTTAATATTCAGAAATTTTAGCGAGTAAAAAATCCCAATACTAGACACTAACACGGTACTTAGATAGAAGGAATTTTCTTTCATAAACACACTGTTGGGCCAAAAATAAGCATCAACATACCCCCCTAAAATCCCTTGCGTAATTCCTTCAAGAAATATGTATAATATGTAAATCCCGTACAGATAATCCCGAGTGGATGACCATAAAAACATATTGTAAAAAAACATGGCCAAGACTATTCCAAAATAAATACCGAATAAGACATTTTTCTCATCCAATTTAAAACCAGGGTTTCCACTATCTTCTATTTCTATAGGAACTATGATATTCCCTAAACTTTTCACCCTAACATAGTAGGTTAAACTGGCATTTACAGGTATAGTTACCTTGTTATAAAGCGAATTAAAATCATTGGTGGTATAATTAACTCTTCCTAATTCCGAAATTAATGCCCCTCTATTGTCATACACATCCACTTCGTTGAGCATGGGGTTATTGAAAGAAATCTGAAGTTTTTCCTCTTCAGAAAATTTAGGGTGTAAAACCAATTTTATCCAAAAAACCGAATCACTATAGCCAAGCAATAAATTAGGCCTTTCAACCTCCTCGAAAACCATTTTCGGACTTTCAGCAATTGGATTAATTTCATTTCCATCGTCCACAGAACTCGTGTAGCCAATATATTGAAAGTCACCACTAGTTTGATTAGTGCAGGAGAGTAATGTAAAAGCTAATAGTACTATAAAAATTATTTTACTCATTCTAAAAAGGAAGTATATTGAAGTGTAACATGTCTTTTCCTGTAAACCTCTTCTATTATAAGAGACTTATTATTTCTGATTTGAAAAATTGGTTCTCGATGTTCTTCTGCAGTTAGAGGTAAACCTATTACATCATGAAGCTTCATAGCCGTAGCGATAAGGTCTAGTTTAGGGTAGTAAAAGGTGCCATTATTCCCTACTTCGGTTAATACCTCATAGCCTATTTCTAAACCAAGTTTTACTGTGGTAGGAGCAAAAAGAGCATATAGAGATGTCAACCCAAGTTTAGGAGCTAGTGCCAAACATGCTTTGACCATGAAGATAGCCCCAATCCCTAAACCTGTTATCACTCTTGAATTCCATAAGCCGCATACCTCACCCGTACCCGAATCAAGATCTTGCTCAATTACATCTTTGATAGAGCTATCTAAATCCTGAATCGCTTCTACCATAGGTAGTGGAGATTCAGAATTCGCTTTATGTATCCTAGCTCCACCATAAATCAACCCATCTTCGCTAGACTCCACAATCACCACAATTACATCTGGGTTTTGAGCCCAAGAGTCATTTGCAGAGGTGACTTTCTTCACGCCAATACTTTCTAGTACCTGCCTGTGTCCTTCGATAAACATTTTACATCTATCCGGATAATCTACAGCTTTAAACGCAATTAGTTTGTACATAATTAGTAGACTATAAGGTTATCCCAAATATCACGTCTATACGATCTCATACTTGGTTCATCTACAATATTAAGCCTAATCATAAATATCTCCTCACGCTTTTTATCCCTATTGAATAGTGTATTCAGATCACTTTTCAATTCCATTATAGCTGCGGTCTCATCTTCCGTAAAACCTGTAGCTTTCTCTCTTCCTATCCTATGGAAAATAAATAAAGATGCTGCTATGGGTTGGACGCTTATCCCATCTAAATTCGCTCTTAACCAGATTCTTTGGAGTGCAACACCCGCATTCAAAATTGCAACCGGATTATAGCTATCTGTTTCCAGCATCAGAACTGCAGAAGATGAAAGCACTGTTTCATCAGAAATATTAGACAAGCCATGACCTAGGTCATACTTCCTAAAGAATTTCACTGTTTCTGCATCTCTCACCAAACCCATAGCGGCTCTAGCAGACTTATCCATCTCCAATGTTGCGATATCTATTCCATCCCCTGTCTCTTTCGCCTCTTCATTTGACCACCGTATTTCATTCATGAAATCCGTATAGCCTTGCTCATGAAGTAATCTGTAACGGTCCATTGCACCGACCACTTTTGCTAATTTAACTAAATCCTCTTGCTGTTTGAGTTCTTCCACAAAAACATCACTTTCTAAAGCAATACTTTTTAGGACATTAAGTTTCTCTTCTGATAATTCTTGCTTTGGTCCATTCTTTCTATTTGTACAGCGGAGCGCAATTCCCTTGGCGAGCTCAGCGAAAGGAATAGATTTTTTTTCATCCGATTTGGAAATAAAGCGCACCTGAGCAATATAATTTTCATCAAATTGGTTGATGGTATAGGTGATTTCCACCCCAATTCCCATCTCAGCGCTGACCAAGCGAATATTTTCCAACGCTGCACCAAATGCCAATAGTGATCCTGTGCTTTTATAATCTAGCAGGGAATGACTTAAACTCTTATTTTCGAAAAGATGTAAAACACCTTTTTTATCAAAAACCCATATCCAAGGCTGGCTATTCCCTCCCGATGGCGCCAGATTAGCAGAATTAATTATCTTCTCTAGCTCATTTCTCAACAAAAGGTAAGATGAGGCTTGGATATTTTCCGGAACTTTTAGGTCAGACAGATTATAACTCGGATGTGTAAAATCCTGCTCTTGGTGTATATCTACATGTTTTGTTGGAATAATTTCGTCAAGATCTACATAGTATCGCCCAGACTTCACATCTTCGCCTAAAAGAAATTTACGAGCGACATGCCCTACTGAAGCTCCTCCCAAAAATACTGCAGAAGCAAGCTGCGGCCAGGAAGTCAAAGACTGGTTAATCTCCAAAAGAGATATTTTCATACGTGTAGACAACGTATCTACTCCGGTTATTTTCAGCACCATCGGTACTTTCTGCTTATTGGTAAGATCTCGCAAAGAGGCGTAATCTATATCACCTACAAAGCCGTGAAATATTGGCCTTTCATGCTCAATATCAAATCGCTCGATATCCAGCATTCCTCGATCCGACGTTTCCATCATTACTGGGATCTGAAACCCTTTGGCTCTTTCTCTTATCAATATTTTGATATCCAAGCTATCACATTCGTCTATCACCAAGTCCAATTTCCCTTCTTTAGTCAAAAAATCATCGATGTTGTTCTCATCTACACCTTTCCGATAAATCGTCAACTTAATGTATGGATCTAATTCTGCTATTTCTCTTGCAGCAATGATCGTTTTTTCAAGTCCCAAATCTGGAAGACCAGCCCTAATTCTATTTAGATTACTAAGCTCGAGCGTATCAAAATCAGCTAGTCTTATCTCACCACAACTTCTCTCCATCGCTATAGCCAACGCGACACTCTGGCCTACCGAAAGTCCAACTATACCAACTTTTTTGGTCCTAAGCTCTTCCTGTTCTTCTTTAGTGATTTTATAATTATTCCTAGAAGTTCTCACTTCAATAAATTCCTCTTCCGGAATTAAATGAACTAAAACATTGCTCCAGGGGTAAAAAACCCAATTCCCATAGGTATCCTTAGGATTAACTTCAAAAAAATCCAAAAGAAGATTTGTTATCTCTTGGTCTGAAAGTTGCTTTCCTGCATGTTGTGACTTGATCAAATCAATCACCTGTGTATCCAAATGGTCAACTACACGAACATTTCCGCTATTAATGAGGTCTTGTACTTTAGCTGCATGTATTGGAACTTTTAGATCATAGATAATTGGAAATATTTGATTTTCAAGGTCAAATTCACTTGTACCGAACATTTTATTAGTGGGGGTGATAATTAAATGCTAAAGATAATTTTAAATGCGAATTGAACGTTTTAATTCACAAATAATTTGCTAATCCGTAAGTGTTTTCTATAACTATTCCATTATCGGGCAACTCAGAATATAATTTTCAGCTTTATTAAGAAAAAAAAATGTTTTTAACTTACATAATCACCCCTTTTTCTAGACTTTTGTAAAATGGAAAATAAATCCGAGGAAAAAATCAAAATTCTATACGTAGATGATGAAGAAAACAACCTTCAAGCATTCAAAGCAACTTTCAGAAGAGATTATAAGATTTTCATCGCTATATCCGCTAAAGAGGGTCGCGAGATCCTAAAACAAGAAGAAATAGACGTCATAGTCACTGACCAACGAATGCCCGAGGAGACTGGCGTTGAATTCCTAGAATCTATTATTCCGGATTTTCCAGACCCTATCAGAATTTTACTTACTGGATACACAGATATTCAAGCAGTAATTGACGCGATCAACAAAGGACAGGTTTATCACTATCTAACCAAACCTTGGGAAGAAGATTATCTTCGCACAGTGATAAAAAATGCATTTGAGATCTATCAACTTCGTAGGGAGAATGAGCAATTGACCAAAGCGCTAATAAAGTCAAATGATCAGCTGGAGTTTATTCTAAGGCAAAACCTTCTCTCCTGATATTTTAATACCTAGCTGCTAGTAATAACTGCAATTCCTTGTGGCTAATACCAAACTTCCTACCCAAATAAGCATTTGTCAGACTTCCCCTATAGGTGTATACTCCCCTCAAAAACCATTTGTAGTTAAAAATCATTTCTTCAGCCCCACCTAGATCAGCCATCTGAAGTATAAGTGGAGTGAAGATATTACTCAAAGAATAGGATGCAGTTCTTGCGACTCTAGAAGCAATATTCGGAACACAATAATGAATAATATCATGAACCTCGTAAACAGGCTCGTCATGTGACGTCATTCTTCCCGTTTCGATACAGCCTCCTTGATCTATGGCTACATCGATAATAATACTTCCGTGCATCATATTGGCAACCATTTCTTCGGAAACCACGATTTTATTTCGCCCTTTTTCAGCACGTAACGCACCGATTACCACATCTGCCTCCGAAAGCGCTTGATTTAGGCTGAAATTATCGATGGTCGAAGTGTAAATCTGCTGACCGAGCAATTGCTTAAGTCTTCTTAATTTATAGATATGGTTGTCGAAAACTTTGATATTAGCTCCTAATCCCAAGGCCGTTCTCGCTGCATATTCAGCCACTGTACCTGCGCCGATGATCACTACTTGAGTTGGTGGCACACCAGTAACGCCCCCCATTATTAATCCTTTGCCGCTATTTTCGCTAGAAAGATACTCTGCAGCTATTAGCATCACCGTACTTCCGGCAATCTCCGACATAGCACGGACTACTGGCATTCCTCCTACTTTATCTTCTAAGTATTCGAATGCTACTGCTGTTATTTTCTTTTCGTTCAGCTTCTGGATAAATTCCTGACTTTGTCTTTCCAGCTGAAGGGCAGAAATAAGGCAACTACCAGTAGTCATGTAGCTCAACTCCTCCTCTGTTGGTGGATCTATCTTTAAAACCACCTGCGATTCAAAAACCTCTTTTTTTGAACTGGTAACTTTCGCTCCGGCATCAGAAAAATCCTGGTCGGAAAACTTTGATTGTAAGCCAGCGCCTGCCTCCACTACAACGCTAATCCCATTATTAGTAAGTAAGCCTACAGATTCTGGGGTTATGACTACGCGCTTTTCCTGTGTAGAAACTTCTCTTGGCAAACCTATAACCAAGGAGTAGTCTCTTTTTTTCACCTTGGCAGGCGATTCCTTCGGTATCAGCCCTACTGCAGTAAGTTGATCGATTTCAGCTGGCATCTTGAATATGTTGAAAGTTCAGGGTTCGTTTTGTGTCGGATTCATTGATGATCCGAATGAGGAAAAATTTCTCTGGCAAAAATGCAGCAACTTTCTCTGCCCATTCTAACCAGCAATAATTTCCACTATAAAAATACTCTTCTATTCCGATATCCAAGGCTTCTGTAGCATCATCCATTCTATAAAAATCAAAGTGGTAAAATATTTCACCAGCTTGATTTTCATAGTGGTTTACTATCCCAAAAGTAGGACTACTGACTTGATCTAGGATGGAATAGGATTTGGACAGCGCTTTGATAAGCGTGGTTTTACCCGCTCCCATATCACCCTGAAACACCCACACTTTTTCATCAGAAGCGGCTTCAATAACAGCTGAAGCTGCTTTTCCTATCTCATCTAGCTCGTATGTAAACTGGGTCAAATGCGCAATTATTTTGGTGACAAATGAACGATCGGAATGATCATTTCCTCCAAAGATACACCTCCATGCTGGAAAGTATCCTTGTAGAAGTTCACATAATAATTGTAATTATTCGGGTATGCAAAGAAATAATCTTCAACGGCAAATACATAAGTAGAAGAAACATTCAGCCGTGGCAATTTCGCGTCTTCAGGTCTTTTGATCTCAAAAACTTTCCCCTGCTCAAAATTCAGGTTTTTCCCTTGCTTATACCTCAGGTTTGTAGTCACATTTTTATCACCTATAATTCTGTAAGGCTTATTCACTCTTTTGGTACCATGATCTGTTGTGATGATCACCTCCGCTCCTGCATCATGAATCTTTTTCAAAAGCTCAAATAAGGAAGAATGCTCAAACCAACTTGTGGTTAATGATCTATATGCTGACTCGTCAGGAGCTAACTCCCGAATCATTTTCATGTCCGTCCTAGCATGGGAAACCATATCCACGAAATTGTAAACCAAGACATTCAGATCATTTTGAAGAAAAGTATGAAACTGTTCCAATACTGCTTTTCCCTGGTGTGCCTGAATAATTTTATTATAACTTGACTTAATATTAAGTCTGTTTTTCTCAAGGTTAACTTTCAACCACTCTTCTTCGAAATTATTTTTTCCTTCATCAGAATCCTCATCTTCCCAAAACTGCGGATAGAACCTCGCCATATCCATAGGCATCATGCCGCTGAAGAGTGCATTTCTCGCAAAAGCCGTGGTAGTAGGTAGAATACTGTAATACGTATCCTTGTCTTTAATATTGAAATAAGGTGCAATGATCGATTCTATATCTTCCCACTGGTCAAGTCGGAAATTATCAATCACGATAAAGAAAAGCGGTTTTTTCTCTTGAAGCTGAGGAAAAACTTTTTTCTTCATCACCTGATAAGAAAGCAACGGCTTGGTTGGATTTTTCTCTTCCATCCAATCGAGGTAGTTTTCTTTAATGAATCTGCAGAAATTAGCGTTCGCTTCTATTTTTTGCGATTCCAGGACAGGAAGCATGTTTTTGTTTTCCGTATCATCGATCTGCATCTCCCAATACGTCAGTTTCCTGTAGATATCTGCCCAATCCTGATGATCTTCAGCATCGCCAAATGCCATACTGATATTCATAAAATCCTGCTGATAACTTTGGGTAGTTCGCTCATCGATCAACTGTTTGTTTTGCAGTAACTTCTTCACCGAAAGCAAAATTTGGCTTGGGTTAATCGGTTTGATCAGGTAATCAGCAATTTTCCCTCCGATCGCATCATCCATGATATGTTCTTCCTCACTTTTGGTGATCATTACCACAGGAACTTGAGGCTTCATTTGCTTGATTTGCTGCAAAGTTTCCAGACCAGTCATTCCTGGCATCATTTCATCTAGAAAAATCACATCAAAGTTTTTTTGCTCTACTTCTTCGATAGCATCTACCCCGGAATTCACCGTGGTAATAGCGTATCCTTTTTGTTCGAGAAAAAGAATATGTGGTTTGAGCAAGTCGATTTCATCGTCTGCCCAGAGTATGTTGAATTTTTGAGACATTACAGGTTCCGTTTCTTTTAAAATTATAATTACTTTTGAGGCAAACAAAAAAGGCCTCCTTGAAAAGCCAGAAGATACTAAACGACCCGGTTTACGGATTTATCACGATCCCAAGCGAGTTGATTTTTACGATTATCGATCACCCATACTTTCAACGATTGCGGAGAATAAAACAACTGGGTCTGACCGACTTTGTCTACCCCGGTGCGCTCCACACCCGATTTCATCATGCGATTGGGGCAATGCACTTGATGAGCATTACGCTAGACAATCTACGAATAAAAGGTACTGAAATCACAGACCAGGAATATGAAGCTGCTTTAATCGCTATTCTTTTGCATGACATAGGGCATGGACCTTTTTCGCATGCCTTGGAATATAGCTTACTCAGAGGCATTCCTCATGAGGAGCTATCCCTTTTAACTATTGAACTCCTCAATCAGGAGTTTGGTGGCAAACTAGACCTTTCTTTAAGAATATTTAAGAATCAATACGAGCGAAAATTCTTTCATCAACTGGTTTCCAGTCAGTTGGATATTGACCGGCTAGATTACTTGCAGCGAGATTGTTTTTTCACAGGAGTATCCGAAGGAACAATAGGTGCGGATCGTATCATCAAAATGATGGATGTGAAAAATGATCAAGTGGTCATCGAAGAAAAAGGAATCTATTCCATAGAAAACTTTCTGAGTGCTCGTCGTTTGATGTACTGGCAAGTTTACCTCCATAAAACTACTGTCAGTGCAGAAAAAATGCTCATCAAACTGATCGAGCGGGCTCGGTTTCTTCGCCAATCAGGCACAAGCTTTACTATCACGGAGGAATTTGACTTTCTTTTGAGCCAAAATTTATCTTTGTCCGACTTCCGAACTAATCCAGACTATTTGCGATTGTTCCTCGAAATGGATGATTTGGATATTTGGGGAGCTGTAAAGCTTTGGAAAAACCATCCTGATTACGTCCTTAGAAATATTTCTCAGATGTTTTTGACTCGGAATCTTTTCAAAATCAGTTTAACAAACGAAGCGTTTAAGCCTGAAGAAATTGCTCTGCTGAAAGAAAAGACGATTTCCAAATTGGGAATTCCTGCTCAAGACCTGGATTATTTCTTTTCGCACGGGGCAGTAAGTAACTATGGGTACCTCGCCAAGGACAGAATTAATATTTTGACGAAAAAAGGCGAAGTAATTGATGTAGCTCAGGCGGCTGACCTACCGAATATAAAAGTCATGAGTAAAATCGTGGAGAAACATTATGTATGTAAGGCCAAAAGCCTAAATTTAACTTACTAAATTCTTTTTAACTGTTTATGGAATTCACCCTCGGACAAGTTGCTGCGATCCTTCAGGGAAAAGTAGAAGGCGACGAAAACCAAAAAGTTTCCAGACTGGACAAAATCCAGGAAGGTAAGCCGGGAGGAATTAGCTTTTTGGCTAATGAAAAATACACTCCATTCATCTACGAAACGGAGGCTACTGCAGTAATAGTATCCAAAAGTTTTGTGCCAACCAAAGCTCTGAAAACCAATTTAATCAAAGTGGAAGATGCTTACAACGGCTTTACAATGCTCTTGGAGGCATATTCTATGATGATGAAAAACAGCATTGTGGGTGTGGAAGAGCCCTCTTTTATGGATGCTAGCTCTCAAATAGGTGAGCAAGCCTATCGGGGAGCATTTTCTTATATTGGGAAAAGCTGCAAAATCGGAGATTCAGTGAAAATCTATAGCCATGTTCACATCGGAGATCGTGTGCAGATAGGAAATAATTCGATAATTCATGCCGGGGCAAAAATCTGTGCTGACACGATAATTGGCGACAATTGCGAAATCCATCCAGGAGCTGTAATCGGTTCAGATGGATTTGGATTTGCTCCTCAAGAAGATGGAACATATAGAGCGATTCCTCAAATAGGGAATGTTATCTTGGAGGACAATGTAA
Organism: uncultured Algoriphagus sp.; assembly: GCF_963974365.1. Taxonomy (GTDB): domain Bacteria; phylum Bacteroidota; class Bacteroidia; order Cytophagales; family Cyclobacteriaceae; genus Algoriphagus. Next base: position 18,443 of record NZ_CAXBBX010000005.1, on the reverse strand, counting down.
GTGTTGGGGCTAATAGCACGATAGATTGCGCCACTATGGGTTCCACATTGATTAAAAAAGGAGCAAAAATAGACAACCTGGTGCAAATCGCACACAATGTGATCATTGGTGAAAATACAGTTGTCGCCTCCCAAACGGGAATTTCAGGATCTACTGAAATAGGCAACAACTGTATTATCGCCGGTCAGGTAGGAATAATTGGCCATTTGAAAATCGCCGACAATACCACAATTGGTGCAAAAACCGGGATTATTAAATCAATCAAAAAGGCTGGAGATACCCATTTTGGATACATAGGAATTGACATGAAAAATTTCCTCAAGTCCTATTCTATTTTCAAAAACCTAGAAGGGATCGAAGACCGCCTAAGAGAACTAGAAAAAAAGCAGTAAATTTGCAGCCTTTAGCATGCTGAACGGTTCAATAATCAGATGAAAGTAAAACAACACACCATTAAAAAGCAGGTGGAATTATCCGGAGTAGGACTACACACCGGAGTTATTTCCAACATGACATTCCTCCCTGCACCTCCAAACCACGGATATAAATTTCAGCGAATTGATCTGGAAGGCAGACCAACCGTAGACGCAGACTGCGACTTGGTGGTAGATGTTTCCAGAGGCACCACGTTGGAGCAAAATGGTGCTCGCGTCTATACTGTAGAGCACGTATTGGCAGCATTGGTAGGTTTAGAAATAGATAACGTACTAATCCAATTGGATGGTCCTGAGCCTCCAATTATGGACGGGTCGTCTATTCAGTTCATCGAAGTATTAGAAGAAGCAGGTCTAGAAGAGCAAAATGCACTGCGTAGATTCTACGAAGTTCAAGAAAGTATTCAATACAAAGATTCTGCTCGCGAAGTAGAAATGGTGGCATTGCCAACAGATAACTATCGCGTAACAGTAATGGTAGATTACAACTCTCCAGTATTGGGTAGTCAGCATGCTTCTATCACGGACATCGGCCAATTCAGATCAGAAATTGCTTCTTGCCGCACGTTCTGCTTTTTGCATGAACTAGAGATGCTTTACAATTCTAACTTGATTAAAGGTGGAGATTTGAACAATGCCATCGTGGTGGTGGATAGAATAGTAGAAGAAGCGGAATTGGTTAATTTGGCTAAGATGTTTAATAAGCCAAAGGTTGAGGTAAAGAAAGAAGGCATTTTGAATAATGTTGATCTTCGCTACCGCAATGAACCGGCTAGACATAAATTACTTGACGTTGTTGGGGATTTAGCCCTTGTAGGACGTCCTTTGAAAGCACAGATTATGGCCGCAAGACCAGGTCATGCCGCTAACGTAGCTTTTGCAAAGAAAATAAAACGTGCTATGGAGAAGTCTACCACTTCACACATTCCATATTACGATCCTCGCCTTCCACCAGTAATGGATATCAATCAGATTAGCAGCATTTTGCCGCACAGATACCCTTTCCAGCTGCTCGATAAGATTATTTATCTTGACAATACGGTGGTTGCGGGCGTGAAAAATGTAACTATCAACGAACCTTTCTTTATGGGGCATTTCCCAGCAAACCCTGTAATGCCTGGCGTATTACAAGTGGAAGCAATGGCCCAAACTGGTGGTATTTTAGTATTGAGTACAGTGGATGATCCAGAAAATTACTGGACTTATTTTCTGGGAATCGAAAACTGTAAGTTTAGAAAAATGGTTCTTCCTGGTGATACACTAATTTTTAAATGTGAACTTTTGGCCCCAATAAGAAGAGGTATTGCTAAAATGCGTGGTGAAGCTTATGTTGGAAATACGCTAGTATGTGAGGCCGTAATGACAGCAAGCATAACCCGAAAAGAATCATGATCAGCCCATTAGCCCATATTGATCCGAAAGCTACTATCGGAAAAAACGTTACAATTGAGCCTTTCACTATGATTGGTGAAAATGTCACTATTGGTGATAATACCTGGATAGGACCAAATGTTACTGTTTTTTCAGGTGCAAGCATTGGAAAAAACTGCAAGATCTTCCCAGGTGCTGTCATAGCAGGTATCCCCCAGGACTTAAAATTCCAAGGGGAAGATTCTACTGTAATGATTGGGGACAATACTACAATCAGGGAGTGTGTGACGATCAGCAGAGGAACAGTTGAAAAACAAACCACCGTTATCGGAAGTCACTGCTTACTTATGGCTTATGTCCACGTCGCGCACGATTGTGTAATCGGCAGCCATGTGATCATCGCTAATTCTGTTCAAATCGCTGGTCACGTTTCCATCGATGATTGGGCGATAGTGGGTGGATCAAGTGCCGTTCACCAATTTGTGAAAATCGGAATGCATGCCATGGTTTCCGGTGGATCTCTGGTAAGAAAAGACGTCCCTCCATTCACTAAAGCAGCACGTGAGCCACTTTCATATGCAGGTGTCAATTCCCTTGGCTTAAGAAGAAGAGGCTTTTCTAGTGAATCCATTTCCCATATTCAAGAAGTTTACCGATATCTTTTCTTGAATAGCATGAATAACAGTCGTGCATTGGAAGAGATCGAAGTCAATCTACCTGCTACCAAAGAGAGAGATGAAATTTTGAATTTCATTCGCTCTTCTGAAAGAGGTGTGATGAAAGGCTACATCAATTAACTATGCTGAAAATCCACTTAGAAGAGGCGTCAAAACGCTTCCAATACGAATGGATTTTTAGAAATCTAAGCCTTGATCTATCTCAAGGAAATTCCTTAGCTATTACTGGAAGCAATGGATCTGGAAAATCCACTTTACTGAAATGCCTATCTGGAGCAATTCCCATTACTTCAGGAAAAATTGATTACCAGCTTGATGGAAAATCAATTTCAGAAACAGATTGGTTCTCTTTTTTAACTATTTCCGCTCCTTACATGGAAGTACCGGAGGAATTCACTTTGGAGGAGTTGCTTGACTTCCATTTCAAATTCAAAAACCCTTTTGAAGGAATATCTACCAAAGGTATTATTGAGCAACTTTACCTCACTCAGCACGCCTCCAAGCCCGTTGGACAATTTTCATCGGGTATGAAACAGCGTTTAAAATTAGGGCTAGCTCTTTTTTCAGATGTCCCTTTGATATTTCTAGATGAACCTACCTCGAATCTTGATCGTAAAGGAATCGAGTGGTACCAAGAAATGATCGAGCAGTTCGGAAAAAACAGAATTCTGGTAATCTGCTCAAATGAGCCGAGAGAATATAAGTTTTGTGAGCAAAAAATAGTACTTGAACATTATAAGTAAACAATAGCTTTGAAGTTTAATCCTTAACTTTAAAGCTACAGGTATCAATAAACAAACATATGAAGTCGAGCATGACGAAGAAAGTCACACACTGGGATGATTATAACCATGCGAGATTCCATGTAGCCACTGAAAAACAAATTATAAACACATGAAATCACTTTTGTTTAGATTATTCCTTCTGACCTTCGTCATGGTTGCCATTCAAAGTTGTGGTGGAGATGACCCAGATCCTGATCCAATCAAAACTCCGGAACAAATTGCCACGGAGGCATTGACGGGAACTGGAACCCAAACTTGGGGAATCGACGGAGGAGGGTCTGTACAGCGTGACGGAGCAGTAGTAACAGATCTGTACGCTGGCTTTGAGCTGGTAATGAAGTCAGGGTCTGCCAAAACCTATACTTCCAAAAACAACAATGACATTTTTGACGCTTCAGGAACCTGGAGTTTTGTAGGAACGAACTTCGACAAGTTTATGCTCTCAGGCACCAAACCAGTCGCTGGAAGAGAAATTTCCTTCACTCAAAACAATGACAATCTCACACTTACCTTTACTATTCCTGCACCAGGAGCTCGTGTCAATGGAGTGATGGCAGTAGCCGGTAATTATACTTTCAGACTGCTTAAAAAATAAAGCTTAAAATCTTATTCAGTAGAAAAGGGGAACGAAATCGTTCCCCTTTTGTCTTTTATTTCAAAGTAACAAGCGTAACACCTGCCCCACCCCGATCCGCATGCTCGTCCTCCATATGCCTAACCTGACTCATATCCTTAAGAAAATTACGCGTCAAATCTCTTAATATCCCGTTGCCTTTGCCATGGACAATCCTGAGATCCTTCAATCCTAACATATATCCTTCATCAATAAAAGACTGGATCATAAATAGTATTTCTTCGCCTCGTTTCCCTCTCAAATCGAGATTTGGCGAATAATCCATCATCTTTTCATTGGTATTGTACCCGCTTCTTGAGACAGCCGCTTTCTTTTCCCTCTTCGCTTCTCCCTGAGATATTTTCTCTAATCGCGAAAGCTTCACTTTTGACTTGAGCTCACCAATAGAAACCTCCAGCTCATTGCCTTTGATCTGAAGAACTTCCGCTATAGCGCCATTGTCTTTGACTCTCACCCAGTCTCCCACGGCGATCTTTCCTCCCAGCACTTTGATTTCCGGGCTTTTTATCACATTTTTTTCAGGCTTGACTTTCTCTTTAAATTCCTCCAAATCTTTTCTGACCTGCTTAGTAGCCTCCTTCTCAGCCTTACCCTCTTTGATCTCCCGGATCGTAGCTTCAATCTTTTTATTTGCTTGATCCAGCAGTTGCTTTGCTTCTTGCTTTGCCTCCTGGAGATACCGTTTCTTGGTAGTCTCCATCGTCTCTTTCAGCTCATTGTATTCCTGAAGGCGGGTTTTCAGTAGTCGCTCTTTAGATTTTACATCAGCGAGTAAGGTGGCGTATTGATTCTTCTCGTTTTCTACCTGAGTGAGTAATCTATCGTAACGCACACGCTCTTCACCGATCTGTTCTTTTGCATAGTTCAAAATCTCCTTAGGAATCCCGATTTTAGAAGCGATCTCCAACGCAAAAGAAGACCCTGGCTTCCCAATTTCAAGCTGATAAAGTGGCTCTAATTTATCCACATCATAGCGCATCGCGCCATTTACCATTCCTTGGTTCTTATTCGCAATTTGCTTCAGATTGCCGTAGTGAGTCGTAATCACGCCATAAGCTCCGAGTTTATTCAGTGCTAAAAGAATAGATTCGGCGATTGCCCCTCCAAATTGTGGCTCCGTCCCCGTCCCAAATTCATCGATAAAAAGGATTGTTTTCTTATTTGCAAAAAGCGAAAAATGCTTCATGCTCATCAAGTGCGAACTATAAGTACTGAGGTCATTCTCCAAGTTCTGCTCGTCACCAATATCAATGAAGAAATTATCAAACAAAGAGCTTTTGGAATCGGGATGCACCGGGATTAGAATCCCACATTGAAGCATGTATTGCAGCAAGGCCACAGTTTTCAGCGTGACCGACTTCCCCCCTGCATTTGGCCCGGAAATGACTAATAATCGCTCATGCCCACTCAATTTCACATCCAGAGGAACCACATTCTTTCCCTGCGCCTTCAGGGCAATCTCCAAAATAGGATGTCTTGCTCGAGTCCAGGTAAGTTGCCTTTCCTTCGTGATCTCAGGCCTGCAACTAGCTGTTTTCTGAGCGAATTTTGCCTTGGCACGAATAAAATCTATCAGTCCAAGGAAATTAGTAGCTTTCCTCAGTGCAGGAATTGCGGGCCTGATTCGATCCGTCAATTGAGTCAGAATTTTGATAATCTCCCGACGCTCCATGTATTCGAGGTCACGGATTTCATTGTTGATATCCAGGGCCTCCTCTGGCTCCATAAATACCGTCTGGCCAGTGGCAGATTCATCGTGGATGAAGCCTCTAAGTTTACGCTTATTTTCTGCAGCAATAGGAATCACCAACCTCCCTGAACGCACCGTAATCGCAGAATCTTCTGTTGTAAGACCTTTTGCCCTGGCTTCCTTGAAAACGCGATCCATTACCTTACGCAGGCGACTTTCTTCGTAGAGAATCTGGCTTCGGATCAACTGCAAGTCCTTGCTTGCATTACTTCTCATCTTACCTTTTTCATCGATTATCAATTCGATAGATTTGAGTAAACTCAAATCCAAGTCAATCAATAACCCTAAGAGCTGCCCCAACACCGGATATTCCTCCTCTCTTATCTGGAAAAAAGAAATACATCCCCTCAGTGTGTCTAGAGATAGCTTTATTTCATAGAAATCCTCTTCATCAAGAAAGGAATTTTCAAGTTTAGCTTTTTCTAAATAGGGATTCAGATTGGTGAAATTAGAAGAAGGGAAAAGGTCCCCTGAGATCAAAATCTGGCGAAACTCCTCCGTTTGATCAAGTAATTTGCTCACCAAATTAAAATCAGAAGAGAAAGCCAAACGATCCACATACTGCATTCCAAGCGGAGAAGAACACTCCACTTTTAGCAGTTCCTTAATCTTTATGAAATTAACTTTTTGTTCGAGGTTGCGAGGGTATAGCATTAGTATTGGTCTACAATTCCTTCAGAAGACTCTTTCACTACCAGAGAATCTACCACACGAGAATAAATCCGCTCCATTTCATCAGGGTCGCGGAGGTAATACATCATACTTTGGGTGAATACTGAATCAGAGACTTCATGCTTGATGAAAACTTCTTTTTCCAGTAAAGAATAAAGCACTTTTGAGGAGTCATATGCTACCGGCAAAGCACTCGTAAGCCCCTCAGTTAGATGGATATCTATGAGTACTTCCACCATTTTATCCTGAGGCAATAATCCGTCTGGCTTATTACCAGAATTGCAGCTTAAAAGAGAAAGAATGCAAAAACTTAGTATTAGAAATCTTTTCACAGGTCAAAATTAGGTTTTTTTAACGGAAAATCTCCCCACCCTTCATGTAACTGAAATTTTATAATTCAGCTTAGAAGCATAACTTAGGCCGTTCAAATCATCCTTCATGAACGAATTATTCAACAAGCTCAGAAAATACGAAATCATGATCCGAAAGGTGGCTAATAATCACCTGCAAGGAGAATACCAGTCTCTTTTCAAAGGGTCAGGATTGGAGTTTGATGATCTCCGTCCTTACCAGTACGGTGATGATATTCGTACCATTGAATGGAAGGTAACAGCTAAAGGACACGGGACGTTCGTCAAAACGTTTCGTGAAGACAAAGAACAGTCTGTTTTCTTTCTTTTGGACATAAGCGGCAGTCAGGATATCGGCCAGCCAGGAAATAAAAAAATTGACCAAGGCAAGATTATCGCAGGAGTATTAACTCTGGCAGCTGTATTTGAAGGTAGCCAAGTAGGCCTGATCAGTTATTCAGATCAAAAAGAAAAACTTGTCCTTCCTGCCAAAGGAAGTAAGCAAGGAGTCAAAATGATCCGTGGAATCTTTGATCACGAAAACAACTCTCTAAAAACGGACTTGAATTCCATGTTCATGTTTGCTTTGAACCTCATTAAGAAAAGAGCGGTAATTGTTATCATCTCAGATTTCATCGATGATGGCTATGAACGACCATTCCGAGCGCTGGCGGAAAGACATGATGTAGTAGCCATTCAGCTTACGGATCCCCGTGAATCAGCGCTTCCTTCGTTGGGAATCATTCCAGTATTTGACAAGGAAAAAGGTAAAACTACTTGGGTGAATACTGCCTTTGGGAGTTTTTCTAAAAAAATAGCAGATACCTTTACCTCCGAGCGAGAGCAACTGAAGGATATCTGCAAAAAAAATCAAATAAACTACTTGACCATCGACACTACCCAAGACATCGTAGGTCCGCTTCTTGAGCTATTTAAGTACCGAAACAAAAGCATGAAACGTGGCTAAGACGCTCAAAATCTTATTATTTCTATTTATTCCATTCCTGTGCAATGCCCAGCAGATCACTGTGGATGGATATTTCTTGCAGGATTCTGCCAAACTTGGCGAGCGGGTAGGTTATGTACTCAAAGCAACGTATCCACAATCAAAGCAGCTAATATTTCCAGATTCAACCTTTGATTTCTCACCGTTGGTTTTACTTGAAAAGAAAACATTCATTTCGAGTACTCAGGACAGTGTGACACAAGATAGCACAATCTATTACCTGTCAAATTTCTCGTTGGATCCTAGCTCTTACTTGACTCTGCCGGTTTACGAATTGGCACGATACGATACTGTAGTACATTTTCCTCTCGAAGCAGAGTTAAAATTGAAACTTACGCTGGACAGTATTCCTGAGGAATTGGTTTTTCAGCAAAACAACATATATCAACCGCTAGAAAAGTCCTGGAACTGGATCATTATCGGAATTATTCTCGGTGGTATTCTTCTTTTGCTCGGTGTCCTCTACTTCCTTTTCGCAGATAGAATCCAAGAATACTGGAACGAAAGAAGGGAAAAAAGACGCTGGGCTCAATTTGAGAAAAAGTGGAAAACTCAAACTGCTCTTCTATCCGAGAATCCTTCAATTGAATCTGCAGATGAAGTCATAGGGCTTTGGAAAGGCTATATGGAAAGCATCACCAAGTTGCCAGTGCGGGAATGGACTTCCAGTGAGATAGGAATACGAATGGACAATCCGGAAATATTCAAAGCGCTCAGAGCTATTGATTTAATTATATACGCTGGAGAATCCTCACAAAGTGAAGAGGCAACAAACTATCTAGTAGAAGTGGCGAAAGAAAAATACCAGGAAAAACAAACCAAAATCACTCATGAGAGAGCAGCTGTCTGAATTCTTTAGCTGGTCTTGGTTTCAGCCTGAGACCTTCAAAACTTTTGAATGGGAAAATCCTATTCTACTGAATTTGATATGGATTATTCCGCTTTTCGTTCTTTTCAGAACCTTTGTTAAGTTTCTGAAAAACCCTGTTTTAGAGCTTTCTTTACCTAAACGAGTATCAAGAAATAATCCCTGGACTTATTTAAGACTTATTCCAGCAGGCTTTTTCTACCTTTTCCTGATTCTGCTGGTAGTTGCTCTTGCTCGACCTCAGCGAAGTAATGAGCGTGTAGAGCAGTTTACAGAAGGAATCGATATTATGCTTGTGCTGGATATATCTGAATCCATGGACCTGCAGGATTTCACGCCAAATCGTCTGGAAGCAGCTAAAGCAACAGCAATTGAATTTATAAATGGCCGTGTGGGGGACCGTATCGGCATGGTTGTTTTTGCTGGAGAAGCCTATTCTTTAGCCCCGCTGACCAATGATTACGAATTACTAACAGATCTTGTGAAAGAGATTTCCTTCAGCATGATGGAGGCAAAAGGAACCGCTATTGGCTCGGCACTGGCATCAGGGACCAACCGCATGAAAGAGTCTGAGTCTGCCTCTAAAGTAATGATCTTGCTGAGTGATGGAGAAAGCAATGCAGGAAATGTGGACCCTTTATTTGCAGCAAACCTTGCTGCTGCCTTGGATATCAAGCTTTATACAATCGCTATGGGCAAAGATGGACTCGTTCCTTACGGTACAGATTTCTTTGGTAGACCCCAAATGGTAGAGAGTTATTTGGATGAGTCAACGCTTCGTGAAATTGCAAAAGTTGGAAATGGAGAGTTTTTCAGAGCAGCTGATGGCGGAACTTTAGCATCTATTTTCGATAGAATTGACACGCTTGAAAAAACTGAAGTGATCGAAAACCGATACAAAGAAACTGCTGATTACTACAGAATCTACCTATTCTGGGGGTTGATTTTCTTCTTTGTTTGGCTTGGCCTGAAGAGTAGTTTCTTGAACAACTTCCTCTTGGATTAAAAATAGCTAAATAGCTAATTGAGCTTATTCGCACATAGTAATTTCCACCTGCTGATTCCCGTAATCAAACACCTGCAAGTTTGGGCTGTAAAACATCCCGAGTCCTAAACCACGGACGATAAATAGTAATCCAATTACAACTCCCAAGTAAGGAATTGCTTTTTGGAAATTCTGTCTGGTCTTTAGTGAAAAAATATTTCCGGAGAACATTAGCACAAGAAGTAAAGGGATCGTTCCTATTCCGAAAAAAAACATATAAGTAGCTCCAAGAAGTGGGTTTTGCAAAGCTAAAGCTGCCACCAATGCCATATAGACCATTCCACAAGGAAGCAGTCCATTTGCTAGTCCGGTCGCAAAAAAAGCAAACGATCCTCGAGCTCTGATGAATTTATTCAGTTGCCTCTTTACCCACATTACTATTCCCGATAGTGCTGGTATAGCCAGAAATTGATCTGCCCTCTTGTAAGTAACTGCAAAAATCAAGATAATAGCTCCCGCCACAATAGAGAAAATCTGCTGAACGCCGGCAAGAGACAAGGAAAAACCTATGCTTCCTACGATCAATCCCAGCATCGCATAGGTGACACTTCTGCCAAGATTGTAGAGAATTTTATTCGAGAAATATGCACTTTTCCCTTTGCCAGCAACTGCCAAAGCAATAGGGCCACACATTCCCACACAGTGAAATGAACCCAGAAACCCTAGTATGAAGGCAGTCCACAGCATTTATATGGTGATCTTTTTCTCTTGATAATGATCGACTCCATTTTCTGACCAATTCAGCTGGACTTTCCAGTATCCAGTTTTCAGGTTTTCGAGAGTAACTTCTGTTATTCCAGAATGAGTTACGTTCACCACAATTTCCTGATCCAAAGAGGAATCAGATGGACGAAATAGCTGCAAAGTACCTGTGGTACCATTAGGAAGGTCTAGCGCTAATACTTTGGATTGAGCATCATAGGAGATCACTTCTCTATCCAATCCCAAAGCAGAATTCGATTCATCGATTCTATCCTGATACTTTATCTCTTCTTCGTAGTAATTCTCTGTCACCAATTCAATTCCATCCATACGGACAGAAATCACGACCATCGTCATGATCAGAACCACGAAGGCTATAATCGTAAGTACTATTCCTGTTCCCCAATTCATAATTTCTTTAGTTAATTCCCAGAATTACTTGACTGGAGCTGTGAAATTAGTCTTGATATGATCTATTTCCTCACCTAAATGTAGGAGAGATAGCTCCACTTTTTCCTGATTCACGGTGACCTCTCCTTGCTTTCTTACCAGAAAAAACCGCCCTTCAAATTTAGACTGCGGTTCCAATACCCAAAGCTGCTCTCCAACGATTTCCACAGTCATACCTTCGGCAAGAGACTTTAGTGAAACTTCCTGCGGATCGTAAGTTTTATTGATCAAAGTTATTTGATACAAGTTCGTCACCATCCCATCTTCACGCTCCTGGTAAGTCATCCCTGGAAAACGCGTGACAGTCGCAGAAATATCATTTCTGGTAGCCAACAAAGTCACAAATGCAGCAACCAACAATGATAGGATCACACTATAAATCTTGACTTTGCTGGTGAAAAGCTTTTGAAAACCTTCTTTAATACTGTTTTCGGAAGCATATCTGATCAAACCTACAGGTCTATCAACTTTCAGCATCACCTCATCACAGGCATCAATACATGCTGTACAGTTGACACATTCCATCTGAATACCATTTCGGATATCTATCCCCGTCGGGCAAACTTGTACACAAAGACTACAGTCCACACAATCGCCTTTGTCAGCGTTTTCTTCAGCAATTTTACGGATCGGAGCGCGCGGTTCACCACGGATATAATCGTACATGACATTGATGGAATTATTGTCCAGCATCACTCCTTGCAATCGTCCGTATGGACAAACGACCAGACACGCCTGCTCACGAAACCAAGTAAAGACAAACATGAAGATCCCAGAGAAGGCGATCAGCCCAATAAATCCCGGCATATGAGCAGTAGGTGGAGAAGACACGATCTCAACCACCTGATCAATACCTATTAAATAGGCCATCACCAAATGCCCTATCATTAAAGAAATGAGTGAGAAAATGGTAATCTTGATCGTTTTCTTAGTGATTTTCTCTGGGGTCCATGGCTGAGCATTCAAAGCTCTTTGCTGATTAGCATCTCCTTCGATTAGGTATTCTATTTTTCGAAAAACCATTTCCATGAACAGCGTCTGCGGACATGCCCATCCGCACCATACCCTGCCAAAAGCGACGGTAAAGAGAATGATAAAAACAAAGAATATGAGTAAAAGAAAAATGAGCAGGTAGGTATCTTGTGGCCAGAATACAGCTCCGAAAATGATGAATTTCCGCTCGAAAATATTAAAAAGCAACCATGGCCTTCCATCGACTTTGATGAAAGGCCCTGCAAATAAGATAGTCAATAATAGCCAGGAAAAGTAAGTTCTGTACTTGTAAAAATATCCTTTTACTTTTTTGGGATAAACCCAATTCCTATTTCCATCATCTTGGACGGTAGCTAGCGCATCTCTGAATGTCGCAGGATTTAAATGTGGGTTTTTCTTTGCCATAGTAGAAGGCTATTTTCCACCGGGAATTCCAAAATTCTCGGTAGAGTTAAGTTATTCAGCTATTGCAGAAGAATCCGCTGGAGCTCCCGAATCTTCAGTAGGCGCTGTTTCTCCTCCTTCATATAGTTCTCCTTGCGGATCCTTCGCAACCGCAGGACTCATGCCTTGCAGTGTAAGAATATAACTGGCGACTTCTCGTATTTCCTGAGGACTCAACTGATCTTCCCATGGAACCATCCCCTTCTCTATGACTCCATATTTTATCACAGAGAAAAGATCCTTAATACCACCTCCATGCAACCAATATTGATCTGTTAGATTTGGACCTACTCCCCCTCCTCCATCTGCAGCATGGCAAGCAGCACAATTAGTTCCAAATATCGTCTTACCAGCTTTCAGTCCCACAGCTGAATCATCTACTTCTACATTGTTCTCATCGATCGATGCCAGAGCACTAGCTCCACGAGCTTCTGCCTCTATAGCTGCGATACGAACTTCTTCTTCGTACTCTTCAATGCCTGTCTTTCCATAGCCCAAAATCGTATAATATCCAAAATAAACAAAGGCGATGATGATCGTACCAGTAAAGACATATTGAAGCCATGGAGGCATAAAGTTGTCCAGTTCTTGAATACCATCGTAAGAGTGTCCAGTCATTAATTTCTCCTGAGAAAGCTCTTCTTCGATATCTCCAGTGACAAATCGCTCTTTGAAAGATTTCCACCAGCTAGGTTCCTCAGCTAATTCTGGATTTTCCTTGCGGAAAACAGCAGAGATAAAAGACATTAAATAAAGCATCAGAATAAGAAGTAGAATAATCACTCCCAATATGACACCGATGATAATAAAGATAGCTACTTGATTTGAATCCATCGCTTGCATAGCTCCCGACACAGACTCCTCCTGAGCAAATGCTGAGCTCGAAAGCAGTTGACCGATTAAAGTTAAATATTTCTTCATGGCTGTTTGTCGGTTAATTCTTTATCATCATCCATTGGGAGAGAACTCATATGTTCAATATAATCCTTTGGAACTCTCAGTGCCCAAATAGCCATGCCTATAAAAAATAGAACGAATATCACTAAAGAGATAATCGGGAATATCTCTACATTTTCCATTGATCTTAATACTTCTTTGTACATGATTTCTGGTTAGTTAGATGATGACACTTTAATATCTGTACCCAATCGCTGCAAATAGGCGATCAATGCTACTATTTCAGTATTTGGCAGTACTTCTACTCCCGCATCTTTCAAGCCTGTAGCGATTCCAGCAGCTTGAGTTTGTAGATCCGCTACTGCTTGTTCATCGTATCCTTCTGGATAGGGCACGCCTAGCTTTTGCATAGTTCTTATTTTCGCAGGCAGATCTGAATAGTCCAATTCATTAGTGACTAACCACGGATACGGTGGCATCAATGAGCCTGGAGACATACTTCGAGGGTCTTCCATATGGAAATAGTGCCAACTATCTGGGTATTTCCCACCTACGCGATGTAGATCGGGCCCCGTTCGTTTGGATCCCCACAGGAAAGGTCGATCATATACATATTCCCCAGCTTTGGAATATTCCCCATAGCGCTCCGTCTCAAATCTAAATGGCCTGATCATCTGAGAGTGACAGCCTACACAACCATTTTTAATATAAATATCTCTTCCTTCAAGCTCAAGAGCTGTATAAGGCTTGACCGAACTGATAGTCGGAACATTTGATTTCACCAAAATCGTTGGAATGATCTCCACGATTCCACCAATAAGTATTGCGACTGTAGCTAAAACAGCAAAGAAAATTGGTTTTCTCTCCCATGCTCGGTGCCAGAATTCCCCTCTAGGATTATAGTTTTTAGCCAAAGCAGGTGCTGAGTCTTCCTCTGTTTCTACAAACGTACCTTGCTGAGCAGTTTTGAACATATTATAGCCCATCAAAATTGCACCACTCACATAGAGTAAACCACCAAATGCCCGAAGCATGTACATTGGCACTAACTCTACTACAGTTTGAAGGAAGTTACCATAAGCCAGCTTACCCATCTCATCAAATTCTCTCAACATCAAGAATTGTGTCAATGCTGCCACATACATTGGCAAGGCATAGAAAATGATTCCCAAGACTCCAAGCCAAAAGTGTGTATTTGCCATCTTAGTTGAATAGATGGTTGTCTTAAATAATCTAGGCCACATCCAATACAGCATACCAAAGGTCAAGAACCCATTCCAACCTAATCCGCCAATGTGAACGTGAGCAACTATCCAATCGGTATAATGCGCTATTGCACTGACATTCTTAAAAGAAAGCATTGGTCCCTCAAAGGTTGCCATACCATAAGCCGTGATCGCCACAACCATGAATTTCAATACTGGATCATTTGTCACTTTATCCCAAGCTCCACGTAGAGTCAACAGACCATTTACCATACCACCCCACGACGGAGCCAAAAGCATCACAGAAAACACTGTTCCCAGTACTTGGGCCCACTCAGGAAGTGATGTGTAAAGCAAGTGGTGAGGCCCTGCCCACATGTATAGGAAGATCAAGGACCAAAAGTGTATGATAGAGAGTTTATAAGAATAAACGGGTCTATTAGCAGCTTTTGGAAGGAAGTAATACATCAATCCAAGGAAAGGAGTAGTAAGGAAAAATGCCACTGCATTGTGACCATACCACCACTGCACTAATGCGTCCTGAACACCAGCATAAGCGGAGTAGCTTTTCAAAAAAGAAACTGGCAATGCTAATGAATTAACAATATGAAGAACAGCTACTGTGATAAATGAAGCTAAGTAAAACCAAATAGCGACATACATATGACGCTCCCTGCGGGTCAGAATGGTACCGATCATATTTACCCCAAAAGCTACCCACACCACAGCAATGGCAATATCAATTGGCCATTCTAGTTCTGCATATTCTTTTGAAGAAGTTAGTCCTAAAGGCAAAGTAAGGACTGCCGCAAGAATAATTATTTGCCAGCCATAGAAGTGAAACCAGCTCAGTGATTTCTTCCACATCGGTGCTTTAAGTAACCTAGGCATGGAATAATACACCCCAGCAAAAATTGCATTTCCCACAAAAGCAAAAATTACCGCATTGGTGTGGAGCGGACGAATTCGCCCAAAAGTAGTGTAGGGATTGCCTAAATTAGCTTCAGGCAAGAATAGCTGTGTCGCCGCAAGTACGCCAACTAGCATCCCTATTACGCCCCAGATAATCGTGGCAGCTCCAAAATATTTGACAATTTTATTGTCATATTGGAACCTCTCCAGCATAGTGTCATTCATAGGAATCGGGTTTTGATGGTTGATCTTTCTTTGTTTTTTTCGATTTGTTATCGAAGAGTATTCTTATTGAAGGAGTATAATTATCATCAAATTGGCCGTCTTTCATTGCTCTAAAAAAAAGGTAGAGAAATGTACTCGCCAGTATTAGACTAATCGCGATTAATAGAAAAATAACCTCCATTCTAAAACAGTTTTGAAGTTAACAATCCCCTCTTCCAGGCAACAAAATTGGTGGTCAACGTAGTAAAGACAACCACCGAAATACTACTTAAGGGCATCAAAATAGCGCAGATTACCGGACTCAAAAGCCCCTGTACTGCCAACCCAAGTCCAACTAAGTTATAAAATAAACTCAACATAAAACTTGCCTTGATAATAAGTCTGCTTGATTTGGCAAAACTTAGGAAATCTGGAATCATCCCAAACACTTCTGAATCCATGATTGCATCACTTGCAGGAGAGAAATGACTCACTCGATCAGAAATTGCTATTCCCACTTGACTCTCTTGCAAAGCACCCGCATCGTTTAAGCCATCTCCTATCATTAAGGTATGGTTGACTTTATTCAAGTTCTTCAAATAGGAAAGTTTATCAGCTGGACTTTGTTGAAAATTATAAGTGATTTTATAACCGAGCTTTTCTTCCAGATAAGTTTGTTCGTAAGGAAAATCTCCCGACAACATATGCAGGTTATAGTTAGCGCTTAGCTCACTAATTACTTCTGGCGCCTTTTCGCGAAGACCAGTTTCAAATTGGAAATAACCTAATTCCTGGCCTTCTACAGTGAAGCATACAATATTTCCGACTTGACTTTTTGGTTGACTTTTATATTCTGTGAACTCAGCAGAACCAATTTTGAAGTGTTGGTTTATATAAGTTGCTTGGACCCCAGCTCCTTTAATTTCTGTTACGTGCTCTATTGAAACAGCTTTCTGACCCTCAAGCCAATAATTAATACGATTGCTGAGTGGATGGGTAGAGCGCTGGACCAGAGCTTTCAAAACACTTCTTGATTCTTCAGAAAGGCACTCCCCTTTAAAAATGATTTTGGCATTTGAAGGATCCGTGAGAGTACCCGTTTTATCGAAGACTACTGAATCAATTAAGGCTAATCGCTCGACAACATTCGCATTTTTTAAGTAAAATCTACTTTTCCCAAAAATCCTGAGCGTATTACCTAAAGTAAAAGGCGTTGACATTGCCAAAGCACAGGGGCAAGCTACGATAAGCACTGAAGCGAATACTTTTACTGCAAGAGATAAATCAGTGAAAGACCAATAGACAAATGAAACAAATGCAATCGCTACAACAGACCAGGTGAACACAGCACTGATACTATTTGATATCGGCTCGAGTAACCCTTCCTTTCCCTTTTCAAAAGATTCATTGTTCCATAAATCAGTGAGATATCCCTGAGATGGAGATTTTTGGACTGTCAGCAATATAGCACCTCCCATCTGACGACCACCAGCGTACACTAATTCTCCCTTTTGCTTAGGAACTGGAACTTCCTCCCCAGTCACAAAGCTATAATCAATGCTAGCATTAGAACTCAGTAAAACAGAATCGGCAGGGATCAACTCCTCATCACGCACCATAATCATATCACCGACCAAGAGATTGGATAATGGGATTACGAATTCTTGATCTTTTGATATTCGGGTAACAGCAATTGGGAAATAGGCCTTATAGTCCCTATCAAACTCTAGGGTTGAAAAAGTTTTCTGTTGATAGATTTTCCCTAGTAGTAAGAAAAATAACAACCCACCAAGGCTGTCCATATATCCAGACCTTTGAAAAGCAAAAATTTCCCATAGCGAATAAACAAACAATGCTACTAACCCCAATACTATAGGAACATCCATATTTATTCGCTTCTGCTTAATCGAATTCCATGCAGAGAGGTAGTAGTCACTTGCTGAGTAAATGACGACTGGAATGGCAAGAATTACATTTAGATAGCTAAAGAGCCCTCGAAATGAAGAATCGATCAATTCGGCTTCAGAAAAATATTCAGGTATGCTAAAAAGCATCATGTTTCCAAAGCAAAATCCGGCAACAGCAAGACGTTGAATTAGACGCTTATCGATTCCTGATCCAGGTTTTTCATCAAGATTAGAAAGGTTAATTCTAGGTTCATAGCCTATGGTAGAGAGTAGATTTACTAGCTCTTTGATAGAAATCTTATTATGAAGAATTTTAATCTGAACCTTCTTTTTAATAAAATCAACTCGACTATAAAAAACACCTGAATTAATTTGACTTAGATTTTCCAGTAGCCAAATGCATGATGAGCAATGGATAGCTGGGATGTTAAAAGTGATATGACTTTCAGTTTGATTACTGAAGTCAAGGAGACGATTCGCAGTATCTTGATCATCTAGGTAATCAAACCGATTAGATTGAAATTTCTTGCTCTTCTGGCTTTCTCCAGGATGACTTTCAATATCATAATAAGAACAAAGATCATTCTCAGACAGAACTTCATAAACCAACTTACATCCCTGGCAACAAAAGTTTCTTTCCTGCGAAACAATTACCATGTCATTACAATCTTCACCGCAGTGAAAGCATGTCATTGTGCTTGTTGGAAATTTATCCTCAGTCATTACAATCAATCTAAAAGTTATTCAAACAAACAACTCAATTCATATATCCTTGCTAAGCAGTAAAATACTATAGCTAATTGAATGGCTCTAAAATCTAATAGGTCACGAAAGTATGGTATTGAAAAAGCACTATTTCTGAGGAAAAACAAGTAAAAATATGACATAAGTCACCTTCTAAACTATTGTTGACTTAGTATAAGTTATGAAAAAAAACAAATAAAAATAATAATTGCCAATACAAAGAGGAGCAAATGGTCAAACATTTACGAACGCGACTATGTTCTTTACAAAATTAAAGCCCCTCTAGATACGTTTTGTTTAGGATTAAGGGAGGTTATTCGCGTAAACAGGATTGGTCCAAACGCAAAAAAGCCTTCCGTTTTCACGAAAGGCTTTGAATAAATGAGGCGGCGA
>NZ_CAXBBX010000004.1:0-384945 GCF_963974365.1 uncultured Algoriphagus sp. | reverse complement strand
CACCGTCTGCGTCGTTTGGGAGTGCAAATATCTACCTTTTTTATTTATCGGCAAGAACCAGAACAAAGAAAATTGCAAAAAATTAGATGGAATTACGCAGTGCTTTAATTATCAGGACTTTTGTTTTTTGTAGAGTGGCACAGTACTACAGGGCTCTCCATACATTATGGATTTTGCACGGCTCTGTATGAGAGAAATTATTTTGCCGTAGGCGAATAAAGGAATAGGGAAATCACTGCACCCTTTGACCACAACTGGCCTATCTACGAAAGATTCTAGCTCTAATTTTCTTAGACAATCTTCGGAAATCATCACTTCCAGCTCCTTTAAATCTCCAATCGCATAACCTCTGGCAATAGAATTCAGGTAAGTGGCAACTAACATAAATGCCCAGTTGGGAACAATAGCATCAACTGTACAGGTAATCGCGACCCATTTATTTTCATACTGAGTCCAATCAATTTGTTTCAGAGCAGCACGAAAGTCTTTTTCTCTTAAGATCAATTCCTGAAATAGAAATGGCTTCAGGTCAAAAACCACTCGCTCTTCCCGAGGATAAATATCTTCCAGATTAAGGGTGATGATGGGACTACTCGCAACTCTATTAATTATATCACTCATATAAGCAATGGATTCTTTTTGGACTGAAGAGCTTTAAACTCCTTCAGATAATTAGGAACGAAATAAGCCAAGTCAGCAAAATCTTCCTTTTTAAACTTTTCAAATGCTAAGACGCCCACATAATCAGCGGAAATTTTCACATCCATAAACACAGCATTGGGATGATTGATTACTTCTGAGACCTTTTTGACAGCATCCCCCACAAAATACACCTTGCCCATGTCAAGTAATTCTGCAAAAGATCCCTCATCGATAACCTCAGAATCAAGATTTGTAATTGAATTTAATTCTTGATCAAAGACCTCTCGATAAACTTCCATCCTTCGCGCATCTAGCATTGCTACGATAAGCCCAGGGCTTTCTATTTGCTGCTTCGCTCCATAAGCGAGGGATTTCAGCGTGCTGACAGAAATCAACGGCAATTCCCCGGCAAAAGCCAGACCTTTGGCCACTGAAACTCCAATCCTCAAACCAGTATAAGAGCCAGGTCCCTCTGACACAGCGATCGCCTCGATCTCCTTCACAGAAATCTGACAATCTTTGAGAAGAGAATCAAACATTCCCATCAGTTTTTCAGAATGTGCCCCTGGAACATCAAGTGATTTTTCCTGCAGCAATACCCCACCTCGATGTAGGGCGATGGAGCAAATAGGCGTAGAAGTCTCCAAGGAGAGAATAAGTGCCATAATTATTATTTTGACGAGGCTGTCAGGGTGGTTTTGATTTTATCAGGCTGCTGCAAATACTTTATTGCAAGCTCAACGTCTTCGTCATCTCGCAGCCCAGATTCGATCATACCTTCTTGGAAATAATACCTCGACACTATTTCCTGAGAAAGGATTTTCTTGATCTCTTCCTTGTTAGTGACCAAATCCTGCTCCTTGCTATGGTTCACACGCTTTTCAAGTGAATCTATCTGAGCTTTGATCTCATCGTAATAATCCACTTTTTCAGCGTTCTTACGCATATCCTCCACCGACTTTTCCAAGTAAGTCGTATAATCATATTCTTTTCCTTCCAACCATTTTACAAATGCCTCGTAATCTGCATCCGAAATAGTAAAGGTGGATGGATCAGCAATCTCTTCGTGCTCATAGAAATATTTGGTACCGTAATCAAACACATGATTTCTCGCTACCAAGCTATATGAAATCGGCGCATAGCTTTTTTGCTCTACCTCTTCGTCCGGCTCGATACCGGCGCCGTCTAATACTTCTCTTCCATTTTTGGTATGGAAAACTTTTCTCAAAGAATCAGGTACAGTCACCAACTCATCATTTTCTCTGCTTTGCAAATAGTCAATGGCTTGAATACAGCGACCACTTGGAATGTAGTATTTGGCGGTAGTCACTTTCATCTGGGCATTGTAGGTCAATGGAACTGTAGTTTGCACCAACCCTTTACCAAATGATTTTCTTCCTAATAAAACAGCCCGATCGTAATCCTGTAGCGTACCAGCCACAATCTCTGATGCAGAAGCACTATGCTCATTAAGCAAAACAACCATCGGAATATCCTTATCCACAGGGGTTTTGGTAGTCTTATAGGTGTAATTCACATTTTCAAGCTTACCTATAGTCTTCACCACTTCTTTTCCTTTTGGAATAAATAGGTTAATAATCTCAACGGCTTCATTAACCAAGCCACCTGGATTATCTCTTACATCCAGCACCAGCCTATCTATTCCCTGGCTTTTCAAATCAACAAGCGCATTTCTTACTTCCGTAGAAGCATTGGTAGTGAACTCGGCCAACTTAATGTAACCTGTATTGTCGTTCAATTTTCCGTAATAAGGAACATTCTTGATCGCTATTTTCTTACGAATCACATCAAACTCAAGCGTATCCTGATCTCTTTTAATTTGAAGATGCACAGGCGTATTAGCAGGGCCTTTAAGAAGTGTAGAAACATCTGACGTTCCCAAGGTC
This sequence comes from uncultured Algoriphagus sp., assembly GCF_963974365.1. GTDB lineage: Bacteria > Bacteroidota > Bacteroidia > Cytophagales > Cyclobacteriaceae > Algoriphagus. The sequence goes on along the minus strand of NZ_CAXBBX010000004.1, from coordinate 382,396 downwards.
GTCACGTCAGTAGAGTCTATTTTCAATATATAATCAGCTATCTTCAGGCCGACCGTCTGCGCAGGAAACCCCGTATAAGGCATGATTACCATGCTTCCTTCTCCCCGATTTCCTATCAAAGCTCCAATCCCAGCATATTCCCCAGTCGTCATCATTCGATAATCATCCGAATCCTCCTCAGGAACATAAGTCGTATAAGGATCCAATTCCTCCAACATCGCATTGATACCGATGGTCACTAATTCATCTGGATCAATATCATCCACATAGTAGGAGTCTAGTTCACGTATGAGTGTAGCGAAAATGTCAATGTTCTTAGCTATCGCAAATAGCTTGTCGTTCTTAGGATTGAATGCAAAAAATCCGGTAAGTGCAATTGCTCCCAGTAGGAAGATCAGCAGGGATTTTTTCAATGATTTATGCATGCTGTTTTTGGTTTTCGCTTACAATAGTGGCAAGTTTCTTTAAAGCCAGGATAATTTTAGTCTGAATTTCTGAAAATTCCATCAGATCGGAACTTACATAAATTAAGCCAATCGACATAGCTGGGGCTGTGGGAGGAATCAACGCTTTGTTAAGCCTATAGGCCTCGCGCATCCTCCGTTTTACGAAGTTTCGCCCGACAGCCTTTTTAATCTTCTTCTTCGAAACGGAGAAAAGCACCTGAGAGGTTCCACTACCCAGGTCCTTTTTAACAAAAAATTGGACTTTAAAGGGGTACAAAAAAAAAGAGGAACCTTCGTTAAAAAGTTCCTTGATAAGTTTGTCGGCATGAAGCCGCTCACTTTTTGGGAGTCTGTAATTCATCACAAGGACTATAATCGTACGTGAACATACGAAAATCAGTGCTAAGAATTACTTCTTCAATGTCTTTTCAGAAGAAACAGTCAACTTGTGTCTTCCTTTTGCTCTTCTAGCTTTCAGTACTCTTCTACCGTTAGCAGAAGACATTCTTTCTTTAAAGCCGTGCTTATTTTTTCTTTTTCTACGAGAAGGTTGAAATGTTCTTTTCATGATCGAATATCTTTATCTAATTGCTTGCTTGATTAAGTCTCCTTGGTTTGCCTCCCTAAAAGGAATGCAAAGATAAGTACCATTTCCTTAAATGCAAACAAGCCAAATAACATTTGTTTGAATTCATTCAACTTAACCACAATGAAATTCCTAATAGAATCCCAAAATCCAGTATCTCAATTCATACAAATCACGCTATACATTCCTATAAGGCATCTTTCACAGGTGCGACTACAGCTTCCCGCTTGGAGAGCAGGACGTTATCAGCTTTCAAATTACGTTCAAAATATTCGAGGTCTCCAAGTTATCTCACCAAATGGAGACACAATTTCTCATTCCAAATTGACTAAAGATCTATGGGAATTCAGTCCCGACCATGTGGGAGAGTACCAGATTCGTTATGAATATTACTGCGCTAAATTGGATGCGGGCTCTTGCTGGGTCGATGACGAGCAACTTTACCTGAACTTTGTTAATTGCTGTTTTGAGGTGGAAGGTCGTTCCGAAGAAAGGATTACAGTAGAAATAAATCACCCCCAGCACTTCCAGTCTTGTACTACCCTACTCAGCGAAAACAATGAATATTTTGCCTCCAATTTTCAGCATTTAGCGGATAGCTCCTTTCTAGCTTCCCAAAGCTTAACTCACCAGTCATTTGAAATCGATGAAGTCAAATTCCATTTATGGTTTAATGGAGAAATTCACTTTGACCTTTCAAAATTCAAAACCGATGTGAGGGAATTCGCAGAAAAGCTTATCGAGGCTTTCGGGGAGTTTCCAGTAGAGGAATACCACTTCATCTATCAACTTCTGCCCTATTCACATTATCATGGTGTCGAGCATCAGCGCGGAACGGTGATTACATTTGGCCCTGCTGAGAGTTTGGCAGAAAGAAAGCATAGGAATGAACTCATGGGTGTAAGTTGTCATGAATTGTATCACGCCTGGAATGTGTGCCAGATCAGGCCTATCGAAATTATGCCTTACAATTTCTCCAAAGAAGCCTATCATGAAGCCGGATGGATGGTAGAAGGTGTCACAACTTACATGGGAGATATTTTCTTGTTGAGATCAGGATACTTCTCCCTTGAGGAATATTTCCATACATTTGAAAAAGTACTGAACCGTGAAGCAGTGAATTTCGGCTGGCAAAATCAATCCATCTTAGAGTCCAGCTTTGATCTCTGGATAGATGGCTATGTGGCCGGGATACCTGATAAAAAAGTGAGTATCTACACCCATGGTGCTTTGATAGCGTTTTGTCTAGATGCAATGCTTTTGGATGAGAATTCATCTCTTCATCAGGTGCTGAAGATGCTTTGGAAGAAATTTGGCAAAACGAAAATTGGCTATACGCTGGAAGAAGTATGGGAAGTGGTGCTTTCACAGACTAGCCATCCTATCTATTTCAATCAGTTCTACGACGACTTTATCGCAGGAAAAGAAGATATTTTCCCATTGGTGGAGAAACACTTATCATCGCTTGGTTTTGATCTCACGAAAAAATGTAAAGAAGATAGCTTAGCCTCAGATTTTGGAATCATCAAATCAGAGAATGGTAAGGTTGCGAAGGTTCATCCAAAAAGCGAAGCGTATTCAAAACTCCAAATTGGAGATATCATCAAGAAGCAAGAAATATCTGAATCAACTATTAAGTTATCCCTCGATAGATTCGGGAGAAAAATAGAAGTGGTCCTAACTAAATCCAGCGAATTTCTGTTTAAAGACTATCAGATTTTAGACAAAAAAAACAACCCTAAAAGAGTTGTTTGGATTGGTAGATAAAGCAAAAGGGCTGTCAGCAATGACAGCCCTTTCTTCACTAACTATTTCAAATCTTAATTGAACACCGAGTCATCCAATTCTTGGTTGAACTCTATAGATGTGATATTAGCTTTAAGAGGCATAGGCAACATGCTGTTGGTGATGACCATAGTCATCGGCATCATCAAACCATCTACTTCTTTGTAATCTTTGTAAACAATTTTCCCAGCAGCGGGAGATTCAGTCTGAAGCTTTAAACCAGAAGCAACACTATAATATTCCGTAGTGTTTCCATCTCCACCAGCATCAAACGCGAGCTTATAGGCTTGCTCACCTTCCACTTCAGCCGTTCCTTCAAATGTAACAGCGATTCCCAAATCATCTAGATACAACTCACGGAAAGCATAAATCTGGTTTTTCAATACTGCTGCAACTTGCTCATCAGTCAACGTTTGCTCCTGCCCCATTGCAGAAACAGTACCAGCTCCGTCTTTGACGACAGTCTTTGACATTACATTACCATTCACCTCCGTGACGTTTAGCATGCGCTCATTTTTCTGATCAGTTATTCCCTGAATGAGCAATTTCATTCCTTGAATTTCGGCTTCCATGTTCATTTCCACGTTATAAATCGCCTTCATCTTGGATTCTCCACCTGTGGCTTTGATGTAGTTATCGATCACTTCTTTGACCGAATTCTCATCTTTGACTTTGATTGAACCTTCTTCGGCTACCACATGAGCTTCTGACGCCATTGGAGCTACCCATAGGCTGAATGCCAGTATTATTATCGTCTTTTTCATTTGATTTATTTAGTTAAAATCTGCTTCAGTCAATTCTGGATTAATTTCAAGATTAGTGATTTTTGCCTCTAAAGGCACTGGAATCATTGCTGATTTAATCGTTTGGGTCATTGGAATCAAGACGCCATTTTTCTCTTGATAATCACTGTAAAATGTATCTCCTGAAACTGGGTTTTCATTTTTGATTTTCAATCCAGATTCTACTGAGTAGTAATTGGTCACCGTAGACCCTAATGGAGTTGCCACGATTACCTTATATGCTGGAGTTCCTTCTACATCCTTAATGCCATCTAGCGTCAATGTATACCCCATTGTTCCAAAATATAATTCTGGTATAAAGTAGGTTCCAAGTTTAGCAGCATCAACTTGCTCATCGGTCATAGCCATGGATTGACCTTGAACACTTGCTGTACCTTTACCATCCTTCACGACTGAAGTCTGCATTACATTCCCTCCTACTAGGGTCTTTTGGGCAAATCTCATATTGGCATCATCATGAATCAACTCAATGGTCAATTGAGTACCCATCACTTCGGCCACCATTTCTAATTTTGCCGCTTTGATAGCACTTGCTTTAGCTTTTCCGCCAATTGCAGCGATGTAGTTTTCAATCACTTTCTCAGAAGTCATATCTGCATCTACAGCTGCCATTTCTTTGGCCGGGAAGCCCATGTTGTCAAACATCATGACCTCTCCAAACTGCGCCAGTTTGTCTTTGATCTCTGTGGCATTACCTACTGCTGTGATGTAAAGTTTTGAAGGATCAATTAGGTCATCAGCTGTTTTGTTAATATCAGCTACAGTCAGGGCATTCATTTTCTGCAAGTAAGTTTCATAGTAATCTTTAGGAAGACCATAACGCTCAATGTTTAAAGCAAAACTTGCGATGGTAGAAGGACTCTCAAGCGATCTTCCAAATGAACCTGCCAAGTTGGCTTTCGCTTTTTCCAATTCTTCCTGTGTCACTCCATCTTCTACCAGTCTATTGATTTCATAGATGAATTCATACACTGCAGAATCTGTCACTTCTGTACGTACCGACGCGTTGGCAGAGAATTGTCCAACTAACTTATCTGAAGCAAATGAAGAATAAGCACCGTACGTGTAGCCTTTGTCTTCACGAAGATTCATAAACAAACGAGAAGAAGATCCTCCACCAAAGATTTGGTTCAAAACTCTACTTGAGATGTAATCTTCATCACCAACTTTCAATTCTATCGGCTGAGCAATATCAATTACAGTCTGCACCGATGAACTACGATCTACTAAACCTACCATATTCCTGGCAGCTGGTGTTGGTTCGGAGTAAGTGAATGTTGGCACATCGCCCTTCTCCCAAGATCCGAAATGAGCTTTGACAACTTTCTCCGCTTCCGCTTTACTCATATCGCCGACAATCGCCAAATAGGCAATATTTGGCTTGAAATACGTCTCGTAGTATGACTTGACATCTTCTACTGTCACGTTTTTCAATGTTTCTTCTGTCTCTACTTCGCCATACGGATGATCTTTGCCATAGACAAGTGCACTGGATAATCTACTGGAAATTGAGCCCGGCTCATCTTTACTAGTGGCCAAAGCAGTCAATGATTGTTTCTTCAATTTCTCCAATTCTTCCTCTGGAAAAACAGGGTTAAATAGCACATCAGACATCAAGTCAAGAACCTTTTCTTGATGTTTTTTCAGCGATGAAGCAGAAAGAGAGGTAGAAGAAGCTCCAAGAGATGCTCCTATAAAATCGATTTCCTCATCCAGTTGATCTTTGGTTCTGCTCGTTGTACCTGCAGTTATCATTTGCCCCACAAACCCAGTCAAACCTGCTTTATCTCCTTCAAACAAAGGATCCCTTTCCAACACCAACGTGAAAGAAACACGGGGAAGTTTATCATTCTCTACTACAAAAACTTTAAGACCATTGTCCAAAGTGAATGTCTCTGCCTCGCCAATTTTAATTACAGGCGCTGGCCCAGCTTTTGGAAACTGACTTCTGTCCACCTGAGCAAAGCTCCCGACAGACACCAAAAGGCTCAATACAAAGGATATTGTTATTTTTAACATGTCATTTCGATTTTTAAGGTGAATCAATTACTGAGCTGTTTCCTCAGCTGGTTTTGGTAAATAATACAAAACCACACGGCCATCCAGTGTCAAATACTCTTTGGCTACTCTCTGAAGATCTGCCTTGGTCACTTGACCATAGGCGTCCATTACCTTATTGACATAATTCGTATTGCCATAGATCACATGAGCTTCAGCAAGATTCTCTGCTACACCTGCCATGGAGGAATTTCCACTCACAATATTATTCTCCATTATGTTCTGAAGCTTCTCGAAATCCCTGTCTGAAATCCCTTCTTCTTGAACTTGCACTATAAGCTTGTCAATTTCTGTCTCTAGATCCTTTGGCTCCACTCCCATATTCGTGATGCCATACATGATGAAAATACCTCCATCTTCCAAATCCAGCGGAATTGCAGCAACTGCCAAAGCCTTTTGCTGCTTATCGACTAGCTCCTTTGTCATCAAGGAAGAGTTTCCTCCAGTCAAATAAGTAGATAGCATAGACATAGCATATGAATCTTTATCCGTTTTCGGAGGAAGATTATAAGCCTGAATAACAGCTGGAATCTGAATATTATCATAGATTATATCTCTGATTTCCTCTGTCTTTTTAGGCTCTTTTACATTTGGTCTATAAATAGCTTTTGTCCCTTTTGGAATTTCGGAGAAATATTTCTTCACCCATTCTTCAGTCTTAGCATAGTCAATATCACCAGCGATGGTCAACGTCGCATTATTTGGCACATAGAAGTCTTTGTAAAACTGCTGAAACTCCTCGATAGAAGCTGCATTCAAATCATCAAGAGAACCAATTGGCGCCCATTGATAAGGATGTTCTGAATAAGATCTTTTAAGTGTTTCGATTAAGATGCTACCATAAGGTCTATTATCATAACTCTGACGCTTCTCTTCCTTTACTACTTCCCGTTGAGTTTCAACTCCTGTCTGATCCACTTTGGAATGCAGCATTCGCTCACTTTCCATATAAAGCGCCAGCTCCAGTTCGTTGGAAGGTAAGGATTCGTAGTAGTAAGTAATGTCATTTGAAGTATAGGCATTTAAGGTGCCTCCATGCGATTGGATGATATTCATATATTCTCCACGCTCGATGTTCTCCGAACCCTCAAACATCAGGTGCTCGAAAAAGTGCGCAAAACCAGTTCTGTCTGGCTGCTCATTCTTAGAACCTACATGGTAAAGAACCGACGTCACCACGATTGGTGTAGTATTGTCCTGGTGCATGATCACATGCAGTCCGTTGTCCAAGTCAAATTCCTTGAACTCAATTTTGGTCTGAGCAAGAGCAGGAACACTCAGCATTCCTGCCACTAACCCCAAAGCAGTAAGTTTTCTCATCATAGTATGTTGGATTATATTCTCAATAGATAAAAGTAAAAACAAGATTAATCAGTGAAGTCTTTCAAAAACCCAATTGTTTACTAATTAAACCATTCGTCATAATTTTACCCTAAAAAATACTAAATAATCTTAATCTAAAAATTTAGGGCAAGATTTTAATAAAAAATAAGACCCTGAAAAATGCATTCTCAGGGTCTTAGTTTATGGATTTAGCCTGGCTAAAATATCTTTCGCTTCATGCCATTGAAGCCTCGGGCCAAATTGACTTACAATTTTCGAACTCGCCATGGATGCTAGCTTCCCGCTTGAGGCATAACTGTGACCGTTTGTAATGCCATACATAAAGGCTCCTGCAAACATATCTCCTGCTCCGTTGGAATCTATTGCAGTGGTTGCATAAGGTTCGATATCAATAAAAGTATCTCCATCGAAGATCATGGCACCGTTTTTCCCCTGCGTGATTACAAAGTGCTTAGCTACTTTCTTCAATTCCTCACGGGCTTCAAGCAAATTATCCTTTCCTGTGAAAATCATCGCTTCTTCCTCATTAGCAAAGAGTAAATCCACACTTGCACCGATCACCTCAGTCATGGGGTCTCTGAAGTACTTCACCATAGCCGGATCGGAAAAAGTCAAGGCTACTTTCACACCGTTTTCTTCAGCGATTTTCTTTGCATGCTTCATCGCTTGCTTACCATTCTCAGAAGTGATCAGGTAGCCCTCGATATATAAATATTGAGAATCTTTGATCGCGGACTCATCTACATCTCCTGTGGAATAGGTTTGTGTGATTCCCAAAAATGTATTCATCGTACGTTCAGCGTCTTCAGTTACCATTACTAGGCATTTACCTGTGATACCTTCCGCCAAACTGCTTTCATTCAAGTTGTGAGAGACACCCGCATCCTTCATGTCATTCAAATAGAAGTGGCCAAGTTCATCATTTGCAACACGGCATGAATAGTAGGATTTACCGCCAAACTGAGAAATCGCAATCACCGTATTTCCAGCAGACCCACCACATTGTTTCTTGGCTTGCTCGGTATCGATCACTGACATCAAGGCATTCTGACGCTCCTCATCTACCAAAGTCATCAATCCCTTCTCCACGCCATTGTCAGCAAAAAACTGGTCTTTTACTTTGAATTCTATATCTACTAAGGCATTCCCTATGCCGGTTACATCGTATTTTTTCATTATTTATTCTGTATTGGAAAATTGAAATATTTTAAAATTGGAAGATTGGAAAATTGATTTCAGTGGTTGTCGAAACTTCGATATTCAGCATTCAGCATTCTTCATTCGATATTACTTTTGAAAGATTTGGCTTAAAGACACTTTAAAGGCTAATTGGGAGAATATCTCAATAGCATAAAAAGACCTCGTAAATCATAAATCTCAAATCGTAAATGGCGAAGGTCAATCGAAAATCCGGTGTCTTTCAAATGGCTTTTCTCGATCAAACAAATAACGGTAGGTATGATGAGTCTTGTAAATATCTGCCAAAAGCTGTTCACAAACACGCATCATCTTTGGATTGAAATCGCCAATCCAGTTCATCTCGATGGTTTTGTATTGAAAATCAGGCTTGCCGCTCATCTTGTCGTAGGTGATGATCATCGCACTCTCTACCCCTTTTCCCTGATGCTCCGGCACTACTCCAAACACCAGACCAAGCATTTTGTTGGGAGGTGAGAAAGTTTTGTACCAAAGAAATTTGAGTTTACCGATCAAGTCCATTTTGCCATTCACATGCTTGAAGATCTGGTTGATTTCCGGAATCTGAATAAAGAAGGAAACGGGCTCGCCTTTATAAAACCCGAAGTAAATCAGCTTTTCGTCAATAATCGGTTTCATCTTGGCAAACATCATCTGCGCTTCTTTCAGCGCAAGTGATTTGCCCATGTGCCTAGCCCAAGCTTTATTATAGACAGTCATAAAGTATTCCGGCGCCTTTTCCTTTAGCTCCTTTCCCTTCAGGTAATGAAATTCATAATCAGAATTATCCATGACTACTTTTGCTCGGGCTTTCATTTTATCATCAAAGCCCAAGTTCTGTACAGGCCTGGCGTAGGTGAATTGCTTAAAGTAAATCTGAAACCCGTAATCCTCGAAAAATTTCTGATAATAGCCAAAGTTCCAAGGCATATTATAGTTCGGTTCAGTGAATCCATCCACAAGCAATCCCCACCATTTGTCGCGCTCACCGAAGTTAATTGGACCATCCATGGCTTCCATTCCTTCGCTTTCGAGCCAGGCTTTTGCCGTATCAAAAAGTAAAAACGCCGCTTCCTGATCATTTATACATTCGAAAAAACCTAAACCTCCAGTGGGTTGTTTTTCCTTCATCTTTGGATTGATGAAAGCTGCTACACGTCCGATGGTTTCTTGTTTGTTATTTTGCAAAAGCCAGCGCTTGGACTTTGCTCCATTCCGAAAAAGCTTATTGGTTTCTTTATGAAAAAGCCCCTCGATATCTGCGTCAAGAGGCCGGATCCAATTCTTTTCATTTTTATATAGCCTGACAGCCATCTCAATAAACTCTTTTTGATGGGCTGGCGTGGTGACTTCGATCAATTGCATTCGGGTCATTTTAGAATGCTAAATTAGGTAGATCGGCTGAAAGGACAACTCACCTATCTTTACAAAATACTGCTATTCGAAAAAAACCGAAATACAGGATCAAAGCGACTAATCCCTGATAATTTCTCGACAGCTTTCTATCTCAAGGTTCTTATTTGCTTCAAGCGTCTTCTCTTCTATAATTATCGTATCGATTTCACTGCAAACTATTGATTCCAAGTTAATCCCATCTACCCTAATCAAGGCAAGCATCATCATATTCTTTGAGATCAACACATCCAATATCCGCTGGTTGATCTCAAAGCCATCCAAATGAAGGATTTTCAAACTGGGAAATTGATCAAATATCTGTATAACATCATCTATACTTAAAGGTATTATTGGGCTTTGTCTATTCATTAAAGAAAGCCCTTGTAAATCCTCCGAAGAAAAATCTTCGGGGAAATAATAATAACCTTTAGTCATGTCTGTATTTTGCATATGTAAACTATTTGGAGATAAACCTAAAGCAGAAAGGTTTCCAATGGTTATATGATCAGATTTATAAATCAACCTATTCTCTATTCCAAACATTGTATTGTCGGGCAAAACCACTAAAGATGGAGATTCAAGCTGCCTAAAGGACGGCGTTTCGCTTTGCATATGTATGAAAACAGTTAAAAGGAATTTAAGGAACATTTTTAGAATTAATTACAAAAAGCTAAAGAAGGCGCATACATGACTTTATTTGATGGGATATTATTCCCAAGGCAATAGCTTGATATGGAAGCAGTCGTAACATAAGGTGATGCTAGAAGATATTGGCGAAATAGTAATTTAAATTCCTGTGATACCGATTGAGTTGAATAAGTTGCCCCAGCAAGCATATTTTGTATGATTTCATAATCCGCTAAGTACATAGCACTAGAAATTTCATTTCGCATAATGCTTTGATTTGTTGAGCCAGAAGTGGTAATACAAAGAGATCCAATAAAAGATGAGGCAGTTCTTATTCCCCAAGGAGAAGTAGTGAAAACTCCAAAATTTTGATTGATTCCTGTAACTTCCGTAGCAAGTCCATTACCTACATTTTTGAACTGGAATGAAGAAGGGCAAACAACGTATACTATAGCATCTTGACTACCATCTGTATAAACGGTAGCATTTTCTACACTATTTGTTGAGGTGCCTCCTCCACCTCCTGTTCCCCCACCGCCACTTGAAAAACACTCCGTCGTAGTTGTGGATCCAAGATATTCAGTTTCCATAAAAGTACATCCTGCCGTTGTGCATGAGTACCAATCGCGATAGTGATAAGTGGTTTCTGTAAAGCAAACTGGCATATACGCGTTTGGGGATACTTCTATATCCCGCACGTATTCATTTGACTCTCCATCTTCAAACTTAAACCTTCTAAAGGTTTGACCATTCACATCTTGTATGGTCAGGTCACCACTAAATGCCTCCAGTTTTGACAGTGATAATTCATTCGGATTGTTCTCACAGTTGTTCTGCTTCTCCAGAAGCAGAACTAAAGAAACCTAAAACCAAATCCAAATGATCAATTCTCTCACTACCGTAATGCCACCTAATGTCAATAAACAGTAGATAATAATATTTCTCTTGAATTTGTATTCGTAATTGAATTTGTGAAAGCCTACTTTATCAGGAAGAATAACCTTACGGTATAAATAAACACCCAATCCAAATATGATTAAACCGACTAAAATCAACATCTCTTAATATTTTTAAATGCTGCTTCTGGAGAAGCAGCATAACTGGTAATTCTACATTCCTCAATTCATTTGCTTCAATAGATTCTCACGGTACCGCATACCAATAGGTATCATTTTACCTCCGATTTTGATCTGATTCCCTTCGATAAATTCCACTTTGGAAGTATTAATAATAAAGGACTTGTGAGTTCTTACGAAAAGCTCCTTTGGTAATTCTGCCTCCATTTTTTTCATAGTCGAAGTAATGATCAACACCTGACTTTCCAAATACACTTTGGCATAATCTCCAAAAGCCTCGAAAAATAAAATATCCTCAAAAGCTGTTCGATATAACTTCTTATCCACTTTAAGCATAATAAAGTCAGGTGAATCCTGCTGAGTTTTCAGTCGCTCTTTTACTTTCTGGATGGCTTGCAAAAAGCGGTCAAAAGGAATTGGCTTCATCAGGTAATCTACTGCATTGAGCTCGAATCCATCCAAGGCAAATTCTGGGTAAGCCGTAGTGAAAATCACCAGAGGTTTATTAGCTAGGGCTTTATAAAAATTTATACCAGAAAGCTTTGGCAGATTGATATCCAACAGCAGTAAGTCAACCGGATTGGTTTCTAAACCATTAATTGACTCCAATGCATCTTTATACTCTCCAGCGAGAAATAGATCTGGATGATCAGAGATAAATTGTCTCAAAACATCCCGGCTAAGTGGCTCGTCATCTATGATTGCGCATCTGATCATAACAGCGTCAAGTTAACTTGAAATTCTGTTTCAGTTTTTAGAATCACTAATTCATAAGAATTAGGATAAATAAGTTCCAGTCTTCTTTTCACGTTTTCTAGACCAATGCCTCCATATTTCCCTTTTTCCATGTCATCGATCTGGCCCAATTTATTCTTGATTGAAAAAGAGATCGCTGTATACACTTTTAGTTTGATGTCAATAAATTCCTGTTCAGAATCATCTTTCATTCCATGTTTAAAGGCATTTTCTACCAAGGGAAATAACAACAGCGGTGCAATCATTACCCCTTCTAATTCACCTTCCAAAGTAAACCCGACTTTGGAGGCCTCCTCCAATCTAAGCTTTTGCAACTCGATGTAATTTTCCAGCATTTCTACCTCTTTCATCAAAGGCACTTTTTCCTCTTCTACCTCATATAACATGTACCGAAGCAAATTGGAAAGCTCCAAAACTGTTTCCGAAGTCTGATCACTTTTGGCCAAAGCCTGTGAATAAATGCTGTTCAGGCTATTGAATAGAAAGTGAGGATTGATCTGAGTTTTAAGCGAATTGAGTTCCAAGGATAATTTCTCTTTCTCTACCTGCTGAAGTGTGTACCAGGATTTTGACAATTTTATAAGCGTAGTCAAGATCAGATAAATCAAGAAAATACTCACTAAAACCTGCCACTCTGTGAAGGAAACCATATAGAACTCAGAATCCAATAGCGGAAACATTACCTCAAACGTGAGTTCATGAATTATATGCGTCGCCAATAAAAGCAACGGAATGCTCAAAAAGTAAAGCAGGTATTTTCCTTGGTCGAGAAACCTAGGAATCAGTACTCTTAAATTGAAATAAACTAGAAAGAATAGAGGAACATGAAAAAGCAATGCATAAAAAACATCAATAAACTTGAAAACACTCGATATCGAAAAATAATTTCCGATCGCATAAATGGAAAGCATCCAAAAAACCGGATGCTGAAACCATTTTGAGTTGATAAGCTTGATCATAAATACTGATTAGCTGGCTTTCTTGTAAGTCTCCGTATCCTCAAACACCGATTCATCATCAGAATATTTGTCGATAAATTTCTGAATTTCCTTAGGCTGAGCTGTAATTAGGATCGTTCCGTCCACATTTTCATGTCTCAATCGGATCAGATTACTTTCAAAAAGTTTATTCAATTTTTCCAAATCAAATGAAGTCAGGTATAGTTGCTTACCGCTGAATTTCAATTTAGCAAACGTATGAACTGGAATCATGTTAGAACCTAAACCCTCAGCTGAATAAGGATCGTCAGGATACAAGTCTAGAAATAAGTCGTCCCCTATTTTGGCAATATGGCCTTTGAATTTAATTAAATCCCCACCTTCCATAATCTCAATAGCGTATTCTTTATTTTTAGATAAGTCGGCAGATTCGGATGAACCAAAAAAACTAGGCCCGGAAGAAGTATTTCTAAATTCTATATAGTCTTCATCATCCATTTCCCACCGACCTAATAATTCCGGGAAATATACTAGCGTATCATCTGTGTAAATAGGAAACAGTGAATACACACAGGAATTCAATAAGACTACCAAAAATCCAATTGCGAGAATTGATTTTGCTTTTTGCATAATTAGAATATTTGAGTTGTTGACAGGCTCAAATTGGCTAATTAACTAAGGTCGAGAAAAAAAACTCTATGAACTCAGCAAATCTCCAGACGAACAAGGGATTTTAAGGATTTAGATTTTTTGGGAGCCATCAAAATCTGCATTATGAAAACCAAAAATGCTGCTTTCGGAAAAGCAGCATAACTAGTGTCGTTGTCCTGCTTCTCCAGAAGCAGGACTTATTATATTTATCCCTCCACATTAGCATACAGATCAAACTCCGTTGTGCTGCTTCTGGAGAAGCAGCACTATAGAACTAGTACAATTCTACTTTTACCAATCCTTTCCTGCCAGCATAATCTCTTGCTGAGCTAAACAAATACTCTTCCGGATCTTCTACAATCATGGCCTCAACCGGATTTTGGTGGATATAATGAAGTTTCTGCTCCATAAAATGATTTGATTCGACAGCTACTGCATGGAGCCCATCCATCCAAAACTTATAATTGGTTATTCTACTTTGACTAGCTCCTTTTTCTTTAAAAGCTTTTAAAATCCAAGAAGCACGAGATTCTATTGATTCTTTTTCCAAACTAGCTAAGATCTTTTTTGCTGTAAATTTCTTAAAATCCTGAAGTGTATCACTGAGTCGAAATGCTTCTTTCGACCTGCATAGCAAATGAAGGTGGTTAGACATCAAGCACCATGCAAAAATCTCTAATCCTTTTCTGTCAATACAGAAATTTAGGCTTTCGACTACTTCTAGTTTGTATTCTTTTCTGGTGAAAACATCTATCCATTCCACAATTGTTAGTGTCAAAAAATAAATAGCATGCTGGTCTGAAACTTGGAAAGGCCTCATAAAAATCAGTTTTAAAAGTCTGTTCAATATAGTAAAAATGCTGCTTCAGGAGAAGCAGCATAACCTACTTTACTACCTTATTCCTCCACATCAGCATATAGATCGAACTCTGTAGCATCAGTTACTTTAACATTTACAAAGTCTCCAACTCGGCAATAGAATTTTGAAGCATCGATCAACACTTCATTATCCACTTCCACAGAATCATATTCTGTACGGCCTACGAAGTGACCGCCTTCTTTTTTATCAATTAAGACTTTGAAAGACTTGCCGATTTTCTCCTGATTCAAATCATAAGAAATCTGCTCCTGAATCTCCATTAAGTTGTTTGCACGCTCCTGCTTTACTTCCTGAGGAATGTTGTCTTCCATAGAATAAGCATGCGTATTTTCCTCATGAGAATAAGTAAACACACCCAATCGCTCAAATTTCATTCGCTCCACAAAGTCAACCATCTCCTGATATTCCTTCTCACCTTCTCCAGGATGTCCAGCGATTAGGGTTGTACGTATCGCTATATCAGGCAAAATATCACGGATGCTGTGAATTAAGTTTTCTTGTTTCTCGCGAGTTGTACCTCGACGCATAGCCTTCAGCACATCTGTAGAACCGTGCTGCAAAGGAATATCCAGATAATTACAGATATTCTCACGCTCCTTCATTACTTCAATCACGTCCATCGGGAAACCTGTTGGGTAGGCATAATGTAGACGAATCCAATCAATGCCATTCACATCCGAAAGCCTACGCATCAGTTCAGCAAGATTTCTCTTTTTATAGACATCTAATCCATAGTAAGTAGAGTCCTGAGCGATCAAAAGCAACTCCTTCGTTCCGCCAGCGGCTTTATGCTCCGCTTCCTTCACCAATTCTTCAATTGGTCTGGAAATGTGTCCTCCACGCATAATAGGAATAGCGCAGAAAGAACAAGGTCTATCACAACCTTCGGAAATCTTCATATATGCATAGTGCGAAGAGTGCGTCAATAAGCGCTCCCCTACCAACTCATGCTTGTAGTCTGCTTTGAATTTCTTCAAAATCGCAGGCAAATCCCTAGTACCAAAAAATGCATCAACCTGAGGAATTTCCTTTTCCAGATCGTCTTTGTAGCGCTGCGAAAGACATCCTGTCACATAGACTTTGTCCACCAAACCTTGCTCTTTGGCATCCACATATTGCAAAATGGTGTCGATAGACTCCTGCTTTGCATTGTCAATAAACCCGCAGGTATTGATAATAATGATGTTATTATCATCCGTTCCAGACTCGTGGGTAGCGTTGATGCCATTGCCTCGAAGCTGGGTAAGTAGCACCTCCGAATCAACAAGATTCTTCGAGCAACCCATGGTTACAATATTGACTTTGTCTTTTTTTAACGTTCTCGCTTTCACAGTTTTCCTACTTTTTGAGGCTGCAAAGGTAGACAAAAAAGTAGCTTCACACTTTTTTGAATTTAAAATTTGAGAATTTGAAATTTAAAATGAGCCTAATCTCTAAACATAAACCACCTAGCGCAAGTCTCCTGACTTGTGCTTACCAAATTGCAGTCTTCAGACTGCCTCTATTAAAAAGGCAGCTCTTTCTATTCTTGCAAGTGAAAACTTTCTGGATTGGGATTAATTTTAACTAAACCTCCGAGGTTTGTAAAACCTCAAAGGTTTTGCTTCTCTGATAGAGTTTATGCGAGTTTCAAAATTTTAAATTTTTCATTTTAAATTCTTCAATACCCCGTTATCTCCTTCAACAACTCGAAAAAACCCTTCTTTCGCTCAGAATTAATTCCCCAATCAACTGGCACACTTTGATACCCTTCTTCAAATCCCTCATCCTTCATGCGGAAATCAAAATAACCCCAGGAACTGTAGGCGGAAACCGCAGCGGTAAAATTGTTTAATTCCTGCTCAAAATTGAAATGATCATCTTCATTGTAAACGATTGGTTTATCCATATATCCATTCACCTTACGAGTCGCTTCCACCTGCTCAATAATCTTTCTCGGATCTTTCACACCATTGCCATGAAGCAAAATAAAATCGGAAGCTCGCACGACATTTTCCTTTGGCACTTCTCCCCCACCATAGCTAGTGCTGACAAGAAATCTATAGCCATTTTTCTCCTTGCTTTTCACCAGATCTATCAACTCATGAACTCGCTCCGGCTGAAGAATCTCATGATCATAGCGCACATTGCACTCATTGTTTACCTCAATCAAGACATTAGTATACCCCTTTTCCAAAATCCAATCCACCGAATTAGTTACAGCATTTTTGACAGCTTTTTCACTTGCTAAGCGATCATCCTGCCCAAAGTAAAACAACCCGATAATCGGCACCATCCCTAGTTCGTCAGCTTTATCCAATATCTTCTCCAGCCTCTTGAAATACTCAGATCTCAACTCTCCAGTCTCTGTGTAAGGAGAATTAATCCAAGGTTGTCCTTGAGAATAGCCAAATGGACTTCCTCCCTGTAGATTTAAAGTAAAAGATAACAGCCCGTATGACTTCCAAATCGGCATATTTGCAATAAACTCATCTGTATTACGATTTGCATCCCAAGCTTTCGTGTCTGGATATTCCCAGTTTGAAACTGTTTCCGGATTCAAATCATCGAAAATTCCCTGCACCATTCTAGAGTTCATTAGCAAACCCTCTATCGGATGTCCATTCCAATTTCTTCCAGCATAAGTCAATTCACCATTGATGTAGAACTTATCAGAAGAGATGCTGACTTCTGTTTTTCTTGAAGTTTGGGAAAAGGATGCAAAAGCAGAGAAAAGATAAAAACAGGCTAAAAAAGCGGCGGACTTGAGGTTCATAAATTCAGGATTTTGGGTTTTGGTAATATTTCTAATTTCCAGTTTCTTTTGGACATCAGCCTATTATCATGCGATTTATTTTATTTCATAGTCCAATATTATCTAAAGATCATTTCCAGCAACATAATCTTAAACTAAGCTTAACTCGCTTTCTGAGTTGGAGCAACCCCTTTTTTCTACTTTTGAGACGTACAGCAAACTTTTTAACTCCTTGCATTTATTTTTCGCCCCGATTCACGTCGGGGCCTTTTTGCAGGGCGCGGATTCACCCTTTGCCTTTTTGCTTCCTTCCTGTAACTTAGAATGGAAATCACCATTCCATGGAAACCACTACCCCCACTTTAGCTTTCGACCGAAAGAATCTAACTGATCAAAAACTGATAGAACTCTACGAATCACTCATCATACCTCGCAGGATCGAGGAAAAAATGCTGATTCTATTACGCCAAGGTAAAATATCCAAATGGTTTAGTGGCTGGGGTCAGGAAGCAATTTCTATTGGGGTAGTAAATGCTCTGAATGAAGACGAATTCATCCTTCCCATGCATAGAAATCTGGGGATTTTCACTGGAAAAAACATGCCTTTGGAGCGTCTTTTCGCGCAGTTTCAGGGAAAGCTTTCGGGTTTCACCAAAGGCCGGGATCGCTCCTTTCACTTTGGCTCAATCGAGCATCATATCGTAGGAATGATCTCTCATCTTGGCCCTCAATTAGCCATTGCAGATGGAATTGCTTTAGCGGATAAGCTTTCGCAAGAGAAGAAAGTAACAGTTGTTTTTTCGGGAGATGGTGCAAGTTCGGAAGGTGATTTTCACGAGGGTTTGAATGTGGCAGCGGTCTGGAAATTGCCTGTGATCTTTGTGGTGGAGCATAATGGCTACGGGCTTTCTACACCGAGTGAAGAGCAATTCGCCTTCAAACACTTCACAGACAAAGGTCCTGGATATGGAATGGAAGCTATTCGAATCCAAGGAAATAATGTACTTGAAGTATATACTGCCATCAAAAATCTAGCTGAAGATATCCGTCAAAATCCTCGCCCGGTTTTGGTAGAAGCCATCACTTTTCGGATGAGAGGACACGAGGAAGCTTCAGGAACTAAGTACGTTCCGAAGCATCTGATGGAAGATTGGAGCAAACTGGATCCCGTGGAAAACTACGAGAACTATTTGGAAGAATTAGGCGTGCTAGATGGGAAGTCTAAAGAACGAATTAATAAAAACGTCAAAAAAGCTATTAATGACGGGTTGGATATTGCCTTCGCTGAGGAAGCCATTTCCCCAAACTTAGAAACTGAACTTAGGGATGTCTATGCTCCATTTTCGAAGGAAATAATTTCACCTTCTCCAAACTCGCCAAAATCCGAAAAGCGACTAGTTGACGCAATTTCAGATGGGCTCCGTCAATCCATGGAAAAGTATCCTAATCTCATTCTCATGGGGCAAGACATAGGTGAATACGGGGGAGTTTTCAAAATCACCGATGGATTCAAAGCTCAATTTGGAGCTGATCGAGTTCGCAACACACCACTTTGCGAAAGCGCAATTATAGGAACTGGGCTAGGACTTTCCATCAGGGGCTTCAAAGCCATGGTTGAAATGCAATTTGCAGACTTTGTTTCTGTAGGCTTTAATCAAATAGTCAATAACCTAGCAAAAATCCATTACCGCTGGGGACAAAATGCTGATGTGGTAGTTAGAATGCCAACTGGAGCTGGGATGGCTGCCGGACCTTTCCATTCCCAGTCCAACGAAGCTTGGTTTTTCCATACGCCAGGCCTTAAAATCGTCTATCCATCCAACCCTTACGATGCGAAAGGCCTGCTGAATTCGGCATTCGAAGATCCAAATCCTTACCTCTACTTTGAGCACAAGGGAATGTATAGATCTATAAGCTCTGAGATTCCAGACGAATATTATACGGTTGAAATTGGCAAAGCAAATTTGGTAAAAGAAGGAAGCGAAATTTCCATCATCACCTATGGAATGGGAGTTCATTGGGCATTGAAAGCCACGGAAGAACTGGGTTTGTCAGCCGATATTTTAGATTTGAGGACGCTATTGCCTTGGGATAGCGAAGCAGTAAAAACTACTGTCAAAAAAACCGGTAAAGTGATTTTCTTACAGGAAGATTGCCTGACGGGTGGAATTGGAGCTGAAATATGTGCTTGGATTTCAGAACATTGTTTTGAATATTTGGATGCTCCTGTCATGAGGGAAGGAAGTCTGGACACTCCAGTTCCCTTTGCATCGAATCTTGAAAAACAGTTTTTACCAGTAGAGCGATTTAAAGAAAAACTAAAGCGATTGAATGAGTTTTAAGCAGAGTTAGAATTCATTTTTTTTTGTTTACCCTAGAGTAATCCTAAACCCAGGAAACCATTTTCTAACCCAAATAGACCATAATCTAATTATGCCTTTGGCGATAATAGGATTAAAAGTATTTTTCACCGAATAAACATTTGCGTCTATTATCGTATTCACAACATTCCAATTTATTTTATCAACCCTTTTTAAACACTCAAACTATGAGAAAAAACTATTTTAAATTACTATTAACCTTACTTTTTGCCCTGTCTATTTCGCTTGTCAAGGCCCAATCTTATGTAGGAAGTACAGTTGATAATTATAGCGGTGTTCATTCCGTGCTTATCAATCCAGCAAATGCTGCAGATTCCAGAATGAAATTGGACATCAACCTTTTTTCTGTCAGTGCTTTCGTCGGAAATGACTTTATAAGCATCGACCTCAGTGATCTGAGTAGTTTCAATGATGGCTTTGATTTTAATACCGATGCGGAAAAGAATCCGATGGATAACAATAATTTCTTTGGTAATGTGGACATTCTAGGCCCCTCTGCCCTTTTCAATCTCAATGAAAAAAGTAGTATAGGAATCACTACGCGTGCGAGAGCATTTTTCAACATCCATAATATTGGCGGCGAGCTTTACGAAGTCACCTCTGGCGATGAGGATGTAGATAATTTCAATGTCTCGATGGATGATCTTTCAGGAGTCGTCCACGCTTGGGCAGAATTCGGACTTACTTACGGAAGAGTAGTTATGGAAAAGGATAAGCACTTCTTAAAGGCAGGTGCCACAATCAAATACCTAGCTGGTGCGGGTGGAGTTTTTGGATTTAGCCCAAATTTATCAGCTAATTACAATTCTACAAACGAAGCACTTACTACGGCAGGTAATCTGAATTATGGTTACACTTCTGGTTTTGACTCAGAGGAAATTGATTTTGCAGACATCACGGGTGGTTTTGGAGCAGATCTGGGAGTGGTGTATGAATTTAGAGATTCAGATAATTGGGATGAAAACCCTTATAAATTAAGAGTTGGGCTATCTGTCACGGATATCGGGGCTATTAATTACAGCGGCACAAGTAATTTCAGATATGACATGAATGCCACAATTGATGCTAATGAATTTGACGAAAAAGACCTAGAGGAAGTTCTTGCGGACAATTACCCAGGGTCAGAAACGTTAGAAAAAACTAAGTTTGGCCTACCAACAGCTATTCAAGTTTTTGCTGATTATAGCATCACCAATAGGTTTTTTGTGAGTGCCCAAGGAGCAATCTCTGTAAAAAAAGTATCAGATATTCCTGTCAGCAATATTATCAATGCATTCTCAGTCACTCCTCGATTTGAAATGAGATGGATAAGTGTTTACAGCCCTATTAGTGTAAGACAATACGATTCAAGCGTGGCTTGGGGTTTTGGTTTCCGGGCTGGTCCTGTAACCATAGGTTCAGGATCAATTTTGACAAATCTAATTTCCAGTTCTTCCAAAAGTGCTGATGTATATGTAGGCTTAAAAATTCCACTTTATAAGGTTTCTCCTTATTAATTCAAAAAGGTCAGGGGTTTCGAAATCCCTGACCTTTTTTACTTACTCTATGACTTTTCCGCCACTGTTTGTTTATCACTAACTGCAAAAATAGATCGTATTTTATCCATGCCATTTCGGTGCGTGGGACACGATCCGGGGCGCAAGTATTAATTCGGGGAGTGAGACACTCACCAAGGCAAAAATTTACAACTTGTTCCATAGAAAGACTTACCTTGGCTAATAATCAAATCTGAGCTCTTAGTAACTCCAAAAACTTCCGATCAAGTTTCTCACCGTACCAGTCTTCATATTCCACGTCTTTTCTACCGGAATTCATTACACCAAAGGTTCCTGAAAATTCCCAGATTCCAAACCCAATTCCATTTTCTTTCAGGACAGTTAGCACATCCCCAAACCAACTCAGAAATACCTCATGGGGAGTTTCATTATAGCAGCCGCATTCTCCGCAATGCACCCCAATTCCCTGATCAACTAAGGCTTTCCAAGGCGCATAATACCGTCTGATTTCCTCTATATCCAACATTCTTTCTCCCTGGGTCAAGGGCCAATCTACCGGAGGAACAGTTGAAGGATCTTTATACACCCAACCTGCTTTATAATGTGAAATCGGGAATGGGTGATACCCACGGCAACTTTGCGCCAGCTCCAAATCCGCAAATTCTGGCATTGCCGTACCTCCGCCACCATTTCCATCCGCTATCACTAATCGAGACTTTTTCACTGATTTGATCGTGTCTAACGCAGCTTCGGCGACCCGATGATAATCTACCACATCGACCGGACCTCCAGGGCTATGCTGATCATTGGGATCTTCACGCTGATAAGGCTCATTGACCAGATCAAAGCTTAATTTCTTTTTGGAGATTCCTTTATACCGCTTTGCCCACATCTCCCAATGTGCACAAAATGCATCTTGTGCTTCCTGATCTTTCCAGAGATTATAGGGTTCTACAAAGCCGGCATTGATGCAAAAACCAGGGGCACGGTGAAGATTTAAGCTTACATGTAAACCCTGAGAAATACATCGCTCGACTAGTTCGTCCACCTTTTCCAAGCGACTTTCGTCAAAATTCAAAACCTCGTCTGGACGAATCGGACGTGAGCGATCTATATCCAAATAGCTTGGATAAGAAATTGGAATTCGCGCAAAATCAAATCCCCAATCGGCTATCCATTTCACGTACTCCGGTTTAGTGGGTCTGCCCCGATCAGGATGATCTGAGAAAAAGTCGAGTAGATTAAAGCCTTTCCATGCTGGCAACTTGTTTTTGGACTTGGCAACTTCGGCAAAAGCCTGAAGTGAAGAACCAGCAGCCACGCTTAGTCCTGTGCCGAGTATGGCAGATTTTTTAAGAAAGTCCCTGCGGGAATCTGAGATGTTCATGGGTTTATTGAAGGTTTGAATAGCTTAAGATAAAGATTTCTTTGAAATCCAAAGTCTATGAATCAACCCTCCACCAGCCTCACCTTATAAAACAAGTTATAATCCCGCTCTACTTCTCCGTCGGCTGCTTTGATGATTAGCGTGCCATCTGGCAAACCAAGATTTACCGATCCTGCCACTGGGAACTCATTCAGGATTCCTATTTGACGATCTCCTTTCACGATTATATTTCGCAGTTTTCTATACTTGATCATTGCATCTCTATATTCAGGATCTGACTGGAAATTCTCTCCTTTGGCTCTAAAGCCATTATATATATCCTCAGGCATAGCTGTATAGAACTGCACTATTTGATAATCACCAAAAGCTTTGATATCAGCGAAACTTGGATAAATCATCGCTTCTTTTTCTGTATCTGCTACATGTCCCTCCCTATCTGGATGACTTAACTCTACTCCAGTTTCATAAATCAGTTCGTAACCATCCAACCTATACAAGCCCATTTGATTTCCTTTTACTGGCAAAGAAGCTACCTCTTTTGTTTTGGGATTGTAGCTTAAGAATGGATAACTCTCACCAACCCATTTCTGGGTATCCTTTGGCTCCCAACCCTCAGGATAGGTATTGACATAAGTTATTGAATCCTGATCTAGATCATATATAAATCCAGTGTTTGCCTGCTTATAAAAATCCGCTCCAATCTTCTCAGGATCAATAGCTGCCTTAGAATAGGAATTAGGCTCCTCACCTACTATAAATGATTTTCCCTCTTCTTCAAAAACAGAAAAAGACTGCTTATAATTATAAATGGATAGAGAATTCAATTCCACTAGGGTTCCATCAAATTTCTTGATCTTTTTGAAATCCAGATTGTACAAACTAAAATCCATGGTTCCGGAAAATTCTTTAAAGAGATACCCCTCCTCACCATAAAATCGGCCTTCAGCCACCATTTGAATCTGGTCAGGGCCTTCACCGGAAATATCACGATTGTCTATAATCTCACCTTCACCATTCACCAAGAAAATATTTCCTTTTCGAAGTTCCTTCATCAGATACAAATCCTTGGAAGGCAAATAATCCAAGACAGCTAACATTTCCAGCACATCAACCATAATGGAGTCTACTACTTCAAACTGAAGTTCTTGAGTTGGGTTAGTTGCAGTTGAAGTGGTTTCTTTTTCGGAACAGGAAAAAAGTACAGTTGCAAAAAGTGTGGTAAGGATCAAAAAAGGAGATTTAGTCATAGTAAAGAGTTTTGATTTTAAAGTTAGTCGGGAAAGGTGGCGATTATAGGACAATGACTTGCATAAAAAACAACCATCCCCGTGATATTAAAATAAATTTTTAAAATCACGGGGATGGGGTTATAGTTTTTAACCATAGAAACACTTAAAACCCAAAACCATTAACGCAGTTGATCGAGAATTAACCTTCTACACAAAACCTTCGAGGAGATTCCTCCTCCTTCGTCGTCGGAATGACACCTTAACCGTTATCTAACGCCGTGTCGCTGCGCCGCCGCGAGAAAACTCTAAAAAACCCCTTGCGCCTCCTCTGCACCTTGGCGGGAGCTATCTTTTCTATAATGGTTTTTTTCCACAACAACACCGGCAACACCCAAAACACCCCCACCATACTGAAAATCAATCCTCCGATAGTTCCTATAGCTAACGAGAACCAGAAAATCTCATTTTGCCCTTCTATAATAAATGGAATCAATCCAAAACAAGTGGACAAAATCGTGAGCAAAATTGGAATAGCTTTTCCGGCAACAGATTTCAAAACATTTCGATTGTATAATCCTTGACTTCTATTATTCAGGTCATTGACAATAAAAATCCCTGCATTCACAGCCAAGCCTCCCAACATCACAAATGCGGCATAACCTCCTTGATCAAAGTAAAAATCAAAGAGCGAGAAGATTAGAAACAGACCTATGAAACTAATCGGGATAATGGCAATGATATAAACTGGCTGCTTGAGGTTTTCAAACAATACCGAGCAAATCATAAAAATCCCAATAATAAGCAAGCCCAATAAGCCATATTGACGCTTTTGCTGATCATAATTCCAGCTATAGGAATCCTTCTTCGCTTCATACCCGATCGGCATAGTCATCTTCATTTCGTCGAGCACTTCATCCAGGTATTCATCACCAAACTTCCTCGAACCCATGTATTCAAAAGCCACAATTCGGATGTATTGCCTGTTTTCTTTATGAAGTGAATTGGTAGTCGTTTCTTTGGTCAACGTACCATAATCGGAGACTTTGTAGATTTTATTTTCACCTCCGATCAGTCCTTTCTGCTCCATGTCAAACTTACTGAAGTCGGCAGCATTACGTTCTCTAATCATCAAACCGTAATTTTTCTCCTCCAGTGTCAGAAAAGTCGACGTTCTCTCGGGCTTTGACATGTCCTGCAACGCAGTCAAAACCTCGTACTGGTTCGTCTGTCCCAGCGCCATTCGATTCTGATCCAAACGAAGTACATATTCCTCCGTTTTTTGCTCTCCGTAGCCAGCCCGCTCATTTGTTTTTACTTCTTGGATTCTCTTGTGAAGCAAAAGCTTTTCTGCCAAAACATTGGCTTGCCGCTCCAATTCATCAAAATTGTAGCCCTTCATTTTCACTCGATAGCTAGGAATCTGATCACTGGAACCTCCGGTATAGAACCCTTGCCCCACACCATAGATATTCCACTGAGCTCCAGACCAATCCGTTGACTTTACCGATAGTTTCCCCTTCAGCTGATAAGGCAAAGCACCATTTTCATAGGCTTCTTTAAACGTGATTTCTATACTCCCTTGCTGGCCATTATAAACTGAGGTAACGAATTGATCTATGCCCTGCACATCATCCAGGAAAGATTCGAACTCTCGCATAATAAAGTCCATCTGCTCGAGTGTATTACCAAAAGGAAGGCGACAGTACACGTATAGCTTCGTCTTTGCAGCCTCACGATAGCCACTTTTCTCATACACTCCCCGCACAAACATCCGCATGGATCCTCCCAGTGCTTTGTCTACATAAGGACGGATTTCCTCCTGATAGAAGGTATTACCCACGGTCTTGTTGTACCACTCGTGATCATCCCATTTGGCAGGGAGGAAAAATATTGGGGTTCCAAAAAGCAAAATAAGGAAGATGATAAATGTCTTTCTGTATTTTGCCGTCCAAGCTATACTTCTTTCGTAATTCCTCAAATACTTAACACGCTTCCGCAACTTGGGAAGCGTCAATTTGCGGCCTTGCTTCACAGACTCCTTGAACATCACCTGATAGAAGGCCGGCGTAAATACCAAGGCTATCAAAAGCGAAATACCCAACATAACCGAAACTACAATGGAAAATTCCGTAAGGTTTTTGCGGTCTTCCTCTGGCAAGAAAAAGACAATCATCAATGCAGCAATGGTGGTCATAGAAGCCGCCAAAAGCGCAAGAAACACCCTACGGTTTTTGTGCTTGTGCAAGTGATCAATCATGATGATCGCATTATCCACGATCAACCCAAAACTAATCGTCAATCCTGCCAAGGAGTACATGTGGATATCTACTTTCAGGAAATAAAGTACAATCGCACAAAGGCTCAAATTTGCCAAAATCCCTAAAAAGAGAATACTCAGGTATTTGATGTTTCTATTGATAAGAAAAATGAAAACCACCAAAATCAGGATCGAGAGTCCAGATCGCTTATAGATTTTATTCAGTTCCTTCTCTAAGTATTCCGTATCGTCGTTTTCCAATCGTACCTCAAACCCAGCTGGAAGTGATTTCCCAGCGTCCTCAATTGCCAATTTCAGCTGTTGAGCTAGTAGGACTTTATTCACTCCATCGCGGTTGTACACGGTAAGTGTCACCGAATTATTCCCATTGATCCTGTAGTACCTGGTCGCCTCAGCTTCTTCTAAGGTCATGCTTGCCACATCACGAAGTCGGACTTCTTTTCCGCCAGTTTCGCTGATGACCAAATTTTCCAGCTGATCCTTGTCCTGAAGTGAGCGGTCAACTTGTACGAAGAGCGTCTGGCCCTCATTATTCATCACTGCACCCGGAAATGTCAACCCAAAGGCACTCTGAATACTATTGGCCAACTGATTTCTGGTGACGCCAAAAGATTGCATCTTCTGGATATCGTAAGTGACAAAAAGCTGTAAGTTATTTGCACCCAGCACTTCCACTAGCTCCACCTCCTCGTAGCGCGTAAGAGCAGGCTTTAGGATATCCTCCGTTATTTTCTTGATTTCAAAAGAAGCAAATGGTCCATTCACACTATAGGTCAAAATCGGGGACTTCTCCTGCGAACTAGTCTGAGAAGATTGTGACACCGAAGGATAACCAACCCGCTGATCCATCTGTGGGTAAATCTGCCGGATCATGCTGGAGATCTCAAACTTCTTCATCTCCATATCAGCCTTCTTGTCGAAAGTCAGCGTAATGGAACCACTGTTGTAATTGGAACTTGAATTAATTTCCTTCAGCTCAGTTAATCTCGAGAAAGCACCTTCCAAGGGAGAAGTCGCCAGCTTCTCTACGATTTCAGGGGAAGCATTAGGAATGCTAAACCGCACTGATAAAATTGGTGATCGCGCTCTGGGATTGAGATCCACAGAAAGCATAGGGATCACTGCCAACCCAAGGATGGAAACGACTACAAAGACTATCAGAATTCTGAATGGAGTCATATTATGCCGTTTTCAATGATTTCTTAGAAACTGTAAACCAGTAAGCCAAAGGCACAAAATATAATGCGGTAAGTGTACCGATAGTCAGACCCCCAATCACTGCAAAGACCAAAGGCCGCTGCAAATCAGCTCCCAAGCCGCTGCTAAATACGATTGGAATCAATGCCAAAATAGTCGTAATCGAAGTCATCAAGATAGGCTTGAGACGAATCTGACCAGCTTTATGAAGTGCCATTTCAAGTGCTTGTGCGGCAGAAATATCATCCGACTCCACATAAGTTGTTCGAAGTCTATTAATGGTATCGATCTTCAAGATCGCATCATTTACCATGATTCCCAGCATCACCACCAGACCGATAGCAGACATCACATTTAGCGAAGCTCCGAAAATCCACAGTACCAAAAATGCTCCACCGATTCCCAAAGGAAGGGTAAACACCACGATCAATGGCTGGATAAAACTCTCAAACTGAGCTGCCAAAATAAAGTAAAGTAGCAACACAGATATCAACAAAATCCCTATCAACTGGCGGATATTCTCCTTGTCCTTGAAGTACTGACCGACTACAGTTACACCGAGATTTTTGTCCTGTCCCCAGCGATTGTATGCACTAGCGTTCTCATCCGGATTCTCTGCGGTCACATTCAGAGATTGATAAATACCTCCTTTATCAGCAGTCACATATTTGTAATGATCCTCGTATCCATATTCTACAAATTCGCCAAGAATATATGAAGTCGTATCCGAGGCCACCACTCTGGTAGTACGAAGGATATCTTCAAACCGTGCATTTGGCTCCTTCAATCGGATTGGAGTGATCTCTCCAAAGCGTCGAATATCGGTAATCGTATAACTTCCAAATAACCTGGAAATCAGCGTTTGAATAGCATCTACTGGAATCTGATAGGTAGCCATCTTATCTGCACGAAGCGTAAAGACCACTGAAGCTTCTTTCATCAACCCAGGTCCCCGCTCCCACTCTTGAGTTGGGAATTGACTGAGCCAAGGATCCATTTTATCCTCGGGAACTGGTTCCTTGGATGCCAGATCTTTCCATCTCACTTCGTAGAAAGGCATGTCAGAACTGAACAACTGATCAAAGGCATTTGGCGCATCACCCAGCGTAAAGGATGCTTCTGGATAATTTTTTTTCAATGTAGCTTCGAGATCTTTGATGGCCACTTCCTTTTCTTCTACAGATGGGAAAAGGAAATAGAGTAAGGATTGCTGAATGGAGTTTTCCCCATCGAAAAGTAAAAATTGCTTTACTCCCACATCTGCCTCGGCCTGAGAATAGGTTCCTTCCAGGCTTTTGAGGAGTGTCAAAACACGGTCTCTATTTTCTGAAGCTGAAATTGGCTCAGACCAATCCACATCGAGTGTCGCATCCAGCTTTTCTATCTCTGGGAGCCCGGTCGTTTTTAGCATCAAACTAACTCCCAACCCAAGTGGAATTAGTAATAAAAACACCAACATTGCAGTTTTTCTACTTCCACTTATTTTGCGGTAGCC
The DNA here is from genome assembly GCF_963974365.1 of uncultured Algoriphagus sp. Taxonomy (GTDB): domain Bacteria; phylum Bacteroidota; class Bacteroidia; order Cytophagales; family Cyclobacteriaceae; genus Algoriphagus. The sequence goes on along the minus strand of NZ_CAXBBX010000004.1, from coordinate 353,657 downwards.
AAATTCATACAATCCTAAAACCTTACTAAAAAACACGCCTTCTCCGTCATCATAAGCTTTCTTGCTCCGCGAAAACATCAGAAAATACAGCATGGGTAGCAGGATAAAAGCCACTGCTAGGGAAACTGAGAGAATTGCAGTCACCGCAACTGCCTGATCAAAAAACAAAGCACCAGAGATTCCACTCAAAAACACCAACGGCACAAACACTGCCAGCGTGGTCAATACAGAACTTATAAGCGCTCCCATCACCTCATCCACCCCTTCTACACAAGCTTCGAACAACGGTAAACCACTTTCCCTCTTCCTGGTAATATTATCCAAAACGATGATTGCGTTATCAATCAGCATCCCGATCCCAAGTGCCAAACCTGAGAGGGAAATGATATTGATCGAAAGATCAAAAAAGTAGAAAATCAGAAAGGAAATAAGCAAGGAAGACGGCAAACTCACCCCAATTATCAGCGGAAGTCGATAATCCTTCATAAAGAGGAAAAGCACAGCGAAAGCGAAAACACCTCCAAAAAGTAAGGAAGTTTCCAAGTTGGAAATGGCAGCATTCAGGAGATTTGACTGATCCTGAGTGATCTCAAAATCCACTTGGGGATAATCCTCTTTGAATAACTCGATCGCCTCTTTGAGTGCAGGAATCAACTCGTTCATTTTGGCAGAAGCCTGCTTGTGAACGGTAATCACCAGACTTTCCTGAGTACCAAAAAGGTGATACCCCAGCGTTTCTTGCGTCTCATAATTTACCTCGGCAAGTTTACCCAATGGAATAATCACACCTGAAGATGCCGCTACCGGCAAGCTCTCAATGTCTTTTGGTGTATCAACTCTCGTCGCCAAACGAAGGTAATAACGAAACTGCCCATCTTTTACTGAAATCCCCGGAAGCTCTGAATTACCGGATTGGATCGCCGAAATCACATTTTGCTGGGTCATACCTAAAGCGGACAATGCCTCCTCATTTGGCTTTACGGTGATAATCCTGTCCTTTTTTCCATTGATATCCACCAGAGAAACTCCGGGAAGCTGCTCTATTCTTTTCTTAAGGACATTTTCAGCCAATAAACTTACTTCTACTTCATCCGCTCCTTCTTTTGGCACCACCTGCACACGAGCGACAGGAATATCTGAAGTATTGATTCGGATGACCTCAGGACGTCCCAGATCTTGGGGAAGCCCATTGGTCAATCGGTCTATTTTTTCATTGACGTCGATGTAAGCTAACTCCATCTGCGTACTATAGTCAAAAGTCAAGCGGATCGTTCCCACTTCTGACCCTGCTTTAGAGTCCATTTCCTCCAGGCCGTTCAGCGTGATCAATCCTTCTCGGATGGGATTCAGGACATTTTGCTCTATAGCTTCGGGAGAAGCATTGGGATAACTGACCTTCACCACGATTTGCGGTACGTCGATCGGTGGCAAAAGCGAAATTGGCAGTGTGCGTAGGACGATGAAGGCAAATACCATCAAAGCCATAAAAGTCATAAAAACTGCAATCGGCCGGGCCAGTAAAAATCTAACCATGGCTTATTCTTTTACGATTTGAACCGGAGCTTGATGCGCAAGTTGAAGGTTGTTGGAAGTGATTACGGTGCTGTTTTCTTCAAGTCCTTCAAGAATCTCCACTTCCTCTCCATTGTCTTTGCCCACTTCTACATAATTCCATTTTGACTCTTTATTCTCTATAGAGAACACTACCGCTCTTCCTGATCTGTAGACTAGCGCATCTTTCGGAACTACTAAAGAATTACTTTGCGGAGCACGGATAATTGCCCGGGCATTCATTCCCGGCAGAAGATTTTTATTTGCTGCCAAAGTAATGGATACCTGCACTAATCCACTTTCATCTACTTTAGGATTAATTCCTGTCACGCGGCCACTGAGGGCAGTTTGGGTATTGGAAATTGGATAAACCTCAGCATTTTGGTTGATGGATATCAAGCTAATCTCAGATTCCAGCACTTTTACTTTCAAAATGAATTCATTGGTTCCTAAAATCTGGCAAAGCTCAGTACTTGCACCGACCAAACTTCCTGCTTTGTACTTGAGATCCGCCACCTGCCCTGAAATCGGAGCTTTTACGACGCTTCTATCAAATGCCATTTGGGCTTCTTTGAGCTCTACTTCACTAAGAAAAAGACCTGACTTGGCTCGAAGTTGTTCATCTACCACCTCTTTTTGGGCTTCATTATCTGAACTGAAAAGTGTTTCAAAACCCATCTTCTGGGATTCGTACTCAGCATTAGCATTGCGCAGAGAAATCTTTGCCTTCTCCAATCTGAATTCTGCTTCTGTAGCATCCAGCGTAGCTATAACATCTCCTTTCTTGACAAACTGCCCTTCCCGGACATTCACTTCAAGTAGGTAGCCCGCTTGTTCTATCACTGCTAGAACTTCGGCGCCCGCCTCAAGTTTCCCAGTAGCATTGATTAGGTAATCGAAGCTTTTGCGCTCAGCCGTGGCGACATTTACCTCAGTGGCAGCAACTTCGTTTCGAAAGGATTCTGTGGGAGCTTCTTCGACCTTTTCCTTATCTTCCTTACAGGCAGAAAATAGGACTATTAAAAAACCGAAAAGTAGTAGAGTAGAGTTTTTCATTGAAATAGTAGTTTCAGCTATTAAGAAACTAACTTATTCTTCAATGTCAAAATCTTTATTGTTGAAAGGATGTTAATGATTCTAAAATTCGGGTAAAGAAGTATCAAGTTCCTTGGATGGCGCGCCAATTGCAAGATCTACAGGCCTTAACCTCATGGTAGCAGGAGGATCGTCTCCAAAGTATTCGATGAGTCTATCGATCTCTTCAATGTTCTCCACCTCAATCCGCACTTTAGTAATTCCATCATCAAGCAAACCTAGTTGGGTACCCGCGGCTCTTGACAAATCAATAATACGTCTGGAAGTTCTGGGAAGTCTATCGTTGATCCTGACCCAGACAAATTCGCCATTATCTTCCCGGGTCACTTTGACTAGCGTATTGAAAGGCAAAGTCTTATGTGCAGCCGTTAAGCTATCCATATGAAAAATCTCCCCATTGGATGTTTTTTTCAAATGAAATCTGCGACCATAGAAACTGGCTGTCCCCTCTTGTATCAGCAAGGCATCCGGTGCCAAATCAGGCTGAGCATTTTCTGCTGGCATGAGTGACGCAACTAAAATAAGAAGCCAATTCCACATAGAATATCCTGAATTATCGCCTGCCATTCCAATAAAGATGCCAATTAATGTCAATTGTATCAAATGACTTGCAGCAAGTCCGCCACTGAAGTAACTTAGTTTTTCATTCATTTTTAGACTAAGCATGATCAAAATCCTCCACACAGCAGATTGGCATTTGGGAAAAAGGCTACAGGAATTCTCCCGACTGGAAGAGCAAAAACTGGTTCTGGAAGAAATCCAGCAGATCGCAGATCGTGAGAATGTAGATTTGATACTGCTAGCTGGCGATATTTTTGACACATTCAATCCAAGTCATGAAGCTGTAGAGTTGCTTTACAAATCACTTCGAAGACTCTCAAAAGGAGGAAAAAGGCCCATTATAGCCATCTCAGGAAATCATGATAGCACGCAATTCGTAGAAGCTCCGGATCCACTGGCCCGTGATATGGGGATCTTTTTCTATGGAAAATACGACACGATCATCCCAATCGGGAAACTGGACAATGGCATAGAAATCACACAATCTGATGAAGGTTTTGTAGAAATGAAATTGCCTGAAAATGACTTTCCTATTCGGGTGATTTTGGCGCCTTATGCAAATGAAGTTTCCATGAAGACTTATCTGGGTGAAGGAGATCGTGAGGAGGAATTCCGCAATGTGATGGGAGCTAATTGGAAGAAAATTGCTGATCAATATTGTAATGAGCAAGGAGTAAATCTCTTTGCAGGGCACTTTTTCTTTATGAAGGAAGGTGAGAAGCCTGAGCCTGAACCGGAATCCGAAAGACCAATTCTCCACGTGGGAGGAACGCAGGCTCTTTTCACCAGAAATATCCCGTCACAAATTCAATACGCGGCCTTGGGGCATTTGCATCGCTACCATGCAGTCGGACATGAGCACTGTCCAGTTGTTTATTCCAGTTCGCCTCTCGCCTATTCTTTTAGCGAAGCGGATCAGGAAAAGCAAGTGGTTATCATCGAAGGGGAGCCGGGAAAACCAGTGAATTACCGTCCAATAGGATTGAAGCAAGGAAGGCCTCTATTCCGCAGAACCTTCGATAACCTTCCCGATACCTTAGCTTGGCTGGAAGAAAACCCCTATTGTTTTGTGGAACTGACTTACATCACCGAAAACTCTATAGAAGCCGCAACCCGGAAAGCGATAATGAAAGCCCACGATGGTATTGTGAATTTGATTCCGCAGATCAAAAACCCTTTGGGTCGGGAAAACTCCAGTCTTCAGGTCGAAGACCTAGGAAAAGATATGGAAAGCCTTTTCAAACTTTTCTACCAAAGTGATAAGGGCCAGGAGCCAAATGTAGAGTTGCTCTCCATTTTCAAAGAAGTTATCAGCCAAAACGACGAAGTATGATCCCTATTAAACTTGAAATTCAGGGATTGTATTCCTACAAAGAAAAGCAGATTATAGAATTTGATAAGCTGACTGCGGCAGGATTATTTGGAATTTTCGGCGCGGTGGGAAGTGGGAAATCATCCATCCTGGAAGCTGTACTTTTAGCCCTTTACGGAAGTACAGAACGCCTTTCAGATCGTGGAGAAAAGAATAGCATGGTCAATCTCCAGAGTGATCTACTTCTTTTGAATTTTGAATTCAGCTCAGGGAAAAACAATGCAAAAACTTATTTGGCGCGCTATTCAGCAAAGAGAAATCCAAAGAATTTTGACGACATCAAGCCAGCTGAGCATACTTTCTATGAAAAAGTGGATGGCAATTGGGAACCAGTAACTGCCAGAGCGGAAGAAATTGTCGGCATGAAAAAGGAGCATTTCAAACAGACAGTCATTATCCCTCAAGGTAAATTCAGAGAGTTCATAGACCAAAAACCTTTGGATCAGGCAAAGATGATGAAGGAGCTTTTTGGTTTGGAGCGATTTGACTTATCCTTTAAGACCGGCTTAATTCTAAAGGCTGTGAAAGAGCAGAAAATCCGTTTGGAAACTCAATTGCAGGGCTTGGAAGAATATTCAGAAGAAGTACTGATAGAAAAGCAAGGTCATTTTTCTGAGCTAAAAACCCATGCAACTGACGCTTCGCAAAAGCTAAAAATTGCTGAAACTGAAATTCGGCTTCAAGAAAACCTGCGAGCTAAAAACCAGCAATTGCTGAAGTTCAGAACTGAGAGAGAAAGTTTGAATTTTCAACGTCCCGAAATTGAAAAACAGCGTCAGCTTCATTCTGAATTCATCAAAGCTAAGACACATCTTCGTCCTGTTTGGGATCTAATTCGTGACACCAACGCTGACTTGGAAAAGTATAAAGTAAGCGTAATTGACTGTGAGCGCTTTAAAATAGAGTTTGCAAAAGAAGTTGCTGATCTGGAAAAAGAAGAGGAAGAGCTCAAAAAAAAGAATCAGGAACGACCGCAAAGAGAAGCAAAAATCCGTGATTTGAAAAAAGTCATAGAAATCCAATTGCTAGAAACTCAGCGAGAAGTTGCGAATTCCACGCTGCTCAATTTGCACCCTTCAATCAAGACTAAAAAAGAGGCTCAAAAAACATTAGAATCAAAAATTGCTGAGCTAGAAACTGAGGCGGAAAAGATAAGCTCTACTGACAGCTCACAATTGGCAAACCTTATTAGCTCAGCTAAAGACTGGAAAACCCTCGAAGTTCAATTGAGCAGACTTCAATCCGAGGAGAATGAATTAGCAAAAGAAGTAAGGCGAATCGAAGAAAAATTGGAATCTCTGAAAAGCACTTTTCCTGCTAATGAAGACTCTTTCGAAAATTGGTTAACAACCCAGAAAGCAACTATTCAAAAACTGGAGAAAGAGCGCGATATCCTGATGCAAAAGCAAGGACTTGCTGCGCATGTTCACTTGCTTCATAACGGAGAGGCTTGTCCACTTTGCGGTGCAATAGATCACCCGAATCCATTGGAAGGCAATGATGAAAATAACTTAGGCCAAAAAGATCTTGAAATTCAGGAAGCAAAGGTACTTTTAGATCAGATTCAAACTTCTAAATCCAGTTTCGGAGAGTTGACATTTCAGTTAGAAAACAATCAAAAAAATACTGCCTCAAAAAGCTCTGAATTACAAGAAACGAAGCAAATCCTCAGCACTTTAAAAGCTACTTTAGCTAAAGAGGGAATAGAATCTCACGAAGCACTACTTTCGAAAATTCAGGCAATAGAAAGAAACTCTCAAAGTCGGGAAAAGCTGATCCAAGAAGTAAAATCCCTTCGCAAAAACTGGGATGCAGAGCGAATTTCGATTGATCAATCTGAAAAGGATTTGCAACAAGCACAGTTGAAACTGCAATCTGTACTATCCAATATTTCCTCGAAGAAAGAAGAAATTCGAGATATGGTTTTCTGTAAACAGTTTTTCACCAAAGAATCTGAGCAAATCCGATTTGCGATAGATAAAGTGGAAAAAGACATAGAAGACGCATTGAAATCACTGGAAGGAAAGCAAAAGCACTTGCGCGAAAAACGTAGTGTAGCGGATAAAAACTTAGCCGACTTATCAAATTTCATTCAGCTGCGTGATGAGAGTTCGACAAAGCTCGAAAAGCTAACCGCAGATTTTGAAGCTTTGAAAATCAAGCATGGATTCCAAGATGAGGAGCGATTGATTAGCTTATTCCAGCATTCACTAGATGCGGAGAAGGTAGCTCGGGAAGTTGCGGACTTTGACAGGAAGCATGATATCGCCGAAAATAGAATTCAAGAATTAGAAGCCGAGAAAGGTGTAGACGATTTTCAGGAACAAGCCTTTCAGGAGCTAGCTACCTCTTTCGAAAACTTAAAAACCAACGCTGAATCTTTCCAAAATCAAGTCTTATTGCTTGACAAGGAAATACAGGAAGCAATCTCAAAACTAGCCGAAAAGAAAAGTTTGCAGGCTGACTTCGCCAAACTTGAGATCAGAGAAAGCTATCTCAAAGAATTGGACAATCTATTTCGCGGCAGTGGTTTCGTGAAATTCGTCAGTTCGATTTACCTGAAGGAGCTTTGCAACACGGCGAATGTGCGCTTTATGAAGCTTTGCAAAAATCGACTTAGCCTGGAAATTGACGATAACAATACTTTCTGGGTAATTGACTATTTGAATGGAGGCAAGAAACGCCTACTCAAAACGCTCTCTGGAGGCCAGACTTTCCAAGCTTCGCTCTGTCTAGCATTGGCTTTGGCAGAAAAAGTAAAAGCCCTGAACCAAGCTGATCAAAGTTTCTTCTTTATGGATGAGGGTTTTGGTGCCTTGGATAAAAATGCCCTTCGGGTGGTCTTTGAAACCCTTAAATCACTTCGCCACGAAAACCGGATCGTAGGAATCATCAGTCACGTGGAAGATCTACAGCAGGAAATTGGCGTCTTTGCTAATGTGGAATTGGATCCTGAGCTTGGCTCCCAAGTGAGTTATTCTTTTTGACACAAAAAAAACCTCTGACAAAGTGCCAGAGGTTTTTTTGAATTAAGAAAACCTATTTACAATATATTCTCGTTGACCCAATCAATTTCTTCCTGACGGATAGTATGATTGGAATCCTTGAAAATCGACAATTTCACTTTTGCCCCCATCCTGCTCAGTAGGGTTTCTGATTCTTTTATTCTAGAAAGTGGTACATGAAAATCTTGCTCGCTACTTCCAATAAAGATTTGGGTGCCTTCAAAATCACCAGAATATTTCTGCTCCTGAATAGTCTCACCAATCAACCCACCCGTGAAAGCAATTACTCCACCTAGTTTTTGAGCATTTTGCGTAGCAAACTCAAGGCTAAGACAAGCCCCCTGGGAAAAGCCAATAAATACGACGTTTTCCGAAGAAATACCAACAGCAGCAATTATATCCCACGCTTCTTTAATAGTAGCTAATGACTCTTTTAAAGCTTTCTCATTTGCCTCATCCGGAGCTATGAAACTGTAAGGATACCATGAACCTCCTTCAGCTTCTGGAGCCAAAAGCGCATAATCATCTAGCTTAAGGTACTTCGACAGACTCAAAATACTCTCTGCATTTGCTCCTCTACCATGAATTAGAATGGCAGCTTTTTTTGCTTGATCCAAGGGAATACCGGCTGTTTTTATCTCAGGCATAAGACTCAACATTTAATTTTACTGGAATCAAACTCTCCTCTAGTTTTTTGCGATTTGGCTCAGCCCATTCAGGCAGTTTGATCAACTCGCCCAAGTGCGCTTCATCCTCATCAATTGCAAATCCTGGTTCGTCTGTAGCCACTTCGAAAAGAATTCCACCTGGTTCACGGAAATAGATTGAAGTAAAGTAATTTCTATCTTTCACCTCCGTCACCTGATAGCCATTTCTCATCAGCTTATCCTGAACTTGAAGTTGCGAAGCTGCATTTTCTGTGCGGAAAGCAATGTGATGAATTGTGCCTGCACTTTGCATTCCACGGCTCCCAGATTTATCAATCACTATGTCCACAATATCTCCTGGTTTGCCAGCTGTACCATATCGAAATCTGCCATTTTCCTCTCCTATAAAGCGGTAATCCATGTGCTCAGTCAGCAACTTTTCAGTCAACTCCTTAGCTCTTAGATTTAAAGTAGCTCCATAGAAACCTTTAATCGAATGCTCAATTGGCACCTGTCCATAAGACCAGCCCGTTCTATCATCCTGATCATTTGCGATCAACTCAATTCCCATGCTGTCATGATCTTCAAAACGGATCAATTGATCACCAAATCTGGTCAGTTTATTTGAAACAGCAACTCCGAACTTTTTCAATCGCTCAATCCAATAATCCAAAGAACCAGCAGCTACTGAAAATGCAGTGTAAGTAACCTCCCCCGCTCCTTTGGAACCTTTGCGAGCGCCAGTAAAAGGGAAAGTGGTAAATACAGTACCAGGTCTTCCCAATTCATCTCCGAAATAGAAATGGTAGACTCCGGGCGCATCAAAATTGATTGTCTTTTTCACTAATCTCAATCCGAGAATTCCGGTATAGAAATCAATATTTGCTTGTGGGTTTCCAGCAATCGCAGTGATGTGATGGATACCTGTGATTAATGATTGCATAGATTTTCCTTTCTTTTTATTATAAAAAAAGCTGCCATTTGGCAGCTTTTAGATTATCCGTTTGCTTCGACAGATTCTTCAACTTGCTGCACTAATTGAACATTGAGGAGTAGACGAACTTGATCGCTCACGACTACACTTCCCGCCTCAGTCACTGCTGACCAAGTAAGACCGAATTCTTTTCTGTTGATTTTTCCTTCAATTTCAAAGCCAGCTTTAGTTTGTCCGTAAGGATCACCAGCTACTCCTCCGAAATCAACATCAAATTCTACGTTTTTAGTAGTTTCTCTCAAAGTCAAATCTCCTACTAACTTATATTCACCTCCGTTATTCTTGATTTTTCCTGAGAAAGTCAATTTAGGATGATTTTCGGCATCAAAGAAATCTGCTGATTTCAAGTGATTATCTCTGTCTTTTTGATTGGTATCAATGCTATTGATCTCTGCAGAGAATGAAACTGCTGCTCCATCGAAATCCTCAGACGAACTTTCTGCTGAACCTTCGAATGATCTGAAATAACCTGTTACTGTAGAGATAACCAGGTGTTTTACTTTGAAAGATACTTCAGAGTGTGTTGGGTCGATAATCCATTTTGTAGTGCTCATAATGTTTGTGTTTTAGTTAAATTTTTATTTGTATTGATATTAAATGTATAGACACGTATTAGGGTAAATTTTTTAGCCTCGTAATTTATCGAGTAGTGTATTCATCATAACTACTTCTTCCTCATTAAGATTGATCACCTCATTATTAAAACCTTCCATGTAAGCTTGTAATTCATTTAAAACCTGTAGCCCTTTATCAGTAATTACAATATCAACCTGTCGCCTATCAGAAGGACATTCCCTTCTTTCTATCAAGAGCTTAGCTTTTAATTTATCTACCAAACGACTTGCATTTGACATTTTGTTAAGCATTCTATCCTGTATAGAAGACACGGTAGTCGGAACTCCATTTTGCCCCCTCAATATTCTTAACACATTATATTGCTCTGGAGAAAGATCAAAAGGCTTTAAAACACCATTTTGAGCTGAAACCAAATAACTATGCGTATAAAGTAAATTGACCACTAATTTATTATACGGATCCTTGAACTCCTTCTGTTTGATTGCTTCTTCTAGGCTCCCCATATCTTTTGTTATTGTATTTAATGTATATACATGTAAATATAAGAAAAGGTTTCAAAAAGCAAGAAAATTTTTCACATAAACAAAAAAAAGCCTCGATTGAGGCCTTAGATGCATTAAAAACTATTTTTCTGAAAGTGATAATCTACTCAGCCGTAAAATCAACTTCTCTCAATCAGCCAGTCTCCTATTAATCGATTAACTTCCTTTGGTTTTTCTATAGAGCTACTGTGCCCAGCACCTATGATTCTATGCAACTTAGACTTAGGAATACTCATTTGGATAAACTTTGATTTTATTGGTTTGGTTGCTACATCTTCATCGCCGACAATCACCATAGTGGGACAAGTAACGCTTCCTAATTCGTGTTCTATTCCCTTTCTATAAATCACTCCTTCCACAGCTCCAGTGACATTTCTCTTATTTGCTTTCAACTCTGATTTCCAAAAATCAATTTTCTGGGCGTTAAGTGGGTTGTTAAGCCAGCTATCTGCAAACATGATCTTCATTACTTTGCTCGCTACCGGTGGCACGACACCAAGCCATTTCACGATTCCATTGAGTGTTTTGTATTTAGGTAAGTTTTCTACAGGTTCTGAATTAGCAGAAGTCCCTAGAAGAATAAGACTTTTGATCAATTCAGGAAACCTAGCAGCCAATCTCATACCGACAAATCCCCCCATCGATAGTCCTACAAAATGTACTGGACCATCGCATAATTTTCCGATCAACTCTGCTGCATCTGCAGCAACGGTATCCATATCAAATGGACCCGCAACTTGGCTCTGACCTTGACCTCGGTGATCGTATGCAATCACTCTAAACCGTGCCTGCAGAAACTCGATTTGATCGGCAAACATTTTATGACTCCATAGTAAGCCGTGCGAAAAGACGATTGTTTCATCTCCAAATCCTTGATCCGTGTAGAAAATATCAACTCCGTTTACAGTGATTTGGGGCATTTCTTGTTTTCGTTTTTAATTGGCCTGACGAAAATAGTCTACATCAGGACTAACTTGATTCAATGGTGTGGCTACCAGTCTAAGCCTGGCTGAGTGATAGTAAATCCTTCCTTCTCTTTTTGCTCATCGACTATAGCTCTCACATCTTCCAAGAGCTTTTTAGCGTCATATACTATCCCGTCCTTTACGGTGTACTTTACGCCTCCCACTCGGATTGGTTCATTATTTTCGCCAATTCTAATTGCTCCAGTTCCATAGAGCACTTTTAAATTCTGCAAAGGATTTTCTTCCAAAATGACAAAATCAGCCAATTTCCCAACTTCCACTGAGCCTATTTGTTTATCCATTCCAAGTAATTCAGCGCCATGAAGAGTCGCAGATCTCAGTACTTCCAACGGATGAAAACCAGCTTCTCGCAGTAATTCCAATTCGCGGATGTATGCAAAACCATAAAGTTGATAGATAAAACCAGAATCTGAACCTGCTGTAACCCTCCCCCCTTTATTCTTATATTCATTTACAAAAGTCATCCAAAGCTTATAATTTTCCTTCCATTGAATCTCTTCCTCGGTACTCCAATCAAACCAATAAGATCCGTGCGACTGTCGACTAGGAGCATAGAATCTCCAAAGCGAAGGAAGTGTATATACGTCATGCCATTCCGCAGTACGGGCACGCATCAAATCACGATTGGCTTCATAAATATTAAATGTAGGATCTAGTGTAAAATCCAATTCAAGCAATTCATTCATCACCTTATTCCAATGCTCAGATCCAGGTTGAGCGGCTTGCTTCCAAAGTTTTCCTGCCTCAGCAAACCTATGCTGCTCATTTTGGTAATTATAGTCTAATCTAAAGTCTTGAATCGTTCGATTTTCAAATAAGGCCTCTGGCAAACCATACCAATGCTCCATTGATGTCAAACCAGCTCTTGCAGAATTCAACACATTCCATCGAGCTACATCCAATTGTTGATGATGCATAGCAGAGCGAAGTCCAATTCTCTTGTTTTCAGAAATTGCAGCTTCCATCACCTCAGGATTTGCTCCAAAAAATTTAATCCCATCTGCCCCTTTTTTCGCATTCTCATTTACCCAAGCTTTGGCTTGTTCGGCTGTTGTGATTGGAGCTTTTGCTCCTTGACCGAAACTGGTATAGGCTAGGATTCGCGGAGCTGTAATTTCATTGGCAGCTGATCTTTTCTTTTGATCAAGCACCCAATCCAAGCCATTTCCTGCCGATGGATCCCGAATGGTAGTCACTCCATGTGCTAGCCACAATTTGAATACATATTCTGCAGGTGTTCCTTGCCCTCTTCCGCCTATATGAGCATGAGAATCTATAAAACCAGGAAGTAAATAATTCCCTTCCAACTCATACACTTTGTCTTCCGGTGCAGCTTTTGGTCTTCGGTTTTCATTAATCGGTAATCCAGGATAGCCTACAACTTGGATCTGAGCTATCCTATTTTTCTCAACAACGATATCTACAGGACCTACTGGCGGTGCACCTGTACCATCTATCAGGACCACTCCTCTTAATATCAACCGTCCATATTGTCCATCGCCCTCGGTTCTGTCTGGAGCGGCTTTTATTTGGGAAAAGGCTGGAAAGGAAAGATAAAAGCCAAAAATGGCCAGGAGTAAAAGTCTTTTTTTCATAGGTGATGGTCTTATTCAGCAAATAAGTTAAGTCAAAAAGTCACAACAAAAAACTGAAAAATGATGAAGTGAGAACACAAAAAAGCCCTAAGGAGAATTCCAAAGGGCCTTTTGAGAATTGTTGGTGAAATTTACAAATCCTTGAATTTCTCCATGATGTCTTCAGAGATTCCTGTGAAGGAATATCCACCGTCGTGGAAGAGATTTTGCATCGTAATCATTCGGGTATAATCCGAGAACATCGTCACAATGTATTCTGCACAGGCTTCTGCTGATGCATTGCCAAGTGGAGAAAGTGCCTCAGCAAAATTGTAGAAGGAATCGAATCCACCGATTCCAGAACCTGCAGTTGTTTTTGTAGGTGATTGTGATATAGTATTTACTCTAACTTTTTTCAATTTTCCAAATCTATAGCCATATCCGCGCGCAATGCTTTCAAGTAATGCTTTGGCGTCAGCCATATCCGTATAAAAAGGAAATACTCTCTGAGCTGCGATATAAGATAGACCTACAATCGATCCCCACTCATTCATCACATCTTGTTTCTCAGCTACCTGCATCATCTTATGGAAAGAGATAGCAGATACATCATAAGACTTCATAGCCCACTCGTAGTTCAGATCACCATAAGATCTCCCTTTTCTGATATTTGGTGACATGCCGATGGAATGTAGAAGAAAATCAAAGTTTCCTCCAAGATACTCTTTGGCCTCTGTGTAGAGTTTCTCAATATCTTCTGTGCTGGTAGCATCTGCAGGAATAACGATGGTATCACATTCCTTTGCAAGTTCATTGATCGCACCCATACGCATCGCAATCGGCGCATTAGTCAGTACAAATCGTGCACCTTGCTCTTTCGCTTTAAGTGCTGTTTTCCACGCAATTGAGTTTTCATCAAGAGCACCGGTGATGATTCCAAGTTTTCCTTTTAGCAAATTATCTGGCATATAGCTAGGGGGTTATTTTCAAAAATTAATGCCCAAAAATAGGAAAAAATAATCATTCAAGCCCCGAAATTGATGCAATGAGCCAATTAGCGTTTTAGTAATTCTTTTGCACTTTCTATAGCCGAGGCAGATGGCGTGGCTCCAGCAATCATTTTGGCAAGCTCCAATACGCGATCTTCCTGATCAAGCAACTTAATCTTACTGACGGTTTTCTCAGATGAATTATCCTTATACACAAAGTAATGTAGATCACCTTGCCCTGCTACCTGAGGCAAATGTGTGATGCAAATCACTTGATGTCTTTTGGAAATATCCTGCATCATACCCACCATTTTCAGAGCTACTTCACCAGAAATCCCGGTATCTATCTCATCAAAAATCAAGGTAGGTAAAGCCATTTTATCTGCCATCAAGTATTTAATCGCAAAAAGTAATCGGGAAAATTCACCTCCAGAGGCAACCCTTTTCAATGGCTGAGGTGATGACCCCTTGTTTGCTGAAAAGAGCAATTCAATCTCATCCATTCCATTTACGGACGGATCTATTGATTTATGCTCCATCACAATTTTGGCGTTTTCCATCCCAAGCCCAGCAAGTAAATTTTCTAAAGCAGCTTGAAAATCACCGAAACAACCTTGCCTTTTCTTCCTGAGAGATTTGCCAGAATCTTCCAGTTGCTCCTTAGTTTTCTCAAGTTCCAGCTTAGCTGTGGATAGGGTCTCATCCAAATTCTGAACTTGAAAAACCTTATCAGCGAGTTCACTTTCGAGCTTCATCAGTTCTTCCACAGAGCCAACTCCGTGTTTTTTCTGAAGTTGGTAAATCTTACTAAGTCTATCTCGAATCTCATCCAGTCGTTCAAAATCAATTTCGATCTTGCTTTCTTCGTCCCCTAAGGTCTGCTCGATATCCTTCAGCTCAAGGTTTACAGTTTGAAACCGCTCCTTCAATGTAGCAAATACATGAGCAAGCCTTTCTAGAGATTGCATCCCATGTTGGATTTGAGACATTCCTTGGCTAATCCCAAATTGCTCATCCTGAAATAAATTGAGCATCTCATTAATCTTCAACTTGATCTCTTCAGCATTCTCAAGAACTTCCTGAGTTGATTCCAATTCAGCTTGTTCACCCTCTTTTAACCCTAAAACACTCAATTCTTCCAGTTGAAATTGATTGAAATCAGCTTCCTTTTGCAATTCAATGGCTCTTCTACTAAGCTCATTGAAATTCTTCTGCGATTTTTGAAATGCCTTAAATTCGATTTTGTATTTTTTCAGTTCTTCATGTGTCTGGGCAAAAGCATCCACCAAACCCAGCTGATAGCTTCCCTCACCAAGCTGTAAGGTATCGTGCTGAGAATGTACATCCATCAGGAATCCTCCCAGAGTTTTCAAAACATCCAAAAGCACCGGCGTGTCATTTACGAAAGAACGGGATTTGCCTGCAGGACTGATTTCTCTTCGAATGATACAGGTAGGCTCGTAATCCAACTCAGCTAGATCAAAAAATTCTTTCAAGCCATAATTCTCAATAGTAAACACACCTTCTATCACGCACTTTTTATCGTCATGAAGTAATGCCTTGGTATCAGACCTATTTCCCAAGAGTAATCCCATAGCCCCCAGCATAATGGATTTCCCAGCACCTGTTTCGCCGGTAATCATACTAAGTCCTTGACTTGGCTGCATGTGCAGCTGATCAATCAGAGCATAATTGGAAATGCTGAGAGATTTGAGCATGGGTTAGTCGTTCGTTTGGGCAAAACTAAAAAATCGAGCTTAGCTTTTCAGCAGCTCATTGTACTTTCTCGCATTATTTGGATCTACTTCCAGTAATAATTCGACAAGTTCTGTCCGAATCTCTAAAGAAGCATTTTTCATCACAGCTGTAATCTCATCACTTTTGGCATCCATAAAGATAATAGTGAATATCCCATTTGGCTGAGTTTCATTAGCCTTAGCCAAAATTCGGATTGCCTCAAGAATATTAGTATGTGCCTCCTCAGGACGGATTAGCAAGATATCTAGCCCCTGTCGATGGTATAAATAATAGGCATCCCGAATTACCGAAAAAACCGAAGAGATGTAAATATCATTGTTCAGCGAATACCGGTTTCTTCGATCCGAGGTACTTTGAACCCAGCCTGGTCTCCCGGATTGCTGCGCATTATTGACTATATCATTTGCTGCCGCGAAAAACTCATCTCCTCCACGACTTTCGTAAGAATCATAATCCAACCCCAAGGCGATCTGGGCATAGAAGGCCAGCAAGGAGCTAATATTATTCAGGTAGGTAAAGCGGTTAAATTCGAGAGGTTGGGACTCTATGTAGTCAAAATTCCAGTTCCTGTCAGCAAAATTAAAAACCAGGCTTTCGTAATTAGTCCCGTAAACCGGCCGAACGGTCTGGATCTGAACCGTTGCATTGTAAGTCCCCACTTGTGGTACGTCGTTGATCGTAATGAGGAGATTTCCCTTGATACGTTCTTCTGGTCGAAACTCATCCGTGGTCCAAGATCTACCATTTAGGAATTGCTCAAAACTGGTCTTCATCTGAGCAAATACATTGGTGTTTTGTATCCTAGCACGATCGCTATTAATGATCACCGTAAAATTCAGCTCCTGAGAAAAGCCAATGAATGAGTAACAAAAGAGGAGTACTAGAAAAATTCCTTTCTTCATAGACTTAAAAATAAGGAAATATCTACGCTCAAACCCAAACTGGAATATTTTTGATTTGATCGATTATTAGAGATGCAATTTGATTTTTGGGAGCAACCTCTGATTCAATAGACAATCCGGATGCGTGAAAAACATGAACTTTATTGGTATCCAACTGAAATCCAGCCCCATATTCCTTTGTTGAATTCAGCACAATCATATCAAAATTCTTCTTTGAAAGTTTACTCTGTGCATTTTTGGCTTCATTTTCTGTTTCCAAAGCAAAACCAATATGAACTTGATTAGGCCTTTTCTTTTCTCCTAAACTTGCTGCTATATCAATATTCTTGGCTAAGCTGATAGAAAGAGTTGCATCACTTTTTTTGATTTTCTCAGGAGCGATTTCTGCCGGAGCATAATCTGCAACAGCTGCGGCAAATACACATATATCCATTTCAGCGTGAATCTTTGATGCAGCTTCAAACATTTCCTGAGCTGACTTTACATCCTGCCAATGAAACGCTTGCTTAGATACTTTCAAGGCAATCGGTCCTGAAACAACAAATACTTCTGCTCCTCTGGCGAGAAAGGCATTGGCCAGCGCAAGGCCCATTTTACCACTGGAATGATTGCTGATATATCTTACCGGGTCTAGCGCTTCCTGAGTTGGCCCCATAGTAATCAGCACTTTCTTTCCCTCGAAATCAGAGGTAGTTGAAAAAAACTGCTCAACTTTTGCAACAATATGCTCAGGCTCCATCATTCTACCTTGACCGGAAAGCCCGCTTGCTAATTCCCCTGATTCTGCATCAAGAATGCTATTACCAAAAGCTTCCAATTTCTGAATATTTGCTTGGACAGATGGATGCTGGTACATATCCAGATCCATCGCCGGTGCTACCATTACTGGGCATCTTGCCGACAGATACACTGCCGAAAGCAGGTTGTCGCAAATCCCATTGGCAAATTTTGCCAGGGTGTTAGCACTGATAGGTGCCACTAAAAATAAATCCGCCCAGAGCCCCAATTCCACGTGATTGTTCCAAACACCAGTTTCGTCCTTCTGAAATTGGCTGAGAACAGGTCTTTTGGAAAGGGTCGCTAACGTGAGCGGTGTGATAAAATCAAAAGCAGAAGTGCTCATAATGATTTGCACTTCTGCTCCTGCTTTAATTAATAAACGAGTAAGAACCGCGGACTTGTAAGCAGCAATGCTTCCTGTCACGCCTAAAATTATTTTCTTACCCTTTAGGCTCATAGAATTATTCTGCCGTTGGTTCTTCCGGGAATCTACTGTACACTTTACCTTCCATGAATTCTTCCATAGCTAGTGTGCTTGGCTTTGGCATTCTTTCGTAGAACTTGGAGATTTCGATTTGCTCCTTGTTTTCAAATACTTCTTCCAAATTATCAACCGTAGAAGCAAACTCAGAAAGTTTAATGTTCAACTCCTCTTTCAAGGTGTTGGAGATTTGCTTTGCTCTTTGCCCTACTACATGAAGAGATTCGTAGATATTGCCTGTTTTATCAGCGATTTTATCAAGATCTCTTGTAATGATGGATGGATTAATTGCCATATTATTATTTGATTATAGTTCTATTTAATTACGACTTTTTCGAGAGGCTTATTCTCCAAAGCTTTTGTTTGTTGATCTGCCAATCTATCATTGTATTGCTTTAGAAGGACAGAATGATCAGCCAACTCTTCTTTAGCATCCTCTTCAATTTCTTTCACTTTACCAGTGTAAGCACTGTTTGGATATTTACGATAAAATGAAGTCGCAAAACCCAACGCATCATTCAATCGCTCTTCCTTTTTAAAGAAAGTACTATTCTCAGCGTATCCTGTGCTCACTTCTACCAGCTTATAGGCAAGCTCTTCATTATGCTCACTTTCTGGATAATCTTTCATGAAATTCTGAAAGTTGATGATACAGGCACGATAGAAATCCCCTGGATACAGACCATCTTTCAACCTGTAATACATCGATGACTCCATGTATGCCTTCTGCTCAAATCTGCCTTGTAAATCAACTAGCATATCCATCGCCCGCTCATAGCTAGCAGAAGCAGGAAACTTGCTTACAAACTGCTGAATTGCAGCTACAGCTTCCTGAGAACTTTGTTGGTCGAGATTAGCATCAGGAGCATCAAGGTAGAGTGAATAAGCATTCATAAATAATGCTTCCTCAGCCAATGGACTCCTATTATAGGTTCTGAAGAAATTGCTGAAATACCCAGCAGCTTCGATATATCTCTTTGTTTTAAAATGACAATTGGCATAATTATAATCCGCCAACTCAGCCTTCTCACTACCTCTGATCACAGGTAACACCTTATCATACAGGATAATAGCCTTATTGTATTCGCCTTCCTGATAATATTTATTTGCTCCCTCGTACAGCTCCTCCCAATTGGTGCTTTTTTCAAGCTTATTGAAAGGGCCACAAGAACTGGCAGCAATGATAATAATCAGTAATAGAATGGATTGTACGCGCATTTTCATTTTCAAGACCGCAAATATACGGGATAATTATTCGGATTCAAATGGATGATTGCTGGACAGTCAAGTCTTACTTCTTGACAACGAGCTTCTTGGTCACAATATTTTTATTGTCCAAGAAAAGTGTGTAGAAATAAATTCCAGGATTGAAATCTGAAACGCTGATTAACAAGCTATTCCTTTCAGGATCAAGTTCATAATCCGCAACGGGATTACCTATGAAACTATTTATTGCTATTCTAGCCTTGACAGACTGATTTTTCAAATTATAATCAAATTGAGCAGTTCTCACACTTGGGTTTGGATAAACATCACTAAGTACAATATCCTTGTAGTCAAACTCATCGACTTTTACGGCAGGATCATCAACCTGATATCTCGCTTCCACCACAAATAAGTCTCTCAAATTACTCTCATTCACAAATGATAAATCGAAAGACCCCTTTGTCTCCACTATTCCCATCTCAAAGTCTAGGTATAGATCTGTCAACAACTCACCAGGCTCTAAGGTCAATTTTATTTTAGCCAAGTCTTTCTTAGGATCATAACACTGTTCTCCAATGCAAATTCTAACTTTTTGAGAAGAGCCTACATTTCCACGAAGGGTTTTTAGGAGATATGTTTTTGCTTGATTTGTTTCGTTCTGTAGGATGACCGTCTTACGCTGAGTAGTACCTAAATCTCCACGAAATTCTACTCCATCACTCAACACACGAACTTGTTGAGCCTCCACAATTAGAGGGACCAACAGCCACAGCCATGTAAAAAAAATGAGCAATCGTTTCATGTAAAGTTTTAATCTATACGCCTTCAGTAGTTGTAACCGTAATCAATATACGGACAAAATTAAGCCAATGACTAGCTATTCGAAGAAAAAAGCGGTTAAAATCTGTTAACCCTTATAAAATTTTTTACATACAACTACGTTACTGGATAGCTATACTGCCCCATACGGACTACAGAGTCTTTTTTTCTGGTTTCCAACCACGTTTTTGTAGTGATTTTTGGATTTCTTCCTCTGTTGGCAGAATCAATTCTACTTCAGGCTCATTAAACAAGTTTTCTGCGTCAGGATCTATTTCTTCAGGCTTTCTCCACGCATGTATGTCATCCATATCCGGTTTTTCTTCCAAACGCCAGGTAAATCCTTCAAGTCTGGAATTTTGCTCATTTATTAATTGAAAGGGTGTGAATTTCCCATCCGGTTTGATTCCATAGGTCACCCGCTGGATCGCTCCGTTTTTAAACCTTAACTTGATATTGGCACTGAGTGTTTTATTGACCCCTTGAGAAATTGTATCAGCTTGTAAAGCAAAATAGAGTGACTCTCCATTCCCATCGATATCAATCTTATCCATTTGCCCCTCTTCAAAATAGCCTACCATGGTTCTGCCTTTCATCTGGTTAAAATTCATGAGCGTATCCTGTGTGATCACAAATACTTTATCCTTCATAAACACTCGATCCAGCTCTTCATTTGCTATGTAAAAAACCATACTATCGGCAGTGATCTGGCTTTTTTGATTCCACATTACAGGATCTTTGAAAAGCTGAATAGAAGAATCAGAGTAATTATAAACCAATGAATCAGCGACTCCAGACAAATCGGTCTTCACTATTTTCACGGCTCTGAACGCAAGCAAATACTTCATTGAATCTGCCTCTCCATCCTGGGAAATCAATGAATCCGAGGCCATGTACAAGGTATCCTTTTCGAAATATCTTCTTACCAACGCATTGCCATAAACTTGGCTATACTTACGCTCTTCCCAATACTCGCCTACGTCTCCAAAGACCTCTATCTGTCTCTCTTTGTTAAGCACACTTACATCTTCTTTCCCCTCATAATAGGCCTCAAGTTCACTGTAATAGAGCTCTTTCGCTTTAATCCGGCTGGTCTCCGACTCTACAACTCCATCGAAAAAGCGAAACTTTTTACCTTCGGTATCATAAAAGCTTCCATTTTGTGCATCCAAAGTATTCCCGTCTTTAGACACTAGATTGGTCAATCCTTTTGTCTCTGCCGTCTTCGGTATTGTGAAATAAACCAGATCATTGGTTTTCATCGTGTAGTCGGGATTCACTAGCACTACATTGTTTTTGAATGTTATCTTTTCAATGCTCACTTCATAGGTCCCACGCTCACTTGTCAACACATTCACTGAATCAACCACTTTCCCGTCGTTGTAGTAATAGGCAATATTGCCTAGGCGATCATAATCCAAATACTCTGTATTCAACGTAGTTTTATCATTGGAGAAAACTACATTGTTTCGGAGCTTGGCAAGCTGCGTATTACCATCGTATTCTGCATATCTACTGGTAGTCTTCACGGGATCGACCTCATCCACTATTCTTACATTGCCGAAGAGTCGTGCTTTATTCTCTTCTCTAAAGAAATGCGCTGAGTCACAATAAATCAATGTGTTCTTATGCTTCATCTGTACGTCGCCCAACAACCGCTCGAAGCCTTTTGAACCTATAAGATCGCCAGCATTGTTAATAATCAATGTGGATTTTTCCTGTGCTTGAGACGAAAAGCATACTGCCCAAAAAGTCAGAAGGAAAAAGGTATTACGAAATAAGGATGAAGTCATAGCTGCACGAATGTGGGCAAAATTAGTAGAAAATGATATTTTTGGTCAATGGTTGACGCTTTTATCCGGCATATCCGGAACAAATCAATTTTAGATCCTTCAAAAACCTACCTTTTGGCAAGTAGTGGTGGTATGGACAGCATGTGCCTAGGCAATCTTCTTACCAAAGCAGATATCCCTTTTGAAATAGCCCATGTTAATTTTTTACTACGTGCTGAGGAAAGCGTTGGAGATGAAAACTTCCTGCGAAATTGGGCTCTTCACGAAGGCAAAACTTTCCATGTCCATCGTCCCGACACGTACAAGTTTGCTGCAGACAGAAACATTTCTACGCAAATGGCTGCCCGAGAGATTCGTTATGAATGGTTTGAGAAGTTAAGAGCTGAGCGTAAGCTGGACGGAATCATCCTAGCGCACCATGAGGATGATCAAATTGAGACTATTTTTCTGAATCTGCTTCGGGGTACTGGCATCGAAGGGATTTACGGTATGGCGGAACGAAGAGGCTGGTTGATTCGACCTTTGCTACCATTCGGTAGAGATGAAATCCGCGACTATGTGATAGAGAACCACATCGAATGGCGTGAGGACAGTACCAATGAAAAAACTGATTACAAGAGGAATAAACTTCGCCACATCAGTTTGCCGGCACTCTATGAGGTAGCTGAAGATTCTAAATCAAATTTGCTGAATAGTTTTGCAAGGCTAAAAGATACTGGAAAGGCATTTACAGCACTTTTTGAAAACTGGAAGCATGAAAAAATCAAAGAAACTGATGGTCTGTTTATTCTTGCTACAACTGATGTGTTGCGATCGACTGGAGCCGCTTCCCTACTCTATTTTTGGCTTCGACCATACGGCTTCAATTCTGACCAAGCCCAAGATATCTTGGAATCTTGCCAATCCAGTGATTCCGGAAAATTATTTGAAAGCACCACTCATTTATTGAATCTTGACCGAGACCAGCTAATCCTGGCACCTATTCCTGCTGATTTTGAGTCTATATCGATCGAGAAAAGTGACATCGAGTTCTTTTTACCCGAAGGAAAATATGAAATCCTGAAACTTGAAGGCAAGGAAGATTTAGATAAAACCCGTCAAAATGCCATGCTTGATTTGGAGAGACTTTCATTTCCCCTAGAAATCAGGACTTGGCAAGAGGGAGATAGATTTATCCCCTTAGGAATGAAAAATGCTAAAAAAATCTCCGACTTTTTGATAGATTTGAAAGTACCTGTAGTGAAAAAACATGGGGTGAAAGTATTACTTTCGGAAGGACAAATAGCCTGGGTTATAGGTTTTAGAATCGCTGATTGGGCGAAATCAACCGCTTCTACCCGAAAATTACTTTATCTAAAAAAACGATAAGCAATGCGGAATCCATTCTCTAAAACATACACCGAGGCTGAGGAGCAAATGTTCAATTTTCTTGGGCAGATCAAGTTTTTTGAGAACTTGAAAGAAAAGGAAATGGTGAGATTTATTCCCGCAATGCACCATCGAAAATATGTAAAAGATGAAGTGGTTTTCTTCAGCAAAGATCCGAGTCAGGCGCTTTATTTGGTGAAAAGTGGTGAAATCAGTCTTACAATTGATATCAAGGATAATTTCGAAACGATACTTGAAGTGAAAAGAGGTGAAGCATTCGGAGAGAACTCCCTACTTGAAAATGCCAAGAGAACTTACACAGCGCTGATTGTTTCGGACGAAGCAGAATTAATCGTTATTCCTCATTTTGCAATTCAGGAGATTTTTGATAGCAATCCCAAGATCAAAGCAAAGATGATGACTTCGCTTACAGAATATTACAACTTGAACAATCAGCGACTTTTCCGCTCTTATCGGGAATCCTTTGGCTTCTTCAGCCTCCGTCAGATGTTTGAATAACCTACTTCAAACATCCTATTTCTCTTTTGTCAAAAAATGGTAATTACTTCCAAAGTATTCTAGGCTCAGTTTCCAATCCTAGGCATTGTTTAATAACTTAGCGCCGCTTTTTAACGCAAAATTCTAAAAATAATCTATAAATCTAATGAGCAAAGTAACCGTAGTAGGAGCTGGTAACGTAGGCGCAACTTGTGCAGACGTATTAGCTTATCGCGAAATCGCTGAGGAAATTGTATTAATTGACATCAAAGAAGGCGTCGCTGAAGGTAAAGCACTAGACATTTTCCAGAAGGCACCAATCAATCAATACGATAGCCGTACCACAGGAAGCACAAATGATTACAGCAAAACTGCTAATTCTGATGTAGTAGTAATTACTTCCGGACTTCCTCGTAAGCCAGGTATGACTCGTGATGATTTGATCGAAACCAATGCTGGTATCGTGAAGTCTGTAACTGAGAATGTGATCAAACATTCACCTAATGCAATCATCATTGTGGTTTCTAACCCACTTGACGTAATGACTTACCAAGCGCATATCACTGCTGGTATTTCTAGAAATAAGGTAATCGGTATGGCTGGTATCTTGGATACAGCACGCTACAGAGCTTTCCTAGCTGAGGAGTTGAACGTATCTCCAAAGGAAATCCAAGCTATCCTAATGGGTGGTCATGGTGATACGATGGTACCACTTCCTCGCTACACCACTGTTGCTGGTATTCCGGTAACTGAATTGGTAGCTCAGGATAAACTTGATGCAATCATCGAAAGAACCAAATTCGGCGGTGGTGAGCTAGTGAAACTAATGGGCACATCTGCTTGGTATGCACCAGGAGCTGCAGCTGCGCAAATGGTAGAAGCAATCTTGAAAAATCAAAGAAGAGTATTCCCAGTTTGTATCAAACTAGAAGGGGAATACGGAATCGACGATTGCTACCTTGGTGTGCCAGTTATCCTTGGCAAAAACGGCGTTGAGAAAGTTTTGGAACTTGATCTTAATGCCGAAGAAAAAGCACTTCTTGAGACTTCTAGAGGTCACGTGAAAGAAGTGATGGAAGTTTTGAACAAACTAGGTAAGTAATCCTATCCAATTTAATATATCAGACCTGAGATTCTCTTGCATTTGTGAGGGTTTCTTAGGTCTGATTTTTGTAATATGCCGTCTGAATCATCCTTTTGCCTGTGAAGATCTGGAAAAGCCTACTTATACTTTTTATCACCATTCTCTTAGCCGGAGGAGGATTTTGGATCTACAAAACCTACTTTTCATCCCGTCAAATCAATAGCTTAGAAGTAATCAGCCAAAACGCTGTATTTGTCTTCGAAACCTATGAAGGTGCAAATCAATGGAATGCAGTCGTTAATGATCCTGTTTGGGAGATATTAAAAACCTTTCCTGCTTTTAACAGATTATCCGAACAACTCATCACTCTGGACAGCCTCAATGGAGGTTCGGGGGAAATCGCCAAATCTCTTAATGGCCAACAAGCCACAATCAGCCTTCATTCCACCGGCATTGAGACGTTCGAGTTACTTTTCACCATCAACCTAAGCCCATCAGCAGCGACAGATTTCATCGAAGAAATTAAATCCCGTATTCCTACTGGATCACGTTTCCAAGCCAGACAGTATTCTGAAATGGATGTACTTGAATATTATGATTCAGAAAATAATAGACTTTGGAGCATCTCCTTACTCGGTGATCTGGCCGTGATTTCCTCTTCTTCTTTTCTGGTCGAAGAGGCAATTAGATTTTATGTAAATGAAGACCAGTTAAGCTTTTTCTCTCTGGTAAAATCAATTCCTTATAATACTGAATCCGGAGGCAGACTACTTCTCGCCGGCAAGGGATTGGGAAGTCTGCTCAAAGGTGTGGGAAGTCAACGCGAAAATCCGGCAATCGCAGGACTGGAAATCATGCCAGGAGTGGCTGCGTTGGATCTGAGTTTGGAAGAAAACCGCATGGTCTTCAAGGGACCCGTGGAATATGGGGAGAATTTAAACTTCACTCCTTCCATTCAAGCCAACCTAGCTGCATTGGAGGAGGTGATCCCCAACAGCACCCTAGCTATCACTCAGCTGAATTTAGAGAGCATATACGAAACTCAGAAAATAGCCAATCGAGCATTTACTGCCAGAGCTACTTTTAGTGGAGAAATCCAGCGTAAACTTTTAGATAAAGGCTTCTTGGATAGCTTCACCGGTGAGCTATATCTCCTTGACTTAGAAATTTCTGGAGGAGTGGATCAAAATCTAGCACTTCTGGCTAGGACCAGAGATGCACAACTTGCGATTCAACAACTCAAAGAGTTTCAGGAAAGTGAAAGTGATGAGGGCTCAGACTTCTATGCTGGGCATGAAATACTTTACTTGTCAGAGGAGGATTTTCCTGCACATTTATTCGAAGGAAAATTCCCGGGCTTCGGACAAACCTTTATCACGTCAGAAAATGACGTACTGATTCTCACCAATTCCCAGCAGGCGATGAAGCTGGTTTTAGATGATATTCGCTCAGGGAGCACTTGGGGCAAATCTTCACGAGCACCTGAAGCTAAAAAAGATCTCAGTCCCACATCAGGGTTTAGTCGAATGTACCTGACGAATCAGATTTGGGAATCTTGGACAAAAAAAACAAATCCTTCCTGGAGTTCTTTTCTGCAGAAATATGCTGAGGCTTTTCAAGCTTTTCCATGGGTTTCATTCAAAGTAAACCAAATCCAAGAAAGGACTGAAGCTACGCTGAGTTTCCCTTACGACGGGGAATCAAAACCAACCATCGAAACGACTGATGCAATTTCACTTCAGCCGAGTAATCGAATTTCTTTCGATCAGCGACTGATTTATGGACCAAAATCCATCACAAATTATCAAGATAATACCGAAGATATATTGGTGCAAGACCAAAACAATACGCTCCATGTGATCAATTCTGCAGGTCAGGAGGTTTACTCAGAGCAGCTTTCTGGACCGATAGTATCAGATGCTTTCCAAATCGATTACTACAAAAATGGAAAGCTTCAGTTACTTGTAGCCACTTCAGAAAATGTATACGGTATCGATCGATTGGGCACGCCGTTACCAGGGTATCCTTTTGGCGTCAATGGAGAAAATATCACTCATCTCAATCTGGTTGATTACAGCAACTCAAAGGACTACCGCTTTTTCATCAGTACAGTTCAAGGGAATCTTTTTCTTGTGGATAAAACCGGTGAAAAACTGGAAGGATGGAATCCAAATAGGATTGGGGATAAAACTATTGGAGCACCTGCTCATCACAGAGTTCCTGGCAAAGGAGACTATATGGTCGCATTGACAGAAACCGGCAAGTTGCAACTATTCAATAGAAGAGGCGAAAGCCAATCTGGTTCCTCTGTCAAGCTTGGCGAATCCTTCAATTCAGGTTTGATTGCTTGGAGAGATCCAAGTTCACGGTCCACTCAGCTCGTAGGAATCACTAAAAATGGGGAGGTGATCCACTCCAATTTCAATGGTGAAATAGGATACAGAAATCAATTGGTCAAAAATGATCGAGACAGTGAATTCCTTCTAGTACCAGATCAGCAACAAAACGATTTTGTCTTTATTTCACGTCAATTTAACGAGGTAAGTGTGCTTGATAGAAGCGAAAAGCCACTTTTCAACACACGAGTTTCTGACGGAAATCTGATCTACCAGTATTTTGATTTTGGTTCTAAGAGACAATTATTTGCGATTACAGATCTTACTCAGGAGTTTTGCTATTTGTACGATTTGTCTGGAAACCTCCAAACCACAATGCCTTTGGAAAGCACTGGCACGATACAGATCACCTATCAATCCTCTTTGGGTCAATATTTAATCCGAACTGTAAGTGGTAATACGCTCACAGAATTCCAGCTAGCTGATTAGTCATACCCAGTTTCCCTTGGGCGACGTCTCCTGATTGGCTACCTTGCGAAAAATCACCAAAACAACCCATGCTGAAAAAGTACTCCCTGCTAATAATACTCTTAAGTTGGATTAGCACTCATTCTTTTGCACAGCTGATTACAGACAATCAGGACATTTATCAGATTGGCAATTCTGTCAATTTGAATTCTCCCTATCATACCACGCTTACCTTTTTTTATAATTTAGAAGAGGGCCATTACGAACCTGAAAATGCAGCTAAAACGCTGGATCTATCAGAAATAAAAGATCAAAATGGTCAACAACTTGCGGTAAAGCTGAAGCAAATTTTCGAAGGAAAAGGAATATTGATCCGAACCAACGAAATCCCAAATGAGCAAAACTATACCGATAGCTCATCCCATAATGATGAGAATATTTACTATTTAGATAAGCAAAAGCTCCCGGGAATCTTCCTACAGAAGAATGGTAATGCATGGAAATTCTCAGCTTTCAGCGTAAGCCAAATAGATGAGCTGCACTCGGAAACCTATCCCTATGGCACAGCGAAGCTCCTGAATATTCTTCCCAAAATCGGAAACCAAGAATACATCGGACTTCATCTTTGGCAATTGGTAGGCTTATTCATACTTCTACTATTAGTATTTCTTTCGCATTGGGTTTTCACGCTAGTCGTCGATAAACTCATTCTATACCTATTCAAAAGGTATGGATATGGCAAAGTTGGGGAAGACTATATCCTACCGGTGGCTAGAGTAATCAGCATATATCTGATCGTAGTTTTATTATCACTTTTCATACGGGTTCTTCAGCTTCCAATTGAGATTTGGTCCTGGATAGTGATCGTCATCCGTACACTAAAGCCATTCCTGATTACTATCATTTTCTACAAATTGGCAGATGTAGTCGCTGCGTACTTTACCAAACTAGCTACAAAAACGGAATCCACGCTGGATGATCAACTCGTGCCGTTGATGCGCAAAACACTCAAAGCTTTTGTAGTGTTAGTGGGTACGCTGTTTATCCTCCGTGATGGACTAAACCTTGATATTATTCCTTTCCTTACGGGACTTTCTATAGGTGGTGTGGCGATTGCTTTGGCGGCTCAAGACACGATCAAAAACTTCTTTGGCTCGGTCATGATTTTCATTGACAAGCCATTTCAGGTGGGGGACTGGATCACTTCAGGAGATATTGATGGGACTGTGGAAGAAGTTGGATTTAGGTCCACACGAATTCGTACTTTCCGAAATTCCCTGATGTATGTACCCAATGGAAAAATTGCCGATGCAGTTCTGGACAACCATGGTTTGCGTCAATACCGAAGATTCTACACCACGCTGACAGTGACTTATGACACCCCTCCGGCGCTAATAGATGAGTTTGTGAAAGGGTTACGAGAAATCGTTTTGGCACATCCTGACACCAGAAAGGATATGTTTCATATCTACTTCAACAACTTGTCTTCTTATAGTCAAGACATTATGTTCTATATCTTTTTTGAAGTTCCTACCTGGGGAGAAGAACTAAGATGCAGGCATGAGATTTTGGTGCAAACGGTAAATCTCGCAAATACGATTGGAGTTCGCTTTGCATTCCCTACGCAGACCTTGCATATGGAGTCTTTCCCTGAAAAGAAAACACTGGTACCAGAATACTCCGGCGGATATGAATCAAAAGTCGCAGACTTTGTAAATCGTGAGTTAAAGCGTAAAAACGACTAATTCAAATTCGGCTTACTTCACTTCAAAAGTTTTCATGTATTCTTTAGAAGCGCCTTGTGCTGTTTTTGTTACAACAGTGATCTGGTAGGTTCCTTTCAGGTCTGGGATTGTGATTTCAATTGAATTGTCCGAAGAAGTAGTCTCAGGGATTTCTGACCAATACAATACAGTTCTCCAGTCCATGATGTTTTTTTCTTGATCAGGAGAATCAAAAAGCGATTGTGCGGAGACGACTTTAGGCTGAATACCTTCATAATCAAGGTAAATCCCATTGGATGGAATAGGAAAACCTCCAAAGTCATTCTTGTAAGAACTAAAGCTCATTACCCCAGAGAACTTCTCCTCATTGAGGAAGAAGGTACGTTTCAAAATGTCTAGTTTTTTGAAATTAGCCGGATCAAACTCTGCTAGTAAATCCGAATCAAAAACTGGCAGCGCATCCACCAGCATAAGTGGATTACTATCAAAGCCAGCATCCATCACATCGTCCAATACGCGAAACTCTCTCTTCTTTTTAACAGTCTTGTTCCGTATCTCTGGCACATATTCTTTGATCACTGTAGCTACCGTTTCAAATCGCGTGTAATCGTCTAATAAATAAGTTTTATCTTCCAATAATCCTGTGACAACCGGAAATAACGTAGCATCAAATTCATTGACGAAATAGCCTTCTACTTGCCCTCCCTTGAGCAGCTCTTTGAGGTAATCTTGATCAGCAGGGCTAATTTCAAGCTCTGGAAAAATAAAATCACTTTTGAAATGTGTAACTGGCGCAGGAGAAACTATCCCGAAGTCCAGCAGGCTTCCATTTCCATCTGCCTGAGCAACCAAGTATTTCCAGTTTTTCATCCCGCCGGCATCAAAGAACATACTTCCGTCAGCATCAGGGCGATCAGTAAAAAGTGCAGACTTTTCACCATGTAAAGACAAGTAATAGAGCTTGGTCGTGTCTACAGCCGCTTCATCTACTCTGGCCTCTATCACGTGACCGAAAAGCTCTGGAACCAAGCTGTGCTTCTCCAATGACCCATATGCAACAGCGGAAGAGATCATCCCCTGAGTACTCAAAAATGGATTTGAAGCAGCTACACTCACTACATCCAATTCCGTACTAGGTGGTAACTCGATTGTCAATTTTGAGCCAGGTGCATTCACCTTATTTGAAAGAACTATCTCACTCGAATTTTGGACCTGAACACTTTTCTTTCGCTCAGAAACAACTGTTGGGGGAACAGTACGATTAAAGATTGTGATAAATTGCTGAACTAATCCTTCCTCCAAGTTCTGATATGGACTTACCCGAGTGAATACACGCAGGAGATAATTGTCCGACGGAAGATTTGTAGGAATCAGCAGAAAATTAAAACTTCTCCCCTCTTCCAATGGCATCTTTGCAACTGCCACAGATTCATTGTATCGATTGACCAATTCTGCATAGATAATTTTGGACTCTGAAGGAGAATCTCCCCTCATGGCCTCACTGGCTATCCACACGCGCTCACCTCCAAAGTAAACAGTTTTTGGAATGGAGAAGTCCACTCTTTCGCCCGTTGATTCCTGCGCAAAGCTCACTTTACATACACTCAGGAATAAAATCAGTAGTATAGAAAATTTATCCATTTTGGTCATATCAATCTTCCCAGAAATCAGGTTTAACATTTGTTCCTCTCAAGGTACAATCAGCACATCGCCTTACAGCTCCCCTAAAGCCGATAGGGTTTGGCAAATTTTCATCAGATATTGGCAAGACTGGAATAAAGTTGCCATTCCCAAATGAGGTGCCGTAATCAGCAATCAGCACTGTATCAGCTTCTACTATGCAATCGTAGTATGCTGGTTCTACCGATCTCCAAGGCGAGACTTCTCTCACATTAATAAATAGTCTCTTCTGCTTTACAGTCCCCAAACTGACATATCCCACTACTGGCGCATCAGGATTTTGATCATTTTTAATATTACCGCTAATATTTGAAGGCAACGGGCTGAATATTGAGCCTATGTCATTTGTGTTTTTTCGAAGGATTTCCCAAAACTCAGAAGCTTTTTTATCCAATGCCTTTTGAGAAATCAGGATACTGTAGCGATTAGATAGCTTTTCATCATTTTGCAAAATCTGTGTGATTGCCTGTCTAAAAACAAATTGATCTTCAAATTTAGAAGAGGTCTCCAAAATCAAATCCGAATTTACTTCACCTCTGTAACACAAGTCAATTCGATCGTCAGGTCTTCTGATAATAATATCTCGAGTGTCCGGATCATATTTATAAGGTGTAGTGATTTTCGGGCTGAAGGCATAGGTTTCTTCAAAAGTCCATAGAAAATCATCTGCATTTTCATCCCCCTTAGTAGTCAGAAAGATCTCTACTCCTAATTCATTTTTCACAAACCCCACATCAATAATATCCGGAGTTATAATCGGTTTTAAAATCTCTGACGTATAGCTTTTTCCGTCACTTGTAGCGATGTAAAGCCTATAATTTTGATCTTCAGGGATATCATATTCAAATTCAAACTCACCAAATCCCAATGAAGTCAACGGATAATCCTCCCCCGATTCTGATCTAATTGACACTATTGCATTTGGATAAGTCGATAAATATGAGTCATCCGTTTGGATATTTCTAGTGTAACTGAGTTTCAACTTACTGGATAAACCATCGGTATCTAAATACCCCTCCACTACCAAAACAGTAAGGTCAGCTGGTTCGATTTCAGGATCGTATGGCTCTCTACAAGCACTGAGTAGTAGAAGACTGATAAATATTATTAAAACTAATCTATTCATCAGAAGCGAAAATTGTAACGATTAAACGCAAATACTTCAAAAACACTCACTAACTGTCGGCTTAACTGAAGACCTTTTATAGCGGTGTGATAGCAAGGATTCTGAATTGCAGCATACATGTGTGTAATACGCATATTAATCCTCCCAGAAATCAGGTTTCACATTCGTTCCTCTAAGGGTACAATCAGAACAGCGCCTTGGAGTCCCTTGGTACCCTATCGGAGAAATAGCTCCATCTGGAAAAATAGGAACGACTGGCACAAAATTTTCACTTGCAAATGACTGTGCATAATCAGCTCTCATAATGGTGTCAGGCTCGACAAAACAGCTATAGTAAGCTGGTTCCACTGCTCTCCACGGGATTACTTCCCTTACATTAATAAATAAGCGCCTTTGTTTGATAGTACCCAAACTAACAAACCCTACCACGGGTGCATCTGGATCTTGGTCATTCTTTATATTACCTCCAATATTTGAAGGTAATGGGCTAAAGATAGAACCTAAGTCATTTGAATTTTTGCGCATGATTTCCCAAAACTCAGACGCCTTTTTATCCAGCGCCTTTTGTGAAATCAAAATACTGTAACGTACGGAGAGCTTCTCGTCGTCCTGCAAGATTTGAGTAATCGCCTGTCTAAAGACAAACTGATTTTCAAATTTTGAAGAAGTTTCCAATATCAAATCAGAACTAACTCCACCTCTATAGCACAGGTCAGTTCGCTCATCAGGATTCCTAATAACCACATCCATCGTCTCCGGATCGAACTTATAGGAAGATGGGATTTTTGGTCTAAAAGCATAGGTCTCCTCATACGTCCAAAGAAAATCATCCGCATTTTCGTCTCCCTTAGTGGTCAGGAAAACCTCTGCTCCAAGCTCATTTTTCACAAAACCCACATCAATGATATCAGGAGTAAGGATTGGTTTGATCAGCTCCGAAGTATAGCTTTTCCCATCAGTGGTGGAAATGTACAGCCTGTAATTTTCCTCCTCAGGGATATCATACGCAAATTCAAATTCCCCATCACCCAATGACGTCAATGGATAATCTACACCAGCTTCTGATCTAATCGAAACTATAGCGTCTGGATAACTAGGCGTAAAAGAATTCTCCGTTTGTATATTTCTGGTATAACTAAGCTTGAGCTTACTAGGTAATCCTTCGGTATCCAAATACCCCTCAACTACTAATACAGAGAGATCGGCCGGTTCAATTTCAGGATTATATGGCTCTCTACATCCGCTGATGAGTAGTATAATCATGGCCGCTAATGAGACTATTCTATTCATCAGAAACGGAAGTTGTATGTGATAAATGGAATTGGCTGAGCAAAGATCGATAATTGGTAGCCTCTCAATTGACCTTCTACTGGGGTGTAATACACTGAATATGGATTACTTCTTCCCAAAAGATTATATACTCCAAGAGACCAAGATGAATGCGCCAGCTTTTTAATCTTATGGCTTCCTTCGATGTTTACAGAGAAATCTACTCTGAAGTAGTCGGGAATTCTGTAAGCATTCCGCTCAGAGAAATAGACCCGTTCAGAACCTGCATAATCAAACTTTGAGATCGGAAGCGTAATAGGTCTTCCGGTACTGTAATTCACTCCCAAAGAAGTATTGACACGCTTGCTCAACTCGTAATTGGCAGTAAGAACCAAATGATGAGGCTGATCATAACTGCTGGAATAGAAATCCCCATTGTTGATTTTCTCAACGCTCGGATCATCCGATGTTTTCATCAGCGATCTAGAATAAGTATAGGCAAGAGATCCTTGCAGTACACCTGTGCTTTTCTTAAGTAGTACTTCCACACCATAGGCTTTTCCATCCGAGTTCAGGACGTCTTGCTCTATGTTTTCATTTAGAATAATATTAGCTCCAGACCGATAGTCCAGCAGATTTGCCATGTATCGATAGTAAACTTCCGTAGAGAACTCAAGTCTATTTTTAGCTAGATTTCGATAATAGCCCAACGACGCCTGTCCGCCGGTCTGAGGTCTGATATAGGTATCACTCAATTTCCAGGAGTCTGTCGGAGATATCGAGGAAGTATTAGACAATAAATGAATGTTCTGCCTCATGGTATTAAATCCACCTTTGATGGAAGATTTATTATCTAAAGTATACCTAGCAGAAACTCTAAATTCAGGTCCATGATAAGTTTTCACCGTACTTCCCTTATCAAAGTTTTCTACTCCGATTAGATTGCTTTCAGTGATCGGAGCTCCATCGACATACTGATTAACTGACATTGGACCGAGTAATTGATACAGCATGTATCTACCTCCATAGCTTACCGATAGATTTTCAGAGATAGTATACTCATCACCGAAGTAGATAGAAACCTCACGGGCACTTTCATTGTCCAGTTCCTTTTCGATTACAATAGATTCAGCCCCATAAGGCTGATTGAGTCCTGGATTGAGGGAATATTGAATCCCATGCAATCCAAAAGTCAAGATATGGTTTTCATTTTTTCGGTATTCAAAATCTGACCGTAGGAAGAGTTGGTGAACATCGAAGCTGAATTTGAAGGAATTAAGCGGGTTTTCTATCCCAATAATTCCAAATTCATAATTATCACTTCCTACTGTGAACTTGCCTTCCAGTTCATCATTGAAAAAGTGCTTCCATCCCAGTGCGACATTCATATTTTGATAGGAATAAGTAGTATCCGGATCAAATCTAAAATCATCTTGACTTAAATAAGCGGTAAGCTCCAAGGAATTCTTTTCATTGATAGTATGCTGAATGTTAGCATTGATGTCATAAAAAGTGATTTTACTATCATTCAAATCAGCCTCATCGTCCAGGAGATTCAACGCCCAATCGGAATACGTAGTCCTTCCCCCTACTATAAAGTTTGTCTTATCTCCAATGGGTCCATCCAAACTCAATCTACTCGTGAGGATCCCGATACCACCTGATCCACCTATTTTTTCTGACCTGCCAAACTTAGGATCGACTTGCAATACGGATGAAAGTCTACCTCCATAATTAACCGGAATTGAGCCTTTGTAAAGTTCCACACCACTTACTATATCAGCGTTGAATGCGGAGAAAAACCCAAATGCATGGGTAGGATTAAAAATCGTAGAATTGCCATATAAGATCAAATTCTGATCCGCTGCGCCACCTCTCACATTGAATCCAGCGGTAGCCTCACCTACTGTATTTACACCAGGCATGATCAGAATACCTTTCAATACATCCACTTCTCCCAATACTGCCGGCAGTCTTTTGACCTCAGCAATAGTGATGGACTGCACTCCCATATCAAGCTTATTGACATTAGATAATGCTCCAGAGCTCACCACTACTTCGTCAAGTGAAAGGATAGTTTCTTCAATACTCATATTAAAAACCCCATCACCTTTCAGGTCAATTTGACGTTGCTCCTGGAAGCCACCTATATTCTGAACCCAAATCGTATGTCGCCCTTTTGGTAGTGTTAACTGGTATTTACCGTTTTGGTCGGTCGCTATTTGGTTGTAATCCACCTTCTCCAAAACTATTGCTCCGTTCATTGGCTTACCAGATTCTATACTGGTCACGACTCCACTTAATACCGCTGTTTTGGATTGAGGGTTGTCGGAAGATTTGCCTATAGTAAAGCGCTTATTTTTATCAAAAGCACTTAAGGAATCCCCAGCGTTTGCCAGATTATCTTGTCTATCTTGAACTATAAAGTAGTCCTTCGGAAATTCTACCTGTATTTTATCCCCTTTACTGATCCAGATCCGATTGGATGAATCAATTGAATAGGTCAAACCCGTTGCTGCAAAAACCTGATTCAGGATCATTACAATATCCGAGTTGTTCGCCTGCAGGTTGACTTGAAGATTTTCCACATCCTCCTTTTTATAAAAAAAACTGTAATCAGATTCAGATTCAATTCTCTCGGCAAATCTTTCAAATGAAACCCCAAGGTACATTCCTGAGAATTTTTGGGTGGTAGTCTGAGCTTTCAGTTGGCCAAAAAAACAACTAACTAAAATTAAGAGTAGTGCTTTTTTCATTCTACAAAACCGTTAAAAGGTTCAGCTTTACTCTGCCTAAGTTTAGCTACTTCCAAAATATATTTTTGCTTATCCATTGAGAAATACAAAGACTTGCCTTTAAAATTTCTATTTACTTCCCGCTTATTCAACCCTAAGCTTTTGATTGCCTGCTTCTTTTTACGGATTAGGACAAATTCATCGTTGTGCCAATAGAAGTAGTCGATTTTCTCCACAAATCGATGGGTGAATTTCCCTGTTTCCTTGATAGGATCTTTCAGTTTGTAATACTTGATCAACACTTTAATCTCGCCATCTTCCAGAACCCGATAAAACCCATTTTTGTGATGGGAATAGGAATCATTTCCGTCAAATTTCCTAAAGAGACTACCATCCTTAAGTTGGAACTCTTCTATTTTATCCGAATTAATTAAAATCTTTTGACGGTGTATCGGATGAAAAGTAATGACTACATCCCCACTTTCATCGTAAATCAACGGTACCTCTGTGTACTTAATCTTATTGATCGAAAGTGCTCCATCTCCAAAAGTACGATCCAAGTAATAGGGATCTCCTTCATAATTCCTCGGAGGTTCCTCATATTGCCCGCCTGTGATGAGCTCTTGAAAATAGGGAAGTTGTTCCTTATAAAGGGACAAATAAGTCTGCGACTGTCCAAAGGAACTTACAGTTCCTGTAAAAATCAGAAGCAGAAATGTGAAAAAGGTTATTTTTGGCATATTAGTATTACTATACTAGAGCGTATTAATCGCTCTTTTATACGGAATAATTTGAACGGCAAATACAGTATATAAATGGGTTAAGCCCTTAAATTTTTAATTAAACCTAAAATGAAAAGAAGAAATTTACTTAAGTCTATTGCACTTGGGGCGGCGGTTCTTCCTCTCGCTCCAGCGCTTGCTTCCACTACGAAGAAAAAGGAAGCAACGATACAATTTTCATTAAACACCAGTACGTTACGTGGGCAAAAGCTTGATTTACCCCAAATCATTGAAGTAGCTGCCAAGGCAGGTTATGATGGCATTGAGTTATGGATTGCTGAAATGGAGGCATACCTCAAAACCGGAAAATCTTTGGCCTCCCTTAAGAAGCTGTTCGACGATGCCAAAATAATCCCAGTAAATGCAATTGGCTTTGCTCCATGGATGGCACAAGATTCAGAGAAAAGCAAGGCGGGGTTTGAGCAAATGGAAAGAGAAATGGGCATGCTGGCAGAAATCGGGTGTAATCGAATTGCGGCTCCTGCTATTGGAGCCACGGACCCGATAGATTTACTTGCTGCCGGTGAACAATATGCAAGCTTATTGAATCTTGGCAGGAAAACAGGTGTCATGCCACAACTGGAATTCTGGGGGTCTTTTGCTCCATTTCATCAGCTAGGTCAAGCATTGGCCACTGCCGCTGCTGCCAACGATCCAGATGCGAGGATACTTCCTGATGTTTACCATTTGTTCCGGGGTGGCTCTGGGTTTGAAGGATTGAAGCTCGTAAATGGAAATGCCATCGAAGTGTTTCACATGAATGACTTCACCAGCAAGCCACGATTGGAGCAAAAAGACAGTGATCGGGTATATCCAGGAGATGGAATAGGCCCTATGAAAGAAATAGCCGCTACGCTAAAAGCTATGGGAGGAAATAAATTCCTTTCTCTCGAGGTTTTCAACGAAACCTACTGGGCTCAAGACGCTCAGGAAGTAGCGAATACAGGATTGAAAAAAATGAAGCAATTTTTTTAAGTCTATCGAAATCGAATACAACCAAAAAACCCTTTCAAATTGAATCTGAAAGGGTTTTTTCTTAATCTTCCTTTTTATCTACCTCTTTCAAAAAAGATATCAGACCTGGAAAGAAGTGTTCTGGATCATCGTACTGACTTAGGTGACTCCCATTGGGACACAGTAAAAATTGACCATTCGGCAATTCCATTGACATCCACTCTAAATGCGCTGGATCCATGGTGTCATGAGTACCTGCAATGACTAACGTGGGAACAGTGATTTTCTGTAAATCTGCCTTTCTATCCCAGCCTGCTAACGAAGCTCCGGGAGTAATCCCAAATTCGCTATACCCCTGCATATAAACATAAACCTCAGGATTCACCTCTCCCATCATCTTGTTTATATCCGCAGGCCATTCATCTGATGGCTTGCGAAGTACATGATAAGGATAGTGATGCTCACCCAGCAATTCCATGTAGCGGGGATTTTCGAAGTCATTGTTCTTCTCTATTTCCATCAGCTCAGCAAATACTTCTTGAGGCATTTGAGGACCTAGAACTTCCTTAGCATATTTTTCATAGTCATCTAGGCTCGCCATCATATTGGAAATGATTAATCCTTTGAGATTTTCCTGATGCTGGAGCGCATATTCAATTCCTAGCATTCCTCCCCAAGATTGTCCGTAGAGGTAGAAATTTTCCTTATTTAATCCCAGTGCAACTCGCACTTGCTCCACCTCATCTACGAAACGGTCGATTGTCCAAAGCGTGGAATCACTGGGTTGATCTGAAAATGCCGATCCCAGCTGATCGTACCAAATAAACTCAATTCCTTCCTGCGGCAGAAAGTCTATGAAATTGGAATACTGCTGATGAGTCATCCCTGGTCCACCATGAAGTAGCAAGACTTTAATGTCAGGATTTTCACCTACTCTCTGAGTATACACATTGAATTCTCCCTTTGGAGTTTGTATTGGGATCATCTTGATGCTTTCCTCAAACTCTTCTAAAGTTGATTCTGATTCGATAGACTCAGTTTGATTTGATGCTTGACAGGACGAAAAGATAATTGCTACTGAAAGAACTAGAAACCAACCCGTTTTCATAAGTGAGCCATTTTGTGAATTGTTAATCTAGCAGAAAGAAATCATAGATTCAACTTGAAATGAGCTTGATTTTCTTCATAGGATACGGTAGCTTCTTAAAGCTACGACCATAAAAAAAACCAAGCCTCTCGACTTGGAATTTTTATTCTTCTGATTTTATACTTCAGCTTTTCAAACTTTCTCTATCCAGTCCACTCTTGTATCCTTCCAAGCTCTCGCATTAGCTGAAATCGTTTCAACTTCAATCAAAACCCTTTCAAATCCCTCGCTTACCTGTTACAATTAGTGGTTCTTGAAATTGAATACAGTCTACCTTTTCAAACGTAATCATGGGAACCATACTTTTTACCCCTTCAGAAAAATTATCCTCTAAATTTTCAGAACCAATCATTTTAAAAATTACGGGAAAAACTATCAAACAGCCTTTATAAGAAGTTAAATCAATATCATCCAAACTTTTTACAAAACCCAGTTCAAGCTCCTCCATGATTGGACGAATTTCACCATCTGCATTTTCATATTTTGAAATTTCAATCTCTTCGTTAGTAGAAACATAAATCAATAGAGTATACCCCATATACTTTCTATTAGATTCTGCTGGCTTAATTTTTAAACAAGATTCTTAATTACACTAGTATTGAAATCTTGACTGATAATAGTTTTTGAAATAATTTGAGAATTACAGACCCAAGCAAAATTTAAAATGAAGGCGAAAGTTAAAAAGCTACGCACGGTATTAAGGTAATTTTTGACTTGATTAAATTATCAAATGACGACAAGGTTATCGGCAAATAACACCTTGAAGAGTTCAGATTTATAAATATTTTTATCGTAAATCACCAAATCTTCAATAGCAACGGAGGCAAAGAGATTGTTAAACAGCACATAATCAGGGTAAAACACTTTACTAAGCTCCATTAATTGTTGGGCTTTTTCTATTTGAATTTCAGAATAAGGAAAATAACTAATAAAAGGATTAATTGATTCTTTGGAATATTCTCCAATCGAAGAAGTAAATTCTTTCAAAGGAATTAATCCACTTGTCTTTTGACTAGTAAAATATATGCCAATCAATTTTCCAATTTGACTCAAACAAAATCCAAGTCCCAAATTATTATCAAGAACAATTTCTACTTTAAATGAATATACAAATGCCGTAGGAGTACGATCAGTCACTCTTAGGAATCCATCAAATCCTCTAATTCTTGAAATAAAAGAACTCCAAGATTTTTCCAATTCAATTCGTCCATTTGCTAACTTTTCAAAGTTCCTCTGTGTCCTTTCGATATCGAATTGGTCTCTTTGATTGATTTCGATAAATTCCTCATCGGTTTTTGCATAAAGATCATCTCTATGCATTGGATAAGAAAAATTATTAAGTTCTTCTCGATAGAAATTCATTGTTTTCGGTTTGATTACGAGCGTTTTATCGAAGAATATTTCAAATTTAATTGACTAGTTGAAAACTGGACATATGCTTAAACAGCGTCAAATTATGGTTTAACACATAACTAAGAAAGTAAAAATGTAAAATTAGTAAAACAAAAAACCCAAGCCTTTTGACCTGGATTTTTCAGACTTCTGACTTTATATTTCAGACTTTTTCAATCCAATCCACCCCAGTATCCTTCCAAGCTCTCTCATTTGCAGAGTTGATTACAGCTTCGCAAACTTTCTGGGTCTCAAATGCATCTCTAAATGTAGGATGGCAAGCTTCTCCGGTTTCTAGGCTATGGAAGAAATCTGCCACTTGGTGAATAAACGAGTGCTCATACCCAATGGAAGTGCCAGGAATCCACCATCTATCCATGTATGGATGATCGCCATCAGTTACGTGAATAGATCTCCAGCCACGAACTTCTCCTTCGTCACTGTGATCAAAATACTCTAGACGAGTCAAATCATGTAAATCCCAGCGAATGGATGCATGCTCTCCGTTGATCTCAAAGGTATAAAGAGCCTTGTGTCCTCTCGCATAGCGAGTCGCTTCGAACAAACCCAAAGAACCATTATCGAAATGACAATGGAAAACACAGGCATCATCTATAGTTACCTTTTTCTTTTCTCCTGTTCCTTGATGAACCCGTTCCTTGATGAACGTTTCGGTCATAGCAGACACGTCTTTAATCCCACCATTCAGCCACATTGCAGTATCAATACAATGCGCCAGCAAATCACCAGTCACACCAGAACCTGCAGCATCTGCATCCAATCTCCAAAGTGCATCTCCTCCTTGAGGTAAATCTGGGCTAATAGTCCAATCCTGAAGAAAGTTCGCGCGATAATGGAAGATCTGACCTAACTTACCAGAGGCAACGATTTTCTTAGCAAGTGTCACTGCAGGAACTCTTCTGTAATTGTACCAAACGGTATTTTTAACTCCAGCTTTTTCAACTGCTTTCAGCATTCCTTCAGCTTCTGCAACAGTTCTAGCTAGCGGCTTTTCGCACAGAATCATTTTACCCGCTTCAGCTGCAGCAATAGCAATCTCAGCATGCGTATCGTTTGGTGTACAAATGTCCACCGCATCGATATCGTCTCTTTTTAGGAGCTCTCTCCAGTCAGTTTCTACAGATTTGTAGCCCCACTGATCTGCAAAGGCTTGAGCTTTTTCCTCTCTTCGTGAGCAGCAAGCCTGCAAAACTGGAACGTATTCGTACTCTGGAAAAAAGTCAGGCACTCTTTTGTAACCGTTGGTATGGATTCTGCCCATCAGTCCAGTTCCGATGAGTCCTATTCTTATATGTTTTTTTTCTTTCATGTTCTGAGTTATTTATTGTTCTTTTTCACTTCGATATTCATAATTCGACATTCATTATTCATCATTAAAAAAACCAATCTAATTTCGAATGATGAATGCTAAATGTTGAATCATGAAGTATTCAGCTTTTCCAACCATGTGCATTTCTCACTTTCACCAA
Organism: uncultured Algoriphagus sp.; assembly: GCF_963974365.1. GTDB lineage: Bacteria > Bacteroidota > Bacteroidia > Cytophagales > Cyclobacteriaceae > Algoriphagus. The sequence continues at coordinate 311,973 of NZ_CAXBBX010000004.1, read as the reverse complement.
TGCCGCAAGAATATCATTCCAGGTTTGCTGGTCGTTCATCACTGCATTTGGGAACATGCATCCATCCCAGCAGATATGCTTGAAAGCTTTGGTTAATTCGCCTTTCTCATCGCGAAGCCAATAGCCCGCATCATGAGCAATATCCAAAACTCCATTTGGATCTGTGGCTTGGCAATGTCTTCCGGTCTTATCGTGGGAACCTGAACCGAATACTGAACCGTCATTTTGTGCCACATGGAAATCAATAGTCCATGGTCTAAGTGCATCTGTTACAGTTTTCAAAGCAGCTTTCACTGCCTCGCGATCCTTCAAATCCGCGTCTTTTGGAAGGATTCTATGCTCTGGAGCATTATAGCCCATAGTATAAAGAAAGGTATGCGACATGTCTGCCTGGAAGCCAATGTTAGGTCGATCTACCATCTCAAGCAGTTCTACCATATATTTCCAGCTGTGCATCGCGCCCCAGCAAATCTCTCCTTCAGTCGCAAGTTTCTCTCCGTAGCCAGCCGCTACATCACAGGCTTCACGAAATGTTTCTGCAATTATTTTAGTATTTCCAGCTGGATCTTTAGCCCAATCTTCTACGCCAGCAGCAGAATCAATTCTAACTACTCCGTAGCTTCGAACGCCAAGATCATTCAGTTCCTTACCGAATTCACATGCTTTGCGAACCATCTCTACAAAAGTCTTGCGCTGATCAGCAGTTCCCATCGCAGATCCAGCCCAAATCGGCGCGACCAAAGAGCCTGCAACAAGGTTATGCTTCTGAAGTTTTTCTGCCAAAATTTTGGTTTCATCTGGATCATTAAGGGTGAAATGAGGTTCAAGCAAACCTAAATCGACTCCGTCAAATTTCACCCCATCAACTTCAGCTGCTGCTGTCATCGCCAGAAGTGAATCAAACGGAATTACAGGTTCAGAATCTGCTCCTTTGCCCACTATTCCAGGCCAGGTAGCATTATGTAGTTTTGGAAAATTATTTTGACTCATGGTAATATGGGTTATTAGTTAGTTAAAAGATTGAAGTACAGGTGATCCAACTTCATTACTCAAAATTCATTATTCTACATTCTTTATTATTTTCTTTGATTGAAACCGCCAAGCACTCACATTTTATCTTGAAGATTAACACTAGAGTGAAGATCGTAAATCAAAAATCGTTAATCGTAAATCCCAATTTATTCCATCACTTTCAAGTCAGGATTATCAGGACCAAAATGCTTCAGCATGACAATAGGGTCAGTCTTGGAGTGATTGGTAATTTTCACACCTGCTTGAGCGGCTTTTTCAGAGACAAAATACTCGTCATGCGTCAACTGTCCAAAGCGAATCAAAGCTGGAGTTTCAATATCCCAGTTATTCATTTTGCCATAGCCTTGCATCATGATCATGCCATAAGCTGCGGAATCTTTGATCGTCACTGTTTGGCCAGGGAAAATTGTCAGCTCTTTAGCACTGTAATCATGTGAACGGTAGCAAATCCACTTATCATCATAGCCCTTGGCATTCATTTCTGCTCTGTCTTCAACCGGCATTGGCTCCATGTAATGGTTATCCATAATGTTTGGATTGACATTCAAATCCCAATCAATCATCTCGACCAATAAGTCATAGTCTCCCCAACGATCTTTTGGCGTTGCATTCCAAAGCAATTCATCTGGAATGATGGCTTCATTCACCAAAGACTGATACATGGCAAAAATATCAGAAGCTTTCTGTGGCTCGTACGTGCACAAACTTCCCGGAGCATGAAGCATTCCAGGAGGCACATTCCAACCCGTACCTGGCTGAAGTCTAAATGCCTGCGAATAGTTAGTGATTTTATTATCTCCTTTATTGAAATTCTTCAGGCACTCAAGAATAGTTTCTTTGGATGTTCCTGGAGCAATTCCAAAGAAAGTGTATGGGAAATCTCCCCCATGATTATTGACTTGAGGAGGAAAATAATATGCTTCTGGCTTCCCGTTTTGCCCAGTCAGCTTACCAAACTCATCACTCGGGTGAATGTGGTGTGGAAGTGGGCCCATGTTGTCAAAAAACTTGGAGTACATAGGCCAGGACTTGTATTTGTCCCAAAGTCTGCTACCTATAATTTCCCCTCCTAATTCGTCTATTGCATCTTTCAAGAGAAATAACTCCGACTTACCGCCTTCTTCGAAAGCAACATGACTCAAGCCTTCATTTTTGCTAGTCAGCGGGCCATTTTCAGCTGGAGTAGTTGAAGAAAACCAACGTTCGTCAATACCTCCACGCTCACCGCCTAAACTATAATAATCATCCGGATGAAGCTTGATTCTTCTGCCTGGCACACAAAATGACCGAGGCACCCAAGTTGGGGTTAATCTAAGGATTCCTTCTCCCTGCTCGAGAGCTTTTTTTGCTAAACTCATGGGTTTATTAATTTGAAATTTGAGATTCTTTATTTGAAATTGAATTGGAAGATTAAAACATTGAAAAATTTGAAAATTCTTCAGAGCATTTCATCTCTTCACATATTTTACATTTTAAATTCTTTGACTGAGGCCCCCTTTAGCACTTCCATCTTGATTTCGTAGATACTGCTTTCTCCGGGTTCAAGCAAAATCAAGGTGCCATTTTCACGAGCAGCGGCTTGACCGATTGGAGGATTTGTAGCTGGTTCTAGTGCAGTTACATATTCATTTTTCCCCCAATGCTGCCAGTTGATGAGCCATGGCATTTGCTTTTTGGAGAATGAAATACTTAAGCCAAGCTCTAATTCGTCATTCATATATCCACAAGTGACCTGATCATTTTGGTCAGCTTTTGGAACTATGAAAGCCACATCTTCACCAAAAGCCGAGTGCTCGTCTAATGGCGCTGCGCACTTGGTAAACTTGTTTTGCTTATTAAAATCCGACATAGAATCATCATTATCCCTAGGTTGGATGTCGCCTCTCCATACTATTCGTGTACCCTCATTGATCAAGGGCCAGCCGCAATTGATATGATATAACACCATGTGAGGAGCTGGAGAATTTCCCCGATTGAAGACCTCGTCTTTGATGTTGATTTCAGCACTACCTAAAGTTCCTGAGATGGTTCTTTTCAATTCCAGGCTTGGACCAAAAGTCGTTGTCTCACGAATGACGCCTACGATTTCAAAATCCAGATTTCCAGAATAAATATCCGGCTGCTTGATAGAGATCAGTTCGGCAGGTGTATTACTGTAATTGCCATGCAATCCGCGACTTCCAGTATCATCTTCATTAGGAGGACCCATAGAGGAAATCCCGCAGGTAGTCAGCAATCCACCACCGAAAGTCCTCAACCAATCTATTCCCTGATTAGAAAAAGGCTGAGCAGCCGCATGTCCCGCATTGCTGATCCAAGATAGGCTATGTTCATTGTGAAAGGCATCCAGAATATCCATTCCCCTGTCCAATACCACTTTATAACGAAGTCCCGTGCCCGTGTTAATCCAAGCGATACGGGTTCCGCCTCCTGCTCCATTATCGAGGATGGAGGTTTCTATTCCCCCAAGCTGTCGGGAATTGGATAATTTATGTTTCCAGTTGGATGGATCTGAGAGGTTCATTCGGGGTTTTGAGACTAGTCTGTAATCTATAAAAAAGGCCTTCTGACACTGTCCTGCCCTATATGGGTCAGGTTTGAATGACCGGGAATAAGTTATGCAACTTATGAGAGAGAAATTAGCCGTTAATAAAAAAATTGGCCCAAGTTTTTCAACGTGGGCCAATTTTTAATAGGTATGGTTCAAGTCTTCAGACTTGGACCTAAAATATTGCAGTCTTCAGACTGCCTAAAAACCGAATTTTATTGAAAGTATTTCTCACTATTAATTACCTTAATATCCGCGCATCATTATTTTTTAAATGAGTAGAAAATACAGAATCAGAAATCAAGAGAAGCTTTACTTTGTGACCTTCACAATTGTAGAATGGATCGATGTATTTACTCGAAAACACTATAAAGACATACTAATAGAGTCTTTAAAATACTGCCAAAATAATAAAGGTCTGGATTTATGTGCCTTTTGTATAATGTCAAGCCATATTCATTTGATTGTGGGTAGAAATGGTGAACCGACAATTGAGGCAATTATTAGAGATTTCAAAAAGTTTACTGCAATCGAAATACTCAAATCTATTCAAGGAAGTTCTAATGAAAGTAGAAAAGAGTTTTTACTTCATCACTTTAGGCAGGCCGGAGCTAAAAACCCAAATAATTCGACCTTCCAAATTTGGCAGCAACATAATCATCCAATTGAACTTAACTCAAATGACAAAATCACTCGCTGTCTTAACTATATCCATCAAAACCCAGTAGATGCAGGCATTGTATTTTCTGCTGAGGATTATGTTTATAGTAGCGCATCAAATTATGCTGGTTTACCAGAAAAGTTAATTGATGTGCTTTTCATTGAATAAGATTGGAGAAAATTATCAAGTGTACTTTGTTCAAGTCTCATGTCTTGGCCCTAAGGTAATTCAGACCTCAGATTACATATTTGTGGAAACTGATATAGTGAAAAATCCCTTCAAACTATCGCATTCGATAGCAATTTTGCAGTCGGAAGACTGCATTAAAATGAGTCCAAGTCTGAAGACTTGAACTAATGCAGGGTTAAAAAAAATTGGCCCAAGTTTTTCAACGTGGGCCAATTGTAATTCTTAAAATAAAGCCAAAAGTATAAGTTAGCCATCATTGATTAGACTTAAAAATAACTGTTTAGCATTTAACCCTCAGTCTCTTCCTCTTCAAATAACTGCACGTCTGCGTCAAATTCAGCCTCAAGAAATTCATCTCTAGCAATCCAGTATTCGGAGGTGATGAGTTGATATTGTTGTCCTTCTATTTTCCTCAAAACCCAAATGATCGAATCTGCTTCATCAAAACTAACTTTGCCTTCCAATTGATCTGAGAAAAGGCGTTTGATCAAATTGCTGTCATTCAGCGTATGCTGCAGAGCCTTCAACACAACCTCTTTGGTAATTTCTTCAGCGCCAGTATCCTCGCTTGTAATTTCAAATTCTGCTATTGTAGCTTTTGCACTAGGAAATTTGCCATTGTAAGCCTTATGCAATAGTTGATTGATATTGAAAAGCTGATGATGTAGGCCGATTTGTGGGTATTCTTCAGAGATTTTATCCAGCAGCATATCATGCGACATTTGATCAATCTGGCCTTCATTGAGGGTGTCAGAAAGTCGATAGTCAAGCAAAATCGCAGCAGCTTCTGCTGGTTCAAAATCAGAGATTGCCATATTTAGCAACTCTTTCAGCTCCGCTGGATTGGAATTGGATGCATCCGGAAAACCAAATCGATCAAGTAATTCTATTAAATCCTGATTGCTCCAACTTCCTGGTAATTCGTCGACAGTTGTTACTTTATTAATGATAATATGGTAATTCATAACTAGTGGTTTGGTAGTATATAAAATTGATTTTTGGATTTGCTAGTAAAGAGTCCTTTGGAAAAAGGTAAGGCTAGCTATTTTTATAACGGGCTTAGTACTGTAAGCGTTCGGATTAGGGAAAAGTGTAGAAATCCCGAGTCAGGGATAAGCAAAAAATACCCCATACTTTTCTGCAAGGGCATTTATACTGTTATTCTTATTATTGCGGAGTTGGTTCAAGTCTCATGACTTGGACCTAAAGTATTGCAGTCTTTAGACTGCTATTTTACTCAACTTGAAATATATCAGACAGCCATTAAATCCAACTAGATTATTGAGTAAAAATCGACTAGCCTTTTTTTTGCAGTCAAGAGACTGCATAATGATGAGTCCAAGTCGGAAGATTTGAACTAGAGGGGTGTAGAAATTCAGAGTGAGGGTAAAAAAAAAATGCCCCATACTTTTCAGCAGGGGCATTTATACTATTAATCTTAATATTCTACTTATTGCTTCAGCATTACATCTTTATACTGAACCATCATAGGTGGACCTACATGGACCTGCACACCGAGATATCCAGATTCCATTCTGTTTTTAGGGTCTTCATCATGTACCTCAGACATCAATTGACCGTTGACGTAGTGCTTTAGAACATTTCCTTTGGCCACAATATGAATACTATTCCATTCACCGGCTTTGATCAATGAACCAAGTTCTGCACGATCTCCTATTTCCTTTTCTACATTAAGGCCTTTCCATGCATTCCGCTCTACAAACTCACGAACTCCTACCCCATCAGGCTGAGAAGTGATTTTTGTTTCCTGACCTCTATAGGCCAAGGTAGCTCTCTTGCGTTCTTCATAGTTTTGACCGGTATAATTATTCTTCCCGTCAATATCTGCTTGGTAGCCTTTCAATGCAAATGGTACATCTTCGACTAGTTCACTTCGGTAGTTAATCCCAGAGTTTCCACCTTCAGAGATTTTAAACTCAGCCTTCAACTCAAAATCACCTGGCTGTCCACCTTGCCAAATTAGGAAGGTATTTGCCTTCAAAAGAGTCTCCGGCGTGATGGTTCCAGTGATTGCTCCATCTTTAACAGACCAATACACGGGATTTCCTTCCCAACCCTCTAAAGTTTTCCCATCGAAAATAGATTTAAAATCAGCCTCAACAGGAGCTACAGGTGAAATAGTGGAAGTAATGGTCTCAGTTGGCTGTTGGCAGTTCACCAATCCAACTACCATCATCGCTCCTAATCCGAGTAGTTCAACTCTAAGCCATTTAGATTTCAGTAAATTTTTCATTCTTCCGCTTGGGCTTTAGTTTGATAAACTTCGTGATTTGCCTTTCCACCAGAAATCAGGTAGGCCATCAAATCTTTTAATTCTTCTTCATTCAGCCTATTGATCATTCCTGGCATCATGACGGATACTTTAGAATCCTTCACCAATACCACATTGCTTTTCTCCACTTTGCGTAGCACATCTGGAGAGAAAGGGTTTTGTGATACTGAGTAACTATTATCGTCCTCGTTGATGATTCTACCCATCACAGAACTTCCATCTTTCAATTCAATCACGCTGGCCACATACTGCTCAGAGATTTCGTCACTAGGATTGATGGTCGCTTCCAAAATATCTTTTGCTGAAAACCGTGTACCCAACTGCGTCAAATCCGGACCAATAATTCCTCCTTCACCACCAAGTGTGTGGCAAGACTGGCATTGAGAAGCTGCAAACATTGCTTTGCCTTTGGCCAAATCTCTACCATGTAGATCCGCCATTAAAGGCTCTGCTTCTTCCACTGTCCATCTTCTACCGGGACCTTCAGGCTGTACATCAGAATTTACTAGGTCATTTCCATTTCCTGTGAGCAATGCTGCGCCTGATAGTTCATTGTATTTGTCAAAATCGCTCTTTGCTACATGAGTAAGTGCCATTTTTCTGGCTCTATCAATAAAGCCTACATAGCTTCGACCTCCTTTGTATTTGAATGCATTCTGAATCCATGTGAAATATTCCTCATGCAATTCCGGAGTCCAGCCTGTCTCAGCACCGCCAAGAACTGTTGCCAGGTAAGTCTGCTGCGCTGGCGGCACATTAGCCAACATATTTGCAATATCCAATCCATACTGAGGATTTCTCATGATCAAATCCGAGGAGGCCGAGAACGTTTTTTGGTAATTAGGATCATCCTTGGATGACTTCAAAAGTGCCAAAGACTTCTCTACTGCATTAGGTGCATCCAAATACACGAGAAGAACTGCCAAAGCACGATCTAGATTGTTATTATTTGCTGGGAAATTACCATCCAAATAAGCCACCAAATCAGACTTCACCGAACCTGTAGGCTCACCCTGTCTCGCTAGAATCAGCTCTACTGCTCTTAACAAATTCTGCTTACCTGTTTCGTCCAAGCTCTTATAGTCAACTCCCATCAAAGCTTGAAGCATCGGAGTTCCAGCTCCTTTTTCTGAATGTCTGGACAAAGCGATCATCGCCATGGTCAATTTAGCAGGATCAGTTTCTGCCAAAGCTTTGGCTTTCCAAGAACTCACTGGCTGATGCTCTACCGCAATTCTAGCAGCATACTGAACATATCGGTCTTTATGGCTCAAATTTTCCCAAGCCAACTCAAGACCTGAAGCTGGCGCCCCATCTACGTGCAGTGCTTCCAATTCTCTCCTCAACTTAGCCTCAGCTGGCAAATCTGCCATTTGAAGAGGCTTTTTATCAGACTCTTCTACTTCTCCATCATAATAGACACGGTAAACGTCAGACTCTAGTCTTCTACCTCCAGTCATAAAGTACATCGCACCATCTGGTCCGATAATACCGTCTGTCAATGGAAGAGGAGAGCCGGAGATAAACTCTTCTGCTGTCGCTTCATACGTGCCACCTTTTGGAGTAAGTGTCATGGAATAAATAATCCCAAAGCTCCAATCAAATGCAAAAAGTGAGGTTCTGTATTTTTCAGGGAAGTTTGCTTCAGTTCCAAACATGACGTTTGTTGGTGAGCCCTGTCCAATATTCAGAATAGCAGGTAGGTTATCCGGATAATTTGGTGACCATTTTTGGTTACCAGTTCTCCAGCCATACTCACTTCCTGAAGTCACATGACAGATTCTGGTAGGACGGTACCAAGGCATACCAAAATCCCATTCCATATCAGAGTCGTAAGTGAACAAATCACCAACTTCATTGAACGCGATATCAAACGGGTTTCTGTATCCAGCTGAGATCAATTCCCAGTGCTTACCTTCTGGGTCAATGTTCGCTACCCATCCGCCTGGCGCCATTCTGCTGTTTGCATGTCCTCTTGGATCTTTGATTTCTGGGAAAAGATTGTCTTCCTGCCATACTTTAGGTAGTCTATAAGCATCCATTTCAGGAACATCAGTATGATTACCAGCAACTATGTAGAGTGACTGACCATCTGGAGAAAGTTTGATACTGTGCGGCCCATGCTCACCCGGCTGACCTGTGAAGCCTTTGATTTTGGTCACCGACTCATACTGATCATCTCCGTCCAAATCCTGAATTCTATAAAGTCCTGTACTTTCTTCGAAGGTTTCATTTCCATTGTGATTTACCATCACATAAATACTATTGAACGCATACAGCAGACCTTGAGCATAACCCATCCCCACCTGTGGCTCAGCTACGTTTCCGATGATGAGTTTTTCCACTTTCGGCTCCAAGGATTCAGATCCTATTGGTGGTATTTCCAATCTGTACAGAAAACCATACTGATCAGCAGTGATCAATCTATTTTTATCATCAAAGGTCATTGCGACCCATGACCCTTCATCCTTTTCACCAGGACTAAGGAGATGCTCTGCTACAAATCCATCAGGGAGCTTGAGTTTGTCCAATTTTGGATTTCCGGTGAGTTTTCTTTGTGTAGTTTCTTCCTTTTGATCCGAAGCGCAGGATACTGAGAAAAGGACCACAACCGATAAGAGAAATAGATTCCTTATAGAGTATTTGAGTCGCATAGGGCAAATGTTAATTGATAACAATATTTAGAATTTTAAATTGGTGAATAATTTTTCAATACAGAAACCACTCATGAAATATACCAGCTATTTATCACCACAAATCTGTTTATAACCTTAATGAATAATTAAATAACCCAACGCCAGAGATAATGTTAGTATCTCAGCGCTGGGTGATCTTTATACTCTAATTTAGAAATAAGGAGTCAAAGCAGATTCATCAGCTGGATAAGCATAAAACTTATTGAGGTTAGTAAAGACGTTTGGTCTTGGGACTGCATCTTCCAATGGTGGGTAATAATAATCCAGTGGATTAGCTACAATACGCTGACCATAAGGAATAATAATCTCCTCAATTCTTCCAGTTCTCTGAATATCAAACCAGCGCTTGTTTTCGAAGGCAAGCTCTACTCTTCTTTCCTTGAAAATCATCTCTCCAAGAGCAGCTCCAGATCCACTAACCGCGCCCAAACCCGCTCTGTCACGAACTTGATTCAAGAAAGTTAACGCTTCCCCATCTTTGCCTTGCTCATTAAGCGCTTCTGCCATGAATAATAACACTTCTGAATATCTATAAATAGGCCAGTTTGTGCCGGTGTTATTATGCTGAGAATGCGTCTTTGCGTACTTTTTTATATACGGATAGGTCTTATCATCTCTGAAACTATTGGATAGAAACACATATCCTATGGATGCATCTTTCCGAGTATCCCCATCCTCATAAGCCGCAATAATATCTGGAGTAGGTATATTATTTCCCTCCCCGTCTATTGGTTGCGGATTGCTAGTTCCGGTGATTTCTACTAACTCCGATGCAAGCAATGGTCTTGGCAAAAATTGATAGATAAAATTACCATTCAAGCCAGCAGCTCCTTCTAGGAATTGAACTTCAAAAACAGACTCTGCATTATTTTTATTTGATGCATTATCCGAAAAGGCCATTTCATAATTTGGTATCAGACTATATTCTCCACTAGTCACTACAGGTCTCAAAATAGTTTCCGCATCTGACCAGCGCTCTAAATTGATATAAACATTTGCAAGTAAAGTTCTTGCTGCACCTGAAGTTGCTCTGCCTGCCTGTTGCGCAGATTTCGCTGGCAACAATGGAACTGCTGCTACCAAGTCCTGAATTATTTGCGCGTATACTTCTTCCTCAGTAGACAATGGAAGAGCGGCTTCTTCTCTGGTGGCTACTGGAGTCAAGTGAAGCGGCACACCACCAAAATACCTAACTAATTCAAAATATGCATAAGCTCGGAGGAAAAGTGCTTGTCCTTTTACATTGTCTTTTGGAGCCTGGGCAACATCCGCATCATCAATCAAATCTAGAATCTGGTTGGTTCTGGAAATAATCAAATAATCTGCTCTCCATTGCTCAAGTACATTTCCATTGGCAGTCACTCCATTTGCCTCTGGCACTGAGAAATCCGCTAAATCTTCCTGTGGATCCACTGCTCCGAAGAGCACATTTCTTCCGTAATAGGTATTGTCAGAGTGCATTTCTGATAATTTCCAAGCTCGGTCATTTACGATAGTTCTTAATGGAACATAGGCCGCATTGACTGCTTGAACAAAGTCAGCCTCCGTTTTGAAGAAAGTAGCCGAACTCAATTGAGTCTCAGGAACTACTGTTAGAAAATCATCACAGCTGCTTAGTCCCAAGCTTGCTGCTAGTAATACAATTATATATTTTTTCATTTTTAATACAGTTTGGTGAGATTAAATGTGTACTGATCTAGCAAAATCAAAAGTTGATATTTGCTCCAAAAGTAATCGTACGTGGTACTGGATACGATGAAAGATCCACACCCTGACTCAAGTTGCCTCCATCTCCATTTCCGTCATTCTGCATACTAACTTCAGGATTTGATCCTCCCCAATAATCTGTAAACACCCACATATTCTGTCCAGATGCATAAAGTCTAAGAGACTTGATCGTCTTTGGGAGTTTGGTAAAAGTATATCCAATGGTGATGTTTCTGATAGTCAAGTAAGAAGCATCCCACACGAAGTTGCTATTGTTCCAATCACGCTCAACTCCAGTGACATTCCCTCCACCAGTAGAGGTTCCGAAAATTCCATCTCCTGGATCTTCTGGAGATTTGAATCTATTCGATACTTTGGCTACCATATTAAACACGCCATCCAAATTGGCAGTGGAATATAAGTGTCTCATGTACAATTCATTTCCTTGAGAACCAGAAATAGCTACACTTGCATCGAAGCCCTTCCAAGCAAAATTATTAATCAAACCATAAGTGAAATCAGGGAAAGGATTACCGATGATAGCTCTATCATCATTGTCCCCACCGTAAGTAATGACCCCATCACCATTCACATCCTTCAATTTGATACTACCTACAGTAGATCTGCCCGGTATGATAGGTGAATTATCAAGATCTTGCTGACTCATGTAATTACCTTCCTTCACAAGACCATAGAACTGACCAAATGGCTGTCCCACTTGAGTAATGTGATAAGTACCGTATACTCTATCAATACCCTCTGCAAGTTCTAACACCTTGTTGCGATTGAAAGAAATATTCGCATTGGTAGTCCATCTAAACGCCCCAGTAGTATTCACCGTATTTACCGAAAACTCATGACCCCAGAAATGAATCTCTCCTATGTTGTCATTGTAGTTTGCAAAACCTGACTCTCTTGGTATCTGAACTGCATAAAGCAGGTTGGTGGTGTTTTTGGAATAAAAATCATAGTTGAATAAAACTCGATCATCCCAAAGACCTAAATCTAACCCCAAATCAAATTGTGCTGTTGTCTCCCAGCCAAGATTATTATTGCTCAAGGAATTAACAGCTGCCCCAGCTACTACGGTCTCACCAAATACTGCATTGATCGTATTATTGACCAAAGCATAGGAGGTATAATTACCTATATTATTATTTCCAGTCACACCATAGCTAGCACGTAGTTTGGTGAAAGAAATAGTGGAACTTGTATTCAAGAATCCCTCATCTGAAAGAACCCATCCTACCGAAGCAGAAGGGAAAACGCCCCAGCGATTGTCAGAACCGAATCTAGAGGATCCATCACCTCTTACGGAAGCAGTAAAGAGATATTTACCAAGATAATTATAGGTTAGCCTAGAAAACAAGGAAGTCAAAGACCACTCGCCCACTCCGGAGTTGGTACCACCTCTATTGATGTTAATCGCTCCCTGAACTGTAGGAATGCGATCATCCGCATAGGTATCTGCCTGAATACGTGTACTTTCACTTCTGAATTTTTGAGTTGAAAAACCTCCCAAAAGCTGGAAATTATGATCTCCAAAACTTTTGGTATAGGTAGCGATATTCTCGTTTAGCCATGATAAGCGCTCGTCGATATCACGGATAGAAACTGCCACTGTAGGGATTGTAACGTTAATATTGGCTGTCGCCGTAGATGGATTGAACCACATATACTTTGAACTACCGATCTCAGCATTGAAAGTTGATTTCAGAGAAAGGCCTTTTATAGGCTTCCATTCTACATATGTATTTGCAAGCACATTCAACTCTTTCGTTTCATTAGTGATCTCCTGCGCGGATCTCACCCAGTTAGGGTAAGCATAGATATTACCTGTACTTGCAGGCAGTTGATTAAAAGAAGTCAGTTCCCCATCTTCGCCATAGATTGGCATGATAGGCCAGGTATGAAGTGCATTGAAAAGAATACCCGTTCCTCTTGTACCATCTGTTCTTGGTGTGTTATCCACCACATAATTTGGAGCCACATTCACCCCGATGTTCACCTTATCAGAAACCTGGTAATCGGTATTCATTCTCAAAGAGTATCTGGTGTAGTCAGAATTAACCACAACTCCATCTTGATCGAATACACCCAAAATTATCGCTGTATTCACCTTCTCCTTGTTAGAGGTTACCGTAAGATTATAGGAACTAATAGGAGCAGTCTGCAGCATTGCATCATACCAATCATTTGATTGCCCTCTGTATTGAGAAGGATTCTGGAAAACATCCGGAACCGGTTGTCCTGCTGCAGTGTAATACTCCTGCTTAAAAATCGCAAATTCTTCGGCATCCATCATTTCCAAACGTCCTCTCTCTGGCACCTTCTGGAAACCCGTATATACATTTAAGTTCACATTTGTCTGACCTACTTTCCCCTTCTTAGTAGTAATCAGAACAACGCCATTGGCTGCTCTAGATCCATAAAGTGAGGTAGAGGCGGCATCTTTCAGCACGGTAATTTCCTGAATTTCGTCAGGGTTGATAGAGTTAATATCTCCAGTAATCGGAAAACCATCTACCACATATAAAGGAGAGCTCCCACCAGAGACAGACAGCTGTCCTCTAATACGGACGCTCATACCTTGCCCTGGCTTACCGGTAGTTTGATTGATCTGCACGCCAGCCAGTCTACCCTGAAGTTTTTGTGCCATGGAGGATACTGGCATATCCTTCAATTCAGCTTCGCTCACTGACTGTACAGCACCAGTCACTTCACGCTTGACCTGGCTACCATAGCCCACTACGACTACTTCGGACAAATCGGAAGTTGAATAAGCCAATGTCACTTGGATGTCTGTGCTATTACTAGTCACCACCACTTCATTTGTGGTAAATCCAATAAAGCTAACCACTAAGGTTTCCCCTACTGAAGCTTGGATCTGAAAAGTACCATCAATTTCAGTCACTGTACCAGACTGAGTACCTTTTATTGACACTAAGGCACCAGGAATAGGCTCATTGTCGCCCTCGGAAATCACTGTACCTCTTACAGTTAACGTCTGTGCAAAAGTGGAAGACACAGAGACGATAAACAAAGCTAATAAAAACCCTATAAACCGAGTTTTTATACATGTTTGATAATAGTTTAGCATAGGAATGGGTTTAATTATTAATTATATATTCTCCCAATTAACCACTCTACAAACCCGTTCCTATCCTGCACTATGCTGATTTTTTTATTTCCTAAACATATTATTTAAAATATTTATAAAACAGGATACGGCAGGATAGTTAAATAAAATATATAAGTTATAACACTATAGTATTAATATATATTAACCTCTCAAATAGATATTTGAACAGCACATATATAAAATGAACCACCCAACCCATTTGAAAGCTCTTCACAAACTTCTACAATTGATTATCCCACCCTTTATCATTAATATTAGCTATCAATAGTTGATTAAATAAAAATGCTGAAGAAATCATCCCAAAACCTCTTTTTCCTAGTCCTTATAGGAATTCTTACTTTTCAATGCACCCAAAAAGAAACCCTCGAACTTAAGCCAAACGCTAGAATTGCCCTGATTGGAAACAATCTGGGTTCTAGAATGATGGATTACGGGAGTTTTGAAACAGAGATGCAACTCAGAAATCCAGACAAAAACCTCTTCATCCGAAACCTTTCCGATCCAGGAGACACACCTGGCTTTAGACCTAGATCAGGCACTAACGATCCTTGGGCTTTCCCAGGTGCTGAGGCCTTTCAAGTGGAATACGCTACTCCTTCTGGTAGTATAGGTCACCTGGAGAAGCCTGATGAATGGCTGGCCAGACTACAAACAGACATTGTTATTGCTTTTTTTGGATACAATGAATCGTTCCAAGGTGTAGATGGAGTAGAAAACTACAAGGCAGAATTGGATGCATTTATCAAGCATACACTTCGTCAGAAATATCACGACACACTTTCTCCAAAACTCGTTATTGTCTCACCTATCGCTTTTGAAGACTTGTCTGAAAAAATTGATGTTCCTGACGGAAAAACCGAAAACGAGAACATAAATCTCTACACGGTAGCTATGCGCGAGATAGCAGAAAACAACAAAGTGCTTTTTGTAGATGCATTTACCCCAAGCAAGCAATGGTATTTGGAATCTGAGGAAGACCTGACCATTGATGGTTCTCAGCTTAATGAAGCTGGCTATAAAAAATTAGCCGTATTACTGGCAGACGAAATTTTCGGTAAAACAGAAGTAAAAAATGAATCAAATCGCGACTTGGTTCATGAAGCTGTGCAGGAGAAAAACTGGTTTTGGAGAAACGATTATAAAATCCCTAATGGCGTCCATGTATTCGGAAGAAGATACGACCCATTCGGTCCTGACAATTATCCTTTTGAACTAGAGAAAATCCGCCAAATGACCGCGATTCGTGATACAGCGATCTGGATGGCAAACAAAGGAGAACGAAAAGATCTAGCTGCGGCTGATGCCAAAACAAAAAAGCTTCCGGAAGTGGAAACTAATTATAACCCTGAAGCAAATGGAAGCCTTGAATACCTATATGGAGAGGAGGCTTTATCTAAATTAAAAGTAGCTCCAGGATACAAAATCGAACTTTTTGCATCTGAGGAAGAATGGCCAAACCTTGCCAACCCAGTTCAGCTTTCCTTTGACAACAAAGGCAGACTCTGGGTAGCTACTATGCCAAGCTATCCGCATTACAAGCCTGGAGATTCCCGTCCTGCGGATAAGTTGTTGATCTATGAAGACACAGACAATGATGGCAAAGCAGACAAGGAAACTGTTTTCGCGGATGATCTTCATATTCCTGTAGGGTTTGAGTTAGCAGCAGAAGGAGTTTATGTTTCCCAGGGAAACAACCTCGTAATTCTGTATGATGATAATAATGACGACAAGGCAGATCGTAAGGAAGTTTTGCTCAGCGGTTTTGACGATCACGATACGCATCATGCTATTTCAGCATTTACCACAGATGAGTCTGGAGCAATTTATATGGCGGAGGGAGTTTTTCTTCACACGAATGTGGAGACTCCCTATGGCCCGGTTCGCGCTACAAATGGAGGTTTTTACAGATATACTCCTAGTAGACATAAGCTAGAGCGAGTGGCTCAGGTAAGTATCCCAAACCCTTGGGGAATTGCCTTTGACGAATGGGGACAAAACTTCTATGCTGAGACTTCAGGTCCAAATGTGAACTACATGATGCCTGCCTCGCTCCTCCCTCGCTACGGAAATGCAAATAATAAAGGAAGAAATCTAATTCAGAGAGATCAGCTCGTACGTCCTACATCAGGGTTGGAATTTATCTCAAGTCGTCATTTCCCTGAAGATGTTCAAGGTGATATGATCATCAATAACACGATCGGTTTCCTAGGAACAAAACAGCATCAGATGATCGATGAGGAAATCGGTTTCTCTACCAAATGGAGACAGGATTTACTTTCATCTACAGATAGAAATTTCCGTCCTGTTGACATGGAGATTGCTCCCGATGGTTCGTTATACGTAGTTGATTGGCACAACATCCTTATTGGCCACATGCAACACAATGCCCGTGATCCATTGAGAGATCATCAGCATGGTAGGATTTACAGAATCACCTACCCTTCCAGACCTTTAGTCACTCCAGCCAAAATCGACGGCGCAAGTATACCTGAGTTGTTGGAAAATCTAAAATTACCAGAATACAGAACCAGATACAGAACTCGCCGGGAACTGCGTGGAAGAGATCAGCAGGAAGTGTATGATGCTGTGGCTGATTGGGCTGAGAAATTGGATAAAAACGACCCAAGATATGAGCACAATGTGCTTGAAGCACTTTGGGTAAGCTGGGGAATCAATAAAGTAAATAAAGATTTATTGGAGCAAATGCTGAAAGCCAAAGACTTCAGAGCTAGAGCTGCAGCCGTGAGAGTACTTCGATATACAGGGCATCAGGTTTCCAACCAAAAAGAGCTTATGACTGAGGCTATCAAAGATGAAAATGGTAGAGTCAGACTTGAATCAATCGTAGCTGCATCTTGGATGCCAAGAGAAGCAGGGCTTGAGGTACTTTCTGCAGGTGAAGACATGGAAATGGAAGAGTGGATCACTCCTGCTTATGAAGCGGCTGTAGCACATATTTCCGGGTTGTCTGTTAAAGAGAAAAAAGAAGAAGACATCAAATCATCCTTAACTGGCTCAGATAGAGAATTATTTGTGCTAGGAAAAGAGATCTATGCCAGAGAAGGCTTCTGTAGCACCTGTCACCAGCCGGATGGACAAGGACTTGCCGCCTCAGGTTTCCCGCCGCTTACTGGCACCCCATGGGTAACAGGTAATGAAGAGCGCCTGATCAAAATTGTATTGAAAGGCTTGATGGGACCGATAACAGTGAAAGGAAAAGATTATCCTGGACAAGTACCAATGACTCCTTTCGAAGGTATGCTGGATGACTCGCAAGTAGCAGCAGTGCTTACCTTCGTGAGAAATTCCTTTGGGAATCAAGCTACTGCCATTTCACCTGACTTGGTGAAAAAAGTACGAGAAGAGGTCAAAGATCACACAGGGTTCTTCCAGCCTGCTGATTTGCTGAAAGCACATCCTATGGAAAAATAGTTGGCAGTTGGCAATTGGCAGTTGGCAGTTGGCAACTGCGACTGAACACCGCGACTGATCACTTATTTAATTATCATTGTACCCATGAAACTTCTAGAACAAATCAAAAACTCCCCTGGCACCATCGCTTTCCCTGATGTCATCACATATATCGACACAAATTACAACTTTACCCCTACCCACTTTACCAATGGAAACACGGTAAACGAAGCAGGACAAAACAATGGAAGCTGCAAGATTTTCTCCTTTGCAAAGCTCCATAACCTTACCCAAGATCAAACGCTGGCACTTTTTGGTGATTATTATAGAAAAGATGTTTTAGGAAATCCAGAAGGAACAGATCATCAAAACATCCGCAACTTTATGCAATCCGGCTGGGATGGGATCAAGTTTGAGGGAGAGGCATTGTCGGAGAAGTAAGGCTCAGTGATCTGTGGTCAGATTTCAGTATTCAGTCTCAGTGTTCTGCACACTGCGACTGTTCACTGTTAACTAATTAATCTTCTCCGCTTCCAACCTTTTCACATGATTATTAAAAATTTCCCGCATTTCAATAAGCGTATTTTCATAGCTTTTCTTTCCAGATAAATTCTTTTTCTCTAAAGGATCTTTGTTCAGATTATACAACTCTTCGTGAGCCAAGTCATCCTGATATCGGAAGTATTTCCAATCCTTGGTTCTAATCCCTTCACTGGCCGCTATGATTTTGACTTTCCAAAGATGCTCTGCAATAAATTCACTCCTTTCAATGGCAGGATTTTCCCCAATCACGTAATCAGCCAAGCTAATACCCTGATATTCCTGTGGCAAAATGCCATTTGCAAACTCAAGCACAGTGGGCGCGATATCAATGTTTAGCGCAAAATCAGAAATCACTCTATGTCCAGGATTTCTTGGGTCATAGATGATCATAGGCACTCGTAGTGAATTATCGTACATCAACCACTTCCCGGCAAGTTGGCGCTCGCCCTGGAAGTAACCATTATCACCCATAAAGATGATCACCGTATTTTTATCCATGCCTTTTTCGGCAAGCGTCTTGCGGATTTTCCCAATTTCCAGATCCACTTCAGAGATCATTCGGTAATAGCCCTTCATACTCTTCTGGTATTTCTCAGGAGTATCATATCTCCAATACCAGCGCGTGCGATTCTCCCCGGTTTTTACATATTCCGGCTGCTCGTCAAAGTATTTTTCCTTTGCCAAAAGCGGCTTGGGAAACTTGACATCAGTATATAAATCATCCACATCCTGAGACCAGAAATATTGGTCTTCTGCGGGATCATGAGCATGCGGAGCAGAGAAACTCAGCGAAAGCATAAATGGCTTATCTGCCGATTGATTCTTGATAAATTCCTGCGCCTGATAAGAGGTGTATTTGGTCAAATGCACCGAATCTCCATTGATAGTCTTATAGAAATAGCCTCTGCGATCAGGATATTTCACATCCCTATCATAAGAATCTCCCACATCAAATAGTGAGGCGAATCCAGGATAGTTCACGCCAAATTTCCCAAAGAAACCTGTTTCATAGCCCAGTTTTTTCAATTGAGCTGGATAGGAATTCTGGGCGTACCCCTCATTAAGTTCCTGACCAAAAGTATAGCCATGCGTTCTTTCATATAGCCCAGTTAAAACACTCGCTCTACTGGCTGCGCAAATTGGAGTCGTGACAAATGCATTTTTAAAGTAAATCCCTTCTGCCGCCAACCTGTCCATTTCAGGAGTTTGGATAATCTCATTTCCAGAAAAACCTAAAGCATCCCAACGTTGATCATCCGTAAGAATAAAGATGATATTTGGTTTTTCCTGCTGCGCAAAGGCTGTGGTTTTAACTAGGATAAAGAGGCAAAAAATGAATTTTCGAAGGGTCAGGTTATTTTCCATAGATTCTAAAATAGAAAGAAAAGGTCTACTTAGGTATCCTGTTGCATCCTAATTTTATTTGGTATAACAGTATTTCCATCAATCAAAAAAGACAGCGCTTCCAAAAGAACATTACTAAATTACTTTCTCAAAAATCAATACAACCCAAATCCTAATGAAGCTTTTTTACATATTCCTACTTTCAATCCTACTCTTACCCTTTCAAGACAGTGAGGATAAATCTGAATATTTGAGTGAGTTGAAAATCGAACTTCAAAAAAAATGGCCCGGCAACAGAACGGTTAATTTGGTTTTTCATGGACACTCTGTGCCATCAGGTTATTTCAAAACTCCAGTTGTGAATACACTTCAATCGTATCCATTTTTAGCCTATAAGGAGATCACTTCTCTGTATCCATTTGCTGTAATTAACTTGATAAATACTGCCATTGGGGGTGAAGATTCCAAATCTGGTACTCTCCGCTTTGAGTCAGATGTGCTAACTCACAAACCTGACGTACTCTTTATCGACTATGCGCTAAACGACAGAAGGATTGGGCTCGATAGTGCAAAAATAGCCTGGGAATCAATGATCCAAAAAGCGTTGGAAATGGACATTAAAATTATCCTATTAACCCCTTCTCCTGATCAAAAACTAGATCTAAAAGAAGATGACACCATTTTGGATCAGCATTCAAATCAGATTCGTCAACTTTCTAAGAAATACAATATCGGCCTAGTCGATAGCTATGAACTTTTCAAAAAGGAAGTGGCGTCTGGAGACAGTTTACCTAACTTAATGTCCCAAGGTAATCACCCAAATGAAAATGGACATGCCCTAATCGCTAAGGGGATTTTGGAGTATTTTTAGGGACATAGACTTGAACTCTGGAAACATGAACCTATATCGCCTAACCTTAGCTTTATTCAGTGTAGTTTTAGTCAGTTGCACTGGCCAAAAAAACATCCCCACCAATACCTTAGACAAAAGCTCTTCCGAGGAGAATTTTCACCTTTATCTCCTGATGGGCCAATCCAACATGGCTGGCAGAGGGAAAATGGAAGCTATTGACACGCTCAGCCATCCACGCGTATTGATGCTGGATAAGGCAGAAAACTGGGTATTGGCAAAAGATCCTATGCACTTTGACAAGCCTGCTGCAGGCACTGGTCTTGGGCTGACTTTTGGGAAAATAATGGCTAACGAAAACACAACTATCAAAATTGGGCTCATTCCTACCGCAGTAGGCGGAAGTTCAATAAACGCTTGGTTTGCAGATTCTATCCACAGACAAACCAACACCTATCCTTACGACGACATGATTCGTCGGGCAAAAAAAGCAATGGAATCTGGCACTTTGAAAGGTATCATCTGGCATCAGGGAGAATCAGACTCCAATACGGAAGCAGGTGTTACCGAATACACACAAAAATTTGAGGCTATGTTGAATGCTCTTAAATCAGATTTGGGAATAGCAGACATTCCTATAGTCATTGGTGAACTAGGCTACTTCTTCTATCCCAAAGCACCTTTTGCTGAAGACATGAACGGAGTAATTCGTGAAATTGCTGCTTCAAATGATTGTATAGGCTTAGTCACCGCCGAAGGGCTGAATCACAAGGGAGACGACACCCATTTTGACTCGGATTCTTACCATGCTCTTGGGATTCGCTACGCTGCAGAAATGCTAAAAGTGCAAACAAACTGTACTACCATTTACAAATAAAAACACCCTATAATTCAACACAAATGAATTACCTAAAACACTATTTAAGCTTCGCTTTCCTATTAGTATCTACAAGTATTTTTGCGCAGCAAGATCTTAAAGCATCATACAATTATGGGAAGTCTGTGGCGGTTTTTGGAGGCTCGGTCTCTGTCATACCAAAAAGTGATGTTGCCAAAAATATGTGGAAAGAAAAGCTGGGAATGACAGTTACAAATTTTGGTGTTGGAGGAGCTGGCTTCTCTTCCCTTCAAGGCAAATCATTACAGCAGCAAGTGGATGAGGCTGGAGTTTTCGACATTTATATTCTTTGGGCCTCCACCAATGATTACTCCAATAAAAGAGAAGTTGGCAACTATACTGATTACTCGGAATTCGATGGTTTTGATGAAGAAAAGCTGGTAACTCAAGCTGGAGGGATTAATTACTGCATCAAGAAAATCTATGAAATCAACCCTAACGCTCAGATTTACTTCTTCACCTCGAGCAAAGCATTCAACGATCGAGGGGCTTATGATCCATTTACCGAAAATGGAATGGTCGAGCATGTGAATATGCAAAAGAAAATCTGCCAACTTCATGGCATACCTTACTTGGATCAGTTTACTTTGGGAGGTTATAATATGTATAACAAGGACCTCTACTATACCGATCCTATCCACATGAATGAAGCTGGATATAAGAAATTAGGAGAAATTCAAGTTGGTTTTTTGGCCTTTCCGCATTGAAAAATTAGGTACTGGATGTTGCCACCTAAGGAATAAACCTACTCAACGACGCTGATTTGTAGTACATTATCCCAAACGACTCTTCGAACGATGAAAACTAGACTACTTACAATCGTATTTTTGGTTATCAATCTATCAGCTGTTGCTCAGACAGAAGACCTGCCCAAAACATCAGCTGGTTTTCCAATAAATTATGATGTCTCGGCAATTCCACCTTACACCCTTCCAGAATTGCTCAGGCTTTATTCTGGAGAGAAAGTAACCAATGCAAAAGCTTGGACTGAAAAGCGGAGACCAGAACTGCTGAAGGCCGTCGAAGCAATTCAGTATGGCAAAATGCCTCCACCTCCAGCGGAACTCTCCTTCCGCATTTTTGATAAGGAAACTCTGGTCTTTGATGGAAAAGCTATTCGCAGGCAGGTAACGGTATATTTCACCAAAGACACATCTGATCATAAAATAGATTTGCTGATCTACCTACCAGCAAATGCTTCCAAGCCTGTCCCTCTTTTCTTTAACATTTCCTTTGCAGCAAATTCCCAAGTAGTCGATGATCCTGGAGTGAAAATTGGAGAAATCTGGAACCGTGAAGGTCAAAAAGTAAAAGCAGATCAAGCAAGCAGATTTGGCAAAATGGATGTCAATCAATTCATTTCTGAAGGTTTTGGATTTGCTACAGTTTACTATGGAGATATAGAGCCTGATTTCAAAGATGGTTTGAAGTATGGTATTCGCAGTGAATTTCTGAAACCTGAAGAAACTACTTTAAAAAATGATGAATGGGGAGCCATTTCAGCCTGGGCTTGGGGATTAAGCCGCGCCATGGACTACTTCGAAAAAGACGCTGAAATTGATGCGAGTCGGGTAGCAATTCACGGAATCTCCCGCTTGGGAAAAACGGCTTTATGGACTGGAGTGCATGACGAACGATTCAAATTGGTAATCGCCAGCGTTTCGGGTGAAGGAGGAGCAGCTATTACCAGACGTGACTATGGAGAAAACATCAAGCATATTACTGACACCTCACGCTATTACTACCAGTTTGCGCCAGCTTATCATGAGTATTCGACCAAAGTAAATGAGTTGCCATTTGATGCACACTCGTTGGTAGCTTTGATGGCGCCACGTCCGCTTTTACTCCAAACTGGAAATACTGATTACTGGTCGGATCCTGAAGGCGAGTTTATTGCAGCCAAGGAAGCACAGGTGGTTTATGAGCTTTTTGGTGAAAAAGGTCCTGGAGACGCCACCATGCCAGAGGCTGGAGACACCTCACTTGCCTTTAATAAACTTGGCTATTACATGCACGATGGAGGCCATGGGACAATTCCTTCGGATTGGCCTATTTTCATCAGCTATCTGAAGAAATTCCTGTAAAAATCACAGACTTCAGAACGAACAATTAATCGGTCAATCCTTTCCCTTCGAAAATCTGAGGGATGACTTTTTCTATTCTGGCTTCTCGGGTTTTGGCTTGTTTCGCCGTAGAAAAATGTAAAAGGTATCCTCGCTGCCTACCTGGAGTCAAGGCCTCAAAAGCAGTTTTCAACTCTGGATTTGCATCTAATTTGGACTGAAATTCTTCTGGAATCTCATATTCTTTGGTCTTTTTCAATTCCACCTTCAATCCAGCTTTTTCCACTTCCACTGCTTCAAAAATGTAACGTTTCAAAACCGACTTCATTTTTATAATCTCCTGAAGATTTATAAATCGAATCTGCCGAGCGGACTGTACATTTTCTGTCTGTTGGATCAAAATCCCCTCTGAGTCACTAAGCAATGCTCCTTTGTGAAACAAAAGTGCGCAGTACTCCTTAAAACCATGAATCAGCACCACATTGGCACCTTTTTCTGTGTAGCAAGGAACGCCCCATTTCAATTCTTCCGTGAGTCCGCAATCCAGAACTAGGTTCCTCAACTGATCATATTCGGATTGCCACTTGGATTCTTTACTGAAAAAAAACTCAACTTTTGGATTCTTTTGCATGGTGTTGATTTTAGTAATTATTCGTCTAGAGACCCAAAAATGGCAAATTTTTAACCTGATGATAGGTCAACGCAGCTTTGATGCAATTCTTCAGCTCTGATTCGGGCACTCTCTCATCCAATTTAAAAACTATAGCTCGCGTGCCTTCATAAGAGAAAAGATCATTGTACGCGAATTGAAAGCTGGATACAAGCTTGCTGGTGCATTTGAAATACATGGCATACTGTTCTGGCGCCTTTTCCTTCCAGTCCATCCTAATTGTACTTCCCTTTTTTGCGAGATAGCTCGGCTCGCCCCATTTGAGTGTTTCTTCCAAACTTGACAAGTCAATTTCCGCAGCAACTTCCAAAACCAGCCTTCGCAGATTCAGCATCTTATCCCGAACAGTATCTGGGTAGTTCGAAAAAACTATTTCGACTTCAGGGTTCGTTTTTAATTCCATCTTTCAAAAGTTTACAAGTTCTAATTCCTGCTAAATTGAAGAAGCCAAGAAGGAGCATCACGGCTTTTCCTTCTTGGCTTTTCAAGCGGTCAGCTAGACCAATCTTAAAATCTAAACAGCTTGAGCGCCGGCATTGGCTACCTTATGATCATTATCGACCGAGCTACCGCTTACCCCTATGGCACCAATTATTACTCCCGAGGAATTCTTGATAGGTATACCACCTGGGAAGGTGATCAAGCCTCCATTGGAATGCTCAATATTATAAAGCGGTCCACCGGGCTGTGACAAATCCCCAACCATTCCGGTGTTCATGTCGAAAAACCGTGCAGTCTTTGCCTTTTTAATGGAAATATCCAGTGAACCCAACCAAGCTCCATCCATTCTTGCAAATGCAACAAGGTTTGCTCCAGCATCCACGATGGCAATATTCATTTTTGTATCTATTTCTCCTGCTTTCTCCTTTGCAGCAGATATTGCTACTTCAGCTTCATCTAATGTAATATTCATGTCTTAGTTATTTGTGGTTTGAAATAGCTTGAATATAACCCAAAATAGTTAATCCCTTGTTATCTGAATGTTGTCAAAACTTGCTGACGGAAAGATTTTTGATAAGCGGAATTAACGATTGTTGAGCACAATAAACTTACTCCAGTTTTCTTGCAAGATTGAACGAAGTAGAGTTGGGGTTTAAGTGTTATACCTCATCGACTTCTTTTACCCAGCACGCTATCCACTTCCAGATACTTTTCCTTGAGCAAACTCAAACCAAAAGCTGCTGCCGACGCAGAAAAAACCGAATAATCAAACCCGCTTTTTATCCCAATGGAGAAAGTCATTGATAGTGCAAAGATCAGCATCAACACACCACTCAACTTGGCAATAAGCTCAGTTTTGAAACCAATAAGCAAGAAAAGTCCAAATACGATCTCAGCAAAAGTAGCTATAGCTGCAAGTGCAGGAATAATAGAAACCGGCATCCATGGATTGATCACAGCGGTATAATCCACGAAGCTTTGCCAATTCCCCCACACGGAAACTTCAGCTGGCCAAATTCCAAAACGATCTGCCACGGCGGACAAAAATGACAGCGCTATCGCCAGTCTTAAATACAGTTTAATGAATTTACTTTTCATGCTTTACTAATTTATAACTCAAAAACATCTCTAATCTTGGCTATTCGAAACCCCTTTTCCAATACCAGTTTTGTCTCTTCACTATTCGGATCTATCACCGGATTGGTATGATTGAAATGGATGAATACAACCTTGGCTTTTTCTTCAGTAGCTAAGCCAGCAAACTTCTCCATACTTTCCATAATAAATGGATGAGGAATCTCTGAAATATCTCGATTATCAAGCTCCTTCCCACTGAAAAATGTCGCATCTACAAAAGCATAATCCACCTTCCTGATTTCATCTACAATATCCTTCTCCCACTTTTCCCATTTATCAATATCAGGGATAAACAATGCACTTTTATTAGGACCAACAATCCTATAACCGACAGTTTCGGAGAATTCATCCCGGTGTGGAACTTGCAGCGGTATCACTCGTAATTGCTCGGATAGTATAACTGGTTTTTCATTTTCAATAGGTACCAAGGAAATATTTTCATTGTTCACCAACTGGCTCCATGGCCCATCATTCTGAAGAAATTCCGTCATTCTCGGCATGGCAAATACGGGTACTCTTCTGGCATCCCTAGCTTCTTTTCCCAAAAACATCAAACCCGCGTAATGACCAATATGTGCATGAGTCAAGAAAATTCCATCTGGCATTTCGCCTTCACTTTCTGAACCAAAACTCTTCAAAGTTTTTGCCTGACTAGTGATGTCCGGTGTGGCTTCGAAAAGGTATTTTTTATCAGTTACAGCATCAAACAAACCCAAAGAAACCACCTGTCTGTCTTTATCTGGGTTTTCGAAAAGATCCTTGCAGCATTCCTTATTGCAACCGATGTGTGGAGAACCTCCGTCTTGAATTGTGCCGAGAACAACTATGGAAGTTGCCTTTGAAGCGATTTTAGGAATATCTATGGCACTACTTCCTGTTGGAGTCTTGGTTTCGCAAGCGAAAAAGAAAAATGAGAGAAATAAAAAAGCAGAGATACTCTTAAACATGAGTAGTTTGGTCTTTGAGATTTTTTTCAGAAAGCTGATGCTCAAGATAAGCATCAAAATCGATATCAACAGACCAGAAAACACTTTACCAGATTAAAGCTTTTTCGATATCTCCAGATGCAAAATCGGATAAGGCTTGCCAGTCCCATCCAATTCAGATCGCCCAATGATCTCAAATCCATTTTTCAGATAAAATGCTGTCGCTTTTGGATTTTGCTCATTGACGTCCACTTTCAATACGCCAAGCTTCTCTAGGGCATACGTTAATAGAGCTTTACCTATGCCTTTTCCTGCAAAGACAGGATGGACAAAGAGCATTTCCAGATTGCCTTCTGCCACACCGGAAAAACCTAAAATTTTGCCAGAATCATCCCTAACACAATTCAAATCCACAGCTTTCAAATACTCATTCAAAATCAGTGGCTTGAAAAACAGAATATCATCTTCTGATAAAAACTCATGCGTTTCACGGACGGAAGCCTCCCAAAGCTCTACTACTTCGGAATATTCCTCTGGATGAATTTTACTGATCAGGTAGATCATAAACTTTGGGATTGTGCCGCTCCATGTAGAAGTCTGGATTGGCAAGTTTGGTGAAACCATATTTTTCATAAAGCCAGGGCGCCGTATTGGTCAGCAGAATCCATCGTCTCAAATTTTGAAGTTCCTCATGCGAAAGAATACTCTCCATCAGCCACTTGCTCAGTCCAATTCCCCGAAACTTATCCAGAATAAAAACATCTCCTAAATAAGCGATAGTAGCAAAATCTGAAATCACTTTGGCGTACCCAATTTGTTTGTCTTGATAGTAAACACCAAAATTCAGACAATTCTCAATAGCCTTATTGACAGTTTCAAATTTGATCCCATTTGCCCAGCCAGATTCTGTGCTTAAGAATCGGTGGATTAGAGTCCTGTCCAGCTTTTCTTTATTCGTGGAAATCAAAAACTCCTTTCGCCTTCTTTCCATAATTTGACTAAATGATTTTCATACTTCAAACCTGTTTCACACCAGTTCCTCTTCATTGAGTTGCTTAGCAATCCCATCCCAAAGCGAGATTCTTTGCTGAAGTGCTTGCTTGGCAACTTCCAGAGTCTCCTCCCATTTCTGCTCATCATTACCACAGAGTTCGGAGATCATTTTTAAGGACAAAGGCCCATGCTCATCGCCATCCAACTCTATATGTCGTTCCAGATAATATCTCAGTTTATTGTAGTGAACATTCTCTACATCCGCCTGTTTCAAGATCGAAATAAACATATCCGGTATCACATCTTCCCTTCCAAAAGTAAATGCGGAAGCAATTAGATGAGGTTTTTGGGTTGCTATCACTGCAAAAGAAAACTTCACAAATTCTTCTACACTCTCATGTACCTCGACTTCTTCAAATCCTTCGGCAATTCTCATTCCTTCCTGAATATGTTGAACAAATCTTTGGATCTGATTTGTACTTGCTCCTAGCTGAACCATGGCATCTAAGTACATTTCATAATGACTTTTAGGCTCGCCCAATTCATTAATGTCACTTTCCTCTCCGTGAACGATCTCATTGATAAATCTGGCCAGAGTCGGATTTTGGCTAGGAGTCCAAGGAATCTGCACATAGGTCAATTTCATTTGAAGCGCCTTCAGCAATGACATGAAATCCCAAACTGCAAAGGCATGGTTTTCCATGAAAAGTCTGATATCATCAAGATTCTGAAGGTTACTATAAAGCGGATGATGCTGCAATTGGCTTCTCAAGCCAGAGATTTCTTGCTCTATATGAGCAATTCTATTCGTGTTAATCATGTTTTCCTTTTCGGTGAGAATTTCGATTTGGCATCAAACCATACGAAGCAACTCATCTATTTGGATGCAAAACTGATAAAAATCGGGAAGAGTTTAGCACTTGCAGAAGAAACTATTGAGCTGTACTTTAAATAAACAAGGCTCAAAAGAAGTACATTCGATTGTAAAAAAAAGGTCACTACCCCCTATTAATCAATTATTTAAACTAACAACTAGTAAATTAAAGCAGTCCTACACTAGGCATGAAACTCCGACTATTCTCTCTGATATTTCTCCTTTCTCAATACAGTTTCTCCCAATCTGTCCTAAAGTTTGTTAATGCCAGCTCCGGAGAACCCATGTGTGGGTTTTACTCAAACGTCTATAAAAATGGTAACAGCTTTGCTACCTGTGGAGGAACAAATGATGAAGGATTCTTGAAAATCAACGTTTATGATTTGGACTCCACAGCTACCTATCAACTAAGTGTAAACAACATCAAATATGAACCTATTTGGAAAGAAATCGACCTTACAAAAAATGACACTTTACTGATTCCTATCCATGAAAATGACTATTACATCGGTGGATCAAAGAATTTTATTGCTCAGGGTTGCAGTAGCTATTCTTTCGCGAACTATGAACCCAAAGAAGTACGTAGTCTCACCGAATTACCGGAAAACATCAATAAAAAAGTAGCTGAATATTTATTGAAAAGAGTAGGCACACAAAACTTTTCTGACTTTACCCTAATCGGCGGACAGCTAATTGAACTTGATGAATTTAAAAAGAGATATCCACGAGAGAACCCAAAAACAGCGTACTACCTATGCTTTAGTTATAGAAACTTAGCTGCAGGAATATCCATGTATCCCTCTAAAATTGAACTTGGTGAAACTGGTGAGGTAATTAAAGATATAGGCTTCCCTAAAACAGATGAAAAAGTAGAATTAATCAGTCTGTCAGAAATCAGAAATATCGCCCTCAAGGATGGGTATTTCAAGCCAGATACCACTCAAATAGCAATGACCTATTTTTCAAAAAGCAATCGTTTAGTCTGGAAATTTGTCAATAATATTTTCTATGAAGACTATACCTCTTTGACTGAAAACATATTCTACGATGCCCATAATGGAGGTTTTATTCGAAAAGATTCAAATAGAAGTCAATGGATTTATTAAAAAACACCTTTCCATATTACGTTAAGTGATTTGCTCCAGCTCAAACAACGTTATCTCTGGCCTCACATTGAGCCGTACTTGCCAGAGGTGACCAATCGCGCGGTTGATATACAGGGTTCGACCATCTTTCAGGTCTATTTCCCCAGATGAATAGGATGGGTTTTTCACAGGCAAGATCGGCGGGTCTAGAAATGGCGGTCTCACTTGGCCTCCATGGGTATGACCAGACAAAATCCAACTCTGGTAATCATTCCAAAAGTCCAAATCACAGACATCTGGGTTATGACATAAGACCAAAGAAGGTTCAGAAAAATCAACTTGATTCAGTATTTGTTTCGGATTGAAGTTCAACCCCCAATAATCATCCAGACCAATTATCGTCAATCCCTTCACCTCAGCCTTCTCATTGGAAAGCACTTGAATCCCCTCCTGCTCTAGCTGAGAAGTGATCTGATCTGCCACTTCCTGCTCAGACCAGTTTTTCCCATAATCATGATTCCCAAGAATCCCGGCAGTGCCGAGCTTTCCTTTGACGGCATGAGGCAAGACTTCTGCCAATTGGCTAAACTGTCGCTCATCCTCATAGCTGACAAAATCTCCTGTGTAAACCACTAAATCAGGTTCAAACTGCTTCGCCTTCTTGAATGAATCTATGATGTACTGGTAGTCAAACCTATTTCCAATATGAATATCGCTGATCTGCATTAGCGTCTTTCCCTTCAATTCATCGGGTAGATTTTTGATAGGCATTTTTTTCTTTACAAACTCAAGCCAAAAAGGCTCAACCTGCCAAGCGTAAAGTCCAGTCCCTACTCCTATCCCTGCTGCTCCGATGAGTGTGTTTCTGATGAATTTTCTTCTGCTCATAAATGGAAGGGCGTTGAAATGCTAAAAATTAAACCTAATTAAAAGACTCCCGAAAAGCCAGTGGAGAAAGATTGGTTTTGCTCTTGAACAGTTTACTAAAAGACTGCGGGTGCTCAAAACCCAACTCATATGCGATTTCACTAATTGATAACTCCGTAGTGGAAAGTCTTTCCTTGGCTTTAGCAATCAGCTTTTCATGAATGTGGTTTTGAGTGCTCTGCCCAGTAAGTGACTTGAGGGAATTGCTCAGGTAATTGGGAGAGACATTAAGCGAATCTGCCACAAACTGAACAGAAGGAAGACCTTCCTTGTTTTCTCCTTCAAAAAACTCATCCAAGACCGCTTCCAGACGGGTCAGCAACGAATGGTTTTCTTTTTTGCGGGTGATAAACTGCCGCTCATAAAAACGTTCCGCATAATTGAGAAGGAGCTCAATCTGGGAAATAATGATGTTCTGACTAAACTGATCAATATTCGCCTGATATTCCTGCTGTATATTCTGCATGATCTCGGCAATGGTTTTTTCTTCCTTTTCAGAAAGAAAAAGCGCCTCTGTCAAGGAGTAATCAAAAAATGAATACTGCTTAATCCGCATTGCCAAAGCTGTATTCCAAAGAAAATCAGGATGGATCAGCAAAATCCATCCTGAAGGTTTTTTATCCGGCTCACTCTCCACATACTTGACATTCAACAGTTGGTTCGGAGCAAAAAAAGACATCAATCCCTCGTCAAAGTCATAGTCTAATTGGCCATAGCGGAATTTTCCTGGAACATCTTTTTTAATGGCAATAGAATAATAAGATTGTAGCCAAGCAATTTGATCATGCTCAGGAAAATGCTGCACGGTGCTGTAATCCACCAAACTCACCAATGGATGCAGCGGTGGACGCAGCCCCCTAAGCTTATGAAACTCAGAAATTGAGTTGATCTTAATTATTCTTTTGCTTTCCATTTTTGTTGGTTTTTATCGTGGAATAACCTTTCTGTCTGTGTGTCGCAGACAAAAAGGTTATCAAATGTCCTGAGTCACATAGACCATAATTCTAGAGAAAAATCCCTCCTGAAACTTCAATACGCTGGCCATTGATCCAGCGGGAATCTTCTGAGCAAAGGAAAGCGACCACTCCACCGATATCTTCAGGCTCACCTACCCTACCAAGTGCTGTAGCTCCTGCTACGGCAGCTCTTTTTTGTTCATTAGTTTTGTTTTCACCTCCTCCAAACTCAGTGGCAATCGCTCCAGGAGCAACCACGTTTGCAGTGATTTTACGTGAGGCTAGTTCCTTTGCCAAATATCTGGTAAACACATCTACCCCACCTTTCATTGCGCCATAAGCTGATGAATTAGGAAAACTGAATCTGGACAATCCAGAGGAAATATTGATAATTCTACCTCCATCAGCAAGCAAAGGCACTGCTTTTTGGGACAAAAAGTAAACACCCTTCAGATGGATATTCGCCATTTCGTCATACTGCTCTTCGGTAGTCTCCAAGAATGGGACATATAAACCCGTTCCAGCATTATTGATTAAGTAGTCAAAGTTCTCTCTCCCCTTTTCTGCTTTTAGGTATTCAGACAACTGATTAAAGAATTCATCAAACCCTTTCACCGCAGAGGTATCCAACTGAAAGACTTTCCCAGTTCTTCCCAACTTCTCTATTTCAGCTACCACCTCATCCGCGGCTGTTTTATTTGTATGATAGGTGATCACCACATCATTCCCCTTTTTGGCGAGGTTGATTGCCATATCTCTTCCGAGGCCACGACTTCCACCTGTCACCAATGCAATTTTACTGTTCGTCATAATCTTTGGTTTTTGTTTCTACAAATCTCCCTCAAAATCAGTTCAGCCACTTAGCCATATCTATGGATCACGTAGCCAAAATTCAGGAGTAACACATTAGGAGAATACCTAGTAGACACAATAGATACTGGTAAGTAAAGTAAAAGACACCTTAAGCGGCTAATCAATTAACTTTCTGGGATTTCAACTAGGGAAAACTTATATTTAGTAGTGAATTCTCTAGAAGCAAAGAAGTTATAGACCAAAGTGTACTTTTCAAACTGCTACAAACCTTATTGCAATACCTTGCAGCGCTATTTGGGATCACTTTTTCTAAGCTGAATTTTTCAATTATAGTGTCCAAATATCCACATTTGACCAAAAACCTATGATATCCTTAATTCTTCCATTTCTACTAGCCCTACTCAATTTTTCCAACCCTAAAGACATTGTAGTAGAACACGTATATCTAGATCGTATCAATGCTTCGACTATAGCTGACCAGGTCCAAACCTTTGAACTGAACAAGGACTATATCAATATTAGGCATATGGTGATTAGCAAGGATTATTACTTAATATCTCCTGGGGAAGAAAAGTCAAAAGGATTTGCTACTTCAATAGCTAAATTGGATAAATCAGACAAGTTTATAAAGGAGATTTACCGCTCCAAAGAAGGAGGTATCATCCAAGATCTTGCCTATGATCCTTCGAAAAACACACTATTCATAGCGCATAAAAATAGGATTGTAACCATTAACCTTACCGATAATTCCTTAGAAAAGGAATTTAAATTTGATAGAAGTATTCTCGGCGCAAAGATATTTAACAATAAACTTTACGTTGCGAGTTTAGAAGTCTTGGAAAAATCAAAAAGCTACTTTTTAGAATCTTACGACCCTTCAAGCTTAAAGCTTATAAAGCTTGAAAAAGAAATGAAATACAAAGCCGAAAACAACAATTCTTTTTACACTTCCAGACACCCTTCTTTATCAACCCATGATAACAACTTATTAATCTCCATGGGAGAAGTTAATGAGATTTACTCTTCCTTTGATGGTTTCAAAGAACCGATAATAAACTTCAAAAACATCTACAAAAACAGACCAGCTGATGGTAATATCATATTTTCATTGAGACAGGGCATGGTTGGGAAATTTGCTACTACTGGGTTCAGGTACAGAAATAATTGGTATGTATATTTTTATGATTTGAAAGACAACAAACAATACCTAAGCAAAACTGGCGAAAGCTCCGGGTTTTATGATGACATAAATAATTCTGGCTACCTCACTCCTCTTTTTACTAATTCAAATGAATACCTGTTTTCCTATAAAAGAACCAGCTCAAATGATCCGAAAATCTCAGTTATTTTATTTAAGATCAAGTCTTAAGCTCGTACTTCTTTTTATTCTAGGTTGCTCTTCGCCAGAAGATAAAGGAATTAAAGCTTTTGCTGTTACCAAAGAAACTGAATCAGAATTTAAGCTTTCTGAGATTGCAAAGTCAGTTGAATACATCTCTCTGGAAACAAATGATTCTTCCTATTTGAGTTTAATTCAAGAGGTAAAATTCTACAAGGATAGACTCTATGTGGTAGACTTCCCTGGACGAATCCTTGTATTTGATAAGTCCGGAAAATTTATTCAACAAATAGGGTCTGAAGGAGAAGGACCAGGCGAATTCTATAACCTCTCTTCTTTTGTGATTGATAAAGATTCAGAAACACTGTACTTGGCTAGCGGCAGAAGGCTGATTACCTATACCTTGGACAATGAATACATAGCTGAGAAAAGCTTTCCTTTTTTTATTGATTACATAGAGATAATTGACAAAAATCTGAATCTAATAGCTGCGAATGATGGAGTAAAAGCTGGAGACAAATTTGTAAATCAGCGTTCCATATATAAGGTCAATTCCGAATTGGCTATTGTGGATTCAATCCCCCTATTGCGTGTTGAGATGAATGAAGCTATAGGAGCAATCTATCCGTATAAGAATTACATTTCGAACATTGAAGGAGAAAATTATATTTATACTCCAGTTCTTTACAATGAAAGCGTCATTAGAGACACACTATTTAGGATAGAGGAAAGAGTACTGAATCTTGGTTTTGACATCAATATTGCAGGAAGTTCTATAGGTCAGCCAGGCAGTTATTTGGGTACAGAAGCCTTTGGACATACAGGTGGAAATAAATCAAGGGCAGTTCCCGGTTTGGAAAAGTACCATGGTCAGGACATTTTTCTAACTGAGGCATTGACGCTAGAAGCAAATGCAGCTATCACACAAGCGAAGGAAGAAGGAAAACCTTTCTTTCTTAACATGGCGCATTATGCAGTGCATGCTCCATTTTATTCTGATCCCCGCTTTGCGGAAAAGTATAAAGACTCCGACAAGCCGGAAAAAGCTCAAGCCTACGCCACGCTGATAGAAGGAATTGACAAATCTCTGGGCGACATCATGCAGCATGTGAAGGAGCTAGGATTAGGAGAAAACACACTGATACTATTTTTGGGAGATAACGGATCGGATGCACCCCTGCCAATAGAAAATGACTACAGCAGTTCCACTCCGCTAAAAGGCAAAAAAGGAAATCACTGGGAAGGTGGAATGCGGGTTCCTTTCATCGCTGCTTGGGTCAGTCCAGAAAACAATTCCCCAAGGCAGCAAAAACTACCTATCGCCCAAAATGCAATTCAGGAACAAGTTGGAACCATCATAGATCTGTTTCCTACCATTTTAACATTGGCAGACATTCCAAATCCCGAAGGACATCTCTTGGATGGTTTCCCGCTTCAACCTCAGTTCAATGCTGAGCAAAACACGAGTAGAGACGAGGTATTTTTGAATCATTTCCCACATGGAAATCACCGCTCCAATTACTTTACCAGTCTGGTAAAATCCGAATGGAAAGTAGTCTATCATTATCCCGTTGAGGGCGAAGCTGCTTATGAGCTTTTCAACCTGAAAGCTGATCCTTTTGAAATGGAAAATCTAGCTGAAAGCAATCCAGATCAGCTAAAGCTTATGATGGAAACTTTAGTAAATGAAATGAACGAAAAACAGGCACTTTATCCCAAAAAAAATGGGCAGGTTTTGGACCAGGTGATACCAAAATAAAAGATAAAACAAGGTTCTACTTCCATCCAATTGGTCTTTGCTGGATAAACTATAGCATAATAGGACAAGCTTACTCTTAAAAACATGACAACGAAATAACCCCATCTTCTAAGTAAAGAGCTTTTTTTAAGTGTTCAACTACGGTTCTCAGATAAAGCATTATCTATTTATTAAGAAAAAATAATCATACCGTGTAGCCTCAGCTCAAAACTTAATACGCATTTCTAACTAGTGTTTGCTACTTATTCGATTCTTTCACTTTTCAAAACGAAAAAGTTGCCTGAAATCGAGTTTTATGGGCCTTCTATGAATTGAAACATAGGCATAACAAGGCATCATATTATCAATTTTTTAATTCTCGGATTTTTATAATAACAAATTGAAAACCTTCTTTTTAGACTATCCTTTCACTACTTAAATACTTTTGTGCTCGATATCAATAGCGAACCAAAACAGTTGTTTACTTATTGACTATCAATTATTTAATGTATTCATCAATCATTTAACCACAGAAAATGAAGAAGACTTTTACAGTTTTTGCTTTCTTGACTTTGCTCCTACCAACTGTCCTGTTGGCACAGGTACAAATTACAGGTAAAGTATCAGACGAGACAGGACTAGGACTCCCAGGAGTAACGGTATTAGTAAAAGGTACTAATAGAGGAACTGTTGCCGATTTTGAGGGCAACTATACTATCATGGCTGATGAAAGTGCCACGCTCGTATATAGCTTCATCGGGTTCGAAGCTCAGGAAGAAACGATCAACGGAAGAAGCATCATCAATATCACGCTGGCAGAAGACAGCAAATCACTGGATGAAGTAGTAGTAACTGCAATCGGTATCAAGCAACAAAAGAAAAAGCTTGGATACGCTACTCAGGAAGTACCAATGGACGTAATAGCCGAAGCTTCTACACTTAATCTTGGCAACGCACTTTCCGGCCAAATAGCTGGTCTAACCGTAACAAATCCTACGGGAATGTTTCAGTCTCCTTCCTTCAGCTTACGTGGCAAAAATCCACTTATTGTCTTGGATGGAGTTCCTGTTGAAACTGACTTTTTTGATATTTCACCGGAAAACATTGAAAGCATCAACGTATTGAAAGGTGGATCTGCATCAGCACTGTATGGCGCCAGAGGAAAAAATGGAGCAATCCTAATTACCAGAAAAAATGCAAGCAAGGACGGTTTAACTGTAACCGCAACCACTAATAATATGGTGACGGCAGGTTTTACGGTCTATCCGGAAACTCAAACCGAATACGGAAACGGCTCCAATGGGAAGTATGAATTCTGGGATGGTGCTGATGGAGGTATCTCAGATGGAGATATGATCTGGGGCCCAAAGTTTGAACCTGGCGTACTCGTTCCTCAGTGGAATAGCCCAATTCGAAATAAAAACACAGGAGAAACGGTCGACTGGTATGGTAGCGTAACCGGAACTGTCTATGATGACAAATCTCTTTATGAGCGTGTGCCTACCGAATGGAAGCGTCATGACAATTTGAATGATTTCATGAGAACCGGAGTAGTCACTAAAAATGATATTTCCATAGCTTACCAAGGTGAAAAAGCACAGCTGATGTTCTCGGCAAACTATGCCTACCAGCAAGGACAAGTTCCTAACACCTCAGTAAATACCGGCGGATTTAACTTCAATTCCTCTTTCAAAATAAGTGAGAAGATCCAGTTGGACGCTACTTTGGGCTACAACAAAGTTTACTCTCCAAACTATCCGCGTTATGGATACGGCCCTAAAAATCACATGTACACCATTCTTATCTGGATGGGAGATGATGTGAATGGTGCTGACTTAAGAGATCACATGTATGTGCCCGGATTAGAAGGATATCGTCAAGCTAACTACAATTATGCCTGGTACAACAATGTTTATTTCGCAGCAAATGAGCTAAACCAAGTTCACAATAGAAATGTAATGGATGGCAAGCTAAAACTGAAGTATCAGATTTTGCCTAACCTCTATATCCAAGGAAGGATTTCAGCTCGTCAGAAAACACTTTTTGAAGACATGCAAAGTCCTAAATCCTACATGAACTACGGGGATTCTCGTAATGGAGACTACAAATTCTGGAATGATGATCAGTTGAATCTTGATACAGATTTCCTGGCGGCCTACAACAAAGATTTCAATGAAAATATCGGTTTGACAGTCAATGCGGGAGCTTCCAGCTTCTACAGAAGTTATAAGCAAGCTTACTCCTCTTCTGATGGATTGATTGTTCCTTATGTGTATAGCTTAAATAATACCCAAGGGCCTGTTCAGGCATCTAATTATTTGGAAGAAAAAGAAATCCGAAGTGTGTACGGAACCGTTGGTCTTGATCTTTGGCAATCATTCTTCCTGAATGTAAGCGCGAGAAATGACTGGTCATCCACCTTGCCGGAAGTCAACAATTCGTATTTCTATCCTTCAGCTTCCGTAAGTGCGATAGTTTCAGAATTTATGAACCTACCAAAAGCCATAGATTACATCAAAATATATGGTTCCTGGTCGGAAGTTTCAAGTGATTTGAGTCCTTACAGTATCTATTCAGCATATAATAAAGGCGTGACTTATGGATCGACACCTTCGGTGACCTATTCTTCCAGCCTTGTAAATCCTGAAATCATGCCTCAAAAATCAACCACTTTTGAAGCGGGTTTGTCAACTTCTTTTGCTCAGAAAAGAATCACTCTAGAAGGTACTTATTACAGAATTCTGGATGAAAATCAGATCATTGATTTAAGCATTTCTGAAGCTTCTGGATTTACTTCCAGAAAAGTCAATGGCAACGAATACACTACCAATGGTTTTGAATTGATGTTGAGCTATGCAGCTATTCAGAGAGAGAAATTCTCTTGGAACATCGGAGCCAACTGGACCAAATTTGAACGAAAAATCACTGGCATATATGGTGATGATGAGAAGTTTGGGAATTTAAAAGTAGGCGACAGAGCTGATAGCTATTACGCTACCGTATGGCAGAAAAGCGCCGATGGACAAGTAATCTTGGATGCCAATTCAGGAATGCCAACAAGAGACCCGTTTCCTACTAAGATCGGCCATTTGGATCCATCTTGGAGATTTGGTATCCAAAACCAGTTTAACATCAACAAATTCAGAATTGCAATGGACGTAGATGGCGCTTGGGGCGGTTTGATCAGATCACTTACCATCGAGAAAATGTGGTGGGGTGGCAAGCACCCAAATTCTACAGAATACAGAGATGCAGAATATGCTGCTGGCCAACCAGTGTTTGTACCTGAAGGCGTAGTGGTAACTGGTGGAGAATTAGTGAGAGACGTAAATGGAAATGTACTTTCTGACTCCAGAGAATACACTCAGAACACTACTGCTGTAAGCTGGCAAACTTGGTCTCAGACCTATCCATACAGAGCACAAGTCACTGTAGATGAGAATGAGAAATTTGCAAATGTGTACGACCGCTCTTACCTCAAACTGAGAAGATTATCTGTGACTTATGACTTGATGAATATCATGCAGTCTAAGAAAATCAAAAACCTAGATTTGACACTTTACGGTTACAATCTGCTCGTACTGAAAAAGTTGCCTTACCTAGATCCTGATTTTGGGAATGACGACAACCTTCAAGACCCTTCCTCTCGCTATGTTGGGATGACTTTGAAAGCTGTATTTTAATTGAAAACCAGTCAGATAAACACTAGAATAAAATGAAAAATATATTAGTTATACTGTTATTATCGATTGTGTTTTTTTCCTGCTCGAATTTGGAGGAAATGAACATCAACCCAAACCTTCCGACTGAAACTCACCCTCAACTTCTTTTGACCAATGTAGAGTGGGATGCTTTCAGAGCGAACGGAGGCACTTCTCCCCTCTATGCTCAGAAAATGCTTGTGCAGACTGATGGAGAAAACTCCAATCAGTATTATAAGTGGGATAGAGGAAGCTTTGGACCATACTCAGTATTGAGAAATGTGACCAAAATGATCCAAGAAGCTGAACGTATCAACGAGCCTTCTTATGTCGCACTTGGCAAGTTCTTCCGAAGCTATTATTTCTATAACTTAACCATGAGCTTCGGAAATGTACCATACACCGCCGCACTGAAAGGTGAATCAGAGAAAGGCTATTCGCCAGTATATGACGAGCAGGAACTAGTCTTCAAAGGCATCTTGGCAGAATTGGCTGAAGCTGAAACTATCCTTGCAAATGAGAATACAATCATCGCAGGTGACATCATTTACAGTGGAAATATTCTTTCCTGGAGAAAACTGATCAATGCTTTTCGTCTGAAGGTTCTATTGACCCTTTCGCAAAAGTCCGGATCTAGTTCCATCGACTTTAGCGAATTCAACTCCATTTATACGAATAGTCCGTTGATGGAAAATGAAACCGAAAGTGGGCAATTGGTATTCTTGGATCAGCAAAACAACCGCTATCCGGACTTCAACAGTAGCGGATTCAGTTCTGGAATGTACATGGACTCTACTTTTATCCAAAGACTTCAGGTGCGTAAAGATCCAAGGCTTTTCATCTACTCTACTCAAACTAAATCTGCCAAGGAAGCTGGAAAGGCGATTAATGATTTCTCTGCTTATGAAGGTGGAGATCCTGCTGCTCCATACGGAGAGGTAAATGAAAAAGCGACTCGAGGTGATGTATCCAAAGTAAATGACAGATACCATAGAGATCCGGTAAATGAGCCTTACAAACTATTGGGCTATTCCGAACAACAGCTGATTTTAGCTGAGGCTGCTGTTCGTGGATGGATCAATGCAGATGCTGAGATGCTATACGAAGAAGGCGTAAAAGCTTCTTTCATGTTCTACGAAATGTATTCAGAAGAGTATAGCGGCTATGTAGATGCTGAAGCAGCTATGGTGTACTTAAGTGAGCCAATGAACGATTTCTCAAAAGCAACGACTGAGAATGAAAAAGTTGAGCTAATCATTATGCAGAAATACCTACAGTCATTCTTCCAGTTGCAGTGGACATCTTTCTTCGATCATCACAGAACGGGCTTCCCAACTTTCAGAAGACCAGAGGGTGTGACCGTTCCATACAGATGGATCTATCCACAGTCTGAGTATAATTACAATGCTGATAATGTCAGCTCTGCTATAGAGAAACAATTCGGGTCTGGCAATGACAACATTCACGAAATGACCTGGTGGATTAAATAAATCAAATTCATTTTTTATAAAAGAGGACTTTCGCTTCCTTGAGCGAAAGTCCTCTTTTTTTTATTCTCAAAACATAGATAAGAATCAAGCTCATCCTCATCAATATCCAAAGCCTAAGTAAACTCTATGCTACGCTAAGTCAACTTCAAAAAGCTCTATGAAACTCAAGACAACTAAAAAACCCAAGCCCACACGAGCTTGGGCTTTTACTTGTAACCCAATCTATGAATTTTTGCTTTTCACTCCTGTGGCCTACATCACAGTAAGTAAGTTCTAGTTAGAATCTTTTTCCTCCGCTAAACTCCATGGCTTCTCCCTTGCCAAATCCATAGCTCACCCCCAAAGTCACAAAGCGCCCTCTCTGGCGGTAACTGTACTGGTAGAAATCAGGATTAAGTGTTTCACTTTCGGATATCCTCGAAGCAAATACATCTCGCACACTTAGATTTACGATGACTTTACCCTTGATTATTTTCTTACGTAGGCCTATATCCGCCATGGCATAGCCACTGATATTTCGCTGAAATGTCTGATAAGAAGATCGGTAATCACCGACCAGCTCCAAGGAGAAATCCGCCGGCAAATCAAACTTATTAGTCAGGCGCCCAGTCCACTGGTTCGATTGAAAACCGAAAGGCGTGGACTCATAAGTCCCCGATCTGTCGAAATAATTATAATTGAAATCGGCACTCAAAGACCACCAATCTGCAGGAGTCATTTTACCATTGACCTCCAAGCCAGTGACATTATTAGTTCCGATATTCATAGGCTTAGTAATGTTGATTCCATCTTCAAGAACCGTCACATCCTCCACCGTCTGCGTGATGTAGCGATGATACACTGAGGCGCTCAGCGAAAATAATGAATGATCATAAATACCCGTCACCTCATAGCTATCCGTGTATTCAGGCAACAAATCCGGATTACCTGTAGATACACTGTAAGTGTTTCGGATATTATAAAATGGATTCAGGTCAAAGAATCTTGGTCGGGAAATTCTTCTGGAATAGCCTCCTTGTACAGAAAAGGTTTTGGCTACTTTATAGGAAGCATGAACAGTAGGAAACAGGTTGGTGAAGTTCCGATCATTCTCCTCATCCGTTTCCTCCAGCTGAGTATGAATATCCGTGTTTTCCATTCTCAAACCCAACTTCAATCCGAATTTATCTGCTTCATAAGCTCCCGTCGCATAGATTCCCAGCACTTTTTGCTTATAAAGGAAATTATTGGAGAGCTCCGGAATGACTACCCAAACGCCAGATTCTAAGGCAGAAATAGCATAATCATTTTTCACTTCTTGGATAAAATACTGTCCACCTGTTTCCAAAGTGAATTTCTCAGCAAATGGTTTGGTGTAATCTGCTTGGAAGGTGTATTCTGCCTGACTGAAATCATTATCGCTCAATTGCTCCCCCGACTGGGCATCCTCTCCAAAAGAAGGGCTGTTGATGAAAGTGGAAGATTGGTCTTTTGCAAAGGAGCTTCCTATCGCGCTTAGTAGGAGAAAATGATCCTCTTCTTCGGAGAAGTCACTTTTGTACTGCATTTCGTACTGCCATTTTGGATTGGTCGCTTCGGTTTTTTCATTCCTTTGCCAACCTGCCAAGCTCATTCCCTGTCCATCAAATGTGCTGAAATCACCAATTGAACTTTCAGATTCCCCCTCGAATGCATAATTACCCGATACTGTAATGACGTTTCTATCATTGAAGTAGTAATCAGTTCCTAGAATCAAGTTGAAAAAGTTCTCATTCTTCTCCACCTCACCTACACTTTGCACTTCTGCTCCTGTTTCTGAATTTCTATTGAGCGTTTCAAAATCCTCAGGCATGGTTCTCTTGCCCACTCCTATTTGGCTAAACAAGTTAAATTTCTCCGTACGCTTATTCAGACTAAAGCCCAAACTGTGATTGTTGGGTACTCCGGTATTCAGAGTGACAGAACCGTTCACTCCCTTTTTCTCCTCCTTTTTCAGGACAATATTGATAATTCCCGAAGTTCCTTCTGCATTGTATTTGGCTGAAGGGTTGGTCATGACTTCCACCCGCTCGATCATATCAGCCGTCACCGTACCCAGTGCATTTCCTCCGTCGCTAGTCAGAAC
This sequence comes from uncultured Algoriphagus sp., assembly GCF_963974365.1. Taxonomy (GTDB): domain Bacteria; phylum Bacteroidota; class Bacteroidia; order Cytophagales; family Cyclobacteriaceae; genus Algoriphagus. The sequence continues at coordinate 269,402 of NZ_CAXBBX010000004.1, read as the reverse complement.
AGAAGGTTTGCCGTTGATCAAAACCTGCACTCCTCCAGTACCTCGAAGGAGAATTTGCCCCTCTATATTCACAGTCACAGAAGGTACATTATTCAAGACATCCAGCGCACTGGCACCCGTACTGCTCAGATCCTGTCCCACGTTAAAGACGCGCTTGTCCAATTGAAATTCAGTGGTGGATCTTTCAGCCTGCACGATCACCTCGTTCATCTGCTTCGTGTCTTCTTCCAGAGAGATTGTCCCCAGATTGACTTTATTATTCACGACTTTAATATCCTTGATCTGCTGGCTGATAAAACCTATAAAACTAACCTCCACAGAAAAACTCTTGCTCTCCGTGGATAACAGAAGAGTGCCATCGATAAGCGTAGTAGTGCCGGCTATCATCTGTCCGGAAGCTTCATCCAGGAGTTTAATAGTAGCGAATTCGATAGGACTTTGGCTCTTGGCATCTACTACTTTTCCGGTAACTTCTATACCTTGTGAGTAGGCGGAAGTTGTTCCCAGTCCAAAAAATAAGATCCAAATAAGTGCGCGTTTCATAGTATAACAAGATTATTTAGCTCAAAATTGGGGAGTAAAAGTTGCCTAAAAAAATATAACCGATGAACGACCAGACTTTCCCGACAAACTACAAATAGCCAAATTCCTTGTTGTTTGTCGGTAAAATATGACTGTTTATCGACTTGATTCTTTATTAATGTTTTTGAGGAGTTAATTTGATTTATGGATAAAATCGCAACCCAACGTAAGTCTGTAAAAATGGAATGGATCTTCCAGATCATCATCCACCTACTTGTGTTCCATTTTGTGATTATGGATCATGAAAAGGGGCAGTTGAGATACGAGCTTCATTGGTACCAATTGTTTTTTTTCATCAACTACGTCTGGGCAAATCTGCTGATCAGTTACGTGTTTTTACCTAAGTTTTTTTACAGAAAAAAGTACCTACAATTCGGATTATACACCTTCATTGTCCTTGTAGGAGTTTTGTTCATTGAAGAATTTTTGCTCGACCCATATGTTTTCCCAGGTACAAGAATGGCGGATTTCAAGGGAGTGCTATTAAGTAGCGGAAAAATTCTATCAGTATTGGTTGCTCTGGCAGGGATGAAAATCGCCTGGGATGCTACCCAAAGACAACGGGAACTGGATGAGCTGAAAGTGATGGTGAAGGAAAGCGAGCTATCCTATCTGAATTCTCAGATCAACCCTCATTTCCTATTCAACAATCTTAACAACCTCTATTCGTATGCAGTAGAGCAATCTACTAAAACTCCTGAAATCATCCTAGGACTGAGCGGCGTGCTTCGCTACATGCTCTATGAATGCAGGGAACCTACTGTCCTACTCAGCAAGGAAATAGAACATCTTCGCAATTTTATACAACTCTATGAATTGCAAATAGAGGGAAGAGGAACAGTGGAGTTTGATACAGAAAACATAGCCGAAGAATACCAGATTTCACCCTTGATACTGAGTGTTTTTGTGGAAAATGCATTCAAACATAGTCAGTCAGGGCAGTCTGATCAAATCAAAATAGCTTTATCCATCACAGTGAATGAGAACGGGGAGTTGACTTTCATTTGCCACAACAATTACTTCCCAATGGATTCTCCTATGAAAGGAATTGGTCTTGAAAACGTGAGGAAAAGACTCAATTTGCTTTATCCTGAGCAATATGAATTGAAGATAAATCAAGCTGAAGAGGAGTTTTTCGTCACACTAAAAATTAAACTTAGCAAGGCATGAGGTGTATCATCGTAGAAGATCAGCAACCTGCCCAGCGAATACTTAAGAAATACATAGCCGATATTGGTTCAATGACACTGGTGGGCACTTTTGGTGATACTTTTCAAGCTATGGATTTTCTTCAGAACGAATCGGTGGATCTGATGTTTTTGGACATTAACCTACCCAAACTATCCGGTATTTCTTTTCTGAAATGCCTCTCAGATAGGCCGCAAGTGATTATGACCACCGCCTATTCGGAGTATGCACTCGATGGATATGAGTTAGATGTGGTGGACTATCTGTTAAAACCTTTCTCTTTTGAGCGATTTGTGAAGGCCGTAGGAAAAGTGAGAAGAAACAGTGAGATCTCAGGTGAATCTAAAAAAGAACATTTCATCAAGATAGGCTATGAACATATCCGTATTGCTTTTGATGACATCATTTACCTTGCCGCCGATGGTGACTATTGTGAGGTATGTCTTGCAGACAAAAAGCACCTTTCCTCTGAACCAATGAAAAAGTGGTTAGAAATATTGGATGCAGGAGAGTTCTACAGGATTCATAAATCCTACGTAGTGAACAGCCAAAAAATAATCAAACTCAGTGGCAATCAAGTTCATCTTCTCGATGAAATCGTTCTTCCTATCGGCAGAACTTATAGGGAAGAGTTTATGGAGAGATTTCTGAAATAGAAGATCATCTCAACTTTTTGACCTAATTTTTAGTACTATTCATATATGAAATCCAACCTGAGGCAGTCAATTCAAAATCGTATCAGATGAAAACATGTATTTCAATTTTGCTATTATTCCTCCTTTTATCCTCATGTGATAAAGAGGATATGCCTCACAAAGAATTTAGAGTTATTGTCGAAAGCACATCTGACATTTCCTGCAGTCTTCCGATAATCAGATTTCTAGATAAAGAAGCCGAAGTAAAAGCTCAGACCGGCTTGGAGACATTAACTTATAATGCCTATCACCTTGACAATTCGCTCAATGTAGTTGGGAATTCTTTATTAGTCGAATTTACTGAAGTCCGAGATGAGGATCTCCTTGCTTGCTTAGCCATTGGAATTAGCTATCCTGGTATTGCTATTACGAATGCTAGACTAGCGAATTGATTACCTTCTGCCTCGGTCTGTGTCGCACAGACCGAAACTTTGGACTCAGCATTGAATCAGTAATTTCCATAAGGTCAAAAATTATCATCAACTGATTTTGGCGAAACCTTCATTCAGGATTGAGGTCAATTCTGCCAAATCAAAAGAACATCAAAAATTCAAAACACCTCAGGTTTAAACCCGAGGTGTTAAATTTATCGGCCTAACAGAACTCTTTAAACTAATCCTACTAGAAAAGCTGACTTCTCTGTTAGTCCACCGCGAACTCTATGGTGATTTAAAACATCAAGGCAACAAATTAAATCCACCCTTCGTCAAGATTACCGTATTCTCATCCAGCTCTTCATTCGGCAAGAGCTCGATCATTCCGTCATTTTCGAGACCAGTTTCTACTACTATTTTCTCAATTTTGAATCCGGAATCCGCCTTTTCACGCTGAACAAGCACATAGCTAGCACCTTCAGAAACTACCACAGCGGTCGTAGGAACTACCCAGGCTTCTTTAGGATCTTTGATCAGCTTTGCTTCCAAAAACATCCCCGGAACCAAAAAAGCTTCCTCTTCTTCCTCAGGCAAATGCGCATGAATATTAATCTGCCTCTCATTATTGATAGATTGTCCAACAACAAAAACTTCAGCTTGCAATGTTTTTCCTGGCATATCCGGAATAGTCACCAATACCTTCTGGCCCTTATGGATACTTCCCGCATCCTTCTCAAAAACAACCAGCTCTATATGCAAATGCTCCTTACTGATAACCGTCATCGCTTTACCACCCACAGCCAAAAAGGCACCTTGCACCAAATGTATCCCATCTACAAAACCTGAAATTGGGGAAAGCACCGGCACTTTGGAACGGATATTCTCTGGCTTCAATTGATCTGCATTGATATTGATCAGCGCCAACTGACGCTTCAAACTCTCCGCCTTCGCTTTGGTCGCCTGATAATCGGCCTCTGCTTTTAGGTAGTTTTTCTGCGAAGAAATTTTCTCTCCGAATAGTGTCTTCTGACGCTCATATTCTTCCTTAAGATAATTCAACTGGCTATTTGCCTCTAGAAACTCCTGTTGCAAGCGGATGAAATCTGTGTTTTCCAAATAAAAAAGTACTTCTCCCTTTCTCACGGGTTCTCCTTCCCGTTTATTCAAGCCACTCACATAGCCACCGAAATACGCGGAAATCTCCTGAATTCCCTCCACCGGAACTTTGACCATCCCCTGCACCGAGAGTCCCTCAGAGAATTCCTGCAACTGGGGGCTCCCCCATGACATTCTCATCGTTTCAAATTGCTTCTGTGAAACGGAAATAAAAGGCCCAGTGGATGTTCCTGCTTCTAACTCCACACCTTCGGCTTCAGATTCTCCAGAACCTGCACATTGAAAGAAGAGAAGACTGGAGGCCAAAAGCGTAGCATTTAGCAATAATTTTATAGGGAAATTCTTCATCAGTTCAAAAGATAGTTGATGTCCAAAATAGTTTGTTGATACGCAAATTTGCTTTGCAGGTATTGAAGGGTGATCGTCCTGGAATTCTCCATCAGCTGCACATACTGAAGAAAATCTATTTCTCCTTCTTGGTATGATCGCTGCGCTTGCTGGAGAATTTGGAGAGAAAGTGTTTTGCCCTCTGCCTCATAATAGCTGATGACCCGGATGTTCTGATCAAGTTGCCGGTGCAATTGCTGGGCTCGACTTTCCAGCTGATTTCTGTATTGCTCAGCTTCAAGCTGGATTTTCTCCTGTTGAAACTCCGTGCTTCTCACTAGTGATTTTTGTGCTCCAAAAAACAACGGCAGTGAAATTCCAGCCTGAAATCCTGGATAAACTTTCGCATTTGCACCAGGATTTGTCCCTCGAAAAACCTCTAAATTGATATCAGGCAGTAGTTTTCGCTTCTCGGCTTGTACCTGATAAACTGATTGACTTAGGGCGCTTTCATAATATTCCACACCTGGATGGGCAGACCAATCTTCCATCAGAGAAATGTCCAAGTCAATTGACTCATCAGAGAGCACCAAATCTCCCTCCCAATTCATCAGGAGCTTCAATTTATCCATTGCCATGAGGTAATTTTCATTTGCCTCACTTCCCTTGAGACCGATTTCCTGTCGCTTTCCTTCGGCTGTCAATTTCTCCAGGTAGTTACTTTCACCAGTTTCAAATTTCCGCGTGGCAGCTCTGGCAAATTCGGCATAAAGTGAATCTAGGTAATCGTAATTCTCCATCAATTCCTGCCAATATTTCACCTCAAGAAATCCTTTACTAATCTCTCCTTCCAGCTTTCTTTTTTGCAATTCAAATTGATTGAGTTGCATTTCAGCACCCGCTTCCAAGACATTTTTCTGAGCTCCATAGAGCGTCGGAAAGGCCATGCTTTGACTCAATCCCCACTTCCGGTTATAGATTCCATTTTCGGCGATGTCATTTTTATCTTCAGCATAATAGACACTCGTCTTATCCAGATTCCAGCCCTGCCCGATCTTCTCATTAGCCATCTCCAGTGATTTATCCGCTGCCTGAAGATGAAGATTCCGCTCCATTCCTATTGCCACTGCCTGTTCCAAAGTCATTGGCGTTTCCTGTGCCAGCGAAGCAAAAGAAATCATAAAGAGTAGCACTACGGATGAGAGCACTTTTTTGGAAGGCGAAGGGGCTGATTTACTCCTAAAGAGCACATACAAAACAGGAAGAACGATCAAAGTCAGAATAGTGGCTGAAATCAAACCTCCCACAACTACTGTAGCTAGCGGTCTTTGCACCTCTGCTCCTGCAGAATTGGAAATCGCCATTGGCAAAAAACCAAGTGCTGCAGCAGAAGCCGTAAGTAAAACTGGCCTCAAACGCTCCTTCGCTCCCTTGATCACAAGGTCTTTGATGGAAATGTAGTGTGACTCCATGGATTTGAAATGTTCGATAAGTACGATTCCGTTGAGTACGGCGATGCCGAAAAGAGCTATAAAACCTACTCCAGCCGAAATACTGAATGGCAAATCTCTCGCCCACAACAGCAGCACGCCACCAATTGCAGACAGTGGGATAGCTGAGTAGATCATCAATGCATCCCGAGTCGATGAAAAGGCAAAATAAAGAAGTACAAAAATCAAGAATAAGGCAATCGGAACGGCGATCATCAGCCTGTTTCTAGCTTGTTGTAGATTTTCAAATTGACCGCCATAATCTACTCGGTAGCCTTCCGGAAGTTCTATTTCATTAGCAACGATGGCCTGAATATCATCCACTACAGATTGCAAATCGCGGTTTCTCACATTCACACCGATTACCACACGGCGATTGGTATTGTCTCTGGAGATTTTAGCCGGTCCTTTGGTATAACTGATCGTCGCCAGCTCAGACAGAGGCACCGAACCACCATTCGGGAGCTGGATCGAGGCCTGCTCCAAGTGCTTAATATCCTTGCGGAATGGCTCAGCAAATCTCACTACCAAGTCGAATTGCTTTTCTCCTTCAAAAACTTTCCCAGCACTCATTCCGGCAAAACTCATTGTCACCACCTCATTCAGATCAGAGATATTTAATCCAAACTTTGCGATTTTACCTCTATTGTATTCGATCTTCATCTGTGGAAGACCGTCTACTTTTTCCAAAATAATATCTGCAGCTCCTTCTACTCCTTGAATAGCAGCTTCGATTTCTTCGGCAGTTTCCAAAAGAACATCCAAATCCTCCCCAAAAACTTTGATCGCCAAATCTGCACGAACCCCCGTAATCAGCTCGTTGAAACGCATTTCTATCGGCTGGGTAAATTCGTATTCCATGCCAGGAATCACCTCCAGCGCTTCTTTGAATTTATCCGCCAGCTCATCTTTAGTCTCTACCGTAGTCCATTCTGACCGAGGCTTCAGCGTCACGATCACGTCACTTTCCTCCATGGACATAGGATCGGTTGGGATTTCAGCTGCCCCAATTCTTGTTACCACCTGGTTTACTTCCGGAAATTCCTTCAGAATTTTCTCTATCTCCGTGATGGTTTCCACCGTATTTGTCAAGGATGTTCCTGTTTTCAAAAATGGTTGAATCACAAAATCCCCCTCGTCAAGTGTAGGCACAAACTCAGAACCCATGGTGGAAAAAATCAGGATGGTTCCCACGAGCATACCAAATGCTGAGATCAAGACAATTTTCGCATGATCTAGCGCCCAGGTGATCGCCGGTTCATACACCTTATTTAAGCCATTGATTATTCGTGTAGATATATTCTTAGGACCAGGAGGTGTAGTTTTCAGGAAAAGCGCAGATACTACCGGCACATAGGTCAAGCCTAGAATCATCGCCCCAATTAATGCAAAGGAAAAAACCTCAGCCATAGGACGGAACATTTTGCCCTCCACACCTGTCAGTGACAGTATCGGAATAAATACGATGATGATAATAATCTGTCCAAAAACCGCAGAATGCATCATTTTGGATGCTCCGGTGAAAGAGATCTCATCTTTCTTTCTCTGACGCTCCGCCTTCGAAAGACTCGCTAGTTGATGATCAGCTCTAGTAAATTGGAAGGCAATAAACTCCACTATAATCACTGCTCCATCGATGATAATCCCAAAGTCAATTGCACCCAAGCTCATTAAATTGGCATCAACTCCAAAGATGTACATCATGGAGAGCGCAAAAAGCAAACTCAGTGGAATCACAGAAGCCACTACCAAGCCTGAACGGAAATTCCCAAGCAATAACACCACGACAAAAACCACAATTAGGCAGCCCAAAATCAGGTTCTCAGAAATTGTAAACGTTGTCTTTCCGATCAATTCTGAGCGGTCCAAAAATCCATTGATCACAATTCCTTCAGGAAGGGAAGAATTCATCTCTTCCAATCGCTCTTTAACCCGATCTATCGTTCCCTTGGAATCAGCACCCTTTAGCATCATTACCTGACCAAGTACTTTTTCGCCTTCGCCATTGGCGGTGATTGCACCAAACCTATTCGCATGACCAAAACCCACTTCTGCGATATCACGGATATAAACTGGAGCGCCATTTCTTACTTCTACTACTATATTCCCAATATCCTCCAGGCTCGACACAAGTCCTTCTCCCCGGATAAAAAAGCTCTCATTCGTCTTTTCTATATACCCACCTCCGGCAATAGAATTATTTTTTTCCAGTGCATGATACACCTCAGCGATGTCAATCTGCATTCCCTTCAATCGCTCAGGATTGATAGCAACTTCATATTGCTTCATAAAGCCGCCCCAGGTATTCACTTCTACCACACCTTCTATCCCGGACAGTTGTCTGCGCACTACCCAGTCTTGGATCGTACGTAGCTCCGTGATGCTGTATTCGTTTTCGTAGCCAGGCTCCACATCTACTACGTACTGAAAAATCTCGCCTAGTCCTGTAGAAATCGGCCCCATGATAGGAGTTCCAAAACCAGCTGGAATACTTTCCTCTGCTATCTTTATTCGCTCAGCTATGAGTTGACGCGGGAGATAACTCCCCATGTCATCTTCAAAAACTATCGTCACCACCGAAAGTCCAAACTTAGAAATAGAGCGGATTTCCACCACCCCCGGAAGATTCGCCATCTCCAACTCCACAGGATAAGTCAGGTATTTTTCCACATCCTCTGTCGCCAGATTTCTGGAAGTAGTGATCACCTGCACCTGATTGGTCGTGATATCCGGTACTGCACCTATGGGAAGATTGCTCAATGAATAGAGTCCAAATCCTATCCATGCGGCTATAAAAATGAATATGATGAGCTTGTGCCCAATACTCCACTGAATAATTCGATCTAACATGGGGAGAGTTAAAATTGAATTACAAAAATGGCTCTAAGGCTTTGCATAGCCTGAAAAACTCCCTTAAGATTGGCTTAAATCTCAGTGCTGAAAACCAAGCGAAACGTACTTCCTTTCCCCGCTTCACTATCCACTTCTACCTGAATATCTGACTCGAGCGCAAGTTTTTTGACGATTGTAAGCCCAAGCCCAGTACCCTGAACCAGGAATGTAGCATCACTTGATTCTCTGTAAAAAGGATCAAAAATCTTATCCAATGACTCCTGCGCTATCCCTCTCCCCTCATCTATGATCTCCAAAAAAGGTGCGCCTTCATGAACCCCGACTTGCAGACAGATCTTACCACTGGGCGCGGAATACTTGATAGCATTCTGGATAAGATTACTCAGGATCATCTGAAGCGATTTCTCATTGACAAGTGTGTAAAATGGTTTTGAGAAATTGGTATGAAAAGTGACTTCTCTTCCAGATTCTTTCTCTACCTGCTGCCCAAAATTCTGGGCAAAAGAAACCAAATCCACTTCCTCCCTACTCATTTTACCTTTACCAACTCTAGCAAGCATCAGCAATTGATCGATCATCTCAGACATGCGGTCTATGCTGGCCAATGCCATTTTCACCTTTTCAATATATTCCTCAGCAGTCCTAGGCTTACGAATCAACACTTCCAAAGTGCCTCGCATTACAGCCAAAGGAGTTCTCAATTCGTGAGAAGCGTCAGAAGTGAATTGTTTCTCACGGATCAAAGACTGCTCCAACCTGGCCAACAAGTCGTTGATCGAGCGAGTGAGTTGGGCAATTTCATCATTTGGCTCAGCGACGGGAATACGCTCATTGAGGTTGCTTTGGGAGATGAGATTGGTCTTCTGGATGATTTGCTGAATAGGCAGAATACTCTTACCCGCCAAAAACCGCATGGCTAAAAACAAGGATAGCAAAATCCCTGGGTAAAGAATCAGTAGAATATTCCTGAGGTTGTTGAGCAATTGTCTCGCATCTTCAAAAGATTTCGCCACGAGCATATATCCTTCTTGCTTTCCTCCATGATTAAGCGGAATCTGCATCTGACGCACTTCTCTATTACCGGTTTTCAGCGTCCAAGCTTCATCACCTTTTGCTCTATCCGGGTAAAAACTCAAGTGGTTTTCACTAAGATTTGGTGACCTATCCATAGAAACACCTTGCATATCCACAATTTCTATAAAAATAGGATTGAGCTGGATCTGGCTATGCTCCTGTTCCAGCCATTCGTCTTTGTGCACAAATCGAATCTCTCCATTCACCAGAAATATCTGCCCCACATGCTTATCCGTTTCTAATTTCAGCTCTCTGTCTATGCTTTGGATGACAGTAAAGTCCACCACCAAATATATGATCGCAAAAACTACAAGCACGATCAATGCCGTGACTAAGGTCAACCTGCGCGCTATCCGTTCTTTGTAAGAAATACTCATAGATCCTTAGCGATATAGCCTATTCCCCTCACCGTTTGAATGTAATCTTCGTTGGTATTGAAACGAAGTTTTTTCCTGAGGGAGTTCATGAATACATCGATTACTCCCGTGTTATATTCAAAATGAATGTCCCAAACATCCTCAATGATTTGTGTACGTCGGCAAACTTGATTCTTATTTTTCATCAGGTATTCCAGCAAGGCAAACTCCTTTTGGGTTAACTGGATCTCTTCTTCCTCTTTGAAAACCTGATGTCGATCTGTGAAGAGCACAATGGGTCCGAGCGAATATTTCTGCTCCGAACTGCCTTTTGCTCTCAGTTGCACTCTTATTCTAACTAATAGCTCTTCGAAATGAAAGGGCTTTTTGATGTAATCATTCGCCCCAGACTGCAACCCCATGATCGTTTCATCTACTGTATCCTTTGCCGTGAGGAAAATAATAGGAGTATCAGCGAATTGCTTTCTGAATTCCAGGCAAACCTCAACACCGCTTTTCAGCGGTAACATCCAGTCTAAGAGCAAAAGATCATATTCGCCGCTCAGTGCCATTTGTAGACCCTGTTCGCCATTCACAGCGATATCCACAGAATAGGACTCCTCCTCTAAGCCTTGTTTTAAAAAGCTGGAAATCCCGGGTTCATCTTCTACAACTAGAATTCGCATGACTATTTTTTTACCAAAGAGTTCACAAAGGTCGCGCAGAGCACAACTTGTATTAATTAGCCTTCCGTGGAACTGATCATTAATTGTAATCTCATCCCCCTTTGTCAAGCCAGATTTTGTTTAATTACTATGCAAAAGTTAGCAATTCAATCTAAGGTCGGTAATTCTGAGGCTTAATATTCTCTTAAAGTTTTGGAGGCAATTCAAAAGCAATTAGGGATAATGCGGAAAATGATTAGCAATAAAAGGGCTGTACCAAAAGGCACAGCTAAAGAACTTATTTAATTAAAGCTACCTATAGTCAGTCCCTAAAGGGACAAGTTTAACACCATGGTTTGGATTTTCACAAACCACGAAGCATTCATTCCCGAAAGGACATAACTGTAATATGGAATTAAAGCAATACCAAATCCTGTTTCTGGGGAAGCAGGATAACTAAAGTTGCGCCCTCTGCGAAATCTCAGTGGCCTCCGCGGTAAAAAATAAAAAAGACCTTCCGAAATCAGAAGGTCTACACTATTTTATGCCATTTCTGCCACTTTAGTTTGCATTGGCTTTTTCTTAGCTGGTTTTTTCTTCCGCTTATTCCACCAGATCAGTGTACCCGTGATCGGCAAAGAGGTAGCGATCAAACACGCGACAAACCAAAGGAACTTTGAAAATTGACCAAAGATATCTCCAACATGAAGTGACTTCACCGATCTTCCTACCTGCTGTCGCCATGGCAAGTCTGAAAACAAGTTTGCCTCGGTCACTGACAGATCCGCCGAGGACAATGTCAGTTGATCTGACCCAGATCTAGCAAAAAAGCCAGTTCTATATTTACTTACACTCACCGGATCTGAAGCTTTAGAAGGTAGCGACACACGAATATTACCTTCGTAAGGCAGTTCAGCATTAGTCGCAGTGAATACATCTTCCAATGAAAGTACTGCGGGAGCAGTAGCTGCAACTTCAGCTTCCGCATTTTTGCCATTACCGCGACCTTCTCCACCTTTTCCTTCTCCTCCGCGTCCACCCGGAGCTTCACTTTTAGCAACTGGCTCTTGGTAGATATCCCAGGTCTTTTGCCATCCTTCTCTATACCAAGAGTAAGACCAAAATGGGCCAGTAGCTCCCATGATGAATAAAAAGATCAAAGAGTAAAATGCTAAAGTATTGTGCAAATCATGATTTATGCGCTTCCAATTTGCAGACCACTTAACTTTCAAACCTTGCTTCCAGCTTTTAACTTTATTGGGCACCCAGATGACAATTCCAGTAATCACTCCTAATAAAAACAGCAAGGTGGCAACACCATTGATAAATCTACCCAAATCACGGTTACCCATGCTTTCCAAGATCGGAGTTTCTATTCTATCCAACAGCAACCATCTATGAAGACTAAACATATAGCCCATAAATTCTGCAGTTTGAGTTTTATCTGACGTATTGCCAAGAATAGCTCCAGAATATGGATTCACATAATACGTAGTACCTCTGCCTTCCTCACCTTCTTGCTTCAGTGTGAATTGGACACTACGATCAGCTTCCTCATTCCACATTACTCCCACCACATTGGATGCTTCACTTTGCTCCAAAAAATCCTTCAATTCATCTGCGGACTTACGCGCACCAGTCTCCTCCACAAAGTAAAGTTCGGAATCCATGAATTCTCGAATCTCAGTGTTATAGACATAAATCGTCCCGCTGAAACAAACAGCAATAACCACCAATCCAGAGATCAAGCCGGCATAGAGGTGAATTTGATCAAAAATATTTCGGATACTTTTCCAAGCAGTAGATTTTCTTGTTGACATAAAATATTCAGTTGGAGGAATTAATAATTAGCCCAAAAGTAAGAAAGATTTTAATTATTTAGAATTAGTCTAATGTAGAATTGATATAAAAATAAAAATTGCCTGTAAAACCCATTCTCAACTATGAAGGTTCTTTCTGTTTGCTTTTAATAGGCACTGCCCTTAATGACGACCTATATAGTTGATTTTCAGTGCGATAAATCCCTTTGTGATAAAGAACCGGAAATCAACCCCACAAAACACCCTCTTTCCTAAAAATTGGAATAAATTTTAGAAGAATCTGTTTTATTTAAACCCACTATTTGATAGTTTAACAGAAATTATTCGATTTGAAGAAATTCTAGAAACCATATTTTACGAATTTTACAAAAAATCATCTCCAATATTTAGTATAAGACCCCATGCCAGAAAAAGTAGTAAACGAAAAGGAGATAATTGGAAGAATAAAAAGTGATGATGAGTCAGCTTTTATTGAAGTTTATGATCTTTTCTGGAAAAGACTGTTCAACTACGGGTATAAAAAGCTCGGAAAGAAAGAGAGCGTAGAAGGAATTGTTCAGGATGTTTTCATCGATTTCTGGACAAAGAGATCCAAACTGGAAATTCACACTTCACTTTCTTCCTATTTGTTTACGGCCGTGAATTACCGAATCATCAACCAATACAAGTCTCAAACTATTCGCGATAAATATTCGGAACAGAAAAAAACAAGTGGAGAACACATAAGTACATCCACAGACGATACTATTCTTTTCAATGACCTGAAATCAAACATAAAGAAAGTGGTTCAGGCATTTCCAGAGCAGCGCAAAAAAGTCTACCAACTGCGCTTCAACAAAGGCCTGAGCTATAGTGAAATAGCTCAAAACCTAGAAATCTCTGTGAGTACGGTGGAAAAACATCTCATGCGAGCCCTGAAAGATATTCGAATCAGCCTAAGAGAGCTCACTCTTACGGCTTGCGCCTTAGTTTTCTCAGAGTCTTTCTATGAACTACTGGGATTAGCTGCGCTCTCCTGGTAGACTTTACCACACTCCCCATCACCACGCTTTGCTTGCATTTTTTCAAATACTAGTTTTTGTAAAAAATCACATCAAAGGGTATAAAAACTGATTTTTTTACACCAAAACATGTCAATTGAAAAATAACTGGTTTATTTTTTATTTCACATGGAGGTATTTTATGTCTGAGTTGACATATATAATATAACATCAAAGTGATGACAGAAAACTATACCAACTTATATCGAGAAGACAACAAAGAGCCAAATTCCAGCTTGGATGAAGAGTACGAACAAGATTTCGTCGACAATTTGAAGCTAGAAGATCAGGTGGAGCTCAAGAAAAAAATATTCCGAGAAATAAAATCCGGAATAAAAGAACACAAAGAAAAAGTTGAGAGAAAAAGAAGAATTCTCCATTCCACCAGAATCGCTGCTTCCATCCTCTTATTCTTATTAGTGAATCTGGGACTATGGCATGTTTTAAAACTTAGAGAACACAGTTATCAAACTAGCGCAAATGAAACTTTAAAAATTGAATTACCAGATGGCTCAACCGCTTTACTCAACTCCAATTCTCAACTGACCTTTTCATACACTTGGGCTTTTGGTTTTGATAGAAAAGTAGAATTAAATGGAGAAGCCTATTTTGATATAGCTAAGGACAGCGACGCAAAGCGATTTATAATTAACGAAGGAGAAGCCATGGAAGTAGAAGTTTTTGGAACAGAATTCAATTTCAAAAACCAACATCCGGTACATAAACTAACGCTAATTGAAGGAAGTGTAAAGCTTGGCTATCAGAGCGAACAAGGCGAAGCAAATCGGATGGTAATACCAGGAGAAACCGTCAAATTAAACGTAGAAAACCATCAAATAGAGGCCAAAACCTCTCCTAACCCACAAAGATTACTTGCTTGGCAAGACCGTAAACTAAGGCTACAAAATGAAAGCCTAGAAGAGATACTTAACATAATAACGGAACTTTATGACTTGGAATTAATTGAGCAAAAAACACCACCAACCTCTCAACTGATCTCAGGAAGCTTACCACTAACCGATAATCCAAATGAAGTAATTGAAAACATTGAAGTGCTATTTAACACGAAAATCAAACTAGAGAATAATTCATTACGAGTACAATAGATTACCGCTTGCCTTTCGGCCGGATCGCAAGCATGAATACAATAGTAAAACAAGTTCGAGCAATGGGTTCTGCTAACTACAGAAACCAAAATTACACTAGTGAGGTCAGGACATTTAAACCATATCCTGATCTATGAATGATTAGCAATTGACCCAAAATAAACGCGAGTAATCATTCAAACCACTAATCTGCTAATCTATGCTCATCAAATTTACCCGTTATCTATTGGTTGTCGGGGTGACAGGAGTGCTAGCACTCCCACTATCCGCCAAAGGCCAAAACCTTACACAGTTTGCCAAAGGACCAGCTTCAGATCAGAAGTTGGATAAGAAAAATCTTGAATCAACCCTGAAAGAGTTGGAAGATTTATACGCAATATCCATTGCATACCCTTCTTCCTTGGTAGATTCTGAGTCAAAAATACCAGCTGCCATCAATTCTAAATTAACAGCTGAGGAGAACCTGCAACGAATTCTCAATGGAAGTCAGATCAATTATAGAAAAGGCGCTGGCAGTTTCTATATGCTTGAGAAATCCGAGAATACCACTTCTACTATTCCCGCCAGTTCAAACTTTTCCTATCAGTCCCCCTCTCAATCTGCTCAGCACATAGAACGCACCATCCAAGGTGTAGTCCTAGATGAAGATCAAGTTCCTATTCCAGGTGCAAGTATTTTAATCAAAGGCACTATGAATGGTGTCGTAACTGATATAGACGGGAAATTTTCGCTCACACTAGATGACGAAAGTTCCGATGCAATCTTGATGGTTTCTTTTATAGGATTTACCACTCAGGAAATCACTGTAGGTACCACCTCCATGTTTACCATCGAGTTAGCTTCTTCCGATCTCGCATTGAATGAAGTGGTAGTCACAGCATTTGGTTTGGAACGAGACAAAAAAGCCCTAGGCTATTCCACCCAAAGCGTCGATGGAAGTGCCTTGACCGAATCCAGACCTACAAACGTGGCGAATAGCCTTTCCGGTCGAATTGCGGGCGTTCAGGTGACTGGAAACTCCATGCCGGGAAGTGGTGCACATATCGTAATCAGAGGCTCCTCTTCTGTGGCGGGCAACAACGAACCACTTGTGGTAGTAGATGGGGTTCCGCTAGAGCAAACTTCAAGCAGGCAATATGGGAATGGACTTTCCGAAATCAGCCCTGACAACATCAAAGAAATGACTATCCTAAAGGGAGCTACTGCGGCAGCACTTTATGGCTCGCGTGCAGCTAATGGCGTCATCATGGTCACTACCAAGAATGGTGCTGGCACGAAAGGGATTGGGATAGAGTTCAACAGCAACATGACTTTTGACAATCCACTCATTAAGCCAGAATTTCAAAACATCTATGGCGGTGGCTCTGGATACAGAACCTGGTATGTGGACGGAAGAAATGGCTTTGATGCAGACGGTATTCGAGGAACTGCCGGCGTCGATGAGAGCTGGGGCGCTCCTATGGATGGCAGCATGGTTCCGCTGTGGTATTCAGCTCCCGAGAAAGTGGCCTTACTACCTCAACCAAACAACTGGGAAGAATTCTGGGAAACCGGCCAAAGTTTCTCCAACACAATCGCTCTTTCTGGCGGAAATGAGCAAGGCAGTTTCCGTGTAGCAATCGGGCGATTAGATCAGACCAGCATCATGGCTGACAACGACTACTATAGAAACAATTTTAAGATAAACTCTTCTTACAAATTTGTTCCAAAGCTTCAGATGAGCGTAAATGCTGAATATGTTAAGTCAGGTTCAGATAACAGAGGATTTACCGGTAGTCAGGATTTCATCTGGGCACATAGACATACCGATTACGAGAAGCTTAAAAATTGGGAGGATTATTATGAAATTCAACGCCAAACATTTAGACCAGGCGATGATTACCCTTACGCAAACTGGCAGCATGAATACTTTTCAAATCCTTTCTTCAATCAAACGAATCTACCCAACTCAAATGAGAAAGATCGCCTAGTCGGAAGCATTGCACTTAACTACGATATCACGGATAAATTCAGCATCATGGTCAGATCAGGAACTGATTATTGGAGCGACACCCGAATAAATATCAACAGTGCTGAAAGCTTCAAAAACAACGTCAAAAGATTTGGCTCCTATTCTGAATCAGTTTTAAATAGTCAGGAGACAAATAGTGATGTGATCCTTACTTATGACACGGACATTACACAAAGACTTACGCTAAAAGTACAAGCTGGGGCAAACAACCGAGTGAATAACTACAAAAGCACTGCAGTGAGCGTAGGTCAACTCACCATAGACGGCCTTTACAATTTAGGAAACTACGCTAGCCCTGTCACACCTTCTAGCACGATTAGAAAACAGGTGGTAAATAGCGTGTTTGGCTCTGCTCAATTTGGATTTAACAACTACCTATTCTTGGATGTGACCGGAAGAAATGACTGGTCAAGTACTCTTCCAACCAACAACAATTCTTTCTTCTATCCATCCGCTGCGTTGAGTGCGGTAATTACTGACATTTTCGACATTCAGTCAGGATTTCTATCATTTGCCAAAATCCGTGGTAGTATCGCTCAAGTAGGTAATGATGCCGATCCATACCTCCTAAATCAAGTGTATTCCTCTGAAGGTCTATGGGCAGGTACGACCCCTACTTATGCGGAGTCGAATGAGATTGCTAACAGAACGCTCAAGCCAGAGATCACTACAGGTAAAGAAATAGGGTTAGATATGAGGTTTTTTGAAGGCCGGGTAGGGCTTGACTTCACCTACTACCATCAGTCTACTGTTAATCAAATCTTAGCTGTGTCTATTTCAACAGCCTCAGGATATAGCAGCCAGATTCTGAATGCAGGCGAGATTACTAACCAAGGAATTGAGCTTTCAATAAATGCTACACCTGTAAATACAGCATCAGGATTCAGCTGGTACACAGGAGTGAATTTCGCTAGAAACAGAAACAAAGTGGTTGAACTAGCCGAAGGTCTTGAAAACTACATTTTGGGAACTCAGAATTCACTTACTTCTGAAGCACGTGTAGGCCAACCTTATGGTTCTCTGTACGGCCGAAGATATTTGAGAAGCCCAGAAGGAGAACTTGTATACAACAACGGACTTCCTGTTCTAGAAGAAGGTACTTATACCCTAGGCAATATACAGCCTGACTGGATTGGCGGATGGACTAACTCTTTTGCATACAAAGGCCTTGAGCTAAATACACTGATCGATGTGAAAATGGGCGGAGACATATTCGATGTGGGAACTGGTCTAGCCAGGAAAACAGGTCAATATGCTGAAACGGCTATAGGTCGGGAAGAAGGAGTAATCGGCGCAGGAGTAATGAACATAGGCACATCAGAAGAGCCTATCTACGTGCCAAACGACGTAATCGCTAGCGCAGGAACTTTCTGGAATGCTCAAAACCCTAGAACCTATCACGAGACAGGGATTTTTGACGGTACCTATGTGAAGCTTCGCGAAGTGTCTTTGGGCTACGTGTTCCCAAAAAACTTCCTAGGGAACAAGTTCATACAATCGATGAAACTCTCTTTCGTGGGGCGTAACGTGGCTATTCTTTACAAAAACCACCCTCACATGGATCCAGAAGTGGATGGCAAGGGCGGAAATGGACAAGGATTCGCCTATGGTGAAATGCCTTCCACCCGGAATTTGGGCTTCAACCTTAATGTGACATTCTGATCTAATTTCCTATCTATTAAGAACCTATCATGAAATCAAACATGTCTCAGGCGTCATCAACTGACATTATTATTTACCATGTGAGATTCCATGTGGCCAAAAAAATCAAATAATAAACACATGAAAAGACTATACATATCCACACTAGCAATACTCCTGCTGACTTTTGGCACAATGACTTCTTGTACCAAAGATTTTGAAGAAACAAATACGGATCCAAACAACCCAGTTTCCATTTCCCCATCCCTGCTTTTGCCAAACGCAATTCAAGTAATGGTAGATAGATACTGGGGACATAGCACCAGATATCAGCGTCTGAATATAGATGCTGCCATGTGCTGGATTCAGCATCTTTCTAGAAACATCTACATCAATGCTGAAGGTGACAGCTACGAAATACCACTGACTATTTCCTCCGGAACATGGAATAGCGTATACAATGAGTCTCTGATCAACTTTGAAAGAGTTAAAACCCTAACTACTGCTGGCGCTGAATACGAGAACTCCAACTACCTAGGAATAGCAATGACTATGCAGGCTTTTGGATTCGCTTATTTGACAGATGTATTTGGCCCAATTCCATATTCTGAAGCATTGAAAGGAACGGCACAAGAACCTATCAATTCCCCTGCATACGATTCCATGGAGGAAGTTTACGCAGGAATTCTTGCCGATCTCATGGAAGCCAACACTCTTCTTTCCACCGATGGACCGGTAGTAGTGGGTGATATTCTCTTCAATGGAGACATCATGAAATGGAAGAGATTCACAAACTCACTTGCACTTAGACTAGCGAATAGACAAGCTTCCAAGAAACCCGCAGAATCGAAGGCGCTCATCAGTCAAATCTTATCTGATCCTGTGAAGTATCCAATTATCGAAAGTAATGCCCAAGCAGCACAGCTAATCCATTTCGATGTGATTGGCAGCCGAAACAAAATGTTTGATGTATTCTCCACACGATCAGATTGGAACATAAGCAGTACGCTAATTGAGAAATTACTTGAGCTTGATGATGAGAGAATCACAGTATATGCTCAACCGCTAGACGATGGTTCCTATGCAGGCTTACCAAATGGACTTACGGATGCAGCCGCAGGTACTTACAATGCCTCACGAATTGGACTTAAATATTTAGACCCGACGGCTCCAAGTGTTTTGATGACTTATGCAGAAGTAGAATTCATCAAAGCAGAAGCGGCTTTGGACGGAGACATTTCAGGTGACGCTGCAGCATATCTTGAAAGTGCTATCGCTGCTTCATTCAAGCAACAAGGGCTTACCATGCCAGAGGATTACATGTCTCGTATCGGAGGGGTCACCAAGGAAAGCCTGATGACTCAAAAATGGATTGCATTATTCGGTCAAGGAGTGGAAGCTTGGAATGAGTACCGCAGAACTGGCTTTCCTGTAATGCCAGCTCCTAATCCTAGCGCAGTCTTTTCAAACGACGGAATCCTCCCTACCAGAATCGAATATCCTACATCTGAATATTCTCTGAACAAGGCAAATCTGGACGAAGGAGTAAGCAAGCTCGGCGGCTCAGACAACATGAGAACTCCACTTTGGTGGGTAGAATAATCAAAATTGATCTCCAATCATTCAACCGAAAATCTTATGAAAAAGTCATTCAACCTATACTTAGTTCTGGTAGCCTTCCTCACCTTCGCATTCACACAATCCTGTGTGGAATCAGACGACCTGGTAACGCCTAATGTGGGATCACCTGTTTTGGTCTTGCTGGAAGGATCTTCTTTCCCCGCTACTTCATCTGTGACTGTAGGCTCCAAGTTCTTGGAACTCGACAAAACAAACATCGTTGACTACACCAAAGGAATAGACTCCATCCCTGTCCCAAATCTTAGCATCGCTGTCTTTATCAACAATACCAATGAAGTTGCCAAGCTAGTGACGGATTCAGATGGAAGTGCACCACTAGTAGTCTCATGGGCTGATTTGGGCTTGCCCGACGCAAAAAGCGGTAGCTCAGTTCGATTAGAATTTGCAGGGACCTACAAAAATGTAGCCTTCCGAAAATACCACACAGTAAGAGTCAATTAATACAAATCACAACTATCAATTCACAAAAAAACATTTCTCAAAACTTTCTACAACCTTATCAAAATACTTATGAACCACTCTATCAACAGACGTACTTGGATCAAATCCAGCCTAATGGCCATGGGAACTATGGCAGTAGCACCTGCATTCGCCCTCCCAAAAAACAAAGCTCTAGCTGCCTATCAGCCAGATTCCATTCTTAATGAGCATATCCCAACTTTCCGATACGATGAGGCTCGAATAATTGCAAAGTTAAACGCAAATGAAAACCCGTATGGTCCTTCTCCGAAAGTGGTCAAGGCTATTACTGAATCTATTTCCCTAGGCAACAGATATGGCCACGGGGAAGCTAAAGTGCTAATCGATATGATTGCCGAGAAAGAAGGCGTGAGCGCAGATCACATCATGCTTTCTCCTGGATCATCTGATATTCTGGAAAAAGTAGCTTTTGTACAGTTCATGAACGGCGGCAATGTAGTTTCTGCAGATCCTTCTTACATGTCCTTGATGAATACCGCGCAGAAACTAGGAGCAACCTGGAAGCCGTCCTTATTAACAGGTGACTTTCAGCACGACCTGGACGCCATGGCCAAATCCGTTGACTCAGAGACCAACCTTGTCTACATCTGTAACCCTAACAATCCTACAGGCTCTATCACCGACGCAACGAAACTGAAGGCATTTTGCTCCACCGTATCTGAAAAGACACCGGTGTTCGTAGATGAAGCGTACCTGGAATTCCTTCAAAAGCCTGAAGAATCATCCATGGTAGGACTCGTGGCTGAAGGCAAAGATGTAATCATTGCCAGAACTTTCTCTAAGGTCCATGGAATGGCAGGCTTGAGAATCGGCTACATGGTAGCACTACCTGAGCGTATCGAAAGCATCACATCGAAAGTAAGAAGCACAATGGGACTTTGTGTCACCTCTTTAAATGGTGCTATTGCAAGCTTAAAAGATCCTGGGTTTATCACGAGCTGTAGAGAAATGAACACCGAATGCAGAGAGTACACTAAAGGTGAAATCGCTTCTCTTGGCTATGACATTATTCCCTCAGAGACCAGCTTTATGATCTTCCCACTTCGCATGGAAGGCCAACCATTCATGAAAGGCATGTATGAAAGTGGGGTTGGTATTCGAGTATTTAATATCGATGACAAGCCTTGGTGCCGAGTAAGTATGGGCACAAAAGACGAGATGGAAATTTTCGTCGACGCTTTCAAAAAAGTCACAGCCTAAGACTTTAACCAACTATGAGTATTGCACTTCAGAAGACCCTATCGCTGCTCCTTTTGATAGTAATCGGAATATTACTCCAGAAAAAACTACAAAATGAGGATCAGAAAAAGGGGTTAAAAACCATAATTCTAAACATCGCCTTGCCGGCAATGATCTTTGTCGCATTGTTGAAAATTGAAATCAATCCAGATCTACTGATTCTTCCGGTTTTGGCTTTGATCTTCAATATTGTGATGATTTTCGTCACCAAGTATACACTGCCATTCTTTGGAATCAAGAACGATACATCGGCTATGCGAACACTGATGCTGCTATTACCCTCTTTGGCTCCTGGATTGACTTGCTTCCCATTTATAGTGGAGTATCTGGGAGACGATGCTTTGGCTTTGGCCGCACTGGCAGATATCGGCAATAAAGTATTCGTACTCATCTTGTCTTATCTACTCGCGATGTCTTGGTATTATAAAAACCAAAGCATCAAAGCAAAGTCCAACGGCAAAAAAATAAAAGAGCTATTACTAGCCATGGTCAGTGAACCTATAAATCTAGTAATGCTAGTTGCAATCGTGCTCCTCAGCTTTGGTTTTAATATGGAGAGTTTACCAGGGTTCCTAAGTGAATCTGTCCTGATGATGAAAGACATGATGACACCGTTGGTTTTGCTTTTCATAGGAATAGCGGTGATTTTCAAATGGGATCAGCTTCGCAAAATCACTTCAATTCTTACCTTCAGAGCAGGCTTCACATTTCTTCTCAGTGGATTGTTCATCTGGCTAGTGCCAATGCCTTCCGAGGCAGCAGTTCTTCTTGCGGTTGTATTTCCACAGAGTGCCGTGAGTTTCTGGCCGTTTGCTCATATGTCAGCGATTAGGAAGTTAGAATATGAAAATGAAGCACAGAAGGACAATCCAACCTTTGACCTTGAACTGGGAATTAACGTCTTAGCCGTCTCCATGCCGTTTAGCACCCTATTGATTTTGGGAGTATTTACATCAGGCAGTTACTTTACATCCCCGCTACACATCATTACTACGGGAGGAATTTTAGTTGGAGCAGCCCTAGTACCGAAAGCCTTCCAGTTGATCAAAAGCGCTGATTTCAGCTTTGAAAATTTAAGAGAAAAAGAATTAAAAGACAGTTCAGCAGATTAATACAATGATAGGTTTATAGAATAACCGATAGGTCTGATCGTTTTGAAATGCCCAAGTTTTGCTTGGGCTTTTTTATGCATTTGTATGGACTATGCATAAACATAGTTTATAAAACCTGTGCTCAAAAACTGAATTAAAACTATCCAATTGACTACAACTCATTTTCCTGCTAAATTGAAACCCCAAACTCTAATTTACATGCAGAAATTCAGCTTAGCTCTAACCATTTTAGCCCTCTTCCTTGCAACCCTTTCTTGCGAAAGCATAAAAGAAAAAGCGCTTCCAGAGCTTTCTCCTGAGTTCACCGAAGTATTGAATGCACATGGAGAATGGCAGAAATGGTACAATGCAAAAGCAGAAAGCTATGCGATGATCCATGAAGGAGTGATGACCGAGGAAGATGCTTTTGTCAATCTGGAGAGCCGAAAAATCAGACTATCAACTTCTGAATTTGAAATAGGTTTTGATGGGAAGGAGACTTGGATCAGTCCAAATCGGGAAGCTTATAAAGGGAATTCAGTAAAGTTCTACCACAACTTATATTTCTACTTTTTCAATATCCCGTACATATTTACAGACCCTGGAGTGACAGTGGAAAAAGTGAGTGACAAATCCGTTAACGGTATGATCTACCCTACTTTTCAGGCAAAATTTGAGGCGGATAAAGGTTCCAGCCCGGATGATCAATACTTCATGCTGATCAATCCAGAGACCAACAGACTGGAATACCTGCTTTATACTGTCACTTATTTTGGTAATGAAAACCCACCATTCAATGCCTTAAAATATGAAGACTACCGAAATTCTGACGGTGTATTTTTCCCTAGAATTCTAACAGGATATGCATTTGAAAATGACTCAACCAAAAGCATAAAATATCAAGTCAGCTTTGCAGATGCCTTGCTTTTGGATGAAGAATTCGACGCTGGAATATTTGAAAAACCAGAAAATGGTGTATTCGCTGACTAAAGCAGCTTTTCAATCTTATCCTTGGCTTTGGCTTTGCGTCTGATGCACATGATTATCCCTGATCGTAAAGAAGTTTGAATCAACTTCCAAAGAGATTTTGTTAATCTTCAACTGAAGACTGTCCAAATACTCATGCAGTCCAAACTCAATAATCTCCCCAACTTCGGCAAATTCAAGTCGTGAACGCAATTCTCCCATCGCTTTTTCGGCAGAATTCATATAGCCTCCTCCAAGATTACCCGAGATATTATGCAGACACTTTTCAGCTTCTTTCAGGCAAAAATAAATTGATCTTGGAAAGTATTTATTCAAAGTCAAGAACTCTACAACATTGGCAGATTCAATATTTCCATACAACCTCCGATAGGTATTGAATGCGGTAACCGATTTCAACAATGCCATCCAATGTAAGAAATCAAGAGGGGTCCCTACCTGCTGATCAGCAGGCAAAAGAATGTGATACTTCACGTCCAAAATCCTAGAAGTCTTGTCAGCCCGCTCGAGATATTGCCCAAGTTGCCTGAAATACCAGCCTTCAATCCTCGCCACACTACTATCAGCAATCCCGTAGATCAATAAGATTTGGTTTTTTACCTTTTCAAAAAACGGTCTTGGATCTTCTTTCTTCCACACCTTTTTTTCCAAGCCTTCCTGCATCATATAATAAAGTTCATTGGCTTTCTCCCAAGTCTCCTTGTTCAGGTTTTCACGGATTATCCGTGCATTCTCCCGGGCATTTTTAATGGTTGAGAGCATGGAGTTTGGATTCTCGGCATCAAATCCTAAGAAGAATAAAACTTGATTTCTTTCGTATCCCGTACACTTTTTCTCATAAAGAGCCAAATCTCCAGTTGCAGCGATCAGTGGATGCCACTGCTCCTTGAGATCTACAGGAAGATCCTGCATCAGATTGAAATTCACATCGATAAATCGCGCATAATTCTCCGCACGCTCCAGGTATCTACCCAGCCAATAAATACTATTCGCTACTCTACTTAGCATATTCGTTCTGTTATTTTAATATAAAACCCAAGTATCCTTACTTCCTCCACCTTGCGAACTGTTTACCACCAGCGAACCTTTCTTCAAAGCTACTCGGGTGAGAGCTCCAGGAATTACTTCTATTTCCTCTCCATATAAAATGTAAGGCCGCAAATCCACATGCCTGCCACTAATTCCTTCATCAGTCAAAGTGGGGACGGTGGAAAGTGACAAGGTGGGCTGTGCGATGTAATTGGTTGGATTGTTTTTGATGAGTTCACGGAATTTCGCATGCTCTTCCGTATCCGCCTTAGGACCGATCAGCATTCCGTATCCGCCCGCAGCGTTCGTTTCTTTCACTACCAATTCTTCAATATTATCCAATACGTATTGCCTATCCTTCTCTTCTCGGCACAAATAGGTTGGCACATTATTCAGGATTGGTTCTTCGTCTAGGTAATATTTTATGATTTTGGGAACATAAGCATAGACAGCTTTATCATCTGCTACACCAGTCCCGGGAGCATTTGCCAATGCGATATTTCCTGCTTTGTAAGCTTCAAAAAGACCAGGGACTCCTAGCAAAGAATCAGGATTGAAGGTTTCCGGATCCAAAAATGTATCATCTATCCGTCGGTAAAGCACATCTATCTGCTGCAACCCTTTCGTGGTCTGCATATACACTCGCTTATTTTCAACGATAAGATCCACACCATTCACGAGCTCAACTCCCATTTGCAAAGCGAGGTAAGAATGCTCGTAATAAGCAGAATTATAAATTCCTGGAGTCAACACTCCCACGACAGGTTTTGGCTTATCGGAGAGATTCTGAAGCATACGAAGAAGTTTCGTTGGGTAATTCGAAACTGGCATAACCCCTTTCTGATTGAAAATATCAGGGTAAACTCGCTTGATGATTTCACGACTCTCCAGCATATAAGAGACGCCTGATGGACACCGAAGATTGTCTTCCAAAATGTAATATTCGCCATCTTTGGCCTTCACCAGATCAGTTCCAGTGATATGACACCAAATACCTTTGGGAGGAGTGAGTCCAATGCAGGGCTCGAGGTAATCCTTACTTTTCAGGATAAGCTCTGAAGGCACTATTCCGTCCTTCAGGATTTTCCGCTCATTATAAATATCCTGAAGGAAAAGATTCAGCGCAAGAGTTCTTTGCTTTAGTCCAGCTTCCAATTTCTGCCATTCTGAATTCGGGATTATCCTGGGGATAATATCCAAGTGAAGGATTTTTTCCATCCCCTGATTGTCATGATAGACATTGAAAGTCATCCCCATCGAGCGCTGCGTCTGATTGGCAGAATGTTGCAAATGGTTCATCTTTCTAGAACTAGTCTTCTTCAGATGATTGTAAAACTCCGCATAATGCTCTCTGATCTCCCCTTCTCCGGAAATCATTTCATCGTAATGTTCTCCTGCGTTATATCCGTCTGTCTTCATAAGTTTATTTAAAATCAAACTAGGTTCAAAAAGATAGATGAAAAAGCGTAATTGTCAAAAATTTTAAGAAAATAGGCTAAAATTTTTATTAAAATAAATAATAACACCACATTTTGCTAAAAACAGGATTCATTTCTTACAAATACTTCAATGATGACAATCTAGTAGTTTCTCTTTTCCTCCATCATAAGTTATGAATTTATTCTTGCCTTAGATGGCATTGATGGCAGAACTGTTGATTAAAAAATTCTATTTTCGAACCATGGTGAAGAGACTTTTAAATATTCAAGACAATGAACTGGTGAAGAGAATTACGATTTGGAGACAAATCAAAGACGGGCTTTTCATAGCCATCGGAGTTGTGATGGCTAGTATCGGCTTAAAAGGCTTTTTGCTACCTAACGGTTTTTTCGACGGTGGCGCAATGGGAATGTCTTTGCTCTTGGAAATGCTTACCCCAGTTAATCTCTCGGTCCTAATTATCTTAGTCAATTTGCCATTCATATTACTTGGGGCAAAGCAAGTTTCAATTCCTTTTGCCATTAAAAGCACAGTAGCAATTTTCGGATTGGCACTGCTCGTGCATTTCATAGAAGTTCCTGCTATTACTGCTGATAAATTACTGATTGCCGTATTTGGAGGTTTCTTCTTAGGATCTGGTATTGGCTTTGCGATTCGAGGTGGTGCGGTAATCGACGGAACAGAAGTTTTGGCAATTTCAGTCAGTAGAAAATCCAGCCTAACGGTAGGCGATTTTATCACCGTTTTCAATGTGTGCCTATTCATAGTCGCAGCGATTTTCGTGGATCTTGAAACGGCCATGTATTCAATGTTGACTTACTTTTCTGCTTCCAAAACAGTGGACTTCATCATTAATGGCGTGGAGGAATACCTTGGTGTGATGATCATGTCTTCGCAGAATGAGGAAATCAAACAAATGATCTCTTTTGATCTTGGGCGAGGGGTAACAGTTTTAAAATCTGATGGAGGCTATGGGGACAAAGCCAATCAACTCCCGGACAGAAAAGTGTTATTCTGTGTTATCACAAGATTGGAAGTCACCAAAATGCTCGTTGAGATTGAAAAAATTGACTCCAAAGCCTTTGTGATCCAGTATCCTATTAAAGATACTAAGGGAGGGATGATTAAGAAGAGACCGTTGCATTAGACTTTAGAAGCTAGACAATAGATTTTAGAATCAAGAGAAAAGAGCCAAGAAATTCGAATTAAATTCGACTTCTTGGCTCTTGAATCTAGAATCTTGGTTCTCAACTATTAATTCTACCTGAATAATTGCTCTTCTTTACAGAAAGTCATTCCTTTTTATAAAAGGTTTTTCCAACGCGACGAATATGATCAATCAGTTTTTCATTCTGAATTCGATCTAGACTTTGTAAATCAATTGTATGAGGGAAATCGCTTTCATTTAATTCTGAGATTAGTTCACCTAAGGTAAATCGATCAATCTCATGATCATCAATAACCAAATCCAAATCGCTTCTGCTAGTATAATTAGCTTTGGCACGTGAGCCATAAACAAGTACATGGGCGATTTGTGGATACTTTTTGAAAATATCAATTAGAATATCCTTCGTTGAATTTGACAAGCCAAATTTCATCACTAAATCTTAAGATAATGTATCAAAAAGAGCAGAAAGTGCTGGAGAATACTTTTTCTGAATATCTGGAATCACCTCCTCCATTACAGCGAAATCATAGGTATGGCTGAGCAAATTTCGATCATTGATCATGTTTAGCCAGATTTCAATTTGATAAATGTATTTAGCTTTGAATGCCTCTTTCACAACCATTTTAGGAGAAATCTGTGTAAGAACTAGCCCATCTGACTCCATTCTATCCTTAAGCGTTTTCCAACCTAGCTCAAGTGTAAATTCAAATCACTGAATAATTCCTTCTTTCTCCAACTGGGAAGTTTTAGCAAGATCAAGAGATTGGATCTCCTCCAAAAGTTTCACTGCTTTTGCAAAATTCTCAAACCTCTGTTTCCAACGAATATCATTTTCCATACAGAAATCAATTTAAGGAATTATTTGATGTATGTTATAAATTGAGAAAGGGCGAATAATTGTTCGCCCTTTCCAAAATCTTGACTATTGGTTCTAAATTCTCAAGTCTAGGTACTTGATACTTATCTCTTACTACTTAAGAAATCGTCGATCCGCTCGCAGTTCCTTCATGTGGCACCATCAGCTTCAGTTTGCCGTCTTTGTCTTCGGCCATTAAGATCATACCTTCAGAGTCGATTCCCATCATTTTTCTAGGCGCAAGATTGATCAGCATTGTGACTTGTTTCCCTACCAAAAACTCTGGCTCGAAATGCTCAGCTACACCACTAAGAACAGTTCTTTCTCCTAATCCAATATCTACTTTTAGTTTAAGTAACTTCTTGGATTTTGGCATTTTCTCTGCTTCCAAAATAGTCACTACTCTCATATCCAGCTTCGCAAAATCATCGTAGGTGATTATCTCTTTCATTGGAGTCACAGGTGCATTTTCAGCTTCATTCATCTTCTTGGCATCTAATAGTTTTTGTACTTGTTTTTCTACGGTTGCATCTTCGATTTTTTCGAATAGCAAGCCCACTTCTCCCAGTGAAATTCCTGCTTTGAGAAGCTCACCTTGACCAGCCTCGGACCAGTCTATTTTTTCCATCCCAAAAAGATCAACCAGTTTCCCGGCAGTGAAAGGCAAGAATGGCTCTGATACAATTGCAAGATTCGCAGCGATGTTCAATGCAATATTCAAGATAGTTCCAGTACGGGCTTCGTCGGTTTTGATAACTTTCCAAGGTTCTGTGTCCGCCAGGTATTTATTGCCCAATCGAGCTAATTCCATCACGATGCTCAATGCCTCACGGAATCTATAGCGCTCGATGGATGCGGCGATTTTCTCAGGAAACTCTGCTAAAGCATCCAATATCTCCTGATCGTAACCAGTCAATTCTCCTCGCTGGGGAATTGTTCCCTGATAGTATTTGTGTGTCAAAACCACGGCACGATTCACGAAATTCCCGTAAATGGCCACTAGTTCTGAGTTATTTCTAGTCTGGAAATCCTTCCAGGTAAAGTCATTATCTTTGGTCTCAGGAGCATTAGCAGTCAGCACATAGCGAAGCACATCCTGCTTGCCAGGGAATTCCTCCAAAAACTCATGCAGCCAAACTGCCCAGTTTCTGGAAGTAGAAATTTTATCTCCCTCTAGGTTCAAAAACTCATTTGCAGGAACATTATCTGGAAGAATGTAATCTCCGTGGGTTTTAAGAATCGCAGGGAAAATAATGCAATGGAAAACAATGTTATCTTTTCCGATAAAGTGCACAAGTTTGGTGTCTTTATCTTTCCAATACGGTTCCCAATCGATTCCTTTTTCCGCAGCCCACTCTTTAGTAGAAGAGATATATCCTATCGGTGCGTCAAACCAAACGTAAAGAACTTTGCCCTCTGCGTCTTGCAAAGGCACTTTGATTCCCCAATCCAAATCACGGGTCATAGATCTAGCCTGCAAACCATCACCAGCTTCCAACCATGATCTACATTGTCCCAGTACGTTATTTTTCCAATCGTCAGCGTGATCCTCTAGCACCCATTTTTTCAGAAAACTCTGATACTTTGCCAAGTCCAAAAACCAATGCTTGGTTTCTTTCAATACTGGAGTTCTTCCGCTTAGTTTTGACTTTGGGTTGATAAGATCTGTCGGGCTCAATGAGCTGCCGCATTTCTCACACTGATCACCATACGCATTCGGATTGCCACATTTTGGGCAGGTACCTTCTATGTATCGATCTGCCAAAAACTGATTGGCTTCCTCGTCATAGTACTGCTCCGTACTTTGCTCGAGAAACTCGCCTTTTTCGTACAAGTCCTTAAAAAATCCCTGTGCAGTTTCATGATGAATTGGCGCAGAGGTGCGGGAGTAGTGATCAAAACTGATCCCAAATTCCTGAAAACTCCCCTTCATGATCTGATGGTAGTGATCCACCACTTCCTGAGGGGTTTTTCCTTCTTTTTTAGCTTTGATTGTAATCGCAACTCCATGCTCATCCGAACCGCAGATATAGGCAACATCTTTGCCCAAGCTCCGCAAATAGCGCACATAAATATCTGAAGGAATGTAACATCCAGCCAAGTGACCAATGTGAAGTGGGCCGTTGGCGTAAGGAAGCGCAGAAGTAATGGTATATCTTTTGAAATTGGTATTGCTCATAATCGTTCTAAGATTCGAAATAGTAAACCCCGCTTTGAAATATAAAATTCATTGCAGAATAAGGGTGCAAAGATAGGGAAATCAGGCTTAGGCTGCCTTAGGCATTTGCAAATTCATTACGGGCTTCATCTGTTAGAATACCCTTGTAAATAATAGTGATTGCCTGATCGTAGATGTCTGCAGGAGGAATCTTCATTCCTTGTTGAATTGGCTCAGGAAACTGTGTGATGAATTTTGGGTCCATAAGAGACTGTATCGCGGTAGCGTAAAGCATCACGACCAAATTGACATTAACAGCAGGATTAACCAAACCCTCACTAATCCCTTGATCCAACAATTGTTTGAATCGTATATAAGCAGATTCCTTAATGTACTGCTCCAAGCCCTCCCAAATTTCCGGCGCATGTTCCCGCAGGTCTTCGAATAACTCAGGATTAATTGGGCCTAGCAGGGAAGCCATCACCGTCAAAGTAGATTTAAGCTTCAAGGGAAAAGAAATGTATCGATTATCTACAATTGCCTCTACTTTAGCTGTAAGCTTGGTTTTGGTCACCTCAAAGGAAGCGGCCAGCAATTCAAATTTCCCTGGATAATACTTATAAAGTGTCTTCTTACTCATCCCCAGCATTTGGGCGATATCATCCATAGTGGTATGGCGATAGCCTTTTTCCAGAAAAAGCTTGTACGCTGCGTCCAGAATTTTGCTTTCAATATTGGCTTTATTGGGCATGAGGAAATGGGGATAACTATAAAAAAACAAAGATTCTAAATAATGGGAGGATTTGCAATTGAAATAGTTCTCGCAGCGACGCGGCGACGTAATGTAATGGTATTAAAAATTCTCCCGCGAAGGCGTAATCTTTTTGGAAATAAAATTGAATTTGTTATCCGTTGAGATAACTTTGATTAATGAATAGAAAGATAATCTTTTACGAAAACCACTTCATTGAATTTTACCGAGAGCAAGACTTAAAAGTAAAATTCAATACGTTTTCGAATTGATTAAGCAAGTTGAACGTGTTCCCGAGAAATTCCTGAAACATTTAACTGGAACTAACGGACTTTATGAAATCCGAATTGAGGTTCAATCTAATATCTACCGCATATTTTGCTGCTTTGACGAGGGGCAATTGGTAATCTTATTCAATGGATTTCAAAAGAAATCGCAAAAGACCCCTCATAAAGAGATTGAAAAAGCAGAGCGGATTATGAAAGAATATTTTGATGGTAAAAACTAAAACTATGAATGACTATAAAAATATAAAAACATTTGATGACTTAATAGAGCTCGAACATGGCAAGATCGGCACAGAAAGTCGCAACCAGTACGAGGAAGGTGCTCAAATGTTCATCGTGAGTGAAATGCTCAAGTCAGCACGCAAAGAAGCCAACCTTACTCAGGAGCAATTGGCTGAAAAAGCTGGGACAAAAAAGAGCTACATCTCTAAGCTTGAAAACGGAAAAGGAAACGTCCAGCTTTCTACATTAATCAGAATTTTTGAGCAAGGATTGAATAAAAGAATAGGACTGACATTTTTGTAAAAAAGAAAACCCTCAATCGTTCACTTTATTCAACTAGTCACGATAATTCTTACTTTAAAACATGGAAAAAGGAAGAAATCGTGCTAGTGAAAATTATAAGATCAAGAAGGCTCTTTAGAAAAGGTTTTGAGCTGTAATATATAGAATTGACAATTCTAAAATCAGCAAAATTTTTCTTAGCGTCACTTTGTGGCTAAAAAATTCAACCAAACGTCAAAGCCGAAAATTCAATTGCTCCTTCCCTATCGAAATCCTATTTTTACAAGCCCTAATTTTTCTAAAAAGCCCATGAATCCACAGGAAGCCGAACAGCGAATTGCCCAACTGAGCCAAGAAATCAACCATCACAACAACCTCTATTACCAGGACAGCAATCCTGAGATCTCGGATTTTGAGTTCGATAAGCTCCTAGAGGAACTGATTGCCTTGGAAACCAACTTCCCTGATTTACTTGATCCAGACAGTCCAAGTCAGCGGGTCGGCGGGACGATCACCAAGGATTTTCAAACGGTGGAACATAGCACCAAAATGCTTTCGCTGGGAAACACGTATTCTGTAGAAGAACTTGTAGCCTTTGATGAGCGAGTAGTAAAAGGACTGGGACATTCTGATTTCGAGTATTTCTGTGAGATGAAATTCGATGGGGTTGCTATCAGTATTGTGTATGAAAATGGTCGTATGGTAAGGGCCGTCACCCGCGGTGATGGATACCGAGGTGATGATGTCACAGCCAATGTGCGAACGATCCGAAATATCCCTTTGGAAGTAAAGGGTGACTATATTCCGGCAAGATTCGAGGTGCGTGGAGAGATTTTTTTACCCTTGAAAGAATTTCAGAAAATCAATGCAGAACGTGATGAAGCAGGCGATGCCCTTCTGGCAAATCCTCGAAATGCAGCTTCTGGCACCCTGAAAATGCAGGATTCCTCCATTGTCGCCAAGCGTAGGCTGAATTGCTATTTCTACCAGTTGCTCGGAGATGAACTCTCTGTAAATACACATTCGGAAGCGATTTCCCTCATTGAAAAATGGGGGTTCAACGTCTCTCAAACCTATAGAAAAGTAGCGGACATCCAGGCAGTCATCAATTACATAGAAGACTGGAAAGACAAGCGCTTTTCACTTCCAGTGGATACCGACGGAGTAGTTTTGAAAGTCAATAATTACGATCAACGGGAGGAATTGGGTTTTACAGCCAAGAATCCCCGATGGGCGATTGCTTACAAATACAAGGCAGAAAGTGCGGAGACGGAACTGCTATCTGTGACGTATCAGGTCGGACGAACAGGCGCGATTACGCCAGTAGCGAATCTTTCACCTGTGAGTTTGGCAGGAACTACGGTGAAGCGGGCTTCCCTCCACAATGCCAATGAAATTGAGCGCCTGGATCTACATGAGGGTGATTTTGTCTTTGTGGAAAAAGGCGGAGAAATCATCCCGAAAATCACTGCGGTAAATCCTGACAGAAGAAGTTCAGAAGCAAAACCTATTTCCTACATCACGCACTGCCCGGAATGTGGAACCGAACTGGAGCGCAAGGAAAGTGAAGCCAAGCATTACTGCCCAAATGCGGAATCCTGCCCACCACAAGTACTGGGAAGAATTGAACACTTTGTGTCTAAACGCGCCATGGATATAGATTCCATGGGAACGGAGCGTATCAGAGCCTTGATAGACCAAGGATTCATCATTGACCCATCTGACATTTATGCTTTGGAAGCTAAAAAAGAAGAATTGCTCGGACTGGAAATGTCTCAAGATCAGTATGAAACCGAAGGTGATGGCATTCTTTATATCACCTTAGAAAAGGCGCTCTATGCTTTAACTGAAGGAATTACTTCTAAGCAGGTTCATGATTTCTTGGACGAACACACCGAGTTGCCGTTGGCAGAAGTGCTGAAGGCTTTTCAGGATCAAATCAGAAAATGGAAGAAGAAAGTACCTTCCAACACTGCAATGATCGATTACCTAATTTCGAATCTCAAAGATCACAACCTTCCCAAGCTTGAAGATTACGTTCCAGTTTCTGTAGTCCTGGACCTATTCCTGAGCAGAAAAGTAGATTTCAACCAAGTCCTTGACGTCAGCAAAAAAGAAGGAACGGTTCACGGAATTCTTCTTAAACTCAACCTTGACCTCAATCAGGAATTAACAGATCGGATCAAAAAACTCAAAGCAAACACCTTTCAGGACGGAGTCATCAAAAACATGATGGAAGGAATTGCCGCCTCTAAAAATCAGCCTTTCGAGAAAGTTCTTTTCGCATTGGGGATTAGAAATATTGGAGAGAACACAGCTCAGTTGCTTGCCAGACATTTTGGTACAATTGAGAAATTGGAAGCTGCTACTTCTGAGCAGTTATTAGATATTAATGGTGTGGGAGAAACGCTGGTTCATAGTATTCACGACTTTTTCGCACAGGCAAAAAACCAAGAGATCATCGCTCGACTGAAAAGTTTCGGATTGAATTTCGAAGTCGGTGAAAGCGAATCTGTCAAACTTGGGAATTCCCTTGAAGGCAAGAGAATTTTAGCCAGCGGAAAATTAGTGCATTTCAAACGCGATGAAATCAAAGACACCGTCATAGCACATGGTGGACAATATATTTCCTCCGTTTCCAAAAATCTTGACTTCATCATTGAAGGGGAAGATATGGGCCCAAGCAAAAAAGAAAAAGCCCAGAAACTGGGGGTTCCTATGATTAGCGAAGAGGAATTTTTGGAGATGATAGGTATGTAGAGATTACAGTCATCAGTCGCAGTCTCAGTTAGTGATCCCCCAACTGCGACTGGAAACTGTGACTGAATACTAGAAAACCCTTTTTTTCCAAAAACAGAATGCCAATTCCTCTCATCCCATTATCTTTAGCATCCCAAACCTTATAACCATGCAGCAACTCAAAGGAACCGGCGTAGCCCTTGTCACCCCATTTCACGATGATTACTCTATTGATTTCGATGGACTAAAACGTCTAATCGATCATGTAATTGACGGAGGAGTGGATTATTTGGTGGTTTTGGGTACAACTGGGGAAACTGTAACGCTTTCAGCTTCAGAGAAAAAACAAGTGCTAGCTGCCTGTTTGGAATACAATGCTGGACGCGTACCTGTAGTTTACGGGATGGGTGGAAACAATACCATGTCTGTATTGAGTGATATTGCAAACACAGATTTCACCGGAATCACCGCTATTCTTTCCGTAAGTCCATATTATAATAAGCCTACCCAAGCAGGGATTATTGCTCATTACAAAGCGATTGCAGATGCATGTCCAGTGCCCGTGTTTTTGTATAATATCCCAGGCAGAACCATGTCCAACATCACAGCGGAAACTACCCTTAGTCTTGCGGAGCATTCCAACATCATCGGCATGAAAGAGGCTAGTGGAAACTTGGAGCAATGCATGCAAATCGCAGCAAAAATGCCAAAAGATTTCTTACTGGTATCAGGTGATGACCTGATGACCAAAGCTTTGTACAGCATTGGCGGATCGGGAATTATCTCCGTGATGGCCAATGCACTTCCTGCGACATTCAAAGCCTTGTGCCATGGATCAGAGGAAGAAAGTCTTCAGGCTGCATTTTCGCTCTTGCCGCTGAATAGCCTTATGTATGAAGAAAGCAATCCTGTAGGAATAAAAAACCTGCTTTGTCACATGGGAATCTGTGATGACCAAGTGCGACTTCCAATGCTTCGCGCAAGCCTAACTCTCAACCAAAAGATCAAAGCTGAATTCCAAAAACTGAAGTAAGCATGCAAAATGCCAGGTCAATATCCGAACTCAACCGGCTCATCCAACAGGCCTTGGAGACGGAGTTAGATCCTGTAATTTGGGTGATTGGTGAAATCGCAGATTTCCGCCAGGCACCGCAAGGTCATGCTTATTTTGAATTAGTAGAAAAGCAGGGAAATACTGTACAAGCGAAGATCAAAGCAAACCTTTGGTCATTTGCCTATAGAGCTGTAGCGGCGAGATTTGAATCCATCACTGGATCCAGTATTAAAAACGGCATGAAAGTACTCGCCCAAGTGGCGGTAAACTTTCACCCGGTCTATGGATTAAGCATTAATGTAAAGGATATCGACCCTTCCTTTTCCTTGGGAGAAAGAGCTAGAATTCGCCAGGAAACCATCGATAGACTTACTACAGAGGGCATCCTTAGGCTAAATGCTAGCCACCTCCTTCCTGCTGTCATCCAAAAAATAGCGATTATCAGCAGTCCAACTGCGGCTGGCTACGGTGACTTTGTCAATCAATTGGAAAATAACGCGTACGGTTACCAAGTTTATCACAAGTTATTTCCTTCAGCGATGCAAGGAAATGAAGCAGTGGCCTCTTTGACCAGAAGTTTGGAACAAATAGAGGCTATAAAAGAGGAATTGGGAATAGAAGCCGTGGTAATAATACGCGGTGGCGGAGCCCAATTAGACTTGGATTGTTTTGATGATTACAGGCTTGCAGCCAAAATCGCAAACTTCTCATTGCCTGTTCTCACTGGCATCGGACATGAGCGGGATGAAAGCATAGCAGATTTGGTTGCACACACCAAATTGAAGACACCTACTGCAGTGGCGGAATTTTTACTTTCTGGATTTCGGGAATTTGAAGAGAACCTTGGATTAGCTATGCTTCGGCTGGACAGGGCTACCCGTCAAAAACTCAACGAGGAGCAAACAAGAATACATCAACTAGCGCATCAAGTCAAAGCACTTTCAGAAAGTCGACTCAAGCTTGAATCTGAAAAATTGAATTCCTCGATCAGCAGAATTCGAATTTCAGGCAAAAATATCCTGCAGATACAGGAAAATAGCTTGGATTCTTTTGAACAAAACATGAAGCGAGGTCTGGATAGCTTTTTGCAAAAACAAAAGCAAAATCTGGATTCCAAAGAATTATTACTCCGCCAATTGAATCCAGCCGCCATTTTAGCCAGAGGATATACGCGTACAGAAATCGACGGAAAGCCAATTAATACTGCAAAAATCCAACTTGGAGATGAATTGCAGACGCATACTTCCAAACAAAAAATCAGTAGCACAATTACACAAATTGAGGAAAAATGAGTGAGCTAAAATACAATGAATCCATGGGCCGACTGGAGACAATCTTGTCCGAACTAGAAGAAGGAAAGAAGAGCGTGGACGAACTTTCTGAATTGGTAAAGGAGGCTGCTGAACTGGTGAAAAGCTGTAGAACCAAATTAAAAACCACCGAAGAGGACATTAAAAAAGCATTCGAGGGAGCCTGAAATATTACTCACACTATACTTTTTTTGGCATTTCTGTGTTTTAAATATAATTCCATGCACGGTATTGGCATATTTGTTGCCAAATTTGCAAACAAGTCCTACCCAAAGGTCAATTTCCCTAATTAGGATTCTCAGTTATGTCTAAAATATTCAATCTTTCCCTATTCGTTTTCTTTCTTTTTGGTAGCATAAATTTATCTGCCCAAAGTTTTTACAAAGAGAGACGATCCAGAGACAACATTGTCAGTATTGGAGTAGGGCCATCTTTCGCCTATATGGATAATGGTGGGCAGTATAGGGCCTTTAATTTTGAAATTAAGCCTTCAGTTTCGGCTTCCTTGACCAAACGATTAACAGATAGATTTGAGCTTAGAGCTACAGGTGGAGTGCAATGGATCTCAAGCGGTGGCGAACCAACTAAAAATGTCACTGATATTTGGACTGCAAATAATTCCTCATTTACCGCAATTGGGTCAGCTTATTATTTTGATGTGATGCCTAGCTTTTACATCATTCCTTTTGGAAATCATATGAACAGAAGCATGTTCAATTTCTACGGTGGTTTAGGTCTGGGCGTTATGTTTTCAAACACAAAGCAAACAAAGTCTTTCAGTAAGGATGAGGTTCCAACCCGTGAAAAAATAACCACCGGATATGTTCCCATCAGAGCAGGAATAAGTTATACATTAGGGCCATTTTCAGACATCGCTTTGGAAGGTACTATGCTTGCCACATTCACTGATAATCTTGACGGAAACGTGGGTTTCAACCGATTTGGAGATCATTTAGTACAAGGTCAAATAGTATTCAGAAGGTATTTTTTCAGCAAATTTGATTACTAATACCTACAACCCCATTTTAGTAAATCTCTCCTCTAAGTATCTAAGGCATATATTCTTGTAAACCATCTGTTTGATGTTTTCCTTAAATAGGTTTAACTTCAAAACGACGGTATTACACAGATTTTTTATGCCAAACGATCCACAACGTGTTTTTATCTCCTATGCCTGGGGTGGGGAAAGTGAGATTGTAGCTAATGAAATCGATCAGGCTATCACTTCAATTGGTATCAATCTGATCAGAGACAAACGCGATCTTGGCTTCAAAGGATTGATCAAGGAGTTTATGGAGGAAATCGGCCAAGGAAATGCCGTGATACTCGTGATCAGCGACAAATACCTCAAATCCCCCAATTGCATGTTTGAGCTACTTGAAGTTCAAAAAAGCGGGGATTTCTATAATCGTGTTTTCCCTTTAGTCTTGCCTGATGCTACTATATACAAGTCTACCGGAATTATATCTTATCTCAAGTACTGGGAAGATCAAATCGAGGAACTTAATGAAGCGATCAAAGGCCTAGACAGCTTTGCTGATACCCAAGGAATCCGAGATGACATTGACCTCTTTACTGATATAAGGGGCGCGATAGCAAGCATTGCAACTACTTTTAGGAATATGAATACCCTGACGGTCGCTGAGATGAGAGCAAAAGCTTTTAGACCTCTAGTAGAGCTTCTGGGTAAACGAGTAAGTGCAGATACAAACACCGAGGAAAAGCCTAAATCTAAACACGGCAAAGTTCTATATCATATTCCAGAATTAATGCAGGTCCAACAATGGACCCGATGCACGGTACGATTGGCTTGGGACGAAATCCTACTCAAGGAAAATCTCAAACTTCCAGACGAAAGTCAGGTCGTTGATGACATCCGCCTTGGAGAAGTGATGCAGGTATGTATCGAGGAAGGCAGAGAGAGTGAG
Source organism: uncultured Algoriphagus sp. (assembly GCF_963974365.1). Lineage (GTDB taxonomy): Bacteria > Bacteroidota > Bacteroidia > Cytophagales > Cyclobacteriaceae > Algoriphagus. The sequence continues at coordinate 230,405 of NZ_CAXBBX010000004.1, read as the reverse complement.
TCTTTTGAGATCAAGAGTTTGAGTTCGACTGAGCAAATTATCCTTGTAGATGACTACACAGAGTGGCTTTTTGATGTCAAACCTGAACGAGAAGGCTCTTTTACACTAGTGCTACGTGTCACCTTATTACAAATCATAGAAGGATTTGGAGAGCGAAAGAAAGACATCGTGTTAGAACGCAAAGTCACCACAAAAGCTCTTGCTCCTGAATCACTTCCTGTATTCGAAGTAGCCTCTACTCCTTTGGTAAAACAGGCGACAAGTGAGTTCACAAATCGTCAACCTAAGACAGCAGCAGCTGAAAAGGCCCCCTTTGAAAGCCAATCTTCTGAGCCTACAATTTTTGCAGCTCCTATTCCGCAATCCGCTCCTTCTTCAAAAAGGCCCAAATCAGTACTTAGAAAACTAATGCCCTATGCAGCATCTCTCAGTATCTTGATCACTGTAGGTGTTTTTTTACTTTATAACTCTAACTCAGAACTGGATTCGAATGGGATAGTAGCGTCTACTGAATCGCCAAGTATGGCCTACCCGGATGAGATACAATATCAGGGTAATTCAGGAAATGGTGCCCCACCAGCTTTTGATAAACAAAAGCTTTTGCTTGTAGTATATGACCCATCCCAGAGTAACTTACCCGAATCAGAGCAAACACCTCTGCTCTTTTTGGCTAATATGGATGCAATTGATTCGTTGAGGCTTGATTCCATGTATGTAGATGTGCGGGCAGCTCAGGACACTAGCCTTTTACCTGGCATTCATTTATCAACTTATAGCGCTTCTAGAATTGAAGATTCAGTGCGGAGGTATCGCCGAAGTTCAAAAAATGCTCGTCCCAACCTTCAGCTGACCCAACCGGCAATCAGATCGAATGCCAATTAAGAAGGTTTAACTTCAAGAAATTTCCTAGGCACAGAAATCAATAGGTTTTGGTATATCCCTGGAATTCTAATCAGGAAGTAATCCTTATTTCCTTTCTTAATGACTTCTCCAGTCATATTCTGAAGAGGCCCACCGATGACTAGTACTTTTTCTCCTGGTTCAATAGTCGATCCGTCAGATTCAACGCCTACACCAGTTTCTATAACCCGCTTAATAATATCCAGATCTTCTTCCCGTACTGTGGCATGGTTCCCCGAGAAATGAACAAATTTAACCGCACCAGGTACTTGAAGACATTCCCAAAGTTGATTACGCTTGGTCTTCACAAAAACATATCCATTGAACATGGCCCGCTGCACTTTCTTCTTACGGTCTGACCATTGCCGGAGCTCCTCAATCATAGGGAGGTAAACTTCAAAGCCTCTCTCCTTCAATCTATCAGCCACTTTCTTCTCGGATCGTGAAGTTGTGTACATCACATACCACTTTAATTCTTCCATCTCTTCATTCAACTAATTGGGATGGCGAACTTACAAATTCCATGCTGGAAAGGGAAAAAATACATCTATCAAAATGCAAAAAACCTCCGAGACATCGCCTCGGAGGTTTTAACAAAAAAAACCACCAACCTTAATCCAATCAAGATTTAAGTTTGCTGATTCTCATGTTGAGTTTATCTGCTAACAAATACATGACTGGTACGATGACTAACGTAAGGAAGGTCGCAAAGGTTAGCCCAAATATTACAGTCCAAGCCATCGGCCCCCAGAAAGCTGCATTATCTCCTCCCACATAAAACTGCGGATCAAAAGAGCTTAGCAAAGTCCCAAAATTAATGTTCATACCAATCGCCAAAGGAATCAATCCTAGTACTGTGGTGATCGCAGTCAGCAACACTGGACGTAGTCTGGTTTTACCAGATTCTACAATACTTGCTATCATCAGGTCAAATGGCAAATGATCCTTTGGCCCCATACCAAGCTCGTCTCTTTTTCGCTCACGTACCAAGTTGGTGTAGTCAATCAACACGATCGCATTGTTTACTACAACACCGGCCAAGGAAATAATCCCGATACCTGTCATGATCACTACGAAGTCCATATTGAAAATTACCAATCCTAAGAACACCCCAATGGTACTCAAAACCACTGAGGCCATAATAATGAATGGTGTCGTGACAGAATTAAACTGTGCTACTATAATTAGGAAAATCAAGGAAACTGCAATTCCCAAAGCACCTACTAAGAAATCCATGGACTTTTGCTGCTCCTCTTGCTCTCCGGTGTATTTTACGGAGATTCCATCAGGAACTTCATAATTCTGAAGAACTGCCTGAATCTGCGAATTCACCTCAGTGGCATTGTAGCCATCGAGCACATTGGAATAAATCGTTATGGCTTTCTCTAGATCTTTTCTTTTTACCGATCCATAAGTGGAACCATATTTCACTTCAGCTACAGCTGAAATAGGCACTTCTCGTTTCTCACCAAACTTATCTCTAAATCCAATTTTCTTATTGACCAAGGTATTGATATCGTATCTAAAACCTTCTTTTAACCTCAACTGAATAGGATAATCATCCTCTCCTTCTTTGTATTTGGAAACTTCCAAACCAAAAAGAGCAGTACGTAGATCTGTGGCAATCTCAGAAGTGGACAGTCCAAACCTCCTTGCTTTATCGCGATCAATATTCAGGATCACCTCTGGATTACCCAAAGACAAATCAGACTTCAATTCCTCTACCCCTTCAATATTTTGATCATTCAAATACTCTCTTGTTTGATTGACAAAAGCAATCAACTGATCGTAGTCTTCACCAGCAAATTCCAAATTGATAGCCTTACCCACTGGAGGACCATTTCTTTGCTTATCTACCGTCACCAAGACACCTGGATATTTCTCCGCCAAATCCCGGATTACTTCCATTGCACCATTGGTATTCACTCCTTGTCTATCGATATAGTCCACGAAGCCAATAGTGATTTTAGCCTTATGAGGAGTCGGTTGATTACTTGGACCTTCCATAGGATCGCCTGTACCCTCACCTACTTGTGAAATCACAGACTCCAAAATACCAGTATAATCCTCCAACGCCACCATCAACTCATCTTCCATTCCATCCACAAAATCGTTTGTCGCTTCTATATCAGTTCCTATCGGAAACTCAATAAATACATTAATTAATTGAGGTTGATTGTCTGGAAAAAACAATACCTGAGGCGCTCTTACTACCAGCAGTACAAGAGATAACACCAGCAAAAGCACGGTACCACCGAGAAAGCCATAAGGCTTTCTGCCGTTCAGTGCGTACTTCAAGATCGACTCGTACATATTCTCCAATTTGACCAAGAATACGGTCTGGAACCAGCGGATAGCTTTTCTAAGTACAAAGACATTGAATACTGTCAACACGCAGGCTATAAGCATTAATGAACCAAAAGCCGTCCATCCGATCAGGTAAAATAAAGCTGATAAAATAAGCAGTACCCCAGCCACAATGATGGATTTCTGCTTCGGCTTGTCTTGCGTTACATCCTCCACTTTCATGTAAAGCGCTGTCAACACTGGATTGATTACCAAAGCCACAAAAAGCGAAGAGGAAAGCACGATAATCAATGTGATTGGGAGAAATTTCATGAATTCCCCAACTGTATCCTGCCAAAAGGCCAAAGGTAAAAATGCTGCTAACGTAGTCGCAGTGGAAGTAATAATCGGCCAAGCTACTTCGCCAACGCCTTCTTTTGCAGCCTGCACCGCACTTTTGCCTTCAGACATCAAGCGATAGATATTCTCTACCACTACGATACCATTATCTACCAGCATACCAAGTGCAAGGATCAGGGAAAATAACACCATTAGGTTTAGCGTGATTCCAAAGGCATTTAGCACCAAAAAGGATATAAACATGGAAAGTGGAATCGCGATTCCCACAAATAGTGCATTCCTAAATCCAAGGAAAAACATTAAAACCAACACCACTAGAATGACCCCAAAGATGATAGAGTTTTCCAAGTCACTTACCTGAAGTCTTGTCGCTTTGGATTGATCATTCGTAATACTGATCTCCAAATCGGGAGGAAAACGATTGGCCTTGGTCTTATCAATGATCTCCTTGATTTTATCTGCTGCATAAAGCAAGTTTTCACCACTACGCTTCACCACATTGATTGTCACTACAGGCAGATTTTTGCTTCTGGCGTAACTGGTTCTCTCTTCATAAGTATCTTTTACTTCGGCTACATCACGCAGGTAAACGATTTTCTGGTTATCAGTTTTGACGATGATATTTAAAATATCCATGGGATCCGAAAACTCACCATCTACCCTAAGCGTCCGCTGAAAGTCTCCAGATCGAATGTTACCTCCTGAAATAGTCACGTTTTCAGTCTGAACCGCCTGTGCGATATCATTAAAACTTACACCTACAGATTCCATTTTATAAGGATCCGCATTGATCTGGATTTCCCGTTCTACAGTTCCTGCCAAGTCAGCTTTGGATATTTCGGCTAGTTTCTCGATTTCATCCTCCAGATACTCTCCAAATTTCTTCAGCTCCGCCTCAGAGTAATTTCCCGAAATATTCACGTTCATGATCGGAAAATCGGATGTATTGACCTCCACCACATTTGGATCCTGATCCAAATCCGTAGGCAACTCACTCTTTGATTTATCCACCGCATCCTTCACATCCTGAATCGCTTTGGATATCTCTACACCTGGATTAAACTCAATCACAATTGAGGAGAAATCCTGTACTGAAGTAGATGTAATGTTCTTTATATCATTCAGGGACTTGAGTTCCTTCTCAATAGGCCTAGTGATCAAGTTCTCCATATCCACTGGTGAGTTACCCGGATAAGGCGTTCCCACATATACCGTTGGAATGACGATCTCCGGAAAACTTTCCTTTGGCATGTTGCGATACGCACTCAAGCCAAGGAAGGTAATGATCAGCGTAAGAATCACCACTGAGGTGGAATTATCCACACTCATGCTGGATAATCCGAACTCTCGCGTTTTTATTGCTTTTTGATTTTCCGCCATCTTATTACTGCTGAGCTATGTTCACGTTGAAATTATCTCCCACTTCACGGAAACCTTTATCTACTAGCACTTCATTCCCTTCCAGACCTTTCAGGATTTCAGTTTCCTTGTCAAAACTCTTTCCTCTTTCCACATACTTTTTCTTAGCTATACCACCCTCTACCACAAATAAGTAATCTCCTCTATTATCGCTGAGTATCAAATAGCCTGGAACTGTGACCGCCTCATTGTTATCATAATCCTGAATCTTCAGCACAGAAATCATATTTGGCTTCACCATCGGTAAGTTTGGAAGATATACCTCCACTTTGAATGTTCTGTTATTTGGATTGATGATCGCGCCTACAGCTGACACCTTGGTCTCGATATCTTTATTGATCGAAGGAAAACTCACGTCTACCGAATCACCCTTTGCCAAGACACCTACGTAGGACTCAGAAATATCGGCTTCGATAAACAAATCGCTTTCTCCTACAAATTGAAACATCGGAGCACCAGGCTGAACCAACTCTCCCAATCTCACTTGTACAGTTTCAATAGTACCCGAGAAAGGCGCACGAACGACTGCTTTCGCCAATTCAGTTTTCAATGAAGCTAGATTTCTTTCAAGTCCCTCTTTTCTGTTTTTAGCTTCCAAATACTGAACTTCAGTACCGATCTGCTGCTTCCAAAGTCGATCTTGCTTTTCGAAGAGTGTATTGGCCAGCTCCAAGTTATTTTCCAGCTCATCGATTGATCTCTGAATAGATTCAGAATCGATTCTTGCCAATACTTCGCCTTTTGCCACTCTCATCCCCTCCATCGCCGGAACTTCCAGAATTCTCCCAGAAGTCTCTGCACTAATGCTTACATTCTTCTTAGATAGCACCGATCCAGTCACTTCTACGTAGTGCTCAAATCTTCCTTTCTTCGCTTGAGCTGTAGTGATCAGAATTGATTTATGATTTGCTTTCGCAAACTCAGGATCAAGCTGAATCAACTCAGCTTCCAACTCCTTAATCTGATTGGTGATCTCGTTTGACTCTGTCTTGAGTTTTTCCAATTCAGCTTTTTTAGCCTCCACTCCGTCTTCAGTAGCACAAGAAATGGCAACCAAGGCAAGTGCGATCAAGGGTAAAAATTTATATGTTGCGTTCATGATATGTTGATAATGTCGTTATTGAATTATTCTCCACAGAAAGAGAAAGTTGGATTAGTCAATGATTCCTTCTTTTAATATCCCTAGGGCCTTTTCCAAATCTACTTTAGAAATAAGTCCATCGTAGAGTGCCCCTAGGTAATTAATCTCTGATTCTATCAAAGCTGCATCAGCATCCACCACTTCCAGGTTGGACCCTACCCCCTCATTATATTTGATTTTAGAAATATCATATACTTCCTGCGCCAAAGTCATGCTCTCTCGCTGTACTGCCAATACTTCCAGGTCATTAGTTAGATTCTGTCTTGCTTGATAAATCTCTAATTGAATATTCTGGCCCAAATAGAATTTCTGGTTTTCTAGCTGCTGCAATTGAATTCTATTACGCTGAATCCTGGCACTTTTAGAAAGTCCGTCGAAAATCGGAATATTCATCGTCACCCCTATGGCTGATGAACTAAACCAGTTGATCGATTTAAACAACGTGCTAAATGAATCTCCTGCTCCAGATCTATTGAAATTTGCGGTCAGGTCAATTGTTGGAATGTATTGAGAAGTCGTATACTTCAGGTCAAGTTGGGTCAGCTCTAGATTGGTGTTTAACTGATCCATTTCTACTCGATGGGTACCTTCCATAGCCAATAATTCCCTCAATCCTTCTTCAGGATTCAGTTCGGCCAGTGTTTCGGTGATTTCGATTTCGTAATTTTTTGGAAGCCCCAACTGAATTTTCAAAAGCTGCTTCGAAATATCATAGGCCGTCAAACTTCTTTTGTACTGGGAAAAAGTATTGTTTCGTTGTACCTGAATTCTGGATACTTCAATCTTCTCTGTAAATCCTGCCTCATTCAAGGCTCTGGTCTCCTCCAATAGCGAATCAATTCTTGTCAGGTTAGCCTGCGAAAGCTTGATTCGCTCAGCATTTACCAAGACTCCGAAATACGCTTTCTTCACATTTTCTACCACGTCATTTTCCACCTTCACCTTATCAAATTCGGTAAGTGCCTTATAGGTTTTAGCTGCTCTCAAACCCACGAAAAAAGATCCATCAAAAATCATTTGGGTCATATTCGCTCCTACATTGCTGGAGTAATTCACACCAAACCTGGCAGGAATTACATCGGATGGATTGCTAGGATCACCGAATGGTGGCTCATTAGGCAAGAACACCACCTGCACCAAAGGGTTATAGTTTATTCCCACCGTACCATTAATTTGTGGCAAACCGGCTGCAGTCTCCTCCTTAATAGTAGTTTGGGAGATCATTACTTCCAACTTGGCATTCTTTGCATCGGCATTATTCTCCAAAGCATATTCTAAAGTCTCCTTAAGATTAAGCTGAAGAGTCTCCAAAGGCGGAGTTTCTTGCGCATTAGCTTCCAGGCCTATTAGGCTGAGGCAAAGCATAACTGCTAAATAAATCTTCGATTTAAACATGATATAGTTCTAAAAAGGATCTGTTCTAGGTTAAATATTAATGTGTTTGGAAGTCCAAAACTTGAGTTAATTAAATTCGATCTTGTTTTTCAAAATAAGCTTGCCTCCCCTTTTCGGTGAAAATCCCATGTAAGAAATGATCCATCATGGCCATATGTAAAGTGACGATGTTGTCGACATCTTTGTCAAAATTAGCTGGATTCATAGCTGTAGTGATTTGATTTACTCGCATAATAGCCAGGATCTTGGCATTTATTTCAGGGCGAAAATAGCCAAGTCTTTTCCCTTTCTCAATGACATTGACGATATCTGTCACAATTACTTTCTCTTTAAATTCATTGAACATCTCCCAGACATCAGGGAAATACTTTTGGATTTCAAGCAACACCATAGGATTCAGCGTAGCTAGACGCGCCCGCACCATTCTGGAGGTAAAAATTAAATGTTCTATCACCCCATCTTCTTGTTCCAAAATCTTGTTTAATGATTCTTGATCTTCCTTTAGTGCCAAAGAAAAAGTCTCCATCACTAGCTCCTTTTTATCTTTGAATTCTTGGTAGATCGTTTTCTTTGATATTCCAGCCAAGCGCGCAATATCCTCCATGGTAATGGCTCTTACACCATACTGGCTAAATTGCTCACTTGCTATTTCTAAAATCTTCTCTCTCATTAACTCCAACGGTATTGAATTTCGGAACGCAAAACTACGGAAACTTTCACCAATACAAAAGTTTCCCACGTATCAAAAACGAACAATATTCGGTATTAACAGAATAATAATATAGAAAAGTGTGCGAAAGTGGACATCGTATTTAGATTTTGGAATTTTCAGTGGAGAGGAATTGGTAGCAAGATACCAGTATCAAGTAGCAAGACATTAGACATAAGATTTGAGAAACAGGTTGGTTCAAGTCTTCAGACCTGTCCGATCTCAGACGGGCTTAGATCTTCTGTTATGAAGTCTTCTGACTTCGTATTTCAATTTCAAAACTTCGCAGCCTGAAGACTGCATGGTAATAGGCACGAGACTAACTATTTAAGATTAGCTCAACTCCTCGGAAATCCCGTAAATCGTAATTCATATTTCGTAAATCAAAACAGATTGCTTTCGCACTAACAAATCCTCTCTCCTCTCGAACTGAAAACTGAGACTGACCACTGAAAACTGATCAGTATATTTTTCAATCTTTCAATTTTCAAATTTTTCAATCTACCTCTCAATTCCGTACCTTTGCATCTTACCAGCCAAAGGACATGATTTTCTTCTTTGAATCCCCTCTAAAAACCGTTTACGCTGTACATTCTCCACAACCTTTCGCACCCGAAGACTTAGAAAAGCTGACTTGGCTTTTCGGCGGAGCTACAGCAATCAACACACCAGCACTTTCCGGAAAATACTCAGGACCTCGCAAGGAAATGATTACTCCATGGTCAACCAACGCTGTGGAAATCTCTGCAAACATGGGAATCCCTGGAATCATCCGCGTCGAGGAGTTTTTCCCGATGAATGAAGGCGACAGCATAGATCCCATGCTTCAGCATGCATTTGATGGGCTGGATCAGGAGATTTTTGACATTCACCTGCAGCCGGAAGCGATCGTAGAAATCAACGATATCGAGGCTTATAATAAGGAGAACGGATTGGCGCTAAGTCAGGAAGAAGTGGATTATCTGGACAACGTATCCAAGCAATTGGAGCGTCCACTGACGGATTCTGAGGTTTTCGGATTTTCCCAAGTGAACTCCGAACACTGTCGCCACAAGATTTTCAACGGTACTTTTATCATAGATGGAGTAGAAAAGCCACAGACGCTTTTCCAACTCATCAAAGAAACTTCCAAAGCGCATCCTAACCGTATCGCTTCTGCCTACAAAGACAACGTAGCCTTTGTAGCAGGACCAAAAGCACAGCAATTCGCTCCGAAAACAGCGCATCAGGCGGACTTCTTCGAAACCCGTGAGATCGACACGGTTATTTCCCTGAAAGCTGAAACACACAACTTCCCAACTACCGTGGAGCCTTTCAACGGCGCGGCAACCGGAGCTGGTGGAGAAATCAGAGACCGTATGGCTGGCGGAACTGCCTCTATTCCTTTGGCAGGAACGGCTGTTTATATGACTTCCTATCCTCGTTCTGAGAAAGGAAGATCTTGGGAAAGCAAGTTGGAAGAACGTCCTTGGCTATACCAAACGCCTATGGATATCCTGATCAAAGCTTCCAACGGAGCTTCTGATTTCGGAAACAAATTCGGTCAACCGCTGATCTCTGGATCACTTTTGACTTTCGAGCATGAGGAAGACGGAAAACACCACGGTTTTGATAAGGTAATTATGTTGGCTGGTGGCGTGGGCTTCACCAATGCCAAGTACACTAAAAAGGATGCGCCAAAAGCCGGTGATCAGATTGTGATCATGGGCGGCGACAATTATAGAATCGGAATGGGCGGTTCGGCGGTTTCTTCCCTGAATACCGGAGAACTTTCCAACGCAATCGAGCTAAATGCAATTCAGCGATCCAACCCTGAGATGCAAAAGCGTGTCTCCAATGTGATCCGCGCCATGGCTGAGAGCGAAAACAATCCAATCATATCTATCCACGATCACGGAGCTGGCGGGCATTTGAACTGCCTTTCTGAATTGGTGGAAGATGCCGGAGGAACAATCCACATCGACCAATTACCGGTGGGAGATCCTACGCTTTCCGCTAAGGAAATCATCGGAAACGAATCCCAGGAACGTATGGGATTGGTGATTGGCAAAAAGGACGTAGATACCTTACATCAAATCTCTGACCGTGAGCGCGCTCCATTCTATGTGGTGGGCGAGACGACCGGAGATATGCATTTCAAATTCGAAAATGGCAAAACTGGCGAGAAGCCAGTGGACTGGAACCTGAGCTACATGTTCGGTTCTTCCCCTAAAACCATTTTGGAAGACGATACGACCAACTCAACTTTTGCGGAAGCAAGCTATGAAGCTGACCTGATCCAAGCCTATGTACGCGAAGTACTCCAGCTGGAAGCGGTAGCATGTAAGGATTGGTTGACAAATAAAGCTGATAGATCCGTGACAGGTCGTGTGGCTACACAGCAGACCGTCGGTGAGATCCAACTTCCGCTGAATGATGTGGCTGTAATGGCGCTTGACTTCACCGGAAACAAAGGCATCGCAACTTCCATTGGTCATGCGCCAGTGGCTGCTTTGGCAGATCCTGAAGCAGGTAGCAGATTGGCGATCGCTGAGGCGATGACCAACTTGATTTTTGCGCATATTCAGGACGGCTTGCAGGGGATTTCCCTTTCTGCCAACTGGATGTGGCCAGCCAAAAACAAAGGCGAAAACGATAGATTGTATAGAGCGGTTGAAGCCGTATCCAAGTTTGCCATTGATCTGGGCGTGAACATTCCTACAGGAAAGGATTCCCTTTCCATGACTCAGAAATATCCTGACGGAAAAACGGTTTACTCCCCGGGAACAGTGATTATCTCCTCCGTGGGTGAATGCTCTGATGTACAGAAAACCGTGAAAACTGCCTTGAAACCTATCAAAGGAAGCAGAATCCTATACATAGATTTCTCCAAGGACGAGTTCAAACTGGCTGGTTCCAGCTTCTACCAAGCCTTGAACAAGGTTGGAACTGAAACTCCGGACGTCAAAAACCCTAGATATTTCGCGAAGGCATTTACCGCAGTTCAGGATTTGATCGATCAAACTTGGATCCTGGCAGGACACGACATTTCTTCAGGTGGATTGGTAACAGCCCTGTTGGAAATGTGCTTCCCAGTGCAAAATATTGGGTTGAAAGTAAAACTGAATCGCCTTCATGAGGCTGACATGGTGAAAGCGTTATTTGCCGAGAATCCGGGAATCCTGATTCAGGTGGCCGATGACCATGCAGTGGAAACCTTGTTGGTGGAAGCTGACATTGATTATGTGGAGCTGGCAAAGGTGACTGATTCTGGAAACATTGAGTTTGCAGGAAAAGACCTGACACTGGACATCGCTGAGCTTCGTGATGTATGGTTCAGATCTTCTTACTTATTAGACAGAAAGCAAAGTGGAGAGCAACTAGCGAAAGACCGCTTTGACAATTATAAAAATCAGCCGCTTGCATTTGAGTTTGCAGAAGGATGGAAAGGTAGTTTCGCAACTGCTGGACTAGATCCTTTCCGCACTACCAAAGGCAAGGCGAAAGCAGCGATTATACGTGAAAAAGGTGTGAATGGCGATCGTGAGATGGCTTACTCACTTTGGTTGTCAGGATTCGAGGTGAAAGACATTCACATGACTGATCTGATTGCAGGTCGTGAAAACCTGGAAGACGTACAGATGATCGTCTTCGTGGGTGGATTCTCCAACTCCGATGTACTAGGTTCGGCCAAAGGATGGGCAGGTGCATTCCTTTACAATCCTAAGGCTAAGCAGGCGCTGGACAACTTCTACGCAAGACCTGACACCTTGAGTTTGGGCGTATGTAACGGTTGCCAACTGATGGTAGAACTAGGCTTGGTCACTCCTGATCATGCCGACAAACCAAAGATGCTGCACAATGCATCACATAAGTTTGAATCTACTTTCGTGAATGTGACCATCCCTCAAAATGAGTCTGTGATGCTAGGATCACTTAGCGGACAGAGACTGGGTGTATGGGTAGCACATGGAGAAGGTAAGTTCTCACTTCCGCAAGAAGAAAGCGACTACAACTTCGCAATGAAGTATAGCTACGAGGCTTATCCGGGCAATCCAAACGGTTCCGATCATGCCACTGCAGGTATCGCATCCGCCGACGGTCGTCACCTGGCTATCATGCCACACATCGAACGAAGCCTGAAGCCTTGGAATTGGGCACATTATCCTGCTGATAGAAATGATGACTTTACGCCATGGATGGAGGCATTTGTGAATGCAAGGGTTTGGGTTGAAGAACATACTTCTTAAACTTCGAAATTAAGAAATCGATGTTCAGCATTCGATATTTACGAATTACGATATTGGATTTACGAGATTGACTTGAACTTCAGCCGTAAATTAGGATTCGAACACTTTTGAATTTGACTTATAAATCCCTTAGAGCAATCTGAGGGATTTTTTTTTGTTCAAGGTAGTGCTCCTCGGAGAACCTAATATGTCTCTATATTTTCAGAACTTATTTTTTAATTTATAATCATTAAGTTGAATATTCATAAATAATAACAAAATATAGAATTAATTATAGATTTTAGTGATATAAATTAAATATTACTCTATATTTAAATACTTTAATTTAAAAAATATCGTATTATTGAATTTTAGCAATTTAAATCCTAGTATATCTAAAAAAATAAAATGGAAAATACAAATGAGCTAAAGGAGATTACTCGCAGATTTATTATTGCCGTGGATTATTTAAAAGAAACTGGTCTTTTAAAGAGTTACAAAGAATTAATAAAAGCTAATATTAGAGCTCAACGAATTTCCGATTTCAAAAAGTACGTTAAGGAAAATACTAAAAACAGTTACGTATCTCCTGTTGAGTTAAAGCAACTTCATGATTATTATGGCGTAAGTTACAATTACATCATGGACGGAATTATGCCTATATGTTCTGAAAAATCGATGTCATTTGAACCTAGTGTAGATCATCAGCTTCTAAATTCTGACCATGGTTTATTAACAAAGCTTAATGATTTACCTCATGAAATTTTAGTCCTCGCAAAGCGTGTTGAGACTTTGGAGTTGGAAATTCGACACTTAAAAAATAAGCATAAAAGCTAGTTTTTACAGTATCCCCTCTAGGTGTAGTCAGATAGTTATAGCAACCCTTTTTCTTTTCGACAGTAAGTAAGGTTTTCCAAAATAAAGTCACGGTAAACATTTCTGGAAAACACATCCGACCAACCTACAACTTGAAAAGTCAAGAAATATGGCATTTCCTTCCCGATAAGAATCGGGATGGTATGCTTCGCCCATACAATTAAAATAATTCGAATCGCTCGAAATGCAAATTCATTGTGATAGAAAGGTGTAGTTACACTACCTACACCTAGTACGATGCATTATAACAAAAAAAGAAGCTACTAGGACGTTTAACTATCTCGCAAAGTAGGCAGAATACGAATCATAAATAAAACCAATCCCCTCCACAAAATGACTAATTAAACTTAAAAAACCAAAGACTGATCATGTGTTTGAAACGTTCTGGTGAAGGTCTTTTTTATTAATTCTACTCACTATTGGAAAATCACTAATATTGTAACGTGATTCTTAGCTTAAGAAATAGCGCAGTTGCAAAACTTTTATGGGTACTGATGGGCCTTTATATTCTAAACCTCAGTGCTGACACCGAGGACCCAGAGTCTCAGCATATTGCAGAAGATCTCACAATAAATGACCAGGAAAGCATGGTCGAAGTATTGGTAGAAACTATTCTGGGTTTTGAGGAAGCTTTTGAGGAATTCGATGATCCTGACGCTGAAGAGCAGAATAACAACAACCTCCAAAAGTTAGTCTTGTCTCTCCATAATCCTGCTGAGGAGCATCTTTTTAACTTATCTATTCCAGCAAACACCAATTTTTCAGATCCTAGAGCAGTTTTATGCCTTGGATTTTATCAACTCGACTCCCCTCCCCCAACTAGTTGATTGATAGTTAAAAAACTCACATTCAACTACCAGTTAGGGCAAGTCTGATTTTGCAATAATCAAGTGCTTCTTGAGAAAGAAATGACTAAAAAGTTTAGGTAGACCTTTCTAGCAAGGCTTATCCCCGAAGCAATCCTCCGTTCTATGGATCGACATGTTTGCTATCCTGTAGGTAGTTGAAAGATAAATTCCATATCAATCAATAAAATCGATCATACCGTGAACACTAAATATATTCTTACCGTGGTAACCCTATGGGTTACCATCAGCATTTCCTTTGCGCAAAATACTAATACAGAAAAAGACAGTCTCTATATACTCCAGATAGAGGAATTAAAAGAACCTGACAAAGTACTCCACGCCGAGCCACTTTACATAGACTTGATCCGCGACCTTGGCGCACGTAAAGGTGAAAAAGAATGGAATGTTGGATTAGGGCTGACTGACAATCTGAGTTTTGACTCGTATGAAGCTCTTATAGAATATGAATGGGCACCCGTCAACAGACTTGGTCTGGAAGTGGAATTGCCTTTTACTTTCTATGCACCTATGAAAGGCACTGAGAGAGATTCAGTGCCTTCCAATCAATTAAACAGCCTAAAACTTGCTGCACAATGGACTTTCTTTGTGAATGCAGCTCATGCTACTTCGATGGCAGTGGGATATATCAATGAGTTTGAACTTGCTGATTTCAGAAGCCTTAGCAGTTCAATAATCACAGGCAATGTGTATAATCCTTTTTTGGTAGTCGCTAAACGTTGGGGAAGTAACTATCATTCTCTAATCTACACGGGGCCAATGTTTCATCAGGACTTTAATAACAAGAAAATATATGTAACCTACGATATCAATACGAGTTTGCACTACATGATTCCCGGTACCAGAAACTTCCTTGGGGTTGAGTTTAATCAGACTATAAACTCAAATAATCTCAAAACAGTGATACGCCCTCAAATGAGACTTGGTATAAGCGAAAGTCTTATGATTGGTATAGTGGCTGGCATACCTGTTCAGAAAGGCAATGAACGCCTAAGCTCTTTCTTGAGATTAATCTGGGAGCCAAAACATAACTAGAAAACATGATGCAGGATCTGGGTGTAGTCAGATAGTTATAGGACTGGGTGAGTTAGTCTAACCTATTGCCAGGCCAAAGGCTAAAACAACCCGCCGTGGCGGGTTGTTTTTTTAACGCCTTGTCCTACCCAAATATCCTAACAGGTTTTCAATAGTAAATTACTGCAATCTAGCGTCCAGCCATGAAATCGTATAGCATATTCGTTGGGATAGGAAGTCAGATTTTCCAAAAAAAAATCACGATAGATTTTTCTATAAAAAACATCCGCCCAACCTACAACTTGAAAAGTTAAGAAGTATAGCATTTCCTTCCCGATAAGAATCGGGATGGTATGCTTCGCACATACAATTAAAATAATTCGAATCGCCCGAATTGCAAATTCATTGTGATAGAAAGGGGGAGTTACAACCTATACCTAGTCTCAGATCACACCCAGTCTCGGTCGGTGAAGCCACCATCCCAAACCCATCTCTCCAAAACAAACGATTCCGTAGTATTGGCAAAGCTCAAGACCTCTCTTTGGTTTGCATTTACTAAATTGGCTGATAATAACTCCTAAAATAATCTACATGAAATCAACTCTATTAACCCTTTTGTTTGCATTCTCCCTGATGGTTTGCAAAGCACAGGATAGCAGGCCTGGACCACAGTTACCGCCTGAAACAGGCGAAACATTCAAAGTAGGAATTGCAGGCTACACTTTTGTGAAGTTTGATCTGGACAAGACACTGGAAACATTGAAAGCCTTGGATGTTCATTATCTCTGCATCAAGGATTTTCATTTGCCAATGACAAGTACTGATGATGAAATAGCTGCTTTTCATGAAAAACTGAAAGCCAATGATATCACCGGATATGCTGTTGGTCCGATCTACATGAAATCTGAGGCCGAAATCGATAAGGCATTTGATTATGCAAAAAGAGTTGGGGTAAAACTGATCGTGGGCGTTCCCAATGTGGAGCTGCTTCCGTACGTTGATAAAAAGGTGAAGGAGTATGATTTCAAATTCGCCATTCATTTGCACGGGCCGGATATTAAAATCTATCAGGATGCCGACGATGTTTGGAACCACACCAAAGATCTAGATCCAAGAATTGGGATGTGTCTGGACATTGGCCACGATACAAGAAATGGAAAGGACCCAGTAGCAGATATGGAAAAATACCACACCCGCGTATTCGATATGCACATCAAAGACGTGACAGCCCCTGCCAAAGAGGGATATTCACTCGAAGTAGGACGTGGGGTGATCGATTTTGCTGCAATGGTCAAAATGATCAGAAAAGTTGGTTACACAGGCGTATGCAGTCTGGAGCATGAGAGAAATCAGGATAATCCGTTTATGGGGATTGCCGAATCCATAGGATATTTTCGGGGAGTAATTGAAACGACCAAAAAATAGGTTTCAACTTAATCTAAATAGCAAAAAGGCTGAATTCTAAGGAGTTCAGCCTTTTTTATTTGAGATTTCTAATCTTGCCAACGGCAAGACCTATATAAGCCCAGAATGCAATTCTGGGTAAAAGAAAAAGATATAAAGAACCCAGAGTGCCAACGGCACGATCTGTAGTAAACTTCTGATAAAGAATTAACCCTTCCCTAAATAAAAGATTCAAAAATCTTCAAGTACTTTTTGAGCAACCAATTAATTGCATATATTTGAGCAATCATTCAGTTGCAAATAAGAAAAGATGAAAACCAGAAGAGACGTATTTCAGGCCATTGCCGACCCTACCCGGCGCGCAATCATTTTGCTATTGGCAGTAGGCGCGATGACTCCCAATGCCCTTGCCGAACATTTCAACTCGAGTAGGCAGGCTGTTTCCAAACACCTGCAAATTCTCACGGAATGTGAACTGGTACAGCAAGAGCAACAAGGCAGGGAAATAAATTATCACTTGAATGCTGATAAGATGAAGGACATAGAAAAATGGCTGGAGCAGTTTAAGCAACTACTTGCTCAGCGATTCGACCAACTTGATACTGTTTTAGAACAATTAAAATCCAGAAGAAAATGAAAAGCAATCTAAAATTTGACTTTACAGTCAACAAGGAAAACAACACCGTAAACGTAAACCGTGAATTTGCGGCAAATCTGGAATTGGTTTGGGAAGCCTGGACCAACCCTGAAATTCTTGACCAGTGGTGGGCACCCAAACCCTACCGCACCGAAACAAAATCAATGGATTTTAGAGAAGGCGGAATGTGGCTTTATGCCATGATCAGTCCTGAAAACGTAAAGCACTGGTGTAGAAATGACTACCATAAAATTGTTCATCAATCCATGTTTTCTGGTTTGGATGCTTTTTGCGATGAGAAAGGAGAGGTAAATAAAGCAATGCCAAGGACATTGTGGACGAACAATTTCAACGCTCAAGGAGAAACCACAATAGTAAGCATTGTCGCCAAATACGACAGCCTTGCTGATTTGGAAAAAGTAATTCAGATGGGCTTTAAGGAAGGTTTCACCATGGCGCTGGAAAACCTTGACCAATATATTGCCGCTCAATTTAAACTTCGCCAGCGAAACAAAACCAGCAATAAGTCTAGAGTCTCAAGCTACTTGAATTTTGACGGAAAAACCGAAGAAGCATTTCTGTTCTATAAGCATGTGTTTGGGACAGAATTCTTAGGAAAAGGCATTGAACGGTTTGGTGAAATCCCTGAAGAACCTGGAAATCCACCAATCGCGGAAGGAATTAAGAAAATGGTCCTTCATGTAGAACTGCCCATCCTCGGTGGACATATTTTAATGGGAACAGATGCGCCGAAGGAAATGGGCTTCACACTCTCAAAAGGGAACAATATGCACCTTTGTCTTGAACCTGAAACCAGAGCTGAAGCGGACCGACTTTTCACCGAACTCTCAGCAGGAGGAAACGTCACCATGCCAATGGCAGACATGTTTTTTGGGGCATACTTCGGGGAGTTTTCGGATAAGTATGGAATCAATTGGATGATAAACTTTCAAAATCCAGGCTGAGCGAAGTGTGGTAGCATTGCCCTAAGTACTAGAAAGAAACTACGTATTGCTGGCTAATCCAATTTGCTCATATTATGAACCTACACATCCAAAATCCCTCGCCCCTTTTCCCCAATTCTCTCTAAAGTCTCTTTAGTAATGTACTTCAGTTGGTCGATCTGCTGAGGCAGTTCTCTACGGCAGAAATAGCTGTGAATGCTTCTGCGCACTCGGTCGGTTTGATTGGTAGTACCTCCATGCCAGACGTGGGAATTGAATATAAACACCGATCCTGCAGGAGCAATAATCCGGATTTCGTCCGGATGCTTCTGGAGCGGATCAGGCATCACTTCATCGGGCAAGGAGTCTAATTTATGGGATTTGGGTACAATTCGGGTGGAACCGTTAGACTCAGTGAAATCATCCAACAACCAAATGCTGTTGCAGACTTGATACTGCCCATTCGGTACAGTATTTTTCCAATCCACATGTAGCTTTTGAAGTCCCTGACTGGGTTTTGCCGCTCTATAGTTGAGAGAGGACAATTTATACGCCTGACCCAACACAGCTTCAATTCCAGCAAGCACACGAGGATGCGTATAGAAAACATCGAAAACTGGCCCCTTGTTGACCAGGTTGGCCAAGCGATCTGCTCCCTCCTCTTTGGGGTGACGGATATATTTTGATTCTGCTAATTCCGCACCTGCATTTTCCCCTTCAGCCTGCATCAATTCTTCGATTCTATCATTGACCTGTTTGACTTCATCTAAGGTCAAAAGTTGACCTAAATTGAGATAACCGTAGGTGTCTAAAAATTCAATTTCTTCTTGGGTAAGCATGGGAGCGTATTTTATGATAGACTGAAATTATACCAGCACCTTTAATTCACTTGTTCAACGTGACTGGAACACTAATGACCATAGAACTAAGTGACTACAATTAGCGAGTTTACCAAATATTTCGCTTTTCTCTTCTTTTTATTTGGTAAAAAATTAAACAATAGCACCGCATTTATTCGCTAAAAATCAAAGATAAAAAAAGTAAGATGCGATTGATAAAACGCTATTGAGGCTTGGTTGCGTTGGACTAAATCACCATTTCAACTGTTGTTGAATTCCTGTAAACGGTAGACTTGAGCAAATTCTCTAGGGAAAGCCCTTATCCCATTATTTAAACCCTCCAATAGCTAGCACAGTGGTCACCCAGACAATAACACAGGATATAAAAATCCCTATAAAGTTTGCCAAAAAAGCTTTTTTCTTTTCCATGCCAAACAGATAGCCAGCAATGGTACCTGCATACACCCCAGTACCTGGGATCGGAAGAAGTACGAAGAACATAAGACCCCAGAAACCATACTTTTGCACGTTTTTACCTGCCCCCGCTTTGGCTCTACGGCCAACAAAAATCGCGGCTTTTTTATAATGATACCATTTCAGAAGATAGCGGTTGACTACATCAAGAAAAAAGGTCATCACAGGAAATACCATCACATTCGCAAAAAAGCAAAGCGCAAAAGCCAAGTATATATTTATGTCATTCAGAATGGCGTAAGGGATGCCGAGTTTCGCTTCTCCAAACGGTGAAATGCTCCAAAGCATGGCGATAAGTATGTCGAGAAACATTAGGTGGTGATTAGATGCTGCAAAAGTAATGAATTCTTCAAATGCCACTGCTCAGCAGCACTTCAAATTCTTATTCTAAAACGTATTCCAAACCAAAAGGATTACATTTCTTTTTATGAAATGGATAATTCTGTCCCGATACTCACCTTTGATTATCGAGTATTATTTTATGCCAGATAAAATTAAACTACATCTACTCTACTACAGCTAAAATACATAAGACATTGAAATTCAATTATATCTATAATCAAAACCTAACATCATTTCATTAATATATCGCGTTTCTATTATCCAAAAAATCACTTACTCTTGAAAAAATTGACCAATTGATATCAATTTCATGTAGGGATTTACGTTATTCGCCAAACCTAGTCGTTCCAAAGAACATTTGAATTTCAGCAAATACATATATAGCTTAATCGCGTTTGGGTTTTTAGTTATACTAATTTCCCTCTTGGTCGTGCCTACTGTGATTGTAGCAACCATTGATGAGGAAGCAGATATTTCTATGGTATATTCCTTTGCGGAAGAAGAGACCAAAGAACACGAAGTCAAAATCTCTCCGAATCTGGATGATTATATTTTTACTAGTCGCTTTTTTGATGAAAAAGCATTCACCGAATTACTTACAACTAAGTTTAAGGATGTCAATTTATTGACTTTCATACATCACCCCGGAATTATAGTACCGCCCCCTGAGTTTTCCTGATTTTTTCTTTGTCCCTGTCAATTTCATTGGCATCAGTCAAATCACTAATTGCATAGGTAAAATATTTTTTTACTAAAGCAGGAATTTTAACTCATAATTAAATTAAATGAAAAGTAATAATCTATTTGCGCATCTGAAATCAGATGTTGCATCAGGTTTAGTCGTATTTCTGGTAGCACTCCCTTTATGCTTGGGTATAGCTTTAGCCTCTGGGGCGCCTTTATTTTCAGGAATAATTGCAGGAATAATTGGCGGTATCGTGGTGGGGTTTTTAAGCCAATCCCACATAAGTGTCTCAGGACCAGCCGCTGGATTGACAGCAATCGTATTTGTAGCCATCGCTGATCTTGGCTATGAAGCCTTTTTGGTTGCTGTTATCTTATCAGGCGCGATGCAATTACTCCTCGGCTTCCTGAAAGCCGGAACAATATCGAACTACTTCCCATCCACGGTAATCGAAGGAATGCTAGCTGGGATAGGAGTAATAATACTGATTCAGCAAGTCCCCCTCGCATTGGGTTCAGACGTGGAAGTGAGTACTGGTTTCGGTGTATTTTCGGACTTATTTGCCGCCTTTCAGGACATTCAACCTGGCATCCTGATTATCACAGTAGCATCTTTAGCAGTACTTATAATCTGGGACAAAGTGCCTGCATTGAAGAAGCTGAAGCTTATTCCGGGCGCCTTAGTAGCCGTTGCTACTGGAATATTGATCAATGGCATATTTATAATGACCGACAGCCCTTTGGTCGTCACTTCGGAATACTTAGTGAGTCTGCCTGTGCCTACAAGTTTTGAAGAATTCAAAGGCATTTTTGCATCCCCATCTTACAATTCCATACTTAATCCAGGAGTATGGCTAGTAGCCGTGACTATCACCATAGTAGCTTCCATCGAAACACTTTTATGTATAGAAGCAACAGAGAGGCTGGATACTTTGAAGCGTTTTGTCAACACAAACATGGAATTAAAAGCGCAAGGGATCGGCAACATGATCAGCGGTGTTCTAGGTGGACTACCGATGACTTCAGTGGTGGTGAGATCTTCTGCGAATGCGAATGCAGGAGCTAAAACGAAAATGTCGGCTATTATCCACGGTTTACTTTTGCTTATAAGCGTAGTAAGTATACCAACTATTCTCAATATGATCCCAATGGCTACTCTGGCGGCCATTCTCCTGATCATAGGTTACAAATTGGCAAACCCTGCTACGGTGAAGCACTTCTGGCTGCGCGGAAAATATCAGTTTATCCCTTTCATAATGACGCTGCTAGCGGTAGTTTTCCTTGGGTTGCTTAATGGGGTTGCTTTAGGAATGATTGTGAGTATATTTTTCATACTAAAGGGCAACATTAAAAGAGCATACTTTTTCAGAAAAGAAGAATATAAAAGCGGTGATGTCATCCATGTCGATCTGGCACAGGAAGTCTCTTTTCTCAACAAGGCCGCTATCAAACTTACCCTTAACAAACTTCCAAATCACTCCAAGGTAATTATCGATGCTTCAGACACGGTCTATATTGCTCAGGATGTCTTGGATTTGATCATGGAATTCAAGATGGTAAATGCAGAAGAAAAAGACATCAATGTGGTGCTAGTAGGCTTCAAAGAAGCTTACCAGCTCGAAAATGACATAGTCACGAGCAATAAAGTCTATATGGAAAAGAGTGTATTATCAGAAGAAAAATTCAGCGAATTGTTGAACCACTAATTTATTCCCCTCACTTAACACTAGAAAAATGAGAGCACATACAGCAGAAACACAAGCGACTATTACTCCAGCTAAGGCCTTGGAGATATTAAAAGAAGGCAACCAAAGATTTGTCAACAACTTGAAAATCAACAGAAATCTACTTGAGCAGGTAAATGAGACCAAAGATGGGCAATTTCCATTTGCCGTGGTTTTGAGCTGTATAGACAGTAGAACCTCCGCCGAATTGATTTTTGATCAAGGCTTAGGTGATATTTTCAGTATTAGAATTGCTGGAAATATTATAAACGAAGACATCTTAGGGAGCATGGAATTTGCGTGCAAACTAGCTGGATCAAAATTGATCGTTGTACTTGGTCACAGCAAATGCGGAGCAATTAAAGGTGCTTGCGCAGGAGTACAAATAGGTAATCTGACAGGCTTGCTGGAAAAAGTAAAACCAGCTATTGATGACGTCAAAAATGAGATGCCAGACACAGATCAGATGTCCCCGGCATTTATTGATGCTGTGGAAAAGCAAAATGTAATTTGCATTATGGACATGATCATTAAACAAAGTCCTGTCCTAAAAGAACTTTATGAAAGTGGCGAAATAGGCATGATCGGCAGTTATTATGACGTGGAAACAGGCGAAGTAAGCTTTATGAAAGCCAGCATCGAAGAGCGACTAGCTCAATAATTCTTTGAAAATGCAGTTTTCATGTAAGTCTAAGAGTAACCTCTCAATGCTGCTGAAACTGCATTTTTATTTCCTCATCCTCACAGGTTAGACGTTGGGTTAGTTCTACTAACACTAAGTTTAACCTGTTTTTTTATACTATAATACAGCCACACCTAGTGAATTTGCCAGAGAGCAATCCCCTATTTTCAATTGTACAAAAATTCCAGCTTAGATTATAGAAGCAAGAATTAAATTATAGTTGATTCCTATATTGCATTGCCACCTGTATCAAACTGCACTATGAAAAACAGAATAGGAACTATCTCTTTAGCCATCGCCCTGATCGGCTTGGTGTTTTTCGAAGTGATGTTTCGTGTTGGTTTTTTGCAGCATCAGGCCTGGAATGTTGTATTAGCAGGATTTGAGGCTGCAGCTATCGGTGGATTTGCAGATTGGTTTGCCGTAAGTGCGTTGTTCCGCGAGATCCCAATCCCCTATTTTCGAAAGCACACAAACATTATTGCGAAGAGTAGAGGAAAGCTGACCGAAGGCATAGTTGATTTGGTCACCAATCAATGGCTTTCCCCAACTGTCATTTCAGAGAAAATGAGCGAAATGAATCCAGCCCAGGCTTTTATTTCTTTTCTGAAAAAGCCTGACAACCAGCAAAAAACTATTGGAGTGGCTAAGAAAATCGTGCTGAAGCTGGCTGAAGAAGTAGATAATCCGAAAATGGCCTCTACACTTAAAGTAATGCTCAACGAACAAATCAATGAGCTGGATCTAGCCACTACTCTCGCGGAATGGCTGGAGAAATCAATAGAAAATGGAGATCATCACCAGCTTTGGGAGCTGATGATTGACGCCAGTTCCACAGCAATTTATAGTCCTGACACCCGCAAACTTTTACTGGAAAAATTGGAATTGGCTGCTTCTGAGTATGCACACAAAAGCCTAGTGAAAGGCCTCACTATTTCATTGGCAAAATCCATCGGAGGAATCGACCTGAATGTACTTGCTGAGGATTTACTCCGAAATGCAGAGGAATTCTTAACCGAAGCCAAGTCAAATCCTAACCACCCAATTCGGGTTCGATTTGACAAATGGCTATTGGGTTTTGCGCAGCATGTAGCCTCAGGAGATACCGACAGCCGAAAAATGATCGATCAGTTCGTACAAGGATTCACCCAGCATTCGGATGCAGAAAAGGTCATCCTAAACTTATTGACTGGCTTCAAGAACAGCATTCGCCAGCAACTTGAAACTGACCAAACTCCAGTGATGCTGTTTCTGATTTCTAAATTAAACAAGATGATTGATGAGCTGGAAACTGACCCTGAAGTTCAAGGAAAAATCAATCGTTGGATCAAGGAAACGATCTCACAGCTAATCACCCAGTTTCATGGAGAAATTGGTAATATGGTTAGAAATAGCCTCAGTAAGCTGGACAACGAGGAGTTAGTCGCTCAGATTGAGGAGAAAGTTGGAAGCGATCTACAGTACATTCGTCTCAATGGCGCGGTGGTCGGAGGTATTGTAGGGATTATTTTCGCCTTGTTGAAATTGATTTAATTCAAACTCAACCCCATCGAATTAGTGATGTGTTTTTTACAGAGATACACAAGTAATTAAGGAGGTGATTTATTTTTAATTGCATGGAAGTCCCTTCCACTATACCTCCCATAAATAACTAAAATTCATTTTGAAAAAGAATTCCCATCGTGGGGTTATTCCTCTGATCTCCAGCTTCTAAATTGGCTTAGATTTAGCTAAGAGAAATTTGCAAAAAACTATCAACAGCCTTTTCTTCTCCACTCCTGAGAAAAACATGAAAACACCTCTATTTCTCTTCCTATTCCTGATATTAGCTGCTTTTGCGCAAGCTCAAACTGAAATAACCGAACAAATCAAAACAGACCGCGATAATCAACTCAAGGAACTGAATGAAAAGCTGAAAAACAACGAGGAAATAGTCAATAGACTTACTGAAAAGCTAGCAGCAACTGATAACAAAACAGCTTCGGATAAGGAAAAGATTGAGGATATGGAAAAACTACAAATTGCCCTTGATACGCGATTGAAAATCTTGGAAGAAGCTCCAAAAACCAAGATAAATCTTAACGGACAGCTTGCTTTCACAGAATTACTCAGCATTCAACGAGACATTCAGCCTCTGGAATTATTCCTCAGTTCTCAATCATTTTTCGATCAATTGGGCAGCATAGGCAAAATCCAGCAATACAAATCGTTTACAACTTGGAAAACTGACTTTGACAAATGGTATGAGAAAGATGGTAAGTCAGACCCAATGTCTGGATTACTTCAAAATTCTCTTTCATTGATTTCCACTGCATCTTCTACTGTGCCTTTATATGGCACCATGGTAAACACCGCTATTTCTGGGGTTACTAGCCTCATAGGAACACTTGGGAAAAAGGAAAAAGATCTATATGATAAGACGCCCGATATGCTTAGAATATTGAGTATCTCAAGTCAGTTTGAGCAACAAAAATCAATCATAGATCACGAATGGAACCTAATTAATCAAGAGCTGGAGCAACTGCAAAAGGAAAACTCACTTTTGCTCACTGAGCAAATGACCTACTTCGCTATTGATCATCAGCGTTTTGAAAGTAGATATCTAAGAGCCACACTTGATTCCGAAAGGGAGCAGTTCAAGAATGAATGCCGAAAATCTATTGCTGATAAGATCTCCTACTTAGACAAATCGCCCGACACCAAAGGGAAATGGCTTGGTCAGGTCGAAACGTACATGTACAAGGTGCAATCTTTACGCCTCAGATTTGGCCAACTCACCACACGGATGTTGGCAAATATTGATCAATACGACACTCTTTTGAAAAACTATTCTGACCCTGGTAAATTCCCAGTCGAATTTACCTCCAAGATAATCGCAATGAACAGCCCGCTAAATAACCTAAGAAATAAATTTTACTCAAGCTTCAATCCTGCAAAATACGTAGAAGACTCGGCTGTAATGTATATAGAACGACGATAGGTAGAAGCAAGCATATTAAATTCTTTAAATAGCATCCCACTAACTTACATTGATGGGACATCCTTGGTTAGTAGTATTCTTACAAAAGCACTGCGTGATTACAAAAGCTAGCTATCGCACTCAGAGTTTGCACTAAAACAAGAAGAAATCATCACCTGGCGTAGAAAAAGCAGTTAACCTGAGGGGTAGGTTAATCCTGCTCTACGCTTCGCTTGGTCTTTCTATACACGTAATTCGGGTAAATCGCCCGCTTTGCAAAGCGGTTAATCTTATCACTGTTAATCATTTTTTGATAGATCGGAGGCGTCACACCAAAGTATTCGTACGTCGACCCATCTACAAAAGTGATCTCAAGCACTAATCCCTTGTGATGATAATCTGCAATACCTTCATTGATCGTCTCAGTATAAGCTGCAAGATTCGCTTCTCTGGTTTCTGGCGCTATGCTTACTAAAAAATGGTAGCCATCAATTACGCGACGGCTTTGCACCTCTGCCTCCTCTTTCATGGCATCTCCATCTTGATATTTGTCAGGATGCCACTGCTTCACCAAATCGCGGTAACTCTTTTTCAAAATGGCTAGGTCAATTTCCTTTTCTACTCCAAAGAGTTTTTTGTATTCGTTTATTCGCTTCATGAGACGTTTTATTTGCGGGTGCAAAAGTACATGTTTATCCGCTATATATATCGATTAGCTCAACTATTCTAAAAACGTCTCATCAGTTCAATTTTGAAAAATGCAGTTAGAAAAATCCTACAGACCAGTTTCACAATAGATACTCCAAACAAACGGCTAGTTACCAAGTTTAACTCTCTGACAGAACATACCATCAATCTTAAAAGTAACACCTCTTGAAAAATTATTTAATCGTAGGCGGATCTTCAGGAATCGGGAAGTCTTTAGCTAATAAACTAGTAGAAGAGGGTCACAAGGTATTTGCAACTTATTATGAGTATGCAGTGGAAGAAGCACGTAAAAATATTACGTACAATCATCTAAACGTGATGGATGAAGTGCTAGATTTGAGCTTTCTTCCAGATCAATTGGATGGAATTGCCTATTGTCCGGGAAGCATTAATCTAAAACCATTTGCCCGAATCAAACCCGAGGATTTTCAAGCAGATTTTTCACTTCAGGTGGTCGGAGCTATCAAAGTCTTACAAGCAATTGCTCCTCGATTAAAAACTTCTGAAAATGCGTCAGTAGTATTTTTCTCGACGGTCGCGGTGAAGGTGGGATTCAACTTCCATAGCCAAGTAGCAGCATCCAAGGGCGCGATAGAGGGATTGACCCGTTCGCTAGCCGCAGAATGGGCTCCACAAATTCGGGTAAATTGCATCGCGCCATCCATTACAGACACGCCCTTGGCAAGTAAGCTTCTAGGTACTGATGAGAAAAAAGAAGCAAATGCACAGCGTCATCCACTCAAAAAGATAGGTACTCCTGAGGATATTGCGGCAATGGCTGCATTCCTTCTATCCGATCAATCTTCATGGATGACAGGTCAAATTCTTAATCTTGATGGTGGATTGTCAAGTATCAAATAAAAATAGCTAACTCATGTTCGGAATATTCAAAAAGAAATCAAAAATCGAATTGCTCTACGAAAAGTATCAAAAACTTCAAACTGAAGCCTACAAACTCTCGACGGTCAATAGAACTGAAAGTGACCGAAAGCAAGCCGAGGCAGAAGAGGTTCTCAAGGAAATCAAAGGATTAGAGCAAGGCTAAAAGGCTAACTTGACTTCGGAATGAAGTCTTTCTAGCTAAAACCCTCCCTTTACGATTTGAAATCGTATTTTCACCAAGTGAAAAAATTCATCATCCCAGGTATTTCTGCACTAACTTTTATACTAGGGCTAGTTTGCCTTATGGTCCCATTTATTCCAGTGGGATGGCTACTAATTGCCCTAGCTTCCTTGCTGCTTGCTCCATATATCAAATTCATGAGGAAGTTTATCGCATGGCTGTCCAAAATAGATAAAACAGGATTTGTGGAAAAAGCAGGAGAAAAAGCATCCGATTTATATGAATGGGCGGGAGATAAAAAAAGGGCAGAGAAGCTGGAAGCTATCCTAAAAGATAGCAGTCCATCAAATCAAGAGCCTGACTAAAACACAGTACTAACGGCCTGTTAATGAGGTAGTTTGGCTTATTCGTTTTCGTTAAAATGTTCAGAATTGGCTAAATCTCATTTCTTATTTTTATCCCTTTCCTCATTATCCACAGTTTCTTCCTGCACATCTTTCTCACGGTCATTTTGACGCTCTATTTCATTGAAATCTTCCTTTTTTGGAGGTCTGGCGCCTCCAGATTGTCCAGGAGTTTTTCTGGTAGTGCCCTTATCTACATCATCTTCTTTCTT
Organism: uncultured Algoriphagus sp.; assembly: GCF_963974365.1. Classification (GTDB taxonomy): domain Bacteria; phylum Bacteroidota; class Bacteroidia; order Cytophagales; family Cyclobacteriaceae; genus Algoriphagus. The sequence continues at coordinate 202,155 of NZ_CAXBBX010000004.1, read as the reverse complement.
TTTACCTAAAAAGAAAAGAGTATTTAAGGTGCCTTGGGCAATAGTTAATGGTGACATGGTAGTTTGATTTTTGGTTTTCAGTTGAAACGTACATTCTCTTTACTCTTGGTATGATGTTGACCTTCTTAGAATGAAAAAGAGTCAATATCATCTATTTCCTCAACAGGCACTCGCTTGATAAACTCGTCATAATACTGATTGTCTTCATCAGAATAAGTCCCATAAGCATTTAGGATAAAACCCTTTTCTCCAGATTCACTATGAAGAAGATAGATCACGGCCATATCGGCAGGGTCAGACTCTCCTTCGAAGCGATAGGTTTTGACAATTTTGAGTTGCTCAGGCTGAAAGAGTTTCTCAGACTCATCAAAACTAGCTCCCGCCCGCTGTATATTAAGTTCTTTACCGTAACCTCTTTCTGGAAGTATATTCAGTACTTGAGAATAAGTTGTCATTGATTTAGACGTGCTCATGATTTCTATTTTTTGGTGAAAAATGTAAAGGGTTCTACTACACTAGCTAGTAAATCAAGTAAAAGACCAATCTTCAAAATCATGAATTGTAACGAGCAAAATCCTTCTTTAAGAGGCTATAAAGGTCATTTCAAACGAATCGACATTTTCATAAGTACAAGTGTACCTCTTAAAGAAAGTGGACATTTCACCTCTATATGGGGTGATTTTAGAATTGTAATCTTAGAAACAAATGATGTCGCTTTCACAGGACACTTGCTTTCTACGCTATTCTGATGAAGCAATTTTGAAAACTAACTAAAAAAGAACTTCGCCTTGGGAAATATTAAGTGATGCGGGTGAATGGAAACATCAATAAGGCTTTGGTGCGCACCTTACTCGATGGATACACAAAAACTGTCACCAGATAAACGCTTAGCTTTCGATAATTACCCCAATTACTGTGACGAATAAATTCCCTTATCCTCCTTCGTGATTTTATCCACCACCAAGGCAATTGCTCCATCACCTGTTACATTACAGGCAGTCCCAAAGCTGTCCATCGCAATGTAAAGAGCGATCATCAAACCGATCATTTCTTCACTGAATCCAAGCATAGACTGAAGTATCGCAATTGCTGCCATAATCGCTCCTCCGGGAACTCCTGGAGCTGCGACCATCGCTATTCCCAGCATAAAAATAAATCCAGCGAACATTCCAAAATCAAATGGAACTCCTTCCAATATCATCAATGCCATCGCACAGGCAGTGATTTTCATGATACTTCCAGAAAGGTGAATTGTCGCACAAAGTGGAATAACAAACCCTGCGATCTTAGGTGACACGCCATTTTTCTCGGCTTGCTCCAATGTCACAGGAATCGTAGCTGCAGAGGATTGGGTTCCCAAAGCCGTAAAATAAGCAGGCATCATATTTCCCAACAACTTCAATGGGTTCTTTTTCACGATCGCTCCTGTAATCACATATTGAAGGATCAGCAGGAAAATATGCATCGCGAAAATCACTCCGATGATATTCAGGAATACAGATAAGATGGAATAGACCTGTCCGCTGAAAGCCATATTTGCGAAAATTCCCAAGATGAAAATGGGTAATAGCGGTATTATCACGTTCTCGATCACCTGCATAATGATGGTTTCGAAGTCCTTCACCACCTTTTTCAATGTGGAATTCTCTTGATAAGAAAGGCCCAAACCAATCACAAACGCCAAAACCAAAGCAGACATCACATCGATCATTGCGGGAATTGTAATACTGAAATACGGCTCCAGGTCTTTGCCTCCTTCAGCAATTTCTGCAGCGTCATTTACGTGAGAGGCCAGCAAGGAAGGGAAAATCGTAGAGGAAGTAAAGTAACTCATGAACCCAGAAAAGAGCGTAGATCCATAGGCGATTGCAGCAGTAATCAGTAAAAGTCTTCCTGCTCCTTTACCCAAGTCAGAGATCGCCGGCATGATCAAACCCAGAATAATCAATGGGATGGCAAAATTTAGGAATTGCCCAAAAAAAGCATTGAAGGTCGCGAAAATTCTGTTGATTGACTCGGGTAAATAGAGACCAAAGAGAATGCCCAATACGATAGCGATAAAAACTTTGAAAAGGAGATTGGAGAATAATTGCTTCATTTTCTAGCTGGGATTTCTTGGATATTGGTTTTTTTTCTCTGTAGAGCTTTTACGATTGCTAAGATATAAGAATACCTAGCAAAAAATCCCGACTCCTCTCAGAATCGGGATTTTGATTTCATTCATCTGCATCTGTCTGTGCATGCCTTGAAGATAGGCAGGTTTAACAGACCGACATTTGAAATATCTAGTGGTCTGCCAGGACACATACCATGATTTTTTTACTTTCTCATTTTTTTATAAGCATTGATCAAGCCATTGGTGGAGCCATCGTGTGCGGTCACTTCTTCATCTCCTTTTAGCTCAGGAAGAATTCCAGATGCTAGCACTTTGCCTAGCTCAACTCCCCACTGGTCAAAGCTGAAAATATCCCAAACGACACCTTGAACGAAGATTTTATGCTCATACATCGCGATCAAGGTACCGAGGGTGTAAGGAGTAATTTCCTTTACCAAAATAGAATTCGTAGGTCTGTTTCCTTCAAACACTCTGTGCGGCGCGATTTCACTTATCTGCTCATCTGACTTGCCTGCTGCTTTCATTTCAGTTTTCACATCTTCCAAAGACTTTCCGTTCATCAAGGCTTCTGTCTGAGCAAAGAAATTGGATAGTAACTTCTGATGATGATCTCCGATAGGATTATGAGAAATCGCCGGAGCGATGAAATCACAAGGAATCAAGTGCGTACCCTGATGGATCAACTGATAAAAAGCATGCTGACCGTTAGTCCCCGGTTCTCCCCAGATAATTGGACCAGTAGTATAATTCACTTTTTGACCAGAGCGACTTACGTATTTACCATTACTCTCCATATTTCCTTGCTGGAAATAGGCAGCAAAACGATGCATGTATTGATCGTAAGGCAAAATAGCTTCAGAGCTCGCACCAAGGAAATTCGTATTCCAGATGCCTATCAACGCCAGGACAACCGGGATATTTCTATCAAACTGAGAATGACGGAAATGCTTATCCATAGCATGCGCACCCGCAAGTAATTTCTCAAAATTATCGAAACCGATGGTACATGCAATCGGCAGACCGATAGCAGACCAAAGTGAATATCTTCCTCCTACCCAGTCCCAGAATTCGAACATGTTCGCAGTATCAATTCCAAATGCCTCCACGGACTTGGCATTGGTGGAAAGTGCTACGAAATGCTTAGCTACAGCAGATTCATCCTTCGCATGTTCCAAAAACCAATCACGTGCAGAATGCGCATTGGTCATGGTTTCCTGTGTGGTGAAGGTCTTGGAAGCGATAAAGAATAGCGTAGTCTCTGGATCTACATTCTTAAGCGTTTCTGCGATATGTGTTCCATCTACATTGGATACAAAGTGACATTCGATATCTAGATTTTGATAGGGCTTCAATGCCTCAGTGACCATCACTGGACCAAGGTCAGAACCACCAATGCCGATATTCACCAGCGACTTGATCGGCTTGCCAGTATAGCCTAACCATTGTTTGTTCTGGATTTTGTCAGCTAAAGTCTTCATCTTTTTCAAGACAGCTGAGATATCTTCCATGATATTATGTCCATCCAGAAACACATTCTCATTTGCAGGGTTTCTTAGAGCGGTATGCAAAACAGCTCTTCCTTCCGTTACATTGATTGGATTTCCGGTAAACATATCTTCAATCGCCACATGCAGCTTGCACTCACGTGCCAAATCATAAAGTGCATCGAGAATATCCTGATTCAACCTGTTTTTAGAAAAATCAACCAGAATATCTTCCAGCGAAATACTCAATCTATCAAAGCGCTCCGGCTCATCGAATTGAGATAGAATGGTCATGTCTTTATGTTCTTCAGCAAGTTGTTTTAATCTTGCCCAAGCTGGCGTGGTGGTTGGATTAATTGCGTTCATTGGTTTGTTTGATAGGAATGAGTCACAAAAATAAGGTTTATCTTGAGGGATGAAAGGGATTTGAATTAAAGTGAGGCATAGGCTTTAGTTCAAATGGTTTTCAATTTCAGATTTGTTTGACTATAATTAAACTTTACTATTAGTCATGACAAATGAAAAGTAAGTTATTCATCAAGGTTTCGGTATTTCTGATTGTTGCTTTGGCATTCAGCTTCAATCAATCCCAGGCTCAGGAAAAACAAATCGTACGATTAAATGAGCATTTCTACCCAATTGCTGATGACGATAGCATCAATTATTTCTACAAAGGAATCATCGTCAATCTAACCGACAGTACATCTATAGAGCGGATTTTCACTCTGAAAAATCAGCTAGTTAGAGTCGTCCGAAATGGTCACAATCAAGAAGGTAATTTTCCTGAGGAAAGCACCGAAAATTATGATTCGAATGGGAAATTGACTTCCAAGAAAATCAAGAATCGAAACAATGGTTTTTACCATGCTGCTTATTTTGAAGAGGGCAACCAGATAGGAGAAGTACTTTTTCAAGGTGAGAAAAAATACGAAATCAGAAAGCCAGGAAGTGAAAAAATGGAACTTGCAGATGAAAATGTGTTTGAGCCAATGCCTATACTAAATCAAGATCTTTGGAGTGATATTCTGATGCAAAACTTAAAATATCCTGCATCTTCCCGGAGGATAAGAGCAGAAGGAACCGCCATACTTGCTATGTATGTAAATGAATTTGGTGAGCATGGTGAATTCGAATTAGCCAATCCAGAAAATGTAAGCGAACCTTTGGCTCGAGAAGCACTTCAAGCAGCCAGTAAATATGAGGGGGAAGTAATTCCTGCATCAAATCTTCATGGAAATACTATTGATGCCTGGCTATATATTCCGATACGGTTTAAGCTGGATTAGTCTTTCAGTAAGATTAAATGAAGAAAAACGAAAAATTAAATCAATACGAACTGAGAAGATGAGTAGTTAAACAACGGGAGCAATCAAGGAAACTTGAGTCAATTGCGTTAACAATTCTTACCGTCGCCTCGCTGATTCTGGTAATTCTATGGGGAATCTTACGTACTCAATAATAGAGTTATATAACCAACAAAACCCGCCAATTCTGACGGGTTTTGTCATTTCAAAAGAGCCAAAACTAATTAAAGCACAGGTCAAAATTAGCAGATGCGTGCATCGGTCATCCGCCAACCCTATTCCTTCAAGAAATCCCTCAATACATAATTCAGAATTCCTCCGTGCTTGTAGTAAGCAATCTCTACTTCAGAATCCAATCTTGACTGTACTTGAATTTTCTTCTCCTGAGATTCTGATTTGACAATGACTTCGAATTTCTGAGAAGGGGTCAATCCTGACTCAATTCCAAGGATACTGAACTCTTCCTTACCAGTTAAGCCTAAGCTCTCAGCATTTTCTCCCGGCAAGAACTGCAATGGCAATACCCCCATTCCTACCAAATTACTTCGGTGAATACGTTCGTAGCTTTCAGCAATTACGGCTTTTATGCCAAGTAAGTTGGTTCCCTTTGCAGCCCAGTCTCGTGAAGATCCTGATCCGTATTCTTTTCCAGCCAAGACTACCAGAGGCACGCAAGCTGCCTGATATTTCTCGGAAGCTTCGAATACACTCATTTCTTCCCCGGAAGGAACATAAGTAGTAAACCCGCCTTCTTGAGTACTCAATTGATTTTTGATTCGCACATTGGCGAAAGTTCCTCGAACCATCACCTCATCATTTCCTCTCCGCGAACCATAGGAATTGAAGTCCGGTCGCTCCACTCCTCTTCCGTTCAGGTATTTACCCGCAGGGGTATCAGGTCTGAAAGATCCTGCTGGAGAAATATGATCAGTCGTAATCGAATCACCCAATTTCAAGAGCACCCGTGCATTTACTATATCTTTTGCCTCTGGCACATCTACAGAAATCCCCTTAAAGAATGGCGCTTCCTTGATGTAAGTACTGCTATCATCCCAAGGATAGATTTCTCCTTCGCCAGCCTGTAACTCTTTCCAGATATCATTTCCCTCGAAGATTTCTCCGTAACTTTTCTCATAATCATCTGGGGTAAGAACTTTTCTAGCAACTTCAGCTATTTCCTCATTAGTTGGCCAGATATCCTTCATAAATACAGGTTCCAAATTCGGATCGTAGCCAATCGGCTCATTATATAAATCCACGTCCACACGACCTGCAATGGCATAAACTACCACCAGCATTGGCGACATGAGGTAATTCATTTTCACCTGAGGGTGCACCCTGGCTTCAAAATTTCTATTTCCAGAAAGCACAGAAGCCACGACTAGATCATTATCCTCCACTGCCTTCGCAATGTGCCTCGGAAGCGGTCCTGAGTTACCAATACAAGAAGTACAGCCATAACCCACGGTATGGAATTTTAGCGCCTCTAAGTCTTCGAGCAACTCAGATTTCTCCAAGTAATCGGTCACCACCTTCGATCCTGGAGCCAAGGAAGTTTTGACCCAAGGCTTCACATCCAATCCCAATTCCCGCGCTTTTCTGGCCACCAATCCAGCTCCAAGCATTACGGAAGGATTGGAAGTATTGGTACAGGAAGTAATGGCGGCGATGACGATAGAGCCATCATACAATTCGAATTTCTCGTTATGTAGATTAACTGAAACAGTCTTAAGACCATTTTTAATCTTGGTTTTGATCTCAGTCTCTGCAGGTGCCTCTACTCCCGATTGATCTTCTGTTTGTCCTCCTCCTTCTTCAAGGAAGCGGGATACTTCTTCCCGCTTATCGATAGGAATGTATTGACGACCATGAACTGACTCCAATAGCTCACCGAATTTCGGTTTGAAATCTCTCACCAAAATCTTATCCTGTGGACGTTTTGGGCCGGAAACAGTAGCTTCAACGGTTCCCAAATCCAATTCCACCACAGAACTGTAATTGATCAGATCCTCGTCTTTTCTCCAAAGCATGTTGGCCTTGCAATAATCCTCCACCAATTTGATCTGATCAGCTGAGCGATTGGTTTTTCCCATATAATCCAACGTACGATCATCAATCGGGAAGTAAGTCACAGTACAGCCAAACTCAGGAGACATATTGGATATCGTTGCGCGATCAGGGACGGAAAGATTATCCAAACCTGGCCCAAATACCTCAACAAACTTACCCACTACGCTGTTTCTTCTAAGTAACTCGGTAATGGTCAAAACCATATCCGTAGCCGTGGTACCTGCCGGTAAATTACCTGTCAACTTCAGGCCGACTACTTCAGGCATAATAAAGTAAATGGGCTGACCTAGAATAGCCGCTTCCGCTTCAATCCCTCCTACTCCCCAGCCTACTACTCCGATTCCATTCACCATAGGTGTGTGGGAATCAGTCCCGACCAGCGTATCTGGAAAAACCATTCCATCTCGCTCAATTACTCCCTGAGCTAAATATTCCAAGTTTACTTGGTGGCAAATCCCCATTCCCGGAGGAACCACTGAAAAGTTGTTAAAGGTCTTTTGTGCCCATTTAAGAAATTTGTAGCGCTCAGAATTCCTTTCGTATTCCTTTTCTACATTCTTTTGATAACTGTAATTAGTCCCAAAATAATCCACCTGCACCGAGTGATCTATGACAAGATCAACAGGAATCAATGGATTAATTTTACTTGCATCTTTACCTTTTCGATGTGCTTCCGAACGTAAGGATGCTATATCCACTACCGCCGGAACTCCTGTAAAATCCTGCATCAGAACTCGAGCAGGTTTAAATGGGACATCTTTATCGGAGGGTTGCGGCGACCAATTCATCAAAGTTTCAAGATGCTCCTTAGTAATCGCAAAATCATCAAAATTCCTCAGCGCATTTTCCAATAAAATCCGGATTGAAAAAGGTAAATGCTTTACCGGATGACCGCTTGCTTCTAATTTTTCTAAACTCCAAAATGTATGATCTCCTTTTGAAGTTTTCAATGTAGTTTTAATCTGGAATGGGTCTTGACTCATGTTTGCTATGGGCTAAGGTTAAAAATAGATTCACTTAACTAACTCAAAATTCCTGCTTAGGATTCCATACTTTACATTTGAAATAAAGTTTTCCCATTTTGCAGGCCGATTATTCATCTTTAATTTAACTTAAGAAAATCAAATTTTTACATGGGTTACCTCATCCTTCAAGTATTCAGTGCCTTTTTTATATTCGCTACATTTTTTCCCTTAGTTAAGTTGGATTACTGGTGGGTACGGATTTTCGACTATCCGAGACTGCAGAAATTGGTCATTATCATTGGATTGACGGTATGTTGGATCAGTTTACTTGGATGGTCAGTTTCACTTGAGGCTTTTATCTGGATTGCCGCTTTGGGGATTTCAGCTATCTACCTGAGTACCAAAGTCTGGCCTTTCAGTCCTTTTGGAAAAAAAATGATCGAAACGGTATCCTATAATGAACAGGCAGGCATCAGCCTTTTGGTGGGAAATGTCTATCAATACAACAAACACTACGAGAAAGCTGTCGCACTAGTCAATTCAGTAAACCCAGATTTGATATTCTTTGTAGAGACAGATAAAGCTTGGGAAAATGGTCTTTCGGAAATAGAAAACGATTATCCGACTCAGATTAAAATTCCACTGGACAATACCTACGGATTGCTACTTTACACACGAATGGAAATCGTAAAGCAGGAAATAAATTACCTCATTGACGAGGAAATCCCATCTTTGGAAATAGACTTAAAGCTCCGGAATGGGAAAATAATTACCATTTATGCGATTCATCCTACCCCTCCAGTCCCTGGGGAAAATGATAAAAGCACGGAGCGGGATGCCGAAATATTGATGGTAGGAAAAAAATCCAAGGAGAATCCAAAGCCTTCATTGGTCATTGGTGACCTGAATGATGTGGCTTGGAGTTATACCACTGAGTTGTTTTTGAAAAACTCAGAGATGGCTGACCCACGTCGTGGAAGAGGCTTATTCAACACCTTTCATGCAAAAGTCCCTCTCTTCAGATGGCCGTTGGATCATATTTTCTTAAGTAAGCACTTTGGTTTGGCAAGTCTAAAAGTTCAAAAAGGAATAGGTTCAGATCACTTCCCTATCTCATTGAAGGCAGTATTGACACCGACAAACGACACAGAAATGATCAAAGCAAATGGGGAGGAAAAAGAAGAAGCCCGCGAAAAGATTTCCCGCGGGCTCGATGAAAATGATAAAGACTAATTTCTGTTAGTTATCTGCCTTTTCTTCAGCTTTTGCCTTTCTCTTAAACCCTTTGTTGAATGGCCAGGTATATTCCAAGGCCTCCATGCCACGGTTCAAGTTATAAGTTGCTGAATCGGTATTTTCCAAGGTGCTTTTCAAGGTTTCTGCGAATTCAGGATCATTTAAAAGCATTCCCATTGAATTATTAGGGTCGTTTAACTTATCAGTAATTGCGCTCAGTTTCTGAGTCATTTCCTCTGAATTAGCCGCAGTTTGCTTGAAGCTTTCCATAGTTTGCTTCAGCTCATTGGCCATTGTAGTATCAGTCACTAGATCATTAAAGAGATTTCCTTCCTGATTCAATTTCGAAGTAAATTTATTCAACTCAGCAATCATGCGATTACTGTTGATGGATGCTTGATCCAAATTTCTAACTATCGCTCTGAAGCTTTCTGCCATTAAGGAGTCGGTCAATGCTGCTCCTACCATTCCATCGCCAGCAGCGAGTTTGCTTGTCAGGTTTTTGAGATTCCCGGTGATTTCCACCAGATTTTCATTGTTGACTTGTAGCGTTTCCATCATTTGGTCAGTGTCTAGCGGCATCACTGACTCCAGTCTATCACCATCCTCTACTGGCGGAGCCAAAGTGGTTCCTCCGTAGATCACGATGATCTTGTTACCAATCAATCCATCAGAGCTGATAGTAGCTTTCGAATCCTTTCGGATAAATTCCACCACTTCTTCTTCTACGTTCATTTCAATTTCTACCTGAGAATCTCCATAGAAATTGATTTTACGAACAGTACCGATTTTCACACCGGAAAACCAGATGTTATTCCCTGTCTGAAGACCTCCGATATCATCGAAAACTGCCTTAAGCTGTATGGATTTTACAAATTTCTTCTGCTGACCTCCCAGTGTCAGAACTCCAGCCACTAGAATTGCTATGCCTAAAAAGACAAATATGCCAACTATGACTGATCTCTTATTTTCGCCTCTCATGAGTTGATAAAATTATAATCGTAAAATGATTTTATACGTGGGTCATCTGCTTTAGGAAAAACCTCATCAAATGTACCTACCGCGTCAAACTGTCCATCCAATAATACTGCCATGCGGTCACCTGTATCCTTTGCACAAGTTAGATCATGGGTAATGGTGATGGATGAGGTATTATATTCTTCCCGTACCTGTACGATGAGCTTGTTGATTTCTCCACAAGTGATCGGATCCAAACCGGCCGTAGGCTCATCATAGAGCATAATCTCAGGCTCTAGGATCAGTGTGCGCGCCACCCCAATTCTCTTCTTTTGACCTCCTGATAGTTCAGACGGCATCTGATTAATAGCTTGTGGCAATCCTACACTATCCAGCAAAGATTCAATTTTCATAGTGATCTCCTTCTTGGTGAGATTCTTTACATTTCTCACCAAAGGAAACTCCATGTTTTCGCGAACAGTCATGCTATCGTAAAGCGCAGAGTTTTGAAAAGAAAATCCTATTCTCAACCTAAGGTCGTTAAGCTCTTTTGTCTTGAGCGTCGAAACCTCTTTTCCCAAAACATTCATCGTGCCTTCATCTTGCTTGAGAAGACCAACCATGATTTTTATCAAAACAGACTTACCAGAACCTGATTTACCTAGCACAACCAAATTCTCGCCCTTGAACAGGTCCAGATCTACCCCCTTCAGGACGTCCAAGTCACCAAATGACTTTTCCAAACCACGAATTTCTACAACCTTTTCTTCCATGATTAAAATGCTCGAATGGCGTTTACGATTTGAAGTACCAAAAGCTCTTCAATAAAAATGAGGAACATGGCCATTACCACAGCGGCATTTGCAGCTCGCCCTACACCTTCTGTACCTTTAGTAGAATTATAGCCCTTGTAGCAGCCTACTATTCCTATGGTAAAGCCAAAAAGAATGGACTTAAGAACTGAGGAAATGATATCTAGAAATGAAATGGATTCAAATACTTGAACAAAAAAAGTAAGCATACTCACCTTTTCATTAGCACTTACACTGAGAAAAGAACCCATCAATGCAACAAAATCGGTGTACATCACCAAAAGGGGAATCATCAGCGTAGTTGCTATCACTCGGGTCACCACTAAGAAGTTGAATGGATTAGTGGCCGAAACCTCCATCGCATCAATTTGTTCAGTTACTTTCATAGAACCAATTTCAGCGCCTATGCTTGAACCAACCTTTCCTGCTGCTATCAACGCAGTCACCAGTGGACCCATCGCACGCACTACTGCTATTGAAATCAGAGAGGGCAACCAAGACGTTGCTCCAAATTCTGATAAGGAAGGTCGGGATTGATTAGTGAATACAATACCCACAATAAAGCCAGTAAGGGAAATCAACGGTAAAGACTCTACTCCAATGCGATAGCATTGGTGAACAACCTCTTTAAATTCATAAGGAGGGACAAAAGCAACTTTGAAAAATCGCAATACGAAATTCCAAGCGTCTGCCAGGCCTGTAAAAAACTTGTCTATTTTCTTTGAAAGCAGGGGCTTTCGATCTGCTGCTTTTTCAGTCATACATTCTTTCTGATGGCTCGAAATTAATTAAATTATTCAAAAGGATGGGTGTAATATACCTCAAAGTCCAAGGATTGCTCTTAAGTCTGAATCACTTAGGGGCTTTTCGAATATTTCACTGATTCTTGGATCCGAACTTGCCCTCTCAAATTCCAATTTGTCAACTGAACCAGATTGCAAAACTACCTTCGAATCTGGGCAATAATTAGATGCTTCCTGAACAAACTCCCATCCGCTCATCTCAGGTAAATTCAAATCTGATATAAGTAAATCTACCGATTCAGATTTCAGAAATTCCAATGCCTTACTTGGCGTGTCGAAGTATACAATTTTGATTCCCGGATCAATTTTGAGCAGTCTTTTCTCAAATAAGATTTTCTGAATCCTATCGTCATCCAATAAGAGAATTCTATTGATTGGTTGTGATTGCATTTTGGAATTAAATAACAGGAGAGATGAAATACAAATGCGAAGGTTACAAAAATCTCACTCAAAACTTAGTATCTCCCCCAATACTGCTTAAGGTTTCGAATTAAAAGTTACAACCAAAGCTGGGTCTGCCACTCACCGTTTCTCAAGGGATTTGAATTCCCAACAACCTCCCATCGCTTAAGCGCCAAATTGCCGACCGTTCAATATTTAGCTTAGACTAAACTTTTTAGCCAAGACAAATTACGTCTTCACTAAACCCATCTTAAAAAACTTTAAATCAACAAGTTAGTATTAAAACAAAAAAGTAAAGCTTACTATACATAGCAGCATTTTTGAAGGAAATAGATAATTTTCAAAATTGAACCGATTTCCTCCAACAATAGATTATTCCGCAAATGAATCACCGCTTTTCATCTTAAAATTGGTACAAATCCATGTGTTTACTTCCCTGATAACCGTTGTAAATCCTGCCTAAAAAATAAAAAACCAATGAAGAAATTAACTCCTCACCTTCTCCCACAGGTATTGAAAATCGGATCATAAATGAAAAGAAAAAATAGCTAGCACCGGTGCAAGTCGAAGAAAGAAACGCTGAAATCAGCAAGCTTAACTCCAGTGCCTTTGGTCCTTGAAATGTTCTTCACCACTGACAAATTTCACATCAATCCCTAACTCCCTAACCTTACAGCCTTGCTCATTTCGCCCCGCTCATGTCCCAACATGGGGAGTGACATGAAGGCAAAAATCATGAGACTTCAAGGACTTAATCTATTATAGCGAAACTAGAAATCTGTAGTTTCACCAGCAATATTAGGCTCCTTTTTTCACTTGATTTGACAGTCTATAATCAAGGTTAATTGCACAAAGAAAATCGTGAATTTGAGATGCACTGATTTTGGTTGGCAAACATCAAAATGCTCTTCCCCTACAGCTCCAAAAAAAAGCTGAAATGGATAGTGAAGGTGAAAATACTTTTGTCTTTTCACCTTCACTATTTAGCTGTAGATCTCAAACTGAATTCGTACGATCCCCGCAAGACCAGATCGAAAGACTCGATAACCTTGGATGAAATCCCTAGCTGTTCTCATCTCGTGATTTTACTTCTTGTTAGCTTTTTTCCAATTACCAGTATTCAAACCAAAGCCCATAAATACACCTAAGAAACTGCCCTTCGTTTCTTGAGTAACTTCCCCGATCTGAACGGTATTAGAAATCAAAGGATTTGTATAGTTATTCAAACCGGTAATCCCCTGCTGATATCTCAATCCAACTAGGAAGTAGTTGTCATTCTTCGTCATAAACTTTTTCCCCACATCTACTTTAATGGCCGTACCAATCTTGTTGATTTGCTCAAGTCTAGACTCTCCTGAGCCCTCAAAACCATTCATAGCCCCCAAAGATGTGCTGGTAGATAGCGTCAAGCCAGGCTGCAAGTAGAACTCGCTCTTTTTAATGTTGAAAGTATATCTGCCACCAAAAGAGAAGGAAGGTGTATAGGCAGGAGGAACCATTGAGCGGAAAAGATAAAAATCATTTGTTGGATTTTTAATCTCATTTCTCATCCCATTCCTATAAAAACCAAATTCGGAATATAAATCCCATTTTTCTGAAATTGGAAATAAAAGACTTAAACCTGCATTCGCACCAATGTTCGATTCCATTGGCACTTGGCTGCCATCTATAGAATTCGTAGCGGTGGAAAAAGAACTAATCGCGCCTGCGGTGATTTCTATGGAAACATTGCGTTGTGAAAAAGCAGAAAATGACACTAAAAAAAGAACAGTAATTAGTAGTGGATTTTTCATAACATATTGATTAAGAACGATAATTAAAAGAACAATTGATCAAAAATACACTATGACTAAAACTAAACTTAAAATGAATTCTAAATTTTTCTTAATCAGTTAGTTAAAATATCTTACAGACAATTTCACTACTTTTAAAAGCTGATAAAATCCCCACAAAACCATATTTCACCATGAAAAAGCTATTCCTTTCCCTCCTTCTGCTGATTTGTTCTATTCAATTTAGCCTTGCTCAAAACGACGCCTATGATGAAGAACTGGCCACGGAAGTTGATGCAGATGAGTATGGAATGCGAAAATATGTGATAGCCTTCCTATATCGAGGTGACCGCCTTGAGGAATATACCGAGCAGCAGCGAACAGATATTCAGACTGGTCATATGGCAAATATCAACCGCTTGGCAAAAGAAGGAAAAATGGTGATGGCTGGTCCTTTCTTTGGAAATGAGGAATTGAGGGGCCTATTCTTCTTCGCTGTGGAGAGCCTGGAAGAAGCTGAAGAACTCACAGCAACTGATCCTGCCATAAAGGCTGGCGTACTGAAAATGAACTTGAAAGAATGGTATGGATCAGCTGCACTGATGCTAATGAGCGAGCTACATAGTAAGGTAGCGAAGGTAGAGATCTAAAACAGCGAGAAGGCCAATTTATCCGTCAATAGCTCCAAAGCCCGGATCGATTTGACCGAATTGCCCTTTTCATTCAATTCCGGACTCCATACGGCAATGCTAAACTTGTGTGGCATCACAGCCGCCACGCCTCCTCCTACCCCAGATTTGCCGGGCAATCCCACCTTAAAAGCAAATTCGCCAGCTTCATCGTAAAAACCGCAGGTAAGCATCAGCGCATTAACTCTTCGGGATTGGCTCTCAGTTAAAATTTGTCGATCCGCAAAGATAGAGTAGCCGTCGTTCGCAAGAAAAGAAAAAGACTTGGCAAGGTCTACGCAAGTCATCTCCATAGCACAGTGCGAAAAATATACATCCAACACCTGATCTATGGGATTGTTGAAATTCTTGAAAGATTTGAGAAAATAAGCCAAAGCCGTATTCCGCTCTCCATGATTTAGTTCTGAATTCTTAACATCAGGATTTACTTTCACACAAGTTTCACCAGCCAATTCATTGATAAAGTCAGTGATCTGGTCTATGGGATTCTCAAATTTACTAGACAAGGCATCGGTAATCACCAAAGCTCCAGCATTGATAAAGGGATTTCTAGGGATGCCCTTTTCATACTCAAGCTGTGCAATGGAATTAAACGGATCGCCACTTGGCTCCACATTCACGCGGGTCCAAAGCTTAGAATTGAAAAAATTAAAAACCATTGTCAGCGTAAACACTTTGCTGATACTCTGGATAGAGAATGGTACTTGATGATCTCCCACGCCGTAAACATTGCCTTTGAGGTCTACCAAAGCTATCCCGAATTTATTGGGATCCACATTGCCTATCTCCGGGATGTAATCAGCGACTTTGCCTTTTAGATTCTCTGATTGCACCTCGTTATATACCTCCTCAATAAGTTCCTGGTAGTCCATTCTGGAAAAGTCTGGAAAATTGGGAGAGAAAGAAAGAGATTTGTGAGAAAAGCTGGAAGACCGAAGACCGAAGACAGAAGCCCGCTTCGGTTTTCTGTCTTCGGTCTTCGGTCTTCAGTCTCTTTTTCAACTAGTAAAATCACACTCTTCTAATTTCTACCAAAGTTTAATAAAAAAAACAAATACCTCAGAATCTTATGTATATAATTTTTTTATATATTTGAGCAAGCTAGGTAATACAGCAAACTCATGTCGAACAATAATCTTATCAAAGGCTCACTCCAAACAATCATTCTCAAGCTACTCGAGGAGAACGAAAAGATGTATGGCTATGAAATCACCCAGCGGGTCAAGGAACTGACTGCCGGGGAAATCAAAATCACCGAAGGAGCACTCTACCCTGCCCTTCACAAATTGGAGGCTGAGGGATTGCTTAGCACCGAGATCCAGCAAGTGGATAACCGCGTGAGAAAATATTATAGCTTGACCAAAGACGGCCAAAAGCAAGTCACCAGCAAAATGTCCGAGTTGCAAGGCTTCGTGGAAAACCTCCAGCGAATCCTGACTCCAGACCTTAAACCAGGTTTTAACATTTGATTTTTTAAATCGATTTGATATGAGAACACTGACTGAAAAAGAACTAGATCAGATAAAAAAGGCGATTGCGTATAAGGAAATAACTTCAGCTGAGATTTTGATGGAGATCTTTGATCACTATTTAAGTCACCTACAGAGTTATGAAGTACAGGATTTCGAAGAGCAATTGTATGAGTTGGAGCAACAATTTACCTACTCGTATTGCCATGCACTCCAGGCAAAGTTCTTAAAAGCTTCAAAAAAAGAGATCTTCCATCTTCAGTGGAATCTTTTTAAGACTTATTTCACTTGGCCAAGAATGCTGGGAACAATTTTATTTTTATGCGCATATATTTTCTTCTGGGGCACTATCGAAGCAAAAACCAAAGGATCAATCTTAGTCATTCCATTAGTGATTGTGTTGTGCCTAAGTGGATGGATCTGGATTAAATCCTATAAAAAAGTAAGGGAGATTAAAAGAATTGTCGATGCTCAAAAAAGAATTGAATCGTCTTATTTAAGCACCATCATGGTTCAATTTTCATTAATGACATCATCATTTAACTTGCTGATTTTGGTTCCAAAAATTCTAGATGTTCCTAATTTCCTTGACAGTGTTTTTTTCTTAGTCGCTAGCTTCAGTCTTTTCATTTTATATACAGGCTATACCTTGACTCTTTTTGAAGCTTGGAGGTTAAAAACCAAATCCGCACTGATATGAGAAAGCTATCAGAACAGGAACTAGACCAAGTAAAAAGGACTATCGCAACAAAAGAACTGACTTCAGCTGAGATTTTAATAGAAATTTATGACCACTATGTGAGTCATCTGGAGAGTTTTGAAGAGGCGGAGTTTGAAGAGCAATTATTTGAATTAGAGCAGAAGTTCACGCCTAAGTACTGCAAAAACCTGCAACTTGACTTTTATGAAAATGCCGGAAAAGAGGTTAATCGTCTTCAATGGTCAATTTTGAAAAGCTATTTCACTTGGCCAAGAGCGATGTGGACAGTTTTACTTTTTAGTATTTTCATCTTTTTCTGGTTAAATGGAGGGAATATTTCCAAGATCTTAGTACTAGGCATTCCCTTTATGGCGGGGCTTTCACTAAATGGGTGGCTTTGGTACAAATCTTATAAAAAGGTATGTGATATAAGGAAACTTCTAAAAAGTCACACTACACTTCAATCATCTTATTTGCCAAATTCTGTCAATCAATTTGTCATGATGTTTTTGACAATGAACATGGTAATTTTTACTATTCCGACATTTGTAGGACTCCTTGATTCCATGGGAAGCTTCTTATTCCTTATCGCTGCTTTCTTGGTCTTTGCCGCTTTTATAGCTCATATGCTCACCTATTATGAAGCTTGCAAAATCAAATCTAAAACCGCGCTGATATGAGAAATTTAACATCTCAAGAACTCGAATGGATTCACACAAGATTGAAAAGTCTTCACATCCGCTATACAGAAGTTTATGCCGAAATTTTTGATCATTACTGCACAACACTGGAGAATACTCCTGAATTGGAATCTCCTCGCGCAATCGCTAAACTCAACCACACCTTTTCTTGGTCGGTGGTAAAGAATATGGATAAGGAGTTGGAGAAAAATGTTTCGAAGCAGATAGGAGTAGCCCAAATGGATTTCCTAAAGTTTTGGAAGCATGGATTAAAAGGCTTCTTGATAGGTTTTGTTGGATTAGTTGTATTGACAATAGCTAGTTTGATCATACCTGCTTCTGAAATAATACTGATATTCCTAGTGCTTATAATTTGTACTACCGGAGGAGTATTTTTTATGAAAAGAGATGCGCTTTCTTTTAGCCTAAGTCACAAAATGGTCTCTATCTCTTCTGCTACCATAATCAAAAGAGTTGGGATATTAAACACAATATTTATGTGGATTTATGCTATGCCAAGTGTATTAACACGGGGTGACATTTATTCAAATACCCTATTTATTTGGCTAACAGCCACTGTAGCCATAATAAGTATCATTTACGCGATTAGCTTATTGGCCATTGCCTCTAATTTATCTCCTCAAAGAACTACTTTATGAAACTATCCCTTTCCCAAATCGCACAAATTCAGTCTTCTCTTTCCAGCGGTAATATCTATTATGATGATATCAGAGCAGAACTGGTAGATCATATAGCGTCAAAGGTAGAAGACGCAATGGAAACAGGAATCCTTTTTAAAGAAGCTTTAGAAAGTACACAAAAAGAGATTAATCCCTTTAATTTTCAAATGAGGCTTTTGGTAGCTTCTCACTTGGGCTTCGCACAAACTATCGCTTCAAACATGCTAAAAGGATCAATGCTATTAAGAAGCATTTTACTGTTTGCAGTTTGGGTAATCATCATTAATTTTTTTGAATATAGCCCAGAAGTAGCCGAAATGCATTTAAAAACCATCTTCATTAGCACTACAGCAGGCTTAGCATTGATGGGGCTTTGGGGAGGATTCTTGAAAACTTCAAAAGTTGTAGCTGCAGGAAATACACTTTGGCTAACCATCTGCATTTCTCAGTTTGTTTTAAAACTTGATTTATTTTTATGGCTTGGATTATCTCCTATTGTCGCCATTTACTTAATCACATTTTTGTTTTCACTTCTATTTATCGCTGGACTTTCAGAAGTTGTGTCGCAAACCAAAAAACTTAGGACAACTTGAAACTCTCCCCTTCCCAAATCGATACACTCAAAAAACTGATTTCCTATAAAGGCTATCCTGAGATCGATTTGCAATATGAGATCTTGGATCATGTGGCTTGTAAGGTAGAAGTGCTTTTGGAGGAAAACCCAACACTGTCACTAGACGATGCCTTCCGCAAAGTCCACAGCGAATTTGGGATCTTTGGGTTTTCTGATCTGGCTGAGTCTTATACCAAAAGCATAGAAAGACGCTATCGAAGATTTTTTTGGGAAGAGTTTAAGTCGATTTTCACCAGTCCTAGACTGATATACCCTATAGCTGTGGCATTTATCCTGTATTGGCTAAGTATTAACAGCCTCTTTTTTGGTGAGAAAGTAGGTATGCCAGTTTGGAGTGGAGCTTTTACGATACTAGCCGTATTCTTCATCATCGCTAGGTATTGGAAGGCTAACAAATCAATGAAGAACTATGTATCCTACAGAAGTTCAATTCATTCATTTACATTCTTCAACCTTATGTTACAAATCAGCATATTTGGAATGCGCAGATTAGAAAACCCATACTACAATTTTGATTTTAGCCCCCAAAGTATTTTGACTTGGCTATCAATTCTGGCTATTTCCGCATGCTTTATATGTATCTTTTTAATCCCACGTGTTCTCAATAGATCCATCGCTGAAACCAGAAAACTTCAGGCGATCTATGAATCCTAATTGATTTCTGCACTAGTACCACCACAAGTCCA
The DNA here is from genome assembly GCF_963974365.1 of uncultured Algoriphagus sp. Lineage (GTDB taxonomy): Bacteria > Bacteroidota > Bacteroidia > Cytophagales > Cyclobacteriaceae > Algoriphagus. The sequence continues at coordinate 182,696 of NZ_CAXBBX010000004.1, read as the reverse complement.
ACATTTTCAAAATCACTATTCAATTCACGGTATTTCAGACTTTTAACCTTAGATTTTATAATTCCATAACCTTACTCCAAAATATTATTTGTACTTTTGCGCCTTCAATCAGGCAAACCATGCAGAATATTCGGAATATCGCGATCATCGCACACGTTGACCACGGCAAAACTACACTCGTGGATAAAATCATCCACGCATCTAAGATCTTTAGAGAGAATCAACAGTTTGACGACTTGATTCTTGACAACAACGACCTAGAGCGTGAAAGAGGAATTACCATCCTTTCCAAAAACGTATCGGTTCGATACAGAGACACTAAAATCAACATTATCGATACACCTGGTCACGCCGATTTCGGTGGTGAAGTAGAACGTGTATTGAAAATGGCTGATGGCGTAATTCTTTTAGTGGATGCGTTTGAAGGTCCTATGCCGCAAACTCGATTTGTATTGGGTAAAGCGCTAGACCTAGGATTGACTCCTATTGTAGTCGTAAATAAGGTAGATAAAGAAAACTGTCGCCCTGACGAAGTTCAGGAGTCAGTATTTGAATTGATGTTCAACTTGGACGCTACGGAAGAGCAATTGGAATTCCAGACGCTTTACGGTTCTGCAAAGCAAAACTGGATGGGTCCTGATTGGAAAAACCCAACTGATTCTATTATTCCTTTGTTGGATGCGATCGTAGATCATATTCCTGCTCCGAAAATCGATGAAGGTACACTTCAGATGCAGATCACTTCTCTGGATTACTCCAGCTTTGTGGGTCGTATCGCAATCGGAAGAATCAAAAGAGGAACGATCAAAGTAAATCAGCAAATCGCCTTGATGAAAGCTGATGGATCTGTGAAGAAAATGAAGGTAAAAGAACTTCACACGTTTGAAGGTCTTGGTAAAGCCAGTGTGGAAGAAGCATTTGCAGGAGATATCTGTGCCGTAACGGGTATCGATGATTTCGAGATCGGTGATACTATCTCTGATGTGGACAACCAAGAGGCTCTTCCAAGAATCTCTATCGATGAGCCTACGATGAACATGCTCTTCACGATCAACAACTCTCCTTTCTTCGGTAAAGAAGGAAAATTCGTGACTTCCCGTCACTTGAGAGATCGTTTGATGAAAGAAACTGAGAAAAACTTGGCACTTCGTGTGGAGCCAACTGACTCTGAGGATAAATTTTTGGTTTACGGACGTGGTATTCTTCACTTGTCTGTTTTGATCGAAACGATGAGAAGAGAAGGTTACGAACTTCAGGTAGGACAGCCTCAGGTGATTTTCAAAGAAATCGATGGAGTAAAATGTGAGCCTATCGAAACTTTGGTAGTAGATGTACCTCAGGAGACTGCTGGTAAAGTGATTGAATTGGCAACTCAGCGTAAAGGTGAATTGTTAATCATGGAACCAAAAGGAGATCTTCAGCACTTGGAATTCAACATTCCTTCAAGAGGTTTGATTGGTTTGAGAAACAACATGCTTACTGCTACTCAGGGTGAAGCTATCATGAACCACAGATTCACTGCTTACGAACCTTTCAAAGGCACTATGCCAGGCAGAACTAACGGATCATTGATCTCTATGGACGGTGGACAGTGTACTGCATATGCTATCGACAAACTTCAGGATAGAGGAACATTCTTCGTAGATCCAGGAGATGATCTTTACACAGGCCAGGTGATCGGTGAAAACTCCCGTGACAACGATATCGTGGTGAACGTGCAGAAAGGTAAGAAATTGACCAACATGCGTGCTTCAGGTTCTGATGACAACGTGAGAATCGTACCAGCTAAGAAGTTCTCTCTGGAAGAGTCTATGGAATACATCCAAAAAGATGAGTACCTAGAAATCACTCCTAAGTCTATCCGAATGAGAAAAATCTATTTGGACGAAGGTGAAAGAACAAGAATGGCTAAGAAAGACGCTTAATTCGATTTTAGAAATAAGATTCTAGAGTCAAGATATATAAATCCCTCAGACGAAAGTTTGGGGGATTTTTTTTGGTTTTGTCAACCACAAATACCGGTTGGAATTATATAGCGGATACCTAATTAAAACCACCTTTCATGTTGATCCAAAAAGAGTCATGTCTACTTGGATATTTATTTAACCCTCCACTTGATCAGAATGGTATCTGTCAGATCAATTGATTTTATTTCAAAGCCTGCTGATTGACCTTGGCTCGAACCGTACCCTACAGAGGTTCCTCTTAGCATTACCCCAGGTAAACGGTCAGCCTTTGAGTAGGTGATTTCTTCTATTTCTCCGAGAGTTTTCCCTGTGTTTTGGGCAATTAGCTCAGCTTTAGATGTAGCATCCTGAATAGCCTCTTTGATCAGCTCTTTTTTAATTTCCTTCAATTTCTCATCCGAGATATCAAACCTAAAATCAAACTGCGCACTTGTTCCTCCATCAGCAAAGCGATTAATTATGGTTCCTAATTGTTCTTTGGAAAAAGGAAATTCAGCTTCAATCCGTTGAACCCCAATAAATCCATCGTTGGAACGCGTATCGTTTGAAAACACAAAATTTTCCCGAACATTGAAGTCTGAGGTTTTGATTTTTTCTTTTTCAAACCCCAACTCAGAAAGTATAGCATACAAACTGTCGGTCTTCGTATTGAGCTGGGTGATGGCACCTCCAAACTTTGGATCTTTCGTCTCAACAGTAATATTCAAAAATCCTACATCCGGCTTTTCACTAATTTCACCAGTACCTTCTACCGAAATTGTAGTGTTTTGGGCATTGACAACAGAAGTACTGATGAATAACAATATCAAAACAAGTGAGATTGTTTTTATCCCAGTCATATTTAATAGTTTGTTTTGCTTTACCATTGTGCATGAACCTCCTCACGGATGTATTTATCATAAATAGTCTTGACAGCCACCATCTGTTCATTAGTCAAGGGTGGCAGCTGGCCAGCAGCTACATTTGCTTCCAACTGAGAGGACTTTGATGCTCCTGGGATTACCACACTCACTTCTTTATACATCAATATCCAACGAAGTGCCAAAGCAGCCAAGGCTCCATCTCCCTTAAAAAGTTCTCTTAGCTCTTCTACGGCAGGAAAAGCCTTTTCCAAAGGAACTCCTGAGAAAGTCTCCCCTTTATCAAAAGCTTTACCTTCCCTATTAAAATACCTGTGATCATCCTTTGAAAATGTGGTTTCCTCAGAGATTTTCCCTGAAAGTAATCCACTTGCCAAAGGAACACGAACAATTAATCCTATATTTTTAGATGCTGCAAGCCCCAAAAGCTCTTCTGCAGGCTTCTGTCGAAACATATTGAAAATCACCTGGACAGTGGAAACTATATCATATTCCATAGCCAATTTAGCTTCCTCCACTTTTTCCACACTTACACCCATGGCAGCAATCTTACCTTCCGCTTTTAATTTCCCAAAAAGACTGAAAACCTCATCCCGTTTATACACAGAGGTGGGCGGACAATGCAATTGAACAAGGTCTAATCGGTTTAGGCCTGTATTCCGAAGGCTATCTTCTACATGCCTACGAAGTCTATCTATGGTGTACGTTTCATCTATATGTGGTTGAATTCTTCTGCCACATTTGGTCGCCACATAGATTTTCTCAGACCTTTGTCTTACCGCTTCTCCTACTGCAGCTTCACTTAATCCTGCATCGTATACATCTGCCGTATCCACAAAATTCACCCCTTGGTCAAACGCTGCATGAAGAATCTCCTCAGCCACTTTCTGATCAAAGGCAGAACCCCAGCCTCCTCCTACTTGCCAGGTACCAAGACCTATCTCAGAAATCTTCCAATTGGTTTTACCTAAAGTTCTGTAATTCATGCTGCGATCATTAATATTAAAAAGAGGTTTATTATAGAAGCGGAAGGGTAAATACTCACCTATTATTTAAAAGTAATTTAAATATTTATCTTTAGAATCACGGTTCAAACTGATATTTGTCCGTAAGAATAAACCTTCTGAGCCTTAAGCCTAAAACCAAATCAAATGAAGACAAGACGACAATTTATTAAAACAATCGGCGTGGCAAGTGCCACCGCTGTCTTACCTATAACCTCAATCGCTAAAGAAATGGCAAAACAAAAAATGATTCATCAAGTATATTTTTGGCTACATGACACAGCCAATACACAAGAGTTTCTTACCGAAGCAGTACCTATGCTGGGTAGATGTAAAACTGTCGGCAAATTCGTCGCAGGTACGCCAGCCGCCACAGAAGATAGAGATGTAGTAGATCATAGCTTCCAAGTTGCCTGCACTGCTTATTTTGACAGTTTAGAAGATCAGCTGGTCTACCAAACAGATCCTACACACTTGGAGTTTATTGAAAAATACTCACACATGTGGAAGAAAGTCCAGGTGTATGACATTGCGATCTAATTAAGATCCAAAAGCACCTCTCACTCGTAGTTACTAAAGTTAACAGCTAAGCATGGCCATATGAAAAACTCAAAGTGGATTTTCGGACTAATAATTTTTCTCTTTTGGTCATGCCGGGATAAGGATGAGATCGTACCAGATCCTCAATCCGACAAAGTGAGAGGTGCTATTTTCGAATCTATGCAGGAATGGTACTACTGGAATCAGGAACTTCCAGCCACTGTCAATTTCTCTGACTATAGCACAAATCAAGAACTCCTTGATGCTATTATTTTTAAGCCACTCGATCGATTCTCCTATCTCACTACCCAAGAAGCGTTCAATGATGCATTTGTAGGAAAAAATGCAGGCCATGGATTTGGATTTGCCTTCGACGCGACCGAGCGACTATACTTGACCTTTGTGTTTGCAGAATCTCCTGCAGGCAAAGATGGTTGGCAACGTGGATGGGAGATCATAGAAATAAATGGGAAAACAATCGCCCAGTACAAAACCTCTTCCGGTGGATATGATTTTCAGTTAGGTACTTCAGATCCTGGAATCACCAATTCCTTTACTTTCAAATTACCCGACGGCACCACAACCACCAGAAGCAATATGAAGGCTGAATACCAATCAAACTCTGTTTTGCATCAGGAGGTAATTGATGTTGCTGGCAAAAAAGTTGGCTATTGGGTCTATAATAGTTTCAAAGCCACTGCTGGCCAATCGCCAACAAAGAGCTTGGAAGTAGATGAATCTATGGCGTTTTTCGAAGCGTCTGGAATTGATGAATTGATTATTGACCTAAGATATAATGGCGGAGGTTCAGTGGCAGTAGCGGAGCAGATCAATAATTATTTGATTCAATCCACCAACACCAACAAGCTGATGTACACGAATAAGCTGAATTCCCTAAAAACAGACCTTCAGAAATCGGTGGATTTTAAGAAAATCGGAAATCTAAATCTGGACAAGTTGGTTTTCATAACCTCCAGGGGCACAGCTTCAGCATCTGAATTAATCATTAACTCGCTCGACCCATATTTCGATATTATTTTAGTTGGCGACAATACGTACGGCAAACCTGTGGGTTCATTCCCTCTTTCAAGCTATAACTCAACATTGAAAGACAACAATGTCGAGCTAGTTCCTATCACCTTTGCAACGGCAAATTCTGAAGGAAAAGCGGAATACTTTGATGGATTTCCAGCAGACTTCGCAGTCGGAGACACACCACAGTTCAACTGGGGAAACCAAAACGATCTTCGATTAGCAGCTGCACTTAGTGTGATTGAAAATGGAAATGTGGGTGGAAGACTTGTCAACACTTTTTACAGACCTAAATGGGAAATGATCGATCAGTTTAAGGGACTAAAACAAGAGTTTCCTGCCTACTAATCAGGCTTTACAATTAATATTGGCACATTTCGCTCTGCTGAAATTAATCTTTCGGCTACGCTACCTATAAGCAAGTCATCCTCATCTGCATTTCCTTTATTTCCTATGATGATCAAATTGGCTTCATATTTAGCGGAATATTCATGTATAGATCTGCTGATGTGATTCCCACTATCCTCTATGCAAATCAATTCCTCGACAAGACCAGTTTTCTTTTGAATTTTCTTGTAAGCACTCTCAGCTTTACCCCGTAAGGACTTCTGGTATTTCTCCTGATTCTTGAAATAAGGGAAATATTGAAATCCAGCCTTCAAAATATGAATAGGAAGCAATTTTGAAGAAAGTTTTCTGGATAGATTGAGGCCTCGCTTGATGACTTTCTCTGTATAATCTGAAAAATCAACTGCCAAAACAATACTATCAAACTCTGTCTTTGCCCCTTCCGGCACAAACAAACAATCAGAATCTGTCAGTCGAATCACCTTGCTACTAAATACTCCTGTCCCTTCTTCTCTGCTTTTTTTACCTAGTACCAGCAGGTTGAACTGCTGAGAATCGAGCCATTTTACCAGCGCATCCAGCTTTCCTCCCAATTCAATTTTTACATGAATACTTGATTTTTTTGTGCCAAAAACCTTGTCTACCAATTCCAACACCTCATCTTCCAGGACTTCTTCCAGTGGCTTGGGAAGCTGCTGAGTCAATGCTGCCAAATCCTCAGAGTCACTTTCCAACGCAACGAAATGAACCAAAGTCAGCGAATCAAAATCAAAGACATCGTCCAGCTTTTTGAAATACCTAAGCAAAAACTCATCTGTTTCACTCAAATCGAGGAAAATCCCAATATTCTTTAATGGCTTCATGGTTAGATATTTTGATTTATTTGAATATCCGCTGTTCTGCCGGATAGGAGGCTAAAGCAAGTTAGGATATGTAAAACTTATAAATTGAGGCAGCTCCGGTCTTCCGACCAGATAAACAGTGAATCTAAGGTGACTGTCATTATTTAGAGGATCACTGCATGTCGATTTCATGGCTTCTTATCTTTATCGATTTGCTTCATTATCACTTTAGTCAGCCGATTGGCATACGATTTCTGATCTACCTCCTCCGTCAATTGTTTATCACGGGCATATTCCTTTTTCACACCCTTCAGAAGTGAATAACACATAAATGTAAGAATCACCAAAAACGGCAAACCGGTAGAAATAGTCGCCGTCTGCAAAGCCGTAAGTCCTCCGCCTATCAGTAGTACTGCCGCCACGGCACCTTCAGTAGTTGCCCAAAACACACGCTGAGGCGTAGGAGTGTTCAGTTTACCACCAGAAGTAATGCTGTCTATCACTAGCGATCCCGAGTCGGCAGAAGTCACGAAAAAACTAGCTACCAGTAAAATGCCCAATACCGAACCAACCATTTTCAAAGGGAATTTCTCCAAAAAGACAAACAAGGCGGTGGACTCATCCGCCACGATTGCCTTGGCAAATTCATGATTACCTCCTACCAAGGCCTCCTGCATATCCATGAAAATAGCTGATCCTCCCAACGTAGTCATCCAGAAAAAAGTCAAAATACTCGGTGCCAATAGTACTCCAAAAATAAATTCCCGAATCGTTCTTCCCTTAGAAATCCGAGCGATAAACATCCCAACGAAAGGCGACCAGGAAATCCACCATGCCCAATAAAACACTGTCCAATCACCCTGCCAACCCTTATTTACAAAAGCTTCTGTCCAAGTAGATACTTCAATCAGTTCGTTCATGTACACGCCCATGTTCTGAATAAAGGATTTAAACACAAATAGCGTAGGCCCAAAAATCAAAACAAATAGCAAGAGCAAACCAGCTATTCGCACATTCCATTCGCTGAGTATTTTCACACCTTTGTCCACTCCAGACACTACTGAAACAGTCGCTATTGCTGTGATACCAGCAATTAGTGCTACTTGAATCCAGACGTTATTAGGCGTGCCAAAGACATGGGAAAGCCCTCCACTTACTTGCCGAACTCCTACACCAAGTGAAGTAGCCAATCCAAATATCGTGGCCAAGACAGAAAAGATATCGATCACATCACCCATCCAACCGTGAATCCTATCACCCAACAAGGGGTAAAAAACAGATCGGATAGTAAGTGGCATATTTCTATTGAAGGCAAAGAAGGCCAGTGACAAAGCAACGACTGCGTAGATAGCCCATGCATGTATTCCCCAATGTAGGAAGGTGAAATTCATCGCCTGCTGAGCTGATTCTACTGTAAATGGATCTGCAACTGGAGGTTTGGCATAATGAGAGACTGGCTCCGCTACTCCATAGAAAAGCAGGCCAATTCCCATTCCAGCACTGAAAAGCATGGCAAACCAAGCTGAAGTGGAAAAGTCAGGAGTCGCATCTTTGCCTCCCAATCTTACAGACCCATACTTACTAAAACCAAGGTATAGACAGAAAATAATAAAGACGTTTACCACCAAAATGAAAAGCCAGCCTGTCTTTTCTGTCACGAAATTTTTGAAGGAGTCGAATAAGACCAGCATTGGTTCTCCCACAATCATCGTAACAGTCATAAATAAAACCAGCAAGATAACCGCTGGAAAAAACACGGGGTTGTGGATGTCTACGTATTTATTTTTCATAAGCTAAAAATCAAACAAGTTGAATAATACTTCATCAATCAAAAAGGCGGAATCCACTCAGAGCAGACCCCACTTATAAGCTTGAAATAAAAGTTAAGGAATTCTGCTTGGACAAATAAAAAAGGGTTGAATTTTCTTCAACCCTTCAATAACTCTAATTGGATAATAAATGCAATTATTTCTTCCTATGCCGATCAATTAGCACGTCGATTACCTCATCTAATTCATACCCCTTCGCTTCCAGCAAAACTAAGTAGTGATAAAGCAAATCCGCCGCCTCTCCCATAAATAGCTCCTTATTGTCATCCTTAGCTTCGATAACGATCTCCACAGCTTCCTCTCCTACTTTTTGCGCTACTTTATTGATGCCTTTGGCAAAAAGTGAAGCGGTATATGAAGTATCAGTTGGATTGTTTTTGCGGTCTTTGATAATCGCTCTCAATTGATCTATAAATCCAGTTTTGGATGAATTCACCTCATCAAAACAAGTATCCGCTCCTGTATGACAGACCGGGCCTCTTGGGTTAGCTTTCACGAGAATGGAGTCACCATCACAATCCACTGCTATGGAAACCAACTCCATAAAATTACCGGAAGTTTCTCCTTTAGTCCAAAGACGGTTTTTGCTACGGCTAAAAAATGTTACCTGATTGGTTTCCTTGGTTTTTGCTAAAGCCTCTTCATTCATGTAGCCCTGCATTAGCACTTTGCCAGATATCGCATCTTGTACTATCGCCGGCACCAAGCCATCCATTTTTTTAAAATCTATATTCATATCGTTTAACCTTTGGGGTTTCCAAAACCCCGAAGGATTTGACTACTTGTAATTCTTTCCTTTTTATTTCGCAAACCTTCGAGGTCTTATAGACCTCAAAGGTTACCTCATTTCCTAATACTCACTTTTTCATCCACTAAATATCTCTTCAACTCAGGAATCCCAATTTCCTTGAAGTGAAAAATACTTGCTGCCAAAGCTGCATCTGCTTTGCCAAAGGTAAACACATCTTTGAAATGTCCCATTGTGCCGGCACCGCCTGAAGCAATCACAGGAATGGACAGCGCAGAGGAAATTTCCGCCAAAAGCTCATTGGAAAATCCTGACTTCGTCCCGTCATGATCCATGGAAGTCAGCAGAATCTCTCCAGCTCCACGATCACACACTTCCTGAGCCCACTCCTGAGTTTTCAGCAAAGTTGCCTTTCTTCCACCATGAGTATGCACAAAGTCGATTCCATCCACATTTCTAGTATCGATGGCAACGACTATGCATTGGGAACCAAATTCAGCTGCCATTTCATTGATGATTTGTGGGTTTTTCACTGCCGAAGAATTAATAGAAATCTTATCTGCTCCAGCATTAAGCAATACTTTTACATCTTCCACAGTAGAAATTCCACCGCCTACTGTAAAAGGAATATTGATTGCTTTGGCCACTTTTGTCACCAATTCCGCTAAGGTTTTACGCTTATCCACCGTAGCGGTAATGTCCAAAAACACTAATTCGTCAGCTCCTTCGTCAGAGTAAATCTTTGCCAACTCCACCGGATCACCCGCATCCCGAAGCTCTACAAAGTTCACTCCTTTAACCGTTCGGCCTTCCTTTATGTCTAGGCAAGGGATTATTCTCTTCGTTAACATTTTATAGTATTCAAAACTTCAATATTCATTATTCGGCATTATTCATTCGAACTTAAAATTTTTGATTTACGAAGTACGATTTACGAGATCAATTTTAGTGTTAAGCAATATCCCAATATTTAACCCTTCAGGATGGTCAAAATTGGAAATGTCGATTGGGGTTCAATTCAATCTCGTAAATCCAAAATCGTAATTCGTAAATACACTAGTAAATCATACAAACGCTGCCAATTCCTCCAACGTCACTCTTCCCTCATAATACGCCTTTCCAACTATCGTCCCATAGACACCGATTTTTTCCAGTTTTTCCAGATCTTTAACTGAAGAAACACCGCCACTTGCGATCAACTTTACGCCAGGAATTTCTTCCAAAATCTCTTTGTATAAATCCGTAGATGGACCTTGAAGCAAACCATCCTTTGCCACATCAGTACAGATCACATAGCTAATACCCTTTCCTACATAGTCTTTTATAAAAGGAATCAAATCTACCGAAGTAGTTTCTTCCCAACCTCCTACAGCGATTTTTCTATTTTTTGCATCAGCACCCAGAATGATTTTTTCAGAACCATAGTTTGTGATCCAGCCTCCAAAGAGCGCTGCATTCTTTACAGCAATGCTTCCTCCGGTCACCTGCTTGGCTCCTAGGCTAAATGCTTTTTCTATTTCTTCATCCGCTTGAATCCCTCCTCCAAAATCAACTTGTAGGCTTGTTCCTAAGCTGATTCTCTGCAAAACATCCGCATTCACAATCTTTTTAGCTTTGGCACCATCCAAATCCACCAGATGTAATCGCTGAATACCAGCGCCTTCAAAGCGCTTGGCCATCTCCAACGGATCGTCGTGGTATTCTTTTTTGCTACTGTAATCGCCCTGACTAAGTCGGACGCACTTGCCTCCGATGAGGTCGATTGCTGGAATTATTTGCATTTGAATTGAAAGATTGGAAAATTCTAAAATTGAAAGATTAAAATATTAGAAGGGCTTCGACTTCGCTCAGCCTGACTCATGCAATTGTCACACTGAGCGAAGTCGAAGTGTTTATTTTTAAATAGAAAGGAAATTGCTTAACAATTTCTCTCCTACTAAACCGCTTTTCTCAGGATGCGCTTGAATAGCATAATAATTATCCCGATGGAGCATTGCGGAAAAATCATGTATATAATGCGTCTGAGCTATCGTTAAATCGCTCAACTCAGCATAAAAGCTGTGCACATAATATACAAATGGCTCAGCAGGCAGGTCTTTCAAGAGTTGAATATCCGCAAGATTCTCCAATTCATTCCAGCCCACATGTGGCACTTTGAATTCCTGAGAATTCTCTGGTACAAAGCGCTTCACTTTCACTGGAAAAACTCCCAAACACTCGGTGTCATTTTCTTCAGAATGCTCGCAAAGCAATTGCAAGCCCAGACAAACACCTAAAAAAGGCTGTTTCAGGTCTTTGATTAAGGTGTCAAGTTTTCGCTCCTTCAAGTACCGCATTGCTGTACTGGCCTCGCCTTGACCAGGGAAGATCACTTTATCCGCGGCTCGGATTACTTCTGGATCATCCGTCAATTCAGCGTTTGCACCTAGCCTCTCCAAAGCATAGAGCACCGACTGCACATTGCCGGAATTATATTTAATGACTGCTATTTTCATTTTTAAGTATCAAGACGCTAGACACAAGATTCAAGACTAGTAGCCTCACATCTTATGTCTAGCGTCTAATGTCTATTTCCTTTTTTCTAAAAGCATCTCCTCAAGAACCTCTTCTATCTCCGGAAGCGACTCATACAGTTGCTCGTAATTCTCGATCACAAAGTATTTATCCTGAAAGCGATCTTTCCAGTATTCCTGATTCAAAATCCTCCTCACATCATATTCCAGATGGGCTGGTTCATTTGAAAGGCTGAATTTAGTCTCTCCTGCCGAACTTAGGATCCCCGCACCGTATATTTTTAACTCACCATCCTCACGAATCAACCCAAATTCTATGGTAAACCAATAAATCCTACTCAGTAATTGGATCGCCCATGGATTATCAATATGCTTCAAAGCAATCCCTGAAAGCTTCTCAAGGAAGTCCACATATGGTTGATTAGTCAGCAAGGGCATATGAGCAAAAGCATCGTGAAACATGTCTGGTTCTTCCAAATAATCAAGCTGCTCCATGGTGCGAAGCCAAGTTGAGGAAGGAAATCTCTTGTTATTCAGCAAGCCAAAGAACAGATCATCATCGATCAGTCCGGGAACCACCTGAACTTCCCATCCTGTACTTTTAGCCAAAACCTGGTTCAACTCCGCAAAATTTGCGATTCTATCAGCAGAAAACTTCACCATCTCCACCCCTTCCAGATAAGCGTTGGAAGCAGCCTTTGGTAGATTCGGCATCTGTCGCTCGAAGAGGATTTTCCAAACTTTAAAATCTTCTGGTGTGTACACATCGTATTCCTGCCTTAGTTTTTGAAGTCGGGGATCACTGAAGACCCAGTTTTTTTGTTTTGTGTTTGCGTTCATGGTATTTGGGTATATTCTGTTTCAATTATTATAAATTCTTTGCTCGAGCTATTTGGTCTAACTCAGAATTAATTATCTGACTTATTTCCTCCGCCTTATCAACTATCATAAAATGTTCTCCAGCTTGCACTAATGTTGAATTTTCTTTTGCTGTAGGTGGAATTAACTTATCACTTGCTCCTTCAATTTTTAATACGCTTTCAATTTTTTGTTCATTCTTCCAATTCAACAACTCATTAATAGCCCACTTGGTAAAACTCAAATTAGTATCATTCAATATCTCGCCAAGCAAAGTCTTGTTTTCCGCACCGAAAAGATAGGATGCCAGCCCTCTTGGAGGATCAAAGACCCAAATCGGAAGAAGCCTTACAAGACCAGTTGTACCTATAATTTTAAATATTGGTCTTAAATCTTTCTTTGTCTCGGCTGATGAAATAAGAATAGTTAGAGCCGGTTTCAACTTCTTACTTATTTCAACTGCTATGAGCCCGCCAAAACTTACTCCTAAAACACCAAACTCATCCGTTTCATCAATTTCAGCGGAAAGTCTCAAGGCATATGATTCAATAGGCTCATCCTTAAAAGGATCAATCCAGTCAATCGGTATAAATTCAGCGTGGAGAGATAAATATTTAAAAACCCTTTTATCAGCTCCCAATCCACTTATTCCATAAATCTTCACGTAGTTCTAATTTGAATTAGCAACGAATAAGTATCATAATTTTCATGAAATCCTTTAAAGCAAAAGGCCCATTCCGTGGGGAATAGGCCTCTATCTATTTTTTACCAAAAATTCATAGTCATCCTATTCCTTCATTGAAGATGGTAGTAAGAATGGTGTACGAAAGTTCTTGGTGTCGGATTCACTTGAATTTTTTAATTTGAAATACTTCTTTGCATTTCGTCCTGCTAAGATAGGCAATGTATCATCAAAAGCAATTTCCTTAAAATCTATCTATATTTTGCGAAGCTTCAAAAAAACAGAGCCCCCGAACGCTCGGAGGCTCCTGCAAGCAAAGAGTGAAGATTAAATTTATACCCAAAATTACCAATTCTGACGAATGATGAAAGTCATCCAAGTAATATTTACCATTTACTCCATTATACTATTCTTTACGCTACTTCTGATCTTGGGCCTTTTTATCGTAGTCCCAGTAAGCATAAGTCCAGCTGGAGGCAAAATCTCTTTTTTCTTTATCCGAATTTGGGGCCGGGTTTGGTCGTTTGGTTCAGGAATTCGCTTCAAATTCCACCACAGAGAACTTATTGATCGTGGTCAGCCCTACATCTATATTTTCAACCATACTTCCTTTCTAGATGCTGCCATCATTCCGCTTGCTATTCCCCAACAAGTAAGAGCACTTGGAAAAAAAGAATTATCCAAAATTCCATTTTTTGGCTGGGTGGTAGGCAAAGTCGCTATCTGGGTAGATAGGACTGATGCCGAATCAAGAAGGAAAAGTATAGATGAGTTGGTGGTTTTTCTAAATCAGGGGATCTCGGCTGTGGTAGCTCCTGAAGGAACAAGAAATGCCAGTGATGCATTACTACTACCTTTCAAATCAGGTGCTTTTCGACTATCGGTAGAAACAGGCATTCCTATTCTACCTATTGCAGTTATCGGAGCAAATAAGGTGATGAAAAAGGGATCGCTGTTGATACGACCAGGTAAAGTCAAGATTTACTTTTCTAAACCTATTCAGCCCAGTTCGGCCTCTGAAAATGCTGTAAATGAACTATCGGAAAAATGCCGCTCCAGACTAGAATCGATGCTTCTTACACATAAATAACCGGATCCTTCGGCTCTTCGTCAATGGCATCAATAGTCAACTCTTCAAAGAGAATATAAACGGCTAGATAAGTCATGGGGACTGTGACAAAAAGCCCTATTATCATACAAAGGAACCCAGCAATATTAAGCGCTAACAAAGCAAGTCCAAACAAGAAAAACTTCAACCAATTCGTGTGCACCAGTTTACGGCTGAGCTCCATGGAAGTCCAGAAATCGAATCCTCCAAAAATCACAAACAGCAGACAAAACATATAACCGACGAGCAAATAAACCCCAGGGAGCACAAAGCAAATTATCCCAAGCACAATGACGATCGCACTAAATAAATTTGTGGTGACCAGATTTAACCAGTACTTGAATCCATCGAAGTAGTTCTGAAAGTCTATGTATACCTTCTGGCTTTGGCGGTTAGCCACCAAGTAAAACCCCGAAAATAAAGCTGGAGCCAAAAAGATGGAATAAAGGGATGAGTAATCTAGCAGATAGAGGGTGAAACTCGCCTGAATAGCTCCTATCAACACCATAAATCCAATATGAAACAAAGCCCGGGATTTAAACATCTCCCAGGCCTTGCCTAGTATATCTCCTATATTAAAATCTACTCCCGATTCTATGATCCGCTGAATTTTAGCTTGGTTCATTTTTAAGTATATAATTATCCGCAAGTGTGCCAATCACCTGCACTTCTTTGAGTTAGCGAATGAAAGACTGGAGACCGAAGACCATACAGGGTTTTGCTTTAAAGTGGGGCTACTGCTGTCTTTTAACTTGATGAGCAATGAAATTAATTGTACTGCCAAGATCACTTACTTCGTGAAAGCCTCTAAAATATCATGCTTAGTGATGATGTGAATCTGATTTTGCACATCACGCACGAGCACTGCTTTTTCCTTTTCCACCATTGAAGAAAGTACATCCAACGTGCTGTCCAGCGCAACAAAATGCATGGAATCTTCCATTACATCAGCAACATTAGCATCCTTCAATGCTGGATTATCTATGATTCTAGCAAGTAATTTATTGTCCGTCAAGCTTCCTACTACTTCGTCATTTTCCATCACTGGAATCTGCGAAACACTGGTTTTATTCATCAGTCCAATCGCACTTTTTACTGTATCAGTTTTCAAGGTCGAAACCAATGAATAAGCTCCATTTCGTTGGGAAATAATATCTCGAGCCGTTGAAAACGTCTTGTCTTCCAAAAAGCCATGATTTCTCATCCATTCGTCATTGTAAACTTTACCAAGATATCGCGTGCCATGATCTGGAAGAATAATCACCATTTGATCGCCTTCCTTCAGGTTATCCTTTGCCCACTCTAAAGCTCCATGAACAGCCGATCCGCATGACCAACCTACAAATAAGCCTTCTTCTCTAGCCAATCTGCGAGTCATCACTGCAGAATCCTTATCCGTCACTTTGATGAAGTGATCAATCATATCAAAGTTCACATTCTTTGGAAGTATGTCTTCTCCAATTCCTTCTGTGAGGTATGGATAAACTTCTTTCTCGTCAAAAATTCCAGTCTCTTTATATTTTTTGAAAACCGAACCGTACGTATCAATTCCCACGGTCACCACATTTGGATTTTGCTCTTTCAGATACTTAGCTGTTCCACACATAGAACCGCCAGTTCCTACTCCTGCAGCATAATGAGTGATTTTACCATCCGTATCATTCCAGATTTCAGGACCGGTCGTCTCATAGTGAGCAGCGGTGTTGGATAAGTTATCGTATTGATTTGGGTAAAAGGAATTCGGGATATCCTGATTCAATTTCCTCGCAATGGAGTAATAGGAACGAGGATCTTCCGGAGAAACATTCGTAGGACAAACGATCACTTCAGCTCCCACGGCTTTAAGAATATCTATCTTCTCCTTAGACTGCTTATCTGCCATAGTGAAGATACACTTGTAGCCTTTAGCTACTGCAGCTAAAGCCAAACCCATTCCCGTATTTCCAGAAGTCCCTTCTATGATCGTCCCTCCTGGCTTCAGCAAACCTGCTTTTTCTGCATCTTCCACCATTTTGATTGCCATACGATCTTTCATGGAATTTCCTGGATTGAAGTACTCTACTTTCACCAGCACCTCGCCTTTGATGTGCTTCGCAAGCTTATTCAGACGGATCATCGGGGTATTTCCGATGGTTTCTATTATTGAGTTGTAGATCATAGTCGGTCACATTTGGTCATATTTGGTAATCAAAAATAAAGGAAATTTCCGGGGGAAGCGATTATAGGAAAGTTAAAACAAAATAAAGTTCGGTATTTGGTCTAGAGATTATGCTAACCGAGATTGCCTTTCAGTTGAAAAAATGACTCATAATTTATCTCTGAATTTTTTTCAAAATCTTTAAACTAATTTATTTGATTAGTTAGTTTTTTTTTTAGAATTGACAACTAAACTAATTTTAACTAAAACATCACAATCATGAAAAAACAAAGTTTATTTAATCGTATGGTGTATATCACAGCTGTAAGCCTGCTTACTTTAGGGCTATTTTTCAACGTAGGAATTGATTTAGAAAAAGGAAATTCTGGAATTCCAACTTTTAAGTCAATCTCTTTTGGGAATAGTGCTTTTGCGCAAGAGGAAGAAGATGCGCCGGAAGATGATACAGTTAGAACTGCATATGACTGTAAATATACAGGATACCACAGAGATCATTGTTCTTATGGAACTTATTTGATTTCGAATTGCAGAAAAAAAGTAACGATAATGGAAGCTTCTGACTGCGGATACAATCCATCATATAAATTAAATAAATAAACATCAAATCAATTGGAATCCATTACAAAATGGATTCCACCTATAAAGCCAGTAAAATGAAATATTTAGGAATAATTTTTATACTATTATTTGTTGGTTGTACTAACTCCGAAGAGAGCATCTTAAGCTTAAAGGAGGACATAACATTTATTAAGAAATTTCCAGAAGAAATGTCCTTAGATTTTAAGAAGTTAATAGATTACCCTAATGGAACTATATTAAAGCTATCCGAAAGTGACACTGGCTTCTATATGCTTGACATTAAAGCAAAAAACAATCATATTATTCATTTTTATTCAAAGAAAGAAAATGACTTCAAAAAAGAACTAATTAGAAAAGGAAATGGCCCATTTGAATCATTCGCCCCATATAGTATTGATTTCAGAATGAAGAAAATTTTACTTTCCGATTTTGAAATGAGAAAAATCATTGAAATTGATTTAGAGAATTTTGAAGCTAATAGTTCAGAGATCAAATTAGAAAATTACTACAACGAGGTTAAGTTTTATAACGATAGCACATACATCGCTACAAGCAGCTCCTCTTCAAAAGAAAAGTTCTATTTTATAAATAAAAAAAATGGCAGAATCGAATATACCAAGGGTGAGTTTCAAAATATACCTCGAGGTATAGACATTAGCCAAATTCCGGATCTTTTTCAATCTATACTAGGAGTCAATTTAAAGAGAAATAAAGCATTAAATGCTTATCGATGGATGGACATTATAGAAATTTTTGATCTAAACACAAATAAAAGCAAGTTCATAAAAAGCCCAAAGAACATCGAGAACAAATTAATCACTGGTATAAATGGCGAACTTGCGCTAGAAAGGGGAGGAGCAGCTAGAGAGTGTTTTGTAGATGTTACATATTCTGATAATTATATTTACGCTTTGTTTTCCGGAAACGAAGATAAAACTCAAGGAGCATACCTATCTGATATAATCTACATGTTTGATTGGAATGGAATCCCTATCAAGCAGATAAACATAGATCGTAAGATAATGTCTATCTCAGTTAACACTGATGACAAGAGAATTTATTCTTTCGATATCGATACTGGAGAAGTAATTTATATTACTTTATGAAAAATAGATTGAAAATCATCACTAATATTATATTAATATTTTCTTTATCTTTTTGTACTACCAAGACGAAAATTGAAAATACTCAAGCAGAGCGTAAGGACACCCAAAATAAACTACTAACTCTCCCAAACTGTTTAACCTTGTATAACCTAGATACAAACCAAAGCTCGCACGAAGGTAAAACTATTGAAATTGATCAATCTGCAATAATCGTATTTATAAATGTCTCCTGTGTGACATGCATTGGCGATCTAGATTTTTGGTTGGAAAATTCAAGGAAACTTCAAGAGAAAAATATTCCTTTGGTGTATATTTTACGCGCAAGTGACGATTTTTATTTTTTCAAATTCCTCGTAGAAAATGAAAATAAAGAATTAGCTCCAGGTTCTTATTTCTTTGACATCAATGACGAGTTTAGAAAGCTGAATGAAGAGCTGTTACTAAATGAAACGAACACCTTCTTGATTAATCAAAACTTGGAAATAATTACTTCGGGCAATCCAGCTAAAAACAAATCCGTCGCTCATAAACTTTTTATAGAGTAATTCAAGAGCCTTTTTTAAAAAAAACAAAATACTAGGATATCAAACCTCCTTAAACTCCAATCGCTTTAGCACATCCAACGTCACATGCATCAAAATAGCGGCTACGAAAAACATTCCGAATGTGCCGCCAAACAGTGCCCAGACAAATTGCTTTGATACAATGAATGCCACGACGCTAAATGCCAAAGCAGGAACTAAACCAAAAAAGACAATTCCCCCAATCATAAACGGCTTGATCAATTTCCTGTCCCAGCCTTCATCCAACGCGATTTGAGGAATGATATTTATCCCAAAACCCACTAAGTATATCTCTATCGTTGCCATTAAGAATAGCGGAATAATGAACCAGTTTAATCCAGCTATAAATACTGCTGGAATAATCAGTGCTAAACAAAACAAAGTGATTTGGAGAATATCCAGCTTGATCATATTCCAAAACTTAGCTGCCCAGGTTGCCGGAATCAGGATGAAAAATGGCTTTTTCAGATCTCCCACATTTGCTCTGCCTATTCCAGCAAAGAAGTATAAAAACAGCATAATCAAGAGATATCCATAGACAAAGTAATGGGAAAACCACTCAAAAAGTGAAAGGACAGCCAGCACTATCCCTATTCCAACCATAATTAGAGAATATAGCCCAAATAGTGGGTGAAAATCCTGTCTTGAACTGTGCACGTAATTTCTCCAATAGAAGGCCTTGGCTCCAGTACCGAAGTCGGGAAGTGCCAATTTCTTTTTGGTATTTAGACTGTAAGAACTCTCCCCAACCTGTTTTTTCCCTTTTACTTTCTCAAGCTTTTCTTCATTCGACTTGGTAGCCTCGAGGACATCTTCATAATAATAACCGGAGAATCTTATCACCAATTTCAAAATCACAAAATAGGATATACCGTAAAGCAAAATGAAGCCAATAGACAGGATGGCGTTTCCATGTGATAAGTAGCTACCAATCCCTCTACTCCACCCTACAATCGGAAAGAAATCAAACCAAGGGGAACTGATCCAGGCAAACATTCCCTGCCAGAATTTTTCTGCCATCAAGCCTGGAATAATGATCATTCCTGAAAGCAACACTGCCAATACAATCACCCCTATTCGGATGTATTCCATCACATTATACTTGGTATTAAGGGTATAAACCAGGAATTTGATCGGAGAAACAATAAAAAAGAACAGGGCAAAGGCAAGAATTAGGAATATGAAATTCGCAACAGTCATCTCAAACGTGTCTATAGCTTGACTGGCTCCGTATATCACAAATATGATTGCACCTCCTAAAGAAGGCAATATTGATCTTGCCATGTAGTAAATCAGGATATTCTCAGGCTTTACAGGGGCCGTAAAAAGCATGTTGACATCCGCCATTTTGAAAAAACTGACGTTATTTTTGGTAGCGGCGTAGAGCTGATAAATCAAAAAAGCCAACGCTAGAATTGTCACCGCCCCAATCATATTTTGCATCGCGAAATTCACCTCTGGTAGACCATTCAGATCTAACTCAGGCATTTCAGGAGCGGTAGAATCATCACCCCTATTCTTGAGACGCAGGTAATACATAAAGAATATATAGCCGGCAATTCCCGCATAAGGTAATAGCCGAAGTGGGTTCCTCAGTATGAGTTTGATGTTATTGATCAGGATGAAAATATCCTTCCTGAAGAGCAGTCGGATTTCATTCATCTTTGGTCATTTCTAGGAATAGGTCTTCCAATGTGGTTCCTTCCTCCTGTACAAACTGCTGCTTCAAATTTGAAATGCTGTCATTACCCACGATGTTGCCATTCTTCAGGATCATCACCCGATCAGCAATAGACTCCACACTGTCGATCAAGTGCGTACTCACTAGAATCGTCTTTCCAGCTTCCTTCAATTGTTTGAAGATTTTCTTGGTGTTTTTGATAGCCTTTGGATCCAAGCCGATCATGGGCTCATCAAAGAAAAGCACTTGAGGGTCTGGAAGGAGCGCACAGCAAATGGAAACTTTTTGGCGCATGCCTTTGGATAAGTCACGACCGAGTTTGTCTTTTTTATCTGCCAGTTCAAACAGCTCCAAGTATTCATCAGCTTTTTCCTTCCACTCTTTCACGCCGTATGCTTGCGCTACAAACTGCATGTGTTCTTGGACGGTGAGCAAATCATAGACATAAGGTGTCTCGGGAATGTAGCTGAAAAGTCGCTTTGCCTCCACACTCAAATGATCATGACCACCCAAAGTGATTTCTCCGGAAGTTTTGCGAAGCAAGCCCACGATACATTTCATAGTTGTACTTTTCCCGGCTCCGTTAGGACCTAAAAGCCCAACCACCTCTCCACCTTGTAGTTCAAAGGAAATATCATTGACAGCATTTTGCTTGCCGTAGGTCTTCACCAGATTGGTAACGCTTAGCATAAAAGTGATTTTGAGATTTATCGTGAAGCAATTTGAAATCTCAAATTTGAAATTTCAAATTAATCAGCCTTTTGTTCCTGCCAGTAAATATAGCACAGCCATTCGGACTGCAACTCCATTCTGAACTTGCTCTAAAATAATCGAATGCTCCGAATCAGCTACATCTGAGCTTAATTCCACTCCTCGATTGATTGGACCAGGATGCATGATTACGATTTCCTTATCCAATTGACTCAAAAGCTTCTTGTTGATTCCGTAATAAAGTGAATATTCTCTCAAGCTTGGAAAATATTTAATCTGCTGCCTCTCTAGTTGAATTCTAAGTACGTTAGCAACGTCACACCACTGAAGGGCTTTCTTCACATCAAGCTCCACTTTCACTCCAAGGCTAGCGATATACTTTGGAAGCAAGGTGATCGGTCCGCAAACCATCACTTCAGCACCAAGCTTTTGCAGACAAAAAATATTGGAAAGAGCAACGCGAGAATGTAGAATATCGCCAATAATGGCAACCTTTTTCCCAGCTACATCTCCTAATTTTTCTTTGATAGAAAAGGAATCCAATAAGGCTTGAGTGGGATGCTCATGAGTCCCATCTCCAGCGTTGATGATATTTGCATTTACATTCCGAGAAAGAAAGTGTGGGGCACCAGGACTTGAATGCCTCATGACCACCATGTCCACTTTCATGGAAAGGATATTATTGACGGTGTCTACCAGTGTTTCTCCTTTTTTCACCGAACTATTTGAAGAAGAAAAATTCACCACATCTGCAGAAAGTCTTTTTTCAGCAAGCTCAAAAGAAAGCCTAGTTCGGGTAGAATTCTCAAAAAACACATTCGCAATGGTGATATCCCGCAGAGAAGGCACTTTTTTGATCGGTCGATTGATAACCTCTTTGAAGTTTGCTGCCGTGTCAAGAATAAGCTGGAGATCATCCTCAGTGAGGTTTTTGATTCCAAGTAGGTGTTTAGTACTGAGTTGCGACATGGTTAAGGGTTAACTTTCTCTGTGATCCAAATTGCGTCTTTTTCACTACCTTTTTCAGCCCATTCCACGAGGACATACTGGCTTTCCAAAGTATGCACTCGGGTGCCATAGTAATCTGGCATAATAGGATAATCCCGGGTTAGTTTGCGGTCTACTAGCACCATGAGTTCAACTTTCTGAGGTCTCCCGAAGGCTATCATCGCATCCATAGCAGCACGAACTGACCTGCCTTTGTACAGGACATCATCGACAAGGATTACTTTTTTACCTTCTACAAGAAAGTTGATTTTGGTTTCGTTTGCTTTGAGCGGAAAATCTCTTCTACGGAAATCATCTCTGTGAAAAGTAGCATCAAGATATCCTGAAGGAACTTTCACACCGGAGATTTCTTCCAGGAGTTTTACGATTTTGTCCAACAATATTGGTCCTCTTGGCTGTAAACCCAAAAGTACGGTATTGTCAAAATCGTCGTGATTTTCGATCAGTTGATGACAGAAACGTCTGAGGATGATATCAATCTGTCCTTCGTCTAAGACAAGCCTTTTTTGCATGGGGTAGATTTGCGGGTAAATATAAAAAGAAAATCTAGTCTGGGAGTTGTTCTGGTTGATACAAATCCCCATCCACCACTATTTTGGTTATAAAGTAGACTTCCCTGATCTGGTCATCGCCATCTCCATTTAGGAACCGAATGCGCTGAGTACCCGAAAGCAAATAATACCTGTCGTACCAATGAATCAATCTCAAGCTTGCCAGATTAGTATCTCGAATACGCTCCTCCTCATTGACCAAGCCCAATTCGAATTCTTGGTTTTCAAAGATTTTTTCACCGTTTTTGAAAAAACTCAACTTAATAATCTCGTCCTCCACATACATATGATAAAAATCATCCCCAACTACTGCAATTTCTCCAAATGCTTCGGGATAGGTAGTGATTAATTCATCGTACGAAGTAGCGTTGTCCCAAATCACGTTTCCTACTTTGGCTACTTTGACAAAATGAGCGGATACATACCTATATTCAGGAATAGTTTGATAGCTGGAGGACATAGGAAATCGATTCGCCAGGTATGGGTCATTCACTACTGTAGTGCCCATCCTGCTCCATCTGTCATACCTATAGGCACCAGAACCAGTGGTGTTTTGATAGCCTGAGCGGCTATTGGTTACCGTATACTGGTCAAAATAGACATAATAGGAATTTTCTGTTTGTCGAACGTCACGTATCGCATACATACTATTTATCCCTGGAGTTCGGTTTTTCTCTAGCTCTTTTTGAATATCCGCATCTCGCTTTTCCTTCGTTTTATCGTTGAGGTAATTATAGAAGTTAGGAAAATCCTCCAGTGTATAGAGTTTGAAATCAAATTCGCCGAATTCATTGATATCCATGATGTACATGCCTTGGTAGAAGTTTCTACGATCCTTCCCAAAAGCACCGATCATTGCTTCCTGATATTTCCCCGTCGATAGTAAAACCCCATCCATGATCTCCTGGCCAGGCTCTCCAAACTGGTCTACTCGCAAATCCTGAATCACATTTCCTATCATATCATAGGTATTGATATGCAAGTCACGATTTCTGTAAGCCCCCTTCCTGCTGAAAACTACCTCTAGTGATTGCGTATCGGGCATTTTTCGGATTTGCAGGATTTGAGTATCGTTCCCGTAGATTCCTTGCAGCGTATGGACACTTTTGGTCAGCAGGTCATGAATCTGTAACACTGGCCTGCTATCAGATGTCCCCATAAAAATGGCCTTTCGATCCTGAACCAAAAACTCCACCAGCTCCATGTCAAGCACATTGTCCACGTTATACTCTAATCCTCTTTTTGATTCCAAGTCCACCTGAAGAATATACTTATCAGAATTCATTGCAAAACCTTTGGTAAATAGGATAAACAAATAGTTTTTGTCTGTATCAAATCCCAGCATATCAAACCCTTCTTTAATCGGGAACTCTATCAGCCCTTGAACTGAATGCAGGGAGGAGTCTGAAATAAAATACTGGAATTTCCTTCGCAAATTCAGCCCTTTCTCGGGGATTGTCCGGAAAGACACCAGGCCAGATTCTGAATTTATCATTTCAAAAAGAGGATCATCCATCTCAGAGTCTACTTCAAAACGCTCAATAAACTTGAGCTGAGCAAAGACTTGCTGCCCGAGCAAAAAAAGGAAAAGGAGTAATGCTTGCTTTTTCATGTAGTTATATTTTCTTTTTTATGGCCGCTAAGCCTTTCCTTATCCAACAAATCTTCAAGCAGTTAGCCCGTGGAAACTCTATTCATCTTACTAGTGGACCTGCTACTTTATACCTGCCTTCATCAGGAAGTCTCCATTTTATGAGCCCATTTTAAGAAGTAAATCAAATTCTTCTTTACCCACCGGCAGCACAGATAGCCTAGACTGCTTTAACATGGGTAAATCAGACAACCTGTCCTCTGCTTTAATAGACTGAAGGGGAATTACATTTTTTAACGGATTTTTCACTTTAAGTTTTATGGCAGTCCACGCTTCATCAGTAGGATCTGAAAATTGCTCCTGACTTACTTCCGCTATTCCAACGATGGCTTTTTCCTTCCCGCTATGATAAAAAAACACTAAGTCTCCTAGCTGCATTTCGCGAAGAAAGTTACGGGCTTGATAATTCCTCACTCCATCCCATACTTCTTCATTTTTCGCAACAAAATCATCCCAGGAATAAGATTCTGGCTCAGACTTGACCATCCAGTATTTCATAGTATTACTCTTTCAGGGTTTAATAGATCTTTGATTCATTTAAGATAACTACATTCCCCAGATTCAAAAGCTAAAGGATGAAGAATGAATCTTGCTCCAGCCCAGTGATTTCCAAAACTTGCCTCGAGGAAAATCAAATTTCAATTTTAAGTTAACCCATAGCCCCTTAAATTGAAACATTATTTCAAGACATTTGTCTGAATTCGCTCACCTAATCCCAGAAATTTTGGACCACAAGACACTTCTGAAAAAAATAAAACTCAGTATACAGCTGATGGAACTTCACGAAGAAAATCCATTCAAAATCCGCAGCTACCAAAGCGCACTGATTTCCTTGGAACGTGGAGATCAGGATATTATGGAGCTAAGTGGGGCCGAACTTGCCAAGATCCAGGGTGTAGGGAAGAGTATGGTGGATGCTATCCAGCTACTCAAGGAAACTGAAACTTTTCCATTTCTCGAAGAACTGCTGGCTAAAACTCCGGAGGGAATTTTGGAAGTGCTTCAAATCAAAGGCTTGGGACCAAAGAAAGTGAAGACCCTTTGGGAAGAACTTGGAATCACCTCCACACATGAACTGATGGAAGCCTGTCGGTCAGGAAAAGTTGCCAAAATCAAAGGTTTTGGAGAAAAGACTCAAAATACAATCATAGAGAATCTTGAGTTCAAAGCATCAAACTCTGGAAAATGGCTTTATGCAGATATAGCAGGAACTATTGAGAAACTTAAAAATTTCTTGACTGAAATAGCGCCGGATGCCGATTTGGCAATAGTGGGAGATTTTGCCAGGCAACTAGAAATCATCACCGAAGCTGAGTTCCTAGTTGCTTCAGATGAATTAGCTGCTGTAAAATCTAAGATCAAAGGAATGGAGTCCATTGAGTGGGTCTTACTCGAATCAGGACCAAGAACCTTAAGAGGTAAAATGAAGGAAATCGAGTTGAAGGTTGTCGTTCACTTCTGTGCCAAGGAAGATTTTCTTTGGAAAAAACTCTCGCTGATGGCCGCTCCCCTACATTTGGAATCATTGGTTGATGAAAAAGAAACTGTGGCTCAAAAGCTTCAGAAAAAGAATTATTCCAGTGAAGATGAGTTTTTCAGTATCAATAACCTTCAATTTATTCCAGCAGAAATGCGGGAAGGTCTTGGGGAAGTTGAACTTGCTAAGGAAAATAAAATTCCAGAATTACTTGAAGAAAAAGACCTGAAGGGAATACTTCACAATCACTCTACCTATAGTGACGGAAAGCACAGTCTGAGACAAATGGCTGAGTATTGCAGGGAGCTAGGATATGAGTATCTAGGAATCTCAGATCATAGCAAAACTGCTTTTTATGCAGGCGGACTGACAGAAGATCAAATCGTCAAACAACATCAGGAAATCGATGCGCTGAACAAGGAAATGGCCCCTTTCCGGATTTTCAAAGGGATAGAAAGTGATATTCTTTCGGACGGAAAACTGGATTATGCCGACGATGTGCTCGCAAATTTTGACTTTATCGTGGCATCGGTGCACTCCATTCTGAATATGGATATCAAGCGTGCTACTTCTCGTCTGATAACTGCGATTGAGAACCCTTACACTACCATTCTTGGGCATCCAACGGGAAGGTTGCTTTTGCGCCGTCAGGGTTACCCTATCGATCATAAAGCCATAATAGATGCCTGTGCAGCAAATCATGTAGTAATAGAAATCAATGCAAATCCATGGAGATTAGACCTTGACTGGCGTTGGGTGCGCTATGCGATGGATCAGGGTGTAATGCTTTCTATCAATCCGGATGCGCACGCGATGGAAGGTTATGCAGACATGAAATATGGTGTGCTAGTTGGTAGAAAAGGGGGACTGACTAAAGAAATGACGATGAATGCATTGACTGGAGAAGAAATAGCTTACTATTTTGATTCTAGGCTGAAAAAGCTAAAAGTCAAAAAGTAAAAGCATGACTGAAGGCTGGAACTCTTGTATCTTGCAGCCTAATTCTAGAAACAGTACAAATGAAATGGACTAATCACCCACCCAAAACCTTACTCCAACGCTCTTTCTTATTTGGGATCACTGGAATAGTACTCTGCGTTCTTGCATTGCTAAATACGCAGTTTCAAGTACTTCAAGCTCCTATGGGACCTCTCAATGGAGTGGGAATGGCATTACAGTTAGTCGGTTTGAGCTTGGCAGTTTTAGTGATTCGCCAACGAAAATTAGCCCCCGAAATCAAGGAGAGAGCCCAGAAGATGATTGTTGTTTTAGCTGTCGGCTTGTTGTTTTTTATACTGACGCTATAATAATTACGTAATTATTTTTTCTGCTAATAAGATAAAGGGAAATTCATTTACCCTAAATCTTCATATTCTTTGATCTGTACTAGCATTTCCTGGGCTTTCATAATCGGAGTCCATTCGTAGTTTCCAAAGAGAAACTTGAACCAACGCTTATCTTTGCTTTCTAAACGAATATTGGTAAAAAGCCAGACTGCAGTCGTCGCAAAACCCAGGGTGATCACCCCTTGAATAATCCAGAAAATCAGATTTCCCGATCCTATCCAAACCGAACTTAGAAAGAATGTAGTCCAAAAAGGGAGTTGTAACATCAGAATTCTCGTCACCCACATGGTTGAGTTAACCAATTGAGCTATTTTCTTCTGCGTATTCAAGACGGGAGCATTGATATTCACTGAAGAAATCAGTATTAACTGATAGAAATAAATCCCCACCGCAATTTTATTAACCAAAGAAATAAACCCTGCTGAAATCAAAAAGAATGGACTGCCTACTGAAAACAGATTAATAACCAAAACATCCAAAAATAGCACCCACAGAATCCCCATTAACACAGTAAAGATTTTAATTAGACGCATACTCCTCAACTCAGTTTTCACCTTTATTTTAGTAATATCTGAGGCATTTTTACGATTAAAAACCAGTTGTTCTTGAAGCTTTTGATCGTAAGATTTCCAAATTTGCTGTAGTTCTATATCTTCCATGATTACTGTTATTGAGAGGTGAGTTTCTTTTTTAAAAGCTGTTTGATGCGAGAGAGCTTTGTAGCCACATTACTTTCTGAGAGGCCTAGTAGCTCTCCAATTTCGGGATATAAATAACCATCGAGGAAAAGCAGTATCAATGCTCGATCTACTTCTTTTAGCTCTTTGATTAACGTTTGGAGAAGTTGACGATCGTCATTCATCTCGTTTTTATCCTCCACCAAATAAATCGCCGCCTCAGATAACGGGAGTAGAATTTGCTTGCGCTTTGTGGCTTTTCGATAAGCTGAAATAGCCACATTCAGTGCAATTCTATACATCCACGTACTGAGTTTGTATTCTGGATTAAAATTTGGAAAGGATTTCCAAAGCTGGAGAATGATTTCCTGGATTAAGTCCTCCCGATCATCCTTATCCCTACAATAGGAATTTGCCACTTTGTAGATGATCCCTTTATTGGATTCTATGCTGGAAAGAAAAAATTCTTTTTCGTTGGACAAGGACTTGATGGCTAGCTGTAAAACTCTTTCAAACTATTATTCGCAGATCTTTCAAAAAAATCACAGCGATGAAAATAAAATTTAAAAGTGAAACACCCTGAACTAATAGGATGAAACCAAAAAAAGCCCCGAACTCATCATTCGGGGCTTTCAACTATTTAAAGCAACTGATTAATCAGCTTTCTCTTTTTTCTTTACAACAATAGTCAATTCTGTACCTTCTCCAGAATAATCAGCAGTAATAATATCGCCTTCGGAAAGATCTCCTTTCAGGATCTCCTCAGCAATAGCATCTTCAAGGTATTTCTGAATTGCTCTATTTAGCGGTCTCGCTCCATATTGCTGATCATAACCTTTCTCCGCCAAGAATTCTTTGGCTTTCTCGGTCAATTCAATCTTATATCCAAGATCGGTGATTCTAGAGAACAATTTGCCTAAGCTGATATCGATAATTTTAAAGATATGCTCCTTGCTTAGCGAATTGAAGACAACGACATCATCCAATCTATTCAAGAATTCTGGGCTAAACGCCTTTTTCAATGCAGATTGAATTGTAGACTTCATTACCTCATCCATATTGTCAGACTTGGCTTGACTGGCGAAACCAATACCTGCACCGAAATCTTTCAAGTCACGAACTCCAATATTCGAAGTCATGATGATGATCGTATTTCTGAAATCCACTTTTCTACCCAATCCATCAGTCAAGATACCATCATCCAACACTTGAAGAAGGATGTTGAATACATCTGGATGAGCCTTTTCGATTTCATCAAGTAAGACTACAGAATAAGGCTTTCTTCTGACTTTCTCTGTCAACTGTCCACCTTCTTCGTAACCTACATAGCCTGGAGGCGCTCCTACCAATCTCGATACGGAGAATTTCTCCATATACTCAGACATATCTATTCTGATCAAAGAATCATCTTTATCGAAGAGATACGTTGCAAGCATCTTGGCCAGTTCAGTCTTACCCACACCCGTAGGTCCAAGGAAGATAAATGAACCAATCGGCTTTTTAGGATCTTTCAGACCAACTCTAGTTCTCTGAATCGCCTTAGTCAATTTCTTAATCGCTTCATCCTGACCAATCACCTTGCTCGATAGATCACCATTCATACTCAAAAGCTTAGCGCCTTCTTTCTGAGCGATTCTCTTAGCAGGGATTCCAGTCATCATTGCAATCACCTCAGCTACATTGTCTTCCTCAACAGTAAATCTTCTCGACTTACTTTCTTCTTCCCATCTATTCTTTGCAGCTTCTAATTGCTCTAGCAATTTCTTCTCCTTATCACGCAGCTGAGCAGCTTCTTCATATTTCTGAGATTTCACCACACGGTTTTTCTCAGTTTTAATGTCTTCTACTTCAGCTTCAAGTTTCAGAATATCTTCCGGAACATGGATATTATTAATATGGACTCTAGCCCCAGCTTCATCCAAAATATCGATTGCCTTGTCCGGTAAGAATCTATCAGAAATATATCTGTCTGAAAGTTTCACGCAAGCAACTATCGCCTCATCGGTGTAATTGACATTGTGGTGATCTTCGTATTTATCCTTGATATTATTCAGAATTTGCACCGTTTCCTCTGGTGTAGTAGCATCTACCATCACCATTTGGAATCTACGTGCCAAAGCACCATCCTTCTCGATGTACTGACGATATTCATCTAGCGTAGTAGCTCCGATACATTGGATCTCTCCACGTGCCAAAGCTGGCTTGAACATATTGGATGCATCCAAAGATCCTGAAGCACCACCTGCGCCTACAATTGTATGAAGTTCATCAATGAAAAGAATGACATTTGGAGATTTCTCAAGCTCGTTCATCACGGCTTTCATTCTCTCCTCAAACTGTCCTCTATATTTGGTACCAGCTACTAAAGAAGCTAGATCCAAAGTCACTACGCGCTTATTGAATAGCACACGGGAAACTTTCTTTTGAATGATTCTCAATGCTAAACCTTCTGCAATGGCCGTTTTACCTACTCCTGGCTCACCAATTAGTATAGGATTGTTTTTCTTCCTACGGGAAAGAATCTGAGCTACTCGCTCGATTTCTTTCTCACGACCGATGATTGGATCAAGTTTGTCATCTTCAGCCATTTTAGTAAGATCGCGTCCGAAATTATCCAAAACTGGAGTTCTAGACTTCTCAGCTCCAGGCTTAGAAGCCCCAGCTCCACTTCCGGTAGAACCGAAAAGCTTGGAGCCATCGTCATCTCCATCCTCTGCCTCAGCTTTGGAGCGAGGAGGCGTATCGGATGACATTTCCAGCATCTCTTTTACCGAATCGTAATTGATCTCAAATTTATTAAGTATCTGAGTAGCGATATTGTCTTCATCTCTCAAAATCGACAAGAGCAAATGCTCTGTACCAATCAATTGACTTTTGAAGATTTTAGCCTCCAAATACGTAATCTTCAATACCTTCTCTGACTGTCTTGTCAAAGGGATATTCGCCATATTCTTTACGTTGTGATTTGCAGTTCCTTTTACAGCGCGTTCTATAGCGTTCCGCAACTCATCCATTGGCACTCCCAATTTCTTAAGAATGGAAACAGCAACACCTTCTCCTTCGCGAATCATCCCCAACAAGAGGTGCTCTGTGCCAATGTAATCATGTCCAAGGCGAAGAGCTTCTTCGCGGCTAAGAGAGATCACCTCTTTGACTCTGTTCGAAAATTTTGCTTCCATTTAATTCCTATCTGATTGTTTAATAATCCTGTACGTATGTTACCGAATTTGTTTTAAAAACACAATCCTTTTACAGATTGTTCAATGTTTTTTTACAGACTTTAAGACAATGCCTTTTGATGCAGGGCCTTCGCAAAACAACAAATCCAGAATGCTCAGGTTGGGATCAAAGTCTAAGCCAAAAAGTTGGAAATAGGACTCAGGCTGATAGTAACCTCTCTCTGAAAAGGGCTCTGAGGGCACCAATTGTCCCCTTATGTCCTGCACCAAAGAAAGATCCTCATCTTTATCTTGCACCCGCATCTTGACAGGCATTCCAAGAAGTTTGAGACAGATTGTCAGCAAATCCCAGTTTAGATCCCACAAACTCTCCGGATTTTGCTGGAAAACCTTTTCGAAATAAGGGAAATAATATTCAAAGAAAGGCGCTTTCCCATATGCGCTTTGAATTCCGCGCAGGTGGATTTTCGCCCAATTCTGTGTGTAATCGATCTTAATCTTTTTGAGAGAGATCCGAGGTCTTCTGCCTTGAATCGGGACGCTCAGCGTACCGGTTTTATTCGCTAGACGAATTTGAGTTCGGTTGAAATAGGACTGTCTTTGATATCGTTCCTCTGGAAAAAAGAGCAACTCCTCCGCATCAGCAATAGCCGCAAAAAACTCAAGGTTTGGGAAATAATGCAGATCAACAGCAATTCTTTTTAACATCCTAATCTAAATCTTCCAGTTTGCCAAGTCCTTCACGAACCACATCCACTTCGCCGCCGGTGCAATCCAGAACGGTAGATCCAATGTTTTGTCCATACCCCCCATCAATCACTAAATCCACTAGGTGCTCATATTTCTCAAAAATCAATTCGGGATCTGTGCTGTATTCTATCACTTCATCCTCATCGTTGATGGAGGTAGTGAGGATGGGATGCCCCAATTCCTCAACAAGCATTCGAGGCACATTATGATCAGGAACCCTGATTCCTATTGTCTTTTTTTTGCTGTGAAGAATCTTCGGCACTTGATTACTAGCCTCCAAAATAAATGTAAATGGGCCTGGGAGGCCTTTTTTCATCATTTTAAAAACTGATTTATCAATCATCTTTGTGAACTGAGAAATATTGCTCAGATCTGCGCAAATGATTGAAAAGTTATGTTTTTTGGGATTAATACCCTTAATCTTACAAATTCGCTCTACTGCTCTCAAATTCATAATATCACAGCCCATACCGTAAACGGTGTCCGTAGGGTAAATCACCACTCCCCCATCACGAAGGGTTTCGGCGATTTTTCTGATCTTATCAGGGTCCGGATTTTCTTCATATAATCGAATCAATTCAGCAGGCATATTTTTTTTTATCTATTTGGCCTAAATGATGCTAATCGCCTTTCTTCCTAGTTTATCTATCGGGAAGACCGAAGACGGTTGACTGAAGCAGCATCAATTCAAGTGTTCACCATCCAATAAGTCGAGTTATATCTTTTTCGGGTGCAATTGAGGTTATATATTTCCCTGTCATTTTCTCGTTTAATTAACTAACTGTCTTTGGATATTGTTCCAATTTGCAACTAAGTCCTCTACTATGGGGATATCAGCGGCAGCCCAGTCCAGCGACTTTAATTCATGCTTAGTTAGCCATTTGACTTCTTCATGCTCGAGCAAAACAACTTCGCCACTTTCCCAACTACACACAAATGGCATCAATCGTACCATTTGAGTCGGAGAGTAAGAATGTTGATTTGATTTTAAGGAGAAAAAAACTTTTACCCTTATCCCCAACTCCTCCTTGATTTCCCTTTGTAAGCAAACTTCTGGACTTTCACCTTCTTCAATTTTTCCTCCCGGAAATTCCCACAATCCAGGTAATGACATAAACACAGAACGCTTTGCACAAAGTACTTTATCATCTAAAATAATCAGAGCACAGGTAACGGAAATCACTCCCATGGAAAATGGATTTATGTAGAAAGGTATAATTCCATTGCCTCATGCACAAACTCCTACTTAGATTTTTCCTTATTTTTGCCACCAGTATGCAAAGCGAAAAAAGAAAAAACGTCTACCTCGTCCTAGTCATTGGTTTTTCAGTGATGGCTATCTCTCTGAGTTTCTATTTCTACCAGATTTTTTTCAGCCCAAATGTGCTGATAGAATCTGATCAGAATTATATGCTGAAAATCGGAAGTAACGATACTTTCAAAACAGTTTCAAACAAGCTATATGATGACCATGTTGTAAATGATTTGGTGAGTTTTGGGTTTCTATCAAAAGCACTGGGTTATCAGGATGCAGTGAAACCAGGTCTTTATACCATTACACCAAAAATGACCAACCTCGAATTGGTACGGCTACTAAGATCTGGAAAGCAAACTCCGATTCGGGTCACATTTAACAACGTAAGGACCAAGGAAGACTTAGCTGAGAAAATCACAGCTAATATGGAGCTGTCTGAAGCGCAGTTTTTAGCGCTAGTTCAGGATTCGGTGTATATCCGAAAGTTTGATTTCGATGAAGAAACTATCATGAGCATGTTCATTCCAAACACCTACGAACTTTGGTGGAACACCAGTGCAGAGGCCCTTTTCGATAGAATGTATCGAGAATACACCAGCTTTTGGACTGAAGAAAGAAAGCAAAAAGCAAGTTTACTCGGCCTAAACCCCAAAGAAGTAAGCACGCTCGCTAGCATCGTACAGGCAGAAAGTCAAAAATCAGACGAAAGACCCAGAATAGCAGGCGTGTATTTGAATAGACTTAAACTAGGAATGCCATTACAGGCAGACCCGACCTTAGTGTTCGCCTTAGGAGATTTTGAATTGAAACGCGTTCTGAATGTCCACAAAGAAACCGACAGTCCTTATAATACTTACCTGTATGCCGGGCTTCCTCCAGGACCAATTAATCTACCAGACATCAACTCTTTGGATGCTGTCTTGAATGCTGAATCTCATGACTATTTATATTTTTGCGCAAAAGAGGACTTCTCTGGCTATCATGCATTTGCCACCAATTTAGCTCAGCATAATGCAAATGCGAGAAGGTATCAAGCTGCTCTAAATTCAGCAAAAATCTACTAGCGATGTACTCTGCAGAAACCCAAATCCGAGTGAGATACGCAGAGACTGACCAGATGAGTTATGTCTATTATGGCAACTATGCGATGTATTTCGAAGTGGCCAGGGTAGAAGCCATGCGCAGTATTGGGTTTTCCTATAAAGAAATGGAAGATGAAGGGGTAATGATGCCTGTGTTAGAAAGTCATTTCCGATATGTCAAACCAGGTAAGTACGATGAGCTTCTCACGATTAAAACCACGATCCCTACACTTCCAGGAGTAAGGATTCGATTTGAATATCAAGTATTTAATGAGCAGCAAGATCTAATTACGGAAGGATGGACAGTCCTCACTTTCCTTAAAAAAGACAGTCATCGCCCAACAAGACCTCCACAGAATTTGTTAGCTTTATTGAAATCGCATTTTCAAGAAGTAGGATAAAGTGATCAAAACAAAAATCCTTAGGTTAGAAGTCAGGATTCTTTGGCAAGCTCGCAAGCTGAAGAAAATCCATTTCGGTGACCCCGATAAAAACCTCTACGATGTTGGGCGTATATTTTTGATTCAACTTCAAAAAGATGACATCATCGAGAGGGCAGGATCCATGGCATTTAGCTATACGATCGCTTTATTTCCGATGATCCTTTTTCTGCTGAACCTAATACCCTATTTGCAGGATATTTTCCCTTACATCACTACTCAAAATATCCTTACGTTCACACAGGAAATTCTACCTGAGGAAATTTACGTGCAGTCCGAAGGCACTATCATGGATATTGTATCCAAGCCAAGGCAAAGCTTACTTTCGCTTGGGTTTTTCTTTGCCTTATTTGCTTCTATGCAAGGCGCCGTTTCTATGATGAATTCCTTTAATTCAGTCTATCAGACGAAAGAAAATAGGGGCTTTTTCCAAAGTAGAGGAATAGCAGTAAGCATAGTAATTATACTTGCCCTCACTGTAATCACAGCAAGTTTGGTAATGATCCTAGGTGGTATGATCATCAGCAGACTCGATGAAATGCAAGTTTTCAACTCTGGATTTATGATTTTCTTGTTTTCCAGTCTGAAGTTTATGATTCTTCTTTTCATGTTTTACATCGCTACAGCCTTCATTTTTAGATTTGCCCCAGCTGTCCACGATAAATGGAAGTTTTTTTCCATTGGAGCAAAACTTGCAGGACTTCTAACCACACTAGGCTTTTACGGTTTCACTTTTTACCTAAATAATTTCGCCAGTTATAACCGTCTGTATGGCTCTATCGGCACATTGATAGCCCTGATGCTATGGCTGCTGATCACCTCGATCATTATCATAGTTTGCTTTGAAGTAAATGTGAGCATGGACTTGGTGGAGGAAAATAAAAAAAGAAAAGGAAGTTCGGATACTGAGGAGCTGATCAATCAGGAGAAAAAAATCTTAGCTGAATAAAACGCCCTATGAAAATGCTAAAAACACGATCGATCGAGACAAAATTTATAAAATTTCAAAATTAATCTCAATACAATCAGATGGTTATGATAAAAAGGTTAAATGTGTTTTGCAAAAGTTTACTTTTATCCTACTTTTGCATTCCTATTCGGGCACAAACCTGAAGACGACCTAGAGGAATGGCAGAGCGGTCGAATGCGGCGGTCTTGAAAACCGTTGTACCGTGAGGTACCGGGGGTTCGAATCCCTCTTCCTCTGCACTATAAAACCCTAACTATCTGAAATATTGAGAGTTAGGGTTTTTATTTTTGAAATGACAGCTCTTTTAATAGCGAATTTCTCCTTATCAAATCCCTGCCATTATCCCTTGGATGGCTTGAAATACAGCAGTCAGAATCTTAACTCACCGCATATAAAAACCAGCTTTGCTTGAGTATAAGACGGATCCTTGACCGAATAAGTAATTTATCCAGGAATCAAGCGTTTGGGTTAACCAGCAGTATCAATTGAATTCGAGTACTATAATTTAGTGTGGGGTTGATCAAGCCAATAAGAATAGTCAACATACTTCCAACTGATTTTCAATATTTTAGTCCGACATCACCCCCCAATAGCTGCTCCTTATTACATCAACGGGTGGTTTTGGGAAAGGGAAAAAAAGCAGGAAGATCAGCCAGAAAAGAATTCATTTTGCTTAATATTGAGATTAAATTACTCTTTAATTTACACCATGGGAAAAATCATTGCCATAGCCAATCAAAAAGGCGGAGTAGGCAAAACTACCACAGCGATGAACCTGGCGGCTAGTTTGGCAGTCCTGGAATATAAAACCCTGGTGATTGACGCAGATCCTCAGGCTAATACAACCTCCGGATTGGGTCATGATCCCAAGACCATCAACACCAGTATCTATGAATGCATGGTGGATGGAATTGACGTAAAAGAGATCATCCACAAAACTGAACTTGAATTCTTGGATTTGGTGCCGTCGCACATCGATTTAGTCGGTGCTGAGGTAGAGATGATCAACTTAGACAATAGGGAAGAAAAGATGAAAGAGGTCATCCAAGAGCTCAAGCCCCTCTATGACTTCATTATTATTGATTGTTCCCCTTCCTTAGGATTGATTACTATCAATGCACTTACTGCCGCTAATTCAGTAATTATCCCCGTACAATGTGAGTATTTTGCATTAGAAGGTTTGGGAAAATTATTAAACACGATAAAAATCATCCAAACTAGGCTAAATCCTGATTTGGAGATTGAAGGCATCCTACTCACCATGTATGATGTGAGACTTCGTCTGTCAAACCAAGTGGTAGAGGAAGTGAGATTACATTTCAAAAACATGGTTTTTGAAACCATCATCCCTCGAAACGTGAGATTGAGCGAAGCTCCTAGTTTTGGTTTACCAGCTATCTCCTTCGATGCAGATGGAAAGGGCGCAGTGGCCTATCTTAATCTAGCGGGAGAAATAGTGCAAAAAAATGATGTACATAAAGTGACCAAATAACTATGTCAGATAATAAACCTAACCGAAAAAAAAGTGTCTTGGGAAGAGGTCTTGGAGCTTTACTTGAAGATAGTCCTGCCAAGCACAAATCTGAGGAAATTTTACCTGAGGTAGTTAAAACTGGGATTTTCGAAATCCCTCTTGAACAAATACAAGTCAATCCTTTTCAGCCTCGTGTTCACTTCGATAAGGATGCCTTGGCAGAACTCGCAGAATCGATCAAGGTGCAAGGGATTATTCAGCCTATAACTGTTAGAAAACTTGACGTTAACGAATATCAGCTAATCTCTGGTGAAAGAAGGTTTCAAGCTTCAAAAATTGCAGGATTAACTCAAATCCCGGCTTATGTCCGTACTGCCAATGACCAGCAAATGCTGGAAATGGCACTTATAGAAAATATTCAGCGAGAGAATTTAAATGCGCTCGAGATCGCACAATCCTACCAGCGTTTGCTAGCAGAATGTGACTTAAAGCAAGAAGAACTCGGTGACCGAGTTGGGAAAAACAGAACGACTGTAAATAATTACCTACGACTGCTCAAGCTTCCCCCGACAATCCAAGGCGCAATCCGAGACCAGCAATTGTCTATGGGCCACGCACGGGCATTGATCAATGTAGAGGATGTAGGTATACAGTTGGCAATTTTCAAAAAAGCTGTAGAAGAGCAACTGAGTGTTCGTCAAGTAGAAGCATTGGTGAAAGCATTGAGCGAAGGAAAGCCAGAGAAACCGGCTGCACCAGAGCTCGATCCAGTAAGAAAATATGAGATCAATAAGCTTCAACAGCGACTTGCATCCCATTTCGGAACTAAAGTGGCTCTAAAAACCAATACAAAAAACAAGGGCGAAATTAAAATCCCTTTCAACTCTGCATCTGATCTAAATAGAATTCTGGAAATACTGGAAATCATCTAACCTTGAAGATTACCTTTTCTCATAGCTCATTTTATTCTAAAGCCCCGCTTATTTTAGTGGGATTTTTGCTTTTTTGTTTAAGCTTTGGCCAAGCTTCTTTAGCGCAAGAATCAACTCCGCCACCTCCTGTAGTAGAAAGAAAAAAAACACCTGAGGCGAAACCGGATTACTCCTTGCTTCCTAAGAATCCAAAGAAAGCAACTATACTTTCTGCAATTTTGCCTGGAGCAGGCCAAGTCTATAACGGAAAATCCTGGAAGGTGCCGCTGATCTACGGAGGCATTATCACCGACGTTTATTTCATCAATTTCAACAACCGCCGCTATCAAGTTTTCAAACAAGCTCTTTCTGATTTTGACGATGAGCTCCCAACTGATTTCCCTAGTTTAAATAGAGACGGGCTCGTGAGAAATGTAAACTATTGGAGAAAAAGTCGAGATCTTTGCTATCTCGTTTTGGTTGGTATCTACGCACTAAATTTAATCGATGCAAATGTAGATGCCCATTTGTCTGGTTTTGATGTCTCAGATGATATTGCACTGAAATTTGAACCTCACTATGAAAGCTTCTCTTCAAACAATAAATCAATAGGACTTTCAGTAAAACTCAACTTCTAAACATGAACATATTACTTTTAGGCTATGGGAAAATGGGACAACTGATTGGTCAGTTGTCAGAATCCCGTGGCCATAGCATTGCTAGAAAAATCAATATAGACAATCTTGACGAGCTCAATTCATTGGATTCCAGCACTATCGATGTCGCGATAGAATTCAGTCA
The DNA here is from genome assembly GCF_963974365.1 of uncultured Algoriphagus sp. Classification (GTDB taxonomy): domain Bacteria; phylum Bacteroidota; class Bacteroidia; order Cytophagales; family Cyclobacteriaceae; genus Algoriphagus. The sequence goes on along the minus strand of NZ_CAXBBX010000004.1, from coordinate 143,995 downwards.
GCCTGAAGCAGCCGTTGATAACATCAAGTGGGCTATCGAGCGAGGCATTCCTATTGTATCAGGTACCACTGGATGGCTAGATCAAAAGCCAGCACTTGAGCAGCTAACTCTAGCTAATAATGGAGCATTCTTTTACGCTTCAAACTACAGTATCGGAGTCAATATCTTTTTCAAAGTCAATGAATTCCTCGCAAAGCTTATGAATGAGACCACAGGCTATAAAAGCTCCATAGAAGAGATTCACCATACAGCAAAAAAAGATGCCCCTTCTGGCACAGCAATTACTTTAGCCGAAGGCATAATCAAAAACATGAACGATCTGAACAGCTGGAATCTGTCCGAGGGTATGAGCGAAACTGAACACTCTCTTCCTATTACGTCAAAACGGATAGACCCAGCTCCAGGAACACATATCATCCGCTATTCGTCTGAAATCGACGATATTGAAATCACACACACAGCACATAGCCGTCAGGGGTTTGCCCTTGGCGCAATTTTGGTGGCGGAGTGGATTCAAGGAAAGAAAGGCGTGCTTTCTATGGATGATTTTCTATCTTTCTGAACTTAAAAACCAATTATGAGTAAGTCAACAAAAAAGAAGTCAGCTGCCCGGGAATGGGGTGATGCGTTGATTTTTGCAGTAGTAGCAGCCAGTTTGATTCGTTGGCTACTTTTAGAACCTTTCACTATCCCTACAGCTTCAATGGAGAAATCACTTTTAGTAGGTGATTTTCTATTTGTTAGCAAAATGCACTATGGAACACGATTCCCCATGACTCCATTGCAAGTTCCACTCACTCATCAGAAAGTTTGGGGAACAGAAATCCCTTCCTATTCAGATGCTATTCAACTTCCATATTACAGACTTCCTGGTTTTTCTGATGTAGAAAGAAATGATGTTGTTGTTTTCAATTATCCGGTTGAATTTCAATACCCGACAGATTTAAAAACAAATTACATCAAACGTGCAATTGGGATTTCGGGAGATATTATAGAAGTGAGAGGTGGCGATGCTTATGTAAATAATGAGCTTGCTCCAAAACCGGTTGAGATGCAGTACTCCTACGATGTGATCACCAATCGCCCTCTTACAGAAGATTTCTTCTACGATTATGGAGTTAACCCTGAAAGTCATTACAATTTTAGCGATGGTTCAGGATACTTGGTGTTTGCTACGGAAGAAATGATCAAAAGATTGGAATCATCCCCAGTAATAACTTCAGTGACAAAACATATCGAGAAAAATGGGGGAGACTCAACTATCTTCCCTGATGGATTGGCGCTAGGTTGGAATCGTGATAACTACGGTCCACTAAAGATCCCAGCACAAGGCTGGACAATAGATATGACCGCTGAAAATGTAATGAAATACAGCTTCACCATTGAAAAATATGAAGGTAATGAGAATGTAGAAGTGAAGGAAGGACAACTATTCATCGATGGTCAAAAAGTAGATAGCTATACCTTCAAGCAAAATTATTACTTCATGATGGGAGACAATAGACATGACTCATTGGATTCTCGCTTCTGGGGTTTTGTCCCGGAAGATCACATTGTAGGAAAAGCTTGGTTCCTTTGGCTTTCACTAGACAAATATGAATCCATGTTTAGTAAAATTCGCTGGAGTCGAATATTCAACGGAATAGATTAATCTTGAAAAGCCCTGGAAAACTTCAGGGCTTTTTCTTTTACCATTTTATTGGTTCAATTCCATGATTTGCTAAATACTCATTCGCTTTTGAAAAATGCTTACTTCCAAAAAAACCTCGATAGGATGAGAGTGGGCTAGGATGTGGAGCTTTTAAGATCAAGTGCTTATTGGAATCAATCAAAGCAGATTTCTTCTGAGCATATGCCCCCCAAAGCAAAAAAACAATGTTTTCACGCTTCTTGCTTAAGGTTTGTATTACCTCATCAGTGAATTCTTCCCAACCCTTTTTTTGATGCGAACCAGCTTCATGAGCACGCACAGTTAAAGTTGCATTTAGCAAAAACACACCCTGATCAGCCCATCTGGTTAAGTCTCCATTTGCAGGGATAGGTATACCAAGGTCAGCTTGTATTTCTTTGAAAATGTTCAAAAGGCTTGGAGGAAATGGAATTCCAGGCTTCACTGAAAAGGACAAGCCATGTGCCTGACCAGGGCCGTGATATGGGTCCTGCCCGAGAATCACTACTTTGACAGAATCAAGTGGGCAATGGTCGAACGCACTAAATATATCTTTACTAGCGGGAAAAACATTTGAAGTACTATACTCGTACTTCACATCAGCAACTAGGTCTTTAAAGAACTTTTTTTCAAATAAGTGCTTTAATGCTTCTTTCCAGCTTGGTTCTAAGTTGATTTCCATCAGGATTAATTGATTGTAAACTTAAAATAGTATCTTTAAAAACTTCTAAATTGTTTAATATGGTAATTGCAGTTACGTCTGGTATCCAAGTAAGTGTTGAAGTTACTTATCAATCAGAATTCTCTAGTCCACATCAGCATCATTTCGTATTTACTTACAAGGTAACTATTGAAAACAAAAGCAACCAAACCGTTCAGCTTTTGCGAAGAAGATGGGAAATCTCTGATGCTGCGGAAATCAAGAAAATAGTTGAAGGCGACGGAGTTGTCGGTCAGCAGCCCATTTTAGAACCTGGCGAATCTCATAGCTACGTATCTGGGTGCAATCTAAAATCAGGCTTAGGTAAGATGACTGGAGTTTATTACATGGAAAAACTATTTGATGGCCACAAATTCGAAGTAGCAATTCCTGAATTCCAAATGATTGCTAGTTACTTCCAAAACTGATTTGCAAAAATTCGTTTACCCGCTTCTATCCTATCTGGTCTATTGGCTAAAAAGGGAGGATAAGTATTCCTTACAATCCCCACTTCTATTTCATACTTATCAAAACCTTTTCAGCTTTATTGAGAATAGAAAAAGCGAAGATCTAGATATTGAAGCCTACAGAAACCAGCTTCTTTCATCGAATCAATTAATTGAAGTGGAAGATTTAGGAGCGGGATCCAAACGAGTCAATACTGCCAAAAGAAAGGTTGCTGACATCACAAAATTCAGCACGAGTAATCGAAGATTTGCCCAACTCTATCAGTTTTTCTGCTCCCAAACGGCAGCGGAAACGGTTCTAGAGTTGGGAACCTGCATGGGGATCAGTAGCAGGTATCTATCCAGAGTTACCCAGGGAAAACTTTACACATTCGAAGGCTCCAAGGGAATTGCCGAAATAGCCAATCCCAGGCAAGGATTTGAAAATGTGAATTTGATCATCGGCGAGCTCTCCAAAACGCTTCCACACACCTTAAATTCGGTAGAAAAAGTAGATTTCGCATTGATCGATGCAACGCATACTTACGAAGGAACGATGATGTACTTTGAGCAAATTATCGCAAAATCACATTTGAAAACAATCATTGCAATCGGAGACATACATTGGTCTAATGAAATGGAGAAGGCGTGGAATGCTATCAAAACCAAACCAGAGGTTCGGCTTAGTCTGGATTTCTACGAATGTGGAATTGTGTATCTAGACTCCCCAGGTGAAAAAACTGATTACATCCTAAATTTTTGAGTTCTCTAAGATCATAAAGACCTCAGACCCCAACCGTTCAGGAATAGAATTATAGCAAGGAGAGATCATTTTCACTTCAAAGTACTTCTCAAAAAGCTGTTTATACTCACCAATTTTTCCGCCAAAAGGAGGACCATCAAAGTCAAACTCCCTAGCAAACCAAACTCCTGCCAATTTCCCTCCAGGCTTGAGCAGAGATTGCATTTTCAATGCATAGGTGGTTCGGAGACTGAGATCAAGCGCGCAGAAGAAAGTCTGTTCCAAAATCAAATCATAAGAACCTTCATGGTCAAAGAAATTTTGCTGATGAATCTGAGTGAGCGGAAAGTTCGGGTTTGATGCTTTGAATCTCAGAAGTGGGACATTAGAGAAATCCAGCAGATGTATATTTTTGAAACCAGCATCCCAGGCATAAGCAGCTTCAAAGCCTGACCCGGCACCCGGAACGAGCACTTCTATAGTTTTATTTTGAATTTGGTCTAAATATTGCACAAGTGGAGGTGAAGCATAACCTATATCCCAACCTGTTTTGCCTGTAGCATACCTTTTAGTCCAATAATCTTTGTCTAAAAAAGCCATTTTAACGCCTAATTTGAAATGAATACTGAATTTGAGAATAACAAACCTGAAAAGAAAGACCAGGGCAAAAACATCATCATAATCGTATTGGTGCTCTTAGTAATAATAAGTGGCATCAAACTGTACACAGATTATGTAGATCGTACCAAAAAATCAGAAGAAATCTTGCTCCTCTCTACGGAAAACAATGATTTGAACAAGCGTCTTGATTCTGTCACGTATCAACTCGATCTAAGAATTCAGGAAATCGAAAAGCTTGGAGGTGATGTACAAGCACTTGAGGAAGTACGCGATCAGCTTATTGCTGAGAGAAATACCTCAAGACAAAGAAGCTCTTCTGAGATAACAGCTTTAAATGAAAAAATCAAAAGCTACAATAGTATGATTGTAGAGAAGGATCAGGAGATTTTGGAGTTGCGAGCAGTTAATCAGCAGCTTTTTACAGAAAATCAAGATCTAAAAACCACACAGGCAGAAATAGAAGAAGAAGTCGCTCAACTCAATCTTCAAAAGGAAGATCTGCAAGCCAAGGTCAATGTTGCGTCCATGCTGAAAGCAGAAAACATTGAAATTGCTGCAGTGAATTCGAAGGGCAAAGAGCGTGTGGAGACTACGAAGGACTTTAAGAATCGTCAAATAGAAAGAATAAAAGTCAGCTTTAACCTAGCGGATAATAAAGTAGCTGAAAAAGGCCCAAGAAACATCTATGTGCAGGTTTTAGCCCCAAATGAACAACCAATATTCGATGTAGCTAAAGGTTCTGGTACGTTTATGATGCAGGGAGCAGAGCAGTTTTATACTGTAAAGCAAGATGTGATTTTTGATAACACAGAGCAGGAGTTAACATTTTTCTATGAAAAAGGTACCGATTACGTATCTGGAACACATCAGGTCAAAATATTTGTAGATAATTACGAAGTCGGCTCAAAGACTTTCACAGTGAAATAATTCAAGCCTCCTTCGGGAGGCTTTTTTTTGACCTTCTAGCAATTTTGGTTTCGCTAGTTGTTTGGAATACAGCGATTTTTCCCCTACTTTTGCATCCTGTTTATTAAATTCCTTAAACACATTAAAAAAATGTTCCAAAGAAATTACGAGACGGTATTCATTTTAACTCCCGTTTTATCTGATGTTCAGATGAAGGATACTGTCGACAAGTTTGTGAACTTGTTAAAAGAACTGGGGGCAGACGTTATTAATGTGGAAAATTGGGGTCTTAAGAAAATGGCTTATACCATTGAGAAAAAGACTACTGGTTTCTACGTTATGGTTGAATTCAAGGCCGATCCTACGCTCATTCGCAAATTCGAAGTAGAATTTAGAAGAGATGAGAAAGTGATGAGATTCTTGACTACTGTTTTGGATAAGCATTCAATTGTTTATGCCGAAAGAAGAAGAAAAGGAGAGTTTAACAAAAAAGTTGAAGCTAAGGAGGAAGCCACCAAATGACATTAGTTAACGAGCCAATCAATAGAGGCGAAATCAGAAAAAAGTATTGCCGATTCAAGAAGCACGGCATCAAGTACATTGACTACAAGGATCCTAATTTCTTGTTGAAGTTTGTCAATGAGCAAGGTAAAATTCTTCCAAGAAGACTTACTGGTAACTCTGCGAAATTCCAGAGAAAAGTAGCTCAGGCTATCAAAAAAGCAAGACATTTGGCGTTGTTGCCATTCGTAACCGATGGGTTGAAATAATCGTCCAATCACAAAAGATCATTACAAATGGAAATCATACTAAAAACAGACATCAAAGGTCTTGGCTATAAGAATGACTTGGTAGCTGTAAAGCCAGGGTACGGAAGAAATTACTTGATCCCTCAAGGTTTCGCTGTACTTGCCACTGGATCTAACAAGAAAATTCTTGCTGAGAATATCAAGCAAGCTGCTCACAAAGCAGAAAAGATTAAAACTGAAGCTCAGAATATCGCAGAAAAACTTGAAGCTCTTACCTTAGAGATCAAAGCGAAAATCGGTGAATCAGGTAAAATCTTCGGTAAGGTAACTACGTTGCAGATTGCTGATGCATTAGCAGCTCAAGGTATCGACATCGACAGAAAGAAAATCTCTATCAATACACCAGTTGATGGTGCTGGAGAATTTGCTGCAGAAGTTGATCTTCACAGAGAAGTGAAAACTAACGTTAAATTCAACGTATCAGGAGAATAATCACTCCTCACATTGATAAAAATAAAAACCCCGATTAATCGGGGTTTTTTTTATGCTTAATTCAGTGCTTTTTCAAAGCTCTCAACAAGTTTCTTTGAAACCGCCTTGCTATTTTTCTCTCTAGCTTCTTTGAACAAAGCAAGAGCAGCCTGCCCTTTCTCGATCACACCTACTGGATTGTGATCATTCTGAAAACTCACCCAACACCAAGACAGCTCAGCTGCCAATGTTTCTGATTTCAACTTTGTTAACTTCTGCACCACTTCAGGTACTGTTTTTTCTAATTTCTCAACTTGCATAGTGAATAAAGGTTTAGTCGTTTCTTTCAATATTTCGACAAAAATGTATATTAATTCCGGATTACACAACATAAACACCTCAGCGTTAACAATTTCGCAATTCAAGACCTATTTAATTCTTATTAATGAAACAGCAATCTCATAATAAATTAAAGGCTTGTGCTTGTATAAACAGGATTACAGGCCACTATTTCCAGCTGATTCAAAGGTAATTAGCCGAAAAATATAAAAATGTTTCTGTGTGGGTTTGGAATAAATGGAATGACATTCTACCTTTGTGAAACTTTAAGGGAAACCCACAAGGAATCTCAAATAGACTGGCTTATGGTGTAACTGGCAACACGTCTGATTTTGGTTCAGAAGAGTCCAGGTTCGAGCCCTGGTAAGCCAACTAGAAAGTAAAAAGCCGCTGAAAATTCAGCGGCTTTTTTTATTTTTTCGTAACATCTAAGACAACCTACTCATCTCCAAAACTTGAATTAGCTTCTTTAAATCTTCAGGGGTATTAAAGACATTCACTGAGATTCTCAAATTCCCACCTCTAGTAGAAACAGAGATTCTATTTTCCTGCAGATTATTTTTCAATAGCTCAGGATCAATATCCTCAGGAAGCTTTAAGCCAAAAAGATGATGAGATGTGTATTGTTCATCTTCAAGTACTACATTTCTGCTTTTCAAGTAATCGTAAAGCGGTGCAGTGAGCTCATTGCAATATTTCTCTATTTCCGCCACAGTCCATTCGTTGATCTGCTTCAGCGAGGCATTTAGCATAGGCAAAAGAATAAAATTACTCATTTCCCCTACATTATATCTACCCGAATCCTCCGTGTACTCATGATCGTATTTGGTAAGATTCCCAAAATCCTGCGAATTGGTTCGATTGAGCCAAGATTCCTCTAATGGCTTGCCACCGTCAAAAGCATGCCCGAAGTAGGAAATCCCCATTCCATATGGTCCAAAAAGCCATTTGTAACTAGCGCAGATCAATGCATCGATCTTAAATCGCTTGACATCCATCTCTGCTGCTCCAGTTGATTGAGTTCCATCCACAATAAAGATCGCCCCCACAGTTTTACACTTCTGCCCTATGCTTTCAAGATCAAACTTCAACCCGTTCATCCAATGCACAGAAGACATCAGTACCACCGCAGTCTCAGGAGTGATACTGTCCAGTAAATTCTTATTCCAGCTTTCACCTGGAGTTGGAGCATCAGCATCTGGACCGACTACTTTAAGTAAAGCCTGATTTCTGTAGCACCAAGTTTTAAGGGAAAAATAACCACTGGGAAACTCATCTTCCAGCACGATCGCATGCTGCCCCGGTTCACATGAAATATTCCCAAGTGCAGTAGCAAACCCATAAGAACTTGATGGAATCAATGCTACTTGAAAAGGATCGCAATTGACTAGCTCCGCAAAGCTTGACTTAACTTCTCTTGCCTCTGTGAAAAAATCCTGCGGGCTTATGTTGGTCGGGTTTCGTTCCCGAATAAGCGCCTGAACAGCGGCTTTCTCAGCAGACTTCATGAGAGGTCCTTTGTATCCGCAATTGAGGTAATGAATATCAGGATCAAGACTAAATAGGTGTTTCTGAGAATCCATAGTATTTAATTTAATTCCATTTAATGCAGCATTAAATCTTGCTGAAGTGATGTTGCAATCAGTCAAAACTAAAATGAGATTATTCTAATCCTAACTAAGAGCCAGCATCGGTCACCTGACGTCTGACATCCAGGCATTCACTACATTTTATTATAATCAATAGTTGATTACTCTAACACACGTAATCTATAAGCGTTCATTGCATATCTTCCTAAATGCTCCGTCAGACGATAATTTGCGATAGCTCCCACTCCTGCTCCCACGACAGGAATCAACTGAGCCAGTTTCGCAAGATCAATGTAATCTCTATAATCCAATTGGAAAGTCTTCCAGTCGAACTCCTTGAAGTCTTTTGGCAGCGTCTCTCGATACTCTTCCCAGTTTTCTATCAGGCCAATCAAATCATTTCTTCTTTGCTGGCTAGAAAAACTAAGCTGAAAAACATACAGAAGAAAAAGTCTCTCCTGAAAATCTTTTGTATCAAAACCGTAAAGAGCTGCTATATCAAAAAGCATCTTCATTTTGATCGTCAGAAACGCCGGAAAATCTGCAAAACCCATCAATATGCCTCCAGCTCCGGTCACAGCTCCTTCCACAGAAGCAGTGTTTCTATACCACTTGATTCTACTTCTTACTTTGAATTCCCGCTGCTTTAAAGTCAAACTCTCATCTGGTTTTGGAACAATCCAGCTCGAGCCAGTAAGCACTACTTTAACCATATTCTCAATGGCTGCTGTCACTACTTTGTGGACTTTCTCAGGAATCCAGCTATTGATTTTATTCTGTACCCCATGCGTGAGCCTGCCGCCCAAACCTGGTTTTTTCTTGAGTTGATGCTGCCAAAGCGCGAGCTCTGCATGGGTATAATGTAAGTAGGAGTCCATTGAGTCAAATTATGTATTTGTCTATCAAACGAAATTCTATAGGATAGTTACTAAGACCAACTACTTTCTGAATCATTCATCAAATCCAGGACGAATAAACAGATTATAGTTCGGAGCCAATGTTAAAAGTTGATTTCTAGCTCTCTCCAAAAGGACTAATAGTTCTAAAATTGAATCTTGCTCGTCTTCCATTATTTCTAGGATTTTACGCCATGCCTGCATACTTCTTTCAATTGCGATCATGGCAACCTTGGCTGAACCATTATAGCTTTTTTCAGAGTCGGGATAATCTTCCCAGAACTTTCCGGAAAAATCGTTCAGAACTCTCTTGGATTTAACATGAATGAAAAAGAGATACCATTGTATTACTTCAAGTGCATTTTCTAGATGAACACGTTGCATTTTCGCGATAAAAGGAGTGATAACTCCAAGCTGTTCTTGGTGAGCCAATTCCTGCAAATACCCCTTGGTTTTGGAAGAATCAAGCCAATCTTTGCCTGCAAGCAAATACTTATCTGTAACCACACAGAGAGGATGTTCATCCAGCTTATTTTCTTCTAGTTCTACGGAAGTATCATTCTTACTTTCTTCGACTATTTTTTCAATGTCGATACCTTGCTCTTCTGCCATTGCCCGTAGCATGACCAGTGTTTCCTTAAAATTTTCTGATATGAAATTCCAAAAATCCTCGGGAGACTTCAAATCTGCTTTTTGTTCACGTTCAAAGACACTGCATCTAGCAGTAAAAGCACATTTCTCGCACCATCGGTCACACCAATTATAAATTCCTGAAATAAGAGTTGAATCGCCAATACTCATGTTTTATCGAAAAAAATGAATTGGTTTAAGATATAAAACATTTATGAAATAAACTGACCTAAACATTACTAAACCCAAGAGACTAATTTCCAAATGCTCACAAAAAAACCGCCTCTATCAAGGCGGTTTTCAATAATTAGAATTTGCATGTTATTTATACAAACCATTAAACAACATCTTAAATGTACCATGCGATTGTGCTCTGAAGGTAATCTCAGGACCAAAGGCGTAGAACTTACCTTTTCCGATCTCAGCTTCGAAAGCTGTAACTCCATTTTTCAGGTAGGATTGTCCCCAAGCCCATCCACTTCGGAGTGGCTCCTCTTCACCAAACCAAGCAATCGCCTTTACTTTCATATTTCCTGCATTTGGAGCAAGGTTGAAAACTGGACTTCTATTGAACATGATATAGGCACTCTCGCCCATACCATAGTTAATAGGCACAGTGTTGTCTACATGCATTTCCAGTACTGAACCTGGCACATAGTATTTCTCTCCGCTTAGCGATCTAGCCTCTCCATCAGCTCCAACCTCAACCAACGCATCTTCCACAGGCAGGCCAAGATGAAAAGCCAAATCAGTTGCAGAACCGACAGAAATAACCTCTCCACCATCCTCGATGAATTTCTTAATCTGAGGAACCGATTCCTCTGCAGTAAAGCTGCCTAACATATGTCGATACTTCTCATCGATTTCCTCCGGCTTAGGTTGTGATCTCGAATACCCTCTAGAACCTGCACTTGGAATTCCAGAACTAATGAACAACATCACATCGTATTTGTCTTTCAAATCGCCCGCATTGATTTCCTCCGGAAAAACCAACTGGTACTCGAAGTGGAATTTCTCCATCATCCAACGAACCCAGCCTGAAGGCATAGATCCACCATAATAATCATACAAGCCAATTCGTGCTGGCTGAATCTGGGTAGCGTTTTTTGGCATAGAAGCAGGCACAGGATACACACCATATTCTTTCGCTGCCATTTCCAGCTCCTTTTTACCACCACTTACGTAGAAAGAGCCCGTAGGCAATCCATCTATCATTGAAGTAGTTCTGTACACTTTCACTTTTGCTTTAAGCAAATCATTCACGGCCATGAAGCTATTGTTGTTTCTGGCATCCAGCAAATAGCCGGATCCATTCGCTAGAGATTTTGCTGGTGGAGACTGAATCTCTCCATAGGGAATTCGCTCAAATGGGCCATCAAAACCTTCATACATCTTATCCACTTCCACACCCATCTGCATTGCTAAAGTCCAACCAGCTGCATCATAAGGACGGATTGGAGGCCCGCCTGGGTAAAGAAAATCATTTGGATGATCTTGTGGTTCGAACATATCAATCACGTGGGGACGGAATGCCTGAGCAGTTTTTACTATAAATGAATTGGCTGGATAGGTTTTACCATTTACAGTAAACTCCTCTGTAGCTTTTTCCACCAAAATACCTGACTTGATCAATGCATTCATAAACTTCACGGCCGTTGGAAAATCCGGCTGATCTGCAGAGAGAATATAACCTCTAGGATCCCGATTAGCAGGATCTTTATAGACAGAGTCGTAGAATTGTGTCGGAAATCTTGATCTATTGCTATTCTCATCTCCCTTGCTTTTCTGAGCTTCTTTGAATGCATCTTCAACAGCTTGTGCATATTTAGGATACATAGTCCAATTATCCTGACTCCCCTTATCAATAGACTTTCTACCCATCAGGTAGATATTCATTAATAACTCATCTCCGTGACGAACGGCATGATTAAAAATCGCGTAGTTCAAAGAAACTGAGTAATCAATCGACTGTCTAAAATGCCATTCCTGCGGAGTTACTGGGTACGGCGTTCCGTTATTCGGAATCAAACGCTCTGGAACCAAAGGTATCTCCATAGGAGTTGGGTTGCCTATAATCTCGGTCAGAATTCCGATAATGTTATGATAGTAAGGCGTAGTACGCAAGCCACCATTCCACCAAGTGGAAAAAACTGATCCATCTAGTCTGGTATAGCCTGGCCGATCTTCTTGGTGCATTCTATTGATCATCGCTGCACCAACGGCGTCAAGGCTAGTGATGATCAAGGGATCAAAGACATGATTGAAAGGATCCCGGTAAGGAGGTCCTGCCACTACGGTTCCTGCTGGTCCAGTCTGATGGTGATTGTAAATTACCTGAGGAATCCACTCTACATACTGCTGAAGTGACATATTAGCCGCTTCACTCATATTATTCATGTAGAAATCACGATTGTTATCATGTCCTACATATTTCTGATAAAGAATTGGAATATTTTGGTCACGCTCCTTTGGATCATCTTTTCTCATGTACCAGTCAGACATGATTTCCATGCCATCAGGATTTGCGTGCACTAGTAAAATGATTACCTCGTCCAGGATTTTCAGGGTCTCCGCATCATCCCGTGAGGCTAATTGGTACAGGGTTTCAATCAACTGATGAGGGCCTACGACTTCATTTGCATGTAATCCTCCATCAATCCAGATCACTGGTTTTCCTTCTACAGAAAGTTTTTCAGCCTCTTCTCTCGAAATTTCTGCATGGGCGAGAGTCTGCGAAATCTCTTTGTATCTATCAAGCTTTTCAAAGTTCGCTGGAGCAGTCACGATCATCATAGGCTGAGATCTTCCATATTCGGTCTTGCCAATTTCAAGCATTTTCACCCGATCACTTGCATCGGCTACTTTCTTGAAGTAAGCCTCAGTCTGGGTAAAATTGGCAAGCTGATAATCATCTCCTATATCAAAGCCAAAATGGGACTTGGGAGTTGGTACATTCTGTGCAAATACCCCAAAGGAAAAGAGTAGTAGAAGAACAGTTAGAGTAGTTTTTAATCTCATAAAGATATGGGTTGGTCTATTAGCTGTCTAAAATAGCATGAAAAAAAGAGGCTAACGCCGTAGGAAAGTCTCTTTTCACTATATTTTACAGGACTGGAGGATAAAAGCCATAAGCTAATCGATAGTGGAAAACAAAGCCCTACATCTAACATATAAAATCTCAGGTTGCTCGCTTTTTGAAGCAATTCTTGGTTTGTCAACAATTTCTATTGCCTTAAACCCTATACTGTTTCCACTTTTTTGGCAATAAAGTGCTAAAAGCATCTTACGACTTAGTGAGGTTAAGAATTATGACCGCTTCGGTCTTTCGTCCGAGTAAGCAAAGAAATTTTGGTGCTGACAAGATTATGGATAACCAGATTCATTATTTATCAAATCCATTTTCACCTACCTCAGGTATTTATCTTTGACTTAATAGTAATGAAATTCAAAATATTCTATTGAATCATCCTTAGTCACCATAGCCATCCATTCAAAAATCACTACTTTTGATCTTAAATCCATTCCAAACCTTTCCCGAAAAAAACAACTAACCATGTCCGAGGTTAAAATCTTTTCAGGCACTAATAGCCAATCACTTGCAGAAAAAGTAGCTAAAAACTATGGTAAAAAGCTAGGCGACCTTACACTTTCTAAATTCAGCGACGGCGAACTATCGCCAAGTTTCAATGAATCTATTAGAGGGTGTACAGTATTTTTGGTACAAAGTACCACCCCACCAAGCGACAACCTTTTGGAGCTTTGCCTGATGATAGACGCAGCCAAAAGGGCCAGTGCATATAAAGTATGTGCTGTTATTCCCTATTTCGGATATGCTCGGCAAGACAGGAAGGACAGACCAAGAGTATCAATTGCAGCTAAAGCGATCGCAAACATGATCACTTCAGCAGGAGCAGATCGAATCATGACCTGCGACCTACACGCGGGACAAATTCAAGGTTTTTTTGATATACCTTTGGATCATTTGAATGGATCAGCTATTTTTGTGCCCTATTTGAATTCGCTAAGGCTCCCAGATATGATTTTCGCATCTCCAGATGTGGGAGGAGTAGCAAGAGCAAGGGCTTATGCTAAGCATTTTGAAGTAGAAATGGTGGTCTGTGATAAGCACAGAAAAAGAGCCAACGAGATTGCTTCAATGCAAGTAATCGGTGATGTAGAGGGAAAAGATGTGATTCTCGTCGATGATTTGGTAGATACTGCAGGCACGCTCTGCAAAGCAGCCGAAATGGTCATGGAGAAGGGAGCTAATTCAGTAAGAGCCATTGCAACACATGGAGTACTTTCAGGAAAAGCATACGAAAACATCGAAAACTCAATGTTGGAAGAGCTGGTAATCACTGATACCATCAGCCCGAAGCAACAATCATCAAAAATCAAAGTATTGACAGTCGCTGACCTATTCGCAAAGGCAATTCATGCCGTGACAGGAAATACTTCTATCAGTTCTTTGTTTATCTAAGAACCAATATTATTAAAAATACAATATGAAATCGAGCTTGGAAAAGCATCTCAAGGAGGGATGTAATCCATAATGCGAGATTCCATATGACAATTAAAAATCAATAATTACATATGAAAAATCTAGAGATTATAGGGTTTAAAAGAGCAAATCTCGACAGCGCCAGTCTTTCTGAATTGAGAGAATCAGGTAATGTTCCCTGCGTGGTTTACGGACCTGGTATCAAAGAGCAGATTCACTTCTACTCTCCAATCATCCTTTTCAGAGAATTGATTTATACTCCTGAAGTTCACATGGTTGCTTTGAATATCGAAGGAACTATCATCAAGGCTGTATTGAAAGATGCGCAGTTTCACCCAGTAAGTGAGGCACTTCTTCACGCTGACTTCGTAGCTTATGCTGAAGACAAGCCGATTAAGTTTGAGATCCCTGTGAAAGTATCAGGAAGCTCTCCAGGACTTGCTAAAGGTGGTAAATTAGAATTAAAAACTAGAGTATTGAAGGTGAAAGGTCTTGCAAAAGATTTCCCTGACGTTATCCCTGTTGATATTTCTAAACTTGATTTGGGTAAATCGTTCAAAGTTGAAGACCTAAGTGTAGAAGGCTTTGAAATTCTTACAAATCCTAACGTCTCTATCGTGACTATTGGTATTCCAAGAGCACTTAGAGGCAAAAAAGGCGGAGACGAAGAATAGAACTTCCCTCTTATTCATTCAAAATCCTGCCCATAACTGGGCAGGATTTTTTATTTTCAAGCCAGATAGCTATAAAAGATGAAATTGAACAAGACTCAAGCATCACACAGAGAGATGATTAGTAAGACCTGTGAGATTCCCCGTCCAACAGGTGTCAGCCAAGCTGGCATATGACCTATAAAAATCAATTATAAAGCATATGAAATACTTAATCATAGGCCTTGGGAACATAGGTCCAGAATACGAACTCACTAGGCACAACATTGGATTTTTGACTGTGGATAGACTTGCCGATGCGAATCAATGCTCCTGGAAAAGTGATCGCTTTGCTTTCAAAACAGAATTCAAATACAAAGGCAGAACAATTCACCTGATCAAGCCAACCACTTACATGAATCTAAGCGGAAAGGCTATGAACTATTGGATGAAAGAGCTACAAATTTCCAAAGAAAACACCCTTGTATTGGTAGATGATGTAGCCATTCCCTTCGGAAAACTTCGCATGAAACCAAAAGGAAGTGCTGCAGGTCACAATGGTCTAAAAAACATCGAAGAACTTACAGGAGGTCAAAACTACCCAAGGTTGAGAATGGGAATAGGAGACGACTTTCCTAAAGGAAGACAAGTCGATTTTGTGTTAGGCAAATTCACTTCTGACGAATTCTCTGAATTGCCTTCAATCATGGATAAAGCAATAGAAATGACGCTCAGCTTTTGCTCTATCGGAGTGGATCGCACCATGAATCAATTTAATGACTGATTAATATGTATATCCGCTTTTCTACCAGTAAGGTGGCAAAAGCAATGTAGGATATGTTAAATTTAAGACCCGACATCGGACATCGGTCATCGGTCTCCCAACTTGATAAGCAAAGATTCTCAGTTGACTGGCATCATTGCATAGTCATATTGATTAAATAAGATTTGGATTTCCCCAAATCTAGGTCTTTCTTTGCATCACTTCAGGCAACTGATTTATAAAGAAGAGGCGAGAGATTAGGCTCTATGACCCTCTGGCAACCATCCCGAAACGGAGAACGGTGCCAAATCCTACCCTTTGCGGAACTATAGATTGGCTTACTTCACAAATAATCCCTTTTAGTTCGTTGACCGCCTCAGGGTTTGATTTTCTCAAATCTGCTTGATTAGTATCGTATTAATTTAAACTGATCAACAATGAGTAAGCATTTCGAAACGAATTCTATTCGGATTTCTCCATCAAAGTCCAGCCAACGAGAGCATTCTGCTCCTATTTACCTTACATCCAGTTTTACTTTTGATTCAGCAGAGGAAGCAAGAGCCACTTTTGCAGATGAAATAGACGGAAATATTTATTCCCGATATGCCAATCCAAATTCCAGTGATTTGATCGAAAAGGTCTGCGCTGCCGAGGGAACTGAAGATGGGTTTGCGACTGCTTCAGGTATGGCCGCAATGTTTGGAAGTATTGCCGCACTACTTCAGCAAGGAGATCATGTACTAGCTGCTCGATCCCTTTTTGGATCGACTCATCAGTTGTTGACAAGAGTATTTCCGAAGTGGGGAATCACCTCGACTTATGGAGATATTTCTGATTATTTAAATTGGGACAAACTTATTCAGCCCAATACCAAAATGCTTTTCATCGAAACTCCATCCAATCCAGGTTTGGAGATAATCGATTTGGAATGGGCTGGAAAATTCGCAGCAGCTCATAATCTGATCTTAGTAGTGGACAATTGCTTTGCTTCTCCCTACCTACAGCAACCTACTAAATGGGGTGCTCATATTGTTACCCATAGCGCAACCAAATACATTGATGGGCAAGGAAGAGTGCTTGGAGGTTTGATTCTGGGCAAAGCTGATTTGATGAAAGAAGTCCAGTTTTTCGCCAGACATACTGGCCCGGCTATTTCTCCATTCAACGCCTGGATCCTTGCTAAAAGCATGGAAACCCTTGGACTAAGAATGGATAGACACTGCAGCAATGCACTTAAAACAGCGGAGTACTTCGAAGGAAATCCGGAATTGCTTGCCGTCAAATACCCTTTCCTAAAATCTCATCCACAGTACGAAATAGCCAAAAAACAAATGAGTCAGGGTGGCGGAGTGATTACGTTGGATCTAAAAGGTGGAGTCCAGCGGGCTCAGCGATTTATTGATAAGCTGCAGATGATTTCCATCACTGCTAATCTTGGTGACAGCCGCAGCATAGTCACACATCCAGCATCAACTACGCACAGCAAACTTTCACCTGAAGAAAGAGCTCAAGTTGGGATATCAGACGGATTGGTAAGGTTATCTGTAGGTTTGGAGCACTACGAAGACATCATACAAGATGTGGAGAGAGCGATTGATTTATCAAAGTAAGAAATCATAGAATTAACAAGGTCACATCTTGCTTCTGGAGAAGCAGGAGAACCTTCTATTGCGTTCTCTGCAAACCTCTGGGGACACAGTAGTTAATAAGCCAAAAAAATGCCCCCATTGAGATTCTAATCAATGAGGGCATTCCCACTTTCAACCAATCTTATTTTTTCTACCAAGTGGTGTGTTTCAGTGTGGGAAATGCTCGAATTACATCACTCAAACTGATCTGCCCTAATAATCTTCCATCCTTCATCACAGGAAATCTCCGGATTTTGTGCTCTAAAAATTGGGATGCCGCATCAAAAATTGATAAATCAGGGGACAGAGTCAGTACATCCACCGACATGTGCTCGCTTACTTTTGCCGGAAATTTCGGAGTGTTAGTGTACTTACCTTTAATAATCTCCTTGAGGCAATCAACTTCCGAAATAATACCTACTAGAGCTCCTGATGCATCGATCACAGGTGCTCCTGATATTTTCTTTTTGGTAAGTACTTCCATCACTTGATCAATCGTATCATCAGGCCTGAAAGTAATCAAGCTGGTACTCATGTATTCTTTAACAAGAATTTGTGGAATTGGGGCCTTTTTGGGTTCCGCCATTCTGACCCCTTGATAACTTTTTACCATAAAATAAAAATTAAGGATGAAAGAATAATTTACCGATAATAGATTACAAGTAAAAATTATAATCTAAATAAGTTAATAAATCGATACTATATTTTCAAAACCACGCGCTGTTCGAAACATTATCGAAGCTTATTTTCTAGATATAAGAAAGGGTTCCAGTTATTCTTGGGGCCTTTATAGAGGTCATCAAATTCAAATGCACCGACAACAAGATCAATATCACCATCCAAATCGGTATCGCCTGAAGTCATCGTTAGCCAATTTCCCTGATAGCTTTCGCTCATCACATATGGCTTAAAATCGCCAATCTTTTCCTGTCTAAAGTAAATCAAACTCTGCTGTGGTGCTTTTAATTCTGCTGGAAAAAAAGAGAGCACAAAGAAATCCTGATCTCCGTCTCCATCAAAATCGCCAATCTCAATTCCACTAGCTCCATACATGGGATAAAACCAAGACTCTTCAAATTCATTATCGCCATTGTTTAAAAAAACATGAACACCATGAAAATTTTTAAGTATCTGGGACAAATCAGCATTATCTCCATTCACTATAACGATGTCTTTGTGGCCATCTTGATTTACATCTTCAAATCTAAAATCGCTGGATCCAAAAGCTGGCTGGAAACGAAGTAAAGACTTCTCCCTGAATTGTCCTTCTCCCTCATTTAACCAAACATAAACACCTTCTTGAGCCTGCGCTATCAGCCCCAACACATCCAAATCCCCATCCTGATCAAAATCTACAGCAAGTGTACGTCTTGCCCCAGGAACAGCTTTGAGAATCGTTTCCTTAGCACCAGAAGATCCAGAAAGGTAAATACTCAGCTTTCCAAGATGATCACCAAATTGAGAGACCACCCTATCCCGCTCACCATCTCCATTCCAATCCGCCACAGCTAAATTCACAGGACGGATTAGTTTCGTCAGCAGCTCTGCACTTTCCCAGGCACTTCCAACATTCAAAAAGCGCTGCACTTTCCCCAAGGTATCAGTAGACGGATCCATCCTACCCATAGTCAAAAGCTCAAAAGAATCGTCCTGGCTCCAAATAATGTCCACTGGTGCCACTTCTGTGGAAATAGAGTCTTTGACGGCAAAGCTATTTTGAGAATCTATGATATAAAGGGCTTGCAAGCGATCTCCAAGCCATAAATCTCCAGTTCTAGGGTGCACCCTTAGCATAGTTGATAAGTTTCCTTTTATTCGGGAAAACTCTGGTCTAGTAACTTCAAATCCTGGAATTCCAGTTTTTGGCATTTCCTTATCAGCCTGCGGAAGAGGGTTTTCTGGCGCATTTTCTAAGTAATAGGCATAAATTTTCTCCCAGTCTTTACTCCGGATCAATTGAGTCTGGGAATAAACTTCGGGCGGCACCCCAAGATCCTCTGGCAATGGCTGCCCGAAATCTTCCGGTAAAGTCAACCCCATACGCTTGCGCATGTCTGGAAGCACCTTATTCTCCCAAGTTTTCTTGTCCAAAATTTCAGGCTCTGGCTTTATGTGGCAAGCAGCGCAGTAGGCATTGGCAAGTTGCTCTCCGTCTAGATTCAAATCCATACTAGCCAACCTTTCCAATGAAGGAGGTGGTTGCTTTCTCTCCGAAATCGGACCGCAGGAAAAACCCAGCACAAGAAAACTCAACACAAGGAGGTTTCTCAACTTCATTCCTTAATTACCTCCAAAAATTGATTTACAACTTTTTGATCTATCCTTAGATGATGAGTGAAGGATTTAGGATCATCTGAAAACGACAGTTCATGATTAACAAATTCGTTTGATGAAGGTACCCAAGTCTTACACGAAGCATGGATTTCCCTTAAGTACCCTAATTTGTTCAGCTCCAAAACATGTTCTGGCTTAGTCCCTCCACCAGGCATGATACTAATTCTTTCTTGTGCTTTTGCAAGTAACTGATTGAGCGTATCCAACCCCTCTGTTACAGAGTTTTTCCCGCCCGAAGTCAAAATACGATCAAAGCCACAAGCAATAATTTTCTCCAAGGAATCAAAGTAATCAGCCGAGGCATCAAAAGCACGATGAAAAGTACAAGGTTTTCCAGAGGCTGCCCGCAATAAAGATTTGCAAGAGTCCATATCCACAAACCCTTGATTGTCCAACACTCCAAATACGAAGCCATCTGCACCTTGTTCGCCCAGCAACTCGATGTCCCGCTTCATCACCATCAATTCCTTCTGAGAATAAGCAAAGTCACCACCTCTAGGGCGAATCATCACGAATACAGGGATGTCAATCTCCGTTTTCAAAAACTTGAGCATGCCTGCACTTGGCGTCTCCCCTCCCTCAGGAAAATTGGCACATAGCTCCAGTCGATCAACTCCAAATTGAGCGGCATCCATGGCTGCCTCCACATTGAAAACTGGAGATTCTAGAATTATTTTACTCATCCTTTGTTGAAATGGGAGCCTGAGTCAATCATTACATTGCTTTGAAGCGTCGCTTGCGCAAAATTGAAACCTGGGTGCACGGCATAAGCGCCTACTTCACCTTCTTTATTCATAGCTAAGAAACCGGCTTGAATATCTTTAATGTCCTTGCTGTTTTTGGCAATCAAGCGCTTTACAGCTTCTTCACAAGCTTCCTGAGGAGTTCTACCCTGTCTCATCAATTCCACAATCAGGAAACTTCCACAAATCCGAATGATCGATTCTCCAAGGCCAGTTGCTGTAGCTGCTCCCACTTCATTATCCACAAACAATCCTGCTCCGATGATCGGGCTATCCCCCACTCTTCCGTGCATTTTGTAGGAAAGTCCACTTGTAGTGCAACTTCCCGCCATATTGCCTTTTGCATCCATTCCAATCATCCCAATTGTATCGTGATTTTCAATATTGATCACAGGTTTGTATTGGCTCGTTTCTTTCCATTTCAAATAAGCTTTTTCCGCCGCAGGGCTCAACTCCTCCTTTTCTATAGGGAAGCCTTCTGCAATAGCCAACTGTCGCGCACCTTCACCTACGATCATCACGTGAGGTGTTTTTTCCATGACTACTCTAGCCAAGGAAATGGGATGCTTCACTTGTCTGACGAAAGCTACTGCTCCGCAAGCGCCATCACCTGACATGATAGAAGCATCAAGCGTAGTAATTCCTTCTCTATCGGGCAGACCTTGCAATCCAACTGATAAGTTACTGAGATCCAATTCGGTGTCTTTAACGCCAGTTTCGACAGCATCAATTATACTTCCTCCAGATTTGAGTTTTTCTACAGCGGCAGCATTTGCCGGCAAGCCGTGATTCCATGTGGAGAGAATAAGAGGTTTTTCTCCTTTAAAAAGAGAAGACGATTTTGCTTCAGCGATACTAGATACTCCAGGTATAAATAAGGCAGACCCCATTAAGGATTGCTTGATAAACTTTCTTCTTTGTGACATTAGACTTAATTTAGAATCAGGCCTCAAATTATTAAAATTGAAGCTAAATAAGCTTACCATCCTTCATTTCATTTAAAATCAAGTCATAAATATGATTAACCAATATGATTTCATCAACTTAATTTTCTTTGATTAGACGGACGGAAGACCGGAGACCGAAACAGCGTCAATACTTAATTTCAACATATTCTTTGATGCTTTTGCACCTTTTTTGGCACAATAGCAGACACATAAAAACATAAACAAATGAAACCCTACCTACTCGCAGAATCCAACTGGAAAACTCTTGAAAATCATCGTTTTGAATTGGCAGTTTTACCTTGGGGAGCCACTGAAGCCCATAATTACCACATGCCTTATGGCACCGATGTGTATGAGGCAGATGCTGTGGCAAGTGAGTCTGGGAGAAAAGCCTGGGAAAAGGGAGCCAATGTTACCATCATGCCCACGATTCCTTTTGGGGTCAACACTGGGCAATCAGATATTTATTTGGATATCAATCTAAACCCTAGCACACAGCTGATGATTCTCAGAGACATTATTACAGTTTTAGATAGACAGGGAACGAAGAAACTTTTGATCGTAAACAGTCACGGGGGAAATGACTTCAAAACGATGCTGCGCGAGCTTGGGCTGCAGTTTCCCGATATGATGCTTTTCACCTGCAACTGGTTTCAGGCATTAGACAAGAAAAGGTACTTTGAGGAAATGGGAGATCATGCGGATGAAATGGAAACTTCCATCATCATGCATTTGCATCCTGAATTGGTGTTGCCGCTGGAGCAAGCCGGAGACGGGGCGGAAAAGAAATCATCAATTAAAGGTATTCAGGAAAAATGGGCTTGGGCTGAGCGCAAATGGTCTGAGGTAACAGCTGATACCGGAATAGGTAATCCAAAAAAATCCTCCCCAGAAAAAGGGAGGAAATATTTTGAAGATGTTACCGATAAAGTTGCGGAGCTGATGGTGGATATCTGCGAGGCAAAGGCTGGGGAAATGTATAAGTGAATAAAGCCCAGTTTACTTCCCGCAGATATTCGTAGATAGAACTCTTAGATCGACGCAGATGTGTTTTTCTATCAACTTAGTAAAACATAATTTATGAAAATCTGCGCTTTTGATCAGCGGAAATCTACGGGGAAATATATTGTGAAATCAATCCAAAGAATTCATATCCACAGCTTTCATATTCCCCTTGTAGTCTTGCAACTGAATCCCCTTGACCCCATTTGGAAGTATGATTTGTCTTCCTGATTGGGATAAGAATCCAGATCCAAGACTAGTTTCGATTCGCTGTATTTGACCATTTTCCAATTCCAAGATCACAGCCATCACATCCTGTCCTGGAGTGATAGATCTATTTACTTGGTTATTTTTATGCTCGAACATCAAAAGTTTTCCGCGATTCTGGGATGCTATCAACAATTGTTCTCCTTGAGCAGATGCTAGTTTCACCAAGGCTTTCCCATCACCAGGAACCACAAACCCACTTTCCTGAGAGCTCATTGGTGTAAACTCACCTTTTCCATCTCCCAATAACACCAAACCTAGGTGCGCGTCAAGTCGACCTACAAAAATCTCATTACCGTAGTCGTTACCAATCATTACTACATCTAAATAGCCATCTCCATTTACATCTTCAGAAGTGAGTCCATTTACCGGGGCGATCTGAGCTAAAGTTGGCAGCCTTTTTACTTCAAATTTCCCATTGCCGAGATTCTCTATGTATGCGGTTTTATCATAATTCCCCGTCAGTATTAAGGCCTCCTCTTTTTCTTTATCAGTAAATAAAGAACTCTCAGTACTTAATGCATACAGTTTATACCGCTCAAATTTCCTTCTGAACATAGGGCTTTGTCCATATAAATCTCCCCAAAAATGACTTGGGAATGAGTTATAATTACCCTCACGGTCTTTGTAGTAGGCAAAAGTAATCGGGTCAACACTCCCGTTATTATCAAAGTCCTTAGCGTAGATTTTAACAGGTCTTTCAGCTGTTGGATGGTGCGAGTTGTTTTCTCCAAGATTTCCTACCACAAAGTCGGTATCTCCATCCTGATCAAAATCACCTGAAGTGATGGAATTCCACCAGCCTAGATAATTCTCTAGTCCTGTATTCCCAAGTTTGGTCAGTTTTTCTCCAGAGTTCTTGAAGACCGAAATTTCCATCAATTCTCCAACTACCACGAGATCAACCAGGCCATCAGCATCTACATCTGACCAGATAGCATCAGTCACCATTCCCACTTTGCGAAGCCCTGGAGCAATTTCATCCGTGACGTCCTGAAGTTGTCCATTAATATTTCTAAGTAGAAAACTATTATCAGGAAGTGGATATTGAGCAACTGGTGTCCTGCCTCCGACAAACAAATCCATAAATCCATCCCCATCGAAATCGGCTCCTCGTACAGTTGATCCACTTGCTTTAACGGATGAAAAATCCTTATCTAAAGAGAAGTTTCCTTTCCCATCATTCAAAAACAAGCGATCAGAATATTCTGTAGCATCTCCCAAAAACTCATTACTTCCACCTACCAAATACAAGTCTAAATCTGAATCATTGTCGATATCAAATAAGAGTATGCCCATTTCTTCAAAGAAATTACCCTCAGCGGAAATCAAATCCTGAGCAGAAAACCCTCCATTCAAATCCTGTATAAAAACCTGCGGAGCATAGCCTGAAGCCGATCCAACTACCAGATCCTCCAACCCATCACCATTGACATCACCAGCTGCCAAACTGGGGCCGTACTGACTCAATTTATGAGGTATTACCCGCTGAATATTGAAATCCACTCGATCCTCTTCTTCATGAATGAAATCCAGACCTTTTTGGGAAGAAACTTCTGCGAAAAGCACCTCAGGGCTTTTGCTGGTGATGATAGCCAACATATTAACTCCTTGCTTTGCTTCAGAATAGCTGATTTCTAAGAGTTGATTTGATTTTACATCAGTCAACATGCTCTCCTTACCATCCTGCCAAATCACCTGAACTGATGCGATATTAGACATTTCTCCTACCCCAAAATGCATCACTTCATCAATTGAGGACATATAGCCTCGCACTACTTGCTGCTCCTGGTATAATTGGCTTCCATCAGAAAAGGAAAGTTGGACTTTGGCCCCCAGCCCTTGAGGATTAAGCGTAGATCCCTTCAATCGAAGTCTGAGGTAATTATTCTTTTGGTCTTTGTTATTAAGCGTATTTTCAAAGACAAATGCGGGATCATTGATATTATTGACAACATAATCTAAGTCGCCGTCGCCATCCAGATCAACAAATGCTGCACCATTGGAAA
Source organism: uncultured Algoriphagus sp. (assembly GCF_963974365.1). Classification (GTDB taxonomy): domain Bacteria; phylum Bacteroidota; class Bacteroidia; order Cytophagales; family Cyclobacteriaceae; genus Algoriphagus. The sequence continues at coordinate 119,393 of NZ_CAXBBX010000004.1, read as the reverse complement.
AAGAAGGCTTGTTAAGTCCCCAAGTACTTCCTTCGTCAGAAAAAGTCAAATCTCCATTATTCTTGTATGCGTAATTAGGGATTTTAACGATGGGAATAGAGTCTAACAATTGTCTTTTGGTAGCAATATTTCCAACATCTGCTCTGTAATTGGCAAAATCCTTATCTGTAATATCTCTAGGAAATCCATTTGTCACCAACAAATCACGATAACCATCATTATCCACATCTGCAAATAATGGCGCCCAACTCCAATCAGTTTGGTATACCCCAGCCATCATTCCTATTTCACTAAATGGCACTCCTTCACCATTATTCAGGTGTAACATATTTCGGACATATTGGTATTCATAGTCCCATTGCTCATTACTGATATAAACCTGATAAGAATTATTGCCTATAGTAGTCTTCTTCCGGTAATTATCCTCGCCGAGCATATCAAGTGTGATGATATCAGGCTTTGCATCATTGTTAAAATCAGAGATATCAGCTCCCATAGAAAACTGACTTTGATGTCTTAGTATATTTTTGGATTGGTTGGAAAAAGTACCATCCTGGTTATTTATATATAGAATATCATTTGTCACATAATCGTTGCTTACATGAATATCTGGCCAACCATCATTGTTCAAATCAGAAACCAAAACACCCAATCCATATCCCTCTATTGTTATTCCTGCTTCTATAGTAACATCGGTAAATGTACCATCCCCATTATTTCTATAAAATTTATCATTATTTACCGCCGAACCATCAGTTATTTTAAGCCTATAGTTACTAGGTACACTTCGGCTTTGTTCATTATTTAGTACATATAAATCCAGATCTCCATCCAGATCGTAATCCACAAAAGCTGCCCACATCGCGTTACCAGAATCCGCGATTCCGTAATCTGAAGCCATTTCCTTAAATGAAATATTCCCGTCAGCGTCTTTTCCTTGATTGACAAAAAGTAAATTATTCCGTTCACCCGGTCCAAGCTTCATTGCAGAAGCTACGTATACATCCATCCAGCCATCTCCATTAATATCAACGACCACTGCTCCTGTGCACCATTGATCAGGTGCCCCTATTCCTGCAGTTTCGGTTACATCGTTGAAGTTGAATTTTCCTGAATTCAAATACAGCTTATTGGGCACTTGGTTTCCTGTGAAAAATAAATCGGGAAGACCATTATTATCAAAATCCGCAACAGCTAATCCACCGCCATTGAAGATGTATTCATCCGTAAGAATATTGAATGAATCAGTTTCTAAAATGGTGTTAGTAAAATCAATACCTGTTTCATTTGGAGAAAGCAATTCAAATAAAGTAGTTTCTTTTTTGCAAGAGGAAAAAGCCAAAAGGCACAAAACCAAAAGGCTTGAGTAAGTGAACTTCATAGTAAATAGGTTGGGTACTTGGGTTGCTCTGAAATTACTATTTTTAGAGCATAAGGGAAACATATAGCCACATTAATACAAAAAATCCCACAAAAAAAGGGGTGGCAAAAACGCCACCCCTTTATATGTTATTAACAAGAATGATTAGAACCCAGGATTCTGAATTAAAATATCCGGACCAACTAAATCAATTTGATTTTGAGGAATAGGCAGAATTGAGTGCTTATCTGTGTAAGTAGCTCCACCAAGTGCATTCAACAGAAGAGGGCCATCAAAGGCAAAATACTTATTCAACTCTTCAGAAGCAGTTCCCCATCTCACTAGGTCATAGAATCTATGCCCTTCCATTCCCAATTCAAGTTTTCTTTCGAAACGAACTGCAGCTCTAGCTGCCGCAGGGTCTGACCAAGCCGCTGTATAAAGCCCTACTTGATAATTAGCTGCTGGACCTGAACCGTCCAATTTCATCACTTTAGAATTCATAGCTCTGGTTCTTATCATGTTCACATATTCTCTTGCTTTTTCCAATCCACCAGTCTCAATTTCAGCCTCTGCTGCCATAAGCAATACATCAGCAAAGCGAATGATATTAACATTGATACCTGTATAACCTGGAGTCCACGTACTGTTGTCCTGATAAGTTCCAACTTCAGATCTAGAATAAACAAATTTCTTAACTGAATAAGGACCTGAGAAAGATTGCTGACGGATCCAAGACTGCCCTGGATGAACTTGCCAATCGATGTAAGGAATTCCTCTTCGCCCAGTAGTATGATCTACTCTTGGGTCGATTGGACCTTGATCAATGGTGAAGGCTGCATCAGTAGCAATCCCCATATCGTTCTTTACCAAATTTGCAGGAGAATTGTAAGACCCATCTAGTAATGGTAACCCGTTAGCATTGGTACGGAAAGAGTTTACGAATGTAAAACTTGGTGCAAAGAATCCACAACAAACTCCTGGAGCTGCAGAATTATATGGGTTATTCAAGTCAAATTCAGGGTTTGCATTATTTACAGAACCTGTATTCGCAGCAGCTTGATAAGCCCAAACTGATTCTTTCCCATTATCATATTCACCTCTGAATAAGTTACCATAATCAGCAATTAAGCCATACTTTTCGCCACCACTAGTCACACCGTTTGCGATCACATCATCAAACAACGTTTTAGCCTGAGCAAATTTACCTTCGTATAGGTAAACTTTTCCTAAATAAGCTTTAGCAGCCCAAGAATTAACTCTACCTACTTGACCTTGAGTAGGCGCTAGATTATCCACAGCAAACTGAAAATCAGCTTCTATCATTGGCCAGATATCAACATTGTTTACTACATCTTCTAAGCCGCTACCATAATCAACAGTTTCGTCTACGTAAGGAACGTTATCAAAATTCCTCTTCAATTGAAAATAATAGTGCCCTCTCAAGAATCTCGCCTGAGCAGATAAACGCTTAACATCAGCGTCAGTTACGTCATCCCCTTTAGTTAAAAGGAGTCTCAAGACGTTATTAGCTCTAGCAATTCCTTCGTATAAACCACGCCAGTTTTCTAGTGCATTGACATTATTTGCATCTGTTTCAAACCTCTGAATTGGGTTGATTGTATTGAAATCACCAGGGTCAGTACCTTTGTTGGCGTCTCCTCCTCTGATACTTCCCCACACCCAATTGGAAGGAGATGCCATTCTAAAGTTTCTGCCATTCACTTGAGAATAGGCAGCAATCAAGGAGGCATCCAATCCAGCCAGGGAGGTCAATTGTGATTCTGCCAAAAGACCTGTTGGCGCAATTTCCAGAAAACTATCGCTACAACTTACTGCAACCATCAGAACTGTGGATGCTAGTAGTGCGCCGACTTTTATTTTTATATTTTTCATGTTTTTAATCAATTATAGTTTCTATAACTCGATTCTAGTTAAAGGATTAAGCTTAGAAGCTTAGGTTAAGACCGAACGTATAACCACGTGTAACAGGGTAGTTACCAACATCGATACCAAAGGTCAAATCAGCGTCACCACCTACCGCAGGATCTAGTCCTTCATATCCTGTGATTGTAAACAGGTTGTTTGCGGAAGCAAATACTCTCAATCGCTCCAATCTCCATCTCTCCAAAAGTGAAGGAGGTAATGTATAGCCAAGCGTCACATTTTGCAATCTTAAGTAAGAACCATCTTCTACATAGAATGAATTACCGACACTGGAAGTAGCGGAGTTAGCCGCTTTTTCCACAATTGGAATAGTAGCATTCAAGTTCTGAGGAGTCCATGCATCTTTCAATCGCTCAGAAGTAGCAGCCCCTTCAAATGTAGAATAGAAATCAGTAAACCACTTAGACTGATTCCAGATCTCATTTCCGATAGAAGTATATAAGTAAGCTGAAAGATCAAATCCTTTGTAGCCCAAGGTGAAGTTCATACCACCTGTGAATTTTGGGATTGGTGATCCAAGGATTTTTCTATCATCTGCATCAATCTTGCCATCTGGCAGACCTGTCAAGTTGCCATCCGCATCTCTACCATTGATATCTCTGTATTTGAATCTACCTGGAGAAGCAAACTCCTGAGTAGCATGATTTGCTACATCTTCTGCAGAACTGAAAAGACCTTCTACTTCATATCCAAAGAATGAGGAAAGTGACTCACCAACCATGTTTCTGATCGGCTCAATTCCTCTGAAAGCCGGATTAGCTTCTGCAGAAGTAATAATTGTCAATCCTGGTGCTAGGGAAACGATCTCATTTTTCAATAGTGATCCATTTACAGACACCTCATAGGTAAAGTCGCTACTAAGATTACCTCTAAAAGCAACCAAAAGGTCAGCTCCTTGATTTAGCATTTCACCAATGTTAACAGCTGGAGCTGCTGCGTTATAACCAGCAGTGGCAGGAATTGGCACTTGGAACAAAAGGTCTTTAGTTTCTTTTTTCCACAAATCGAATATAATATCCATTCGTCCATTAAAGAACGTTCCATCAAAACCAATATTTTGAGTGACTGCTGTTTCCCACTGAGCATTAGGGTTACCAATTCTAGTTCTTCTAAATCCTATAAGGGCAGAAGAGTTGGACCCTGAAATATCATAAGAGGAAGCTCCGATATCCCCACCAAATAAGGAATACTGGTTGTTTGGATCAACGTTGTTTGAGTTACCCATTTGTCCCCATCCACCACGGATTTTCAACTCATCTATCCAAGTAGAACTTGACATGAATCCTTCAGAAGAAATTCTCCAAGCAGCTGAAAAAGCTGGGAATACACCAAATCTAGAGTTTGCTCCGAATCTAGAAGAACCATCACGTCTCACTACAGCACTAAATAAGTACTTGTCATTATAAGTGTAGTTCAATCTCCCGAAGATGGAATAGAAATTCACACCTCTGTAAAGAGAAGAGTTAACTTGTCTGGAAGAAACAGGGAGATTGGAGATTGTAATGAAATCTGGATCTTCAGAGAATGGATTCTGACCAGATGCATTGATATTACGACCAGAGCCGGTATTCAACGCCTCTATACCTGCTAGCAAATCAAAGGAATGCTTTTCAAATTTCTTTTTATAAGCAAGTGTATTTGTGAAGGTCCATGCAAAATTATAACCTGAACCTTCTCCATATCCAAAAGCAGAATTATTCTCTAGGTTTTCATATTGATGTCTTGAATAATTATAGTAGTAATAATTATCATACTGTCCACCGATAGATGTTCTGAATGTTAAATTATCAATGATGTCTGCTTCTGCATATACGTTTCCGAAAATACTTGCATTGAAAGCTCTATTGTCTTTTAATGCATCTCTTTCAGCAACAGGATTTCGCGGGTTGTTGAAACCAGTAGCGGCTGTACCTGCATATCCACCAAACTCATCATAAATAGGAATAATTGTTGACATACGGAAAGCCCCTAGAATAGAGTTCTCATCTCTTGCTACACCTTGACCACCATTTCCACCAGTAAGACCTAATTCTCTTATGTAAGTAGCTTGGAAATTTTCACCAACTCTTATTTTTTTGGTTACATCAAACTCTGAATTAGCTCTGAAAGTCATTCTTCTTAAGCTGTTATTCAAAAGAATACCTGCCTGATCCTGAATACCTAATCCCACAAAGAATCTGCTGGTTTCAGAACCACCATTGATACCTAATGAGTGACGATTTAAAGGTGCATTTCTTGTAATCGCTTTAAACCAATCGGTTCCTTCACCAGTAGCTGCTCTTACAATTTGATAGATATCTCCTTTACCATAATCAACATTATATTTTGCAGCCTCTTCAGCCATTCTATCGGGTGAAAATGGCCCAGCCAATCCACCTTGTCCACCTACTCTTATGTAATATGGCAACACCGGTGAAGTACCAGTTCCAAACTGTGGGTGATCATACTTTACTGGACGGCCTTCTGCTGCAGCTGCATTTGTTTCTGCCAACCAAGTATATGTGGCCTGATCTTGAGGATTCATCATGTCTATCCCTTTTCCAGGAGTAGTGACACCGTACATACCGTTGTAATCAACTCTTAACTTTTGGTTTCCTCTTCTACCTCTTTTAGTAGTGTAAATGATAACACCACTAGCTGCTCTAGCTCCATATATGGAAGCTGCGGCAGCATCTTTCAAGACCGTAGTTGATTCGATATCGTCAGGATTAAGGAAATCAGTGGATCCTACAGGAACTCCATCGACAACATATAAAGGCTGGTTACCTCCGAAGGCACCAAACCCACGAACACGAATAATGGAAGTGGTTCCCGGCTGACCGTTCGTAATTACTGTAACACCAGAAACTCTACCTTGTAAAGCCTGTTCTACGTTACCTGTTGGAATTACTGCCAAATCTTTTGAACTAACTGTTGCGATTGCACCAGTTGTCTCTCTTCTGCTATCAATCGTATAACCTGTTACAACAAGCTCCGTTAACGAAGTCTCATCAGGCTTTAAGCTGATATCAATAATACTTCTGTTGCCTATTATTTCTTCTACTTTACCATAACCAATAAAAGAGAAAATTAGGACTGATTGATCATTAGGAACGGTAATATTAAACTTGCCATCAATGTCTGTGGCAGTTCCGGTAGTCGTTCCTTTCACAAGTACAGTCACTCCTGGAAGACCAACATCAAACTCGTCTAACACTGTTCCTGTAACGGTTTTCTGCGCAAAGGCGGCCGCTCCAGTTAGGACTAAGAGCACCAAAAGAGCACTTAGATTTTTGTAAATATTTTTCATAAATATAGATAGATTGGGTAACAAGATTAATTTCAATACTTGTTGTTTAATGTTATCGCAATCGATTGCGATTTTACTCAAAATAATAGCAGCAAATTATCTCCTAAACTCTAGGGAAACATTGCGGCTATACCGAGGTTTTTAAGAACCAACTAATTGAGAAACCTTTAGGTTTGAGAGCATCTGTAAGTGATGCTACATGGGTGGGGATACTTCTTCTAAGTAAAATAGGTCATAGGCATAGATTTTGGGTTACGTTAATTGTACTAAAGCATCAATGTTAAAGATTCTTAAACAAAATTCAAATTCTATCACTAAAATAAAATTTGGAATTTTTTAGGGTTTATGCACTAAACACCACCTTTAACATAAATTACTGGAACAATTTAAGGTTTTTCATGACTATACCAAAACTAGAAAAAATCCTATTCAGTTATTTTGACTTAATCCTATAGGCAAATTATTAACGAATTGTTACTTATTTTTCATTAATCTTAACAGATGGCCTGAATATTTGAAAAAACTCATCAGATGTCCTGATTTCTTCAAAAATCGGATCAACCAAAGCTTTCTGATAAATTAATTCACTAGCATGAATCGCCTTATCCAATTGCAACAAAGCAACTTCCTTCTGACCACTTTCTGCAGCTACCATGGCTAGCCCATAATATCCATAGCCATAATTTCTTCCTGCCATGACGGACTCTTCAAAAGATAAACTAGCATTGGAGTAATCTTTTGAAAGGAAGTAAGCCAAGCCCTTATTGAAAAAATCCTTTGGTTCAGAATAAGGATAGTCAAAACGCAGTGTTGCCAACTTGTAATCGCCTCTCATGATATCCAGCGCGCCTCTCAAGCTCTCATTGTACCTCAAAAAATCCTGATTCCTAGTCAGGACTGAGGCATCTGAAAGTTTTTTGTAAGCATCCCATGTTTTACCCTGCAAAACCAGTATCTGTCCTTGATTGTGCATTACGTAGGGATCGGTTGCGATTTTTGAAGCTTGATACAGCAACTTGTTTGCTTCTTTCCAAAGATTTGCCTTTGTCGTCTGGTCTAGGGTTCGCTGGGCTAATCTCATCTTAACTACCGCCAAATTATTGTAAGGAATTACAGAACGAAACAACTCAGTCATTTTACTGTAAATCTTTTCCTTATCCTCGAGTCTTGGAGAAGCTTCACCTGCTATCGCCCAATCTGTCATGTCAAGTTCCGAATTATTGTCATCTTCATTCAAAGCCTTTTGCAGTAGGGCTGTTTGCTCTTGATTCAGTCCCGGAAGTGGTTTAGCGACAACTTCAATTTTGGCCGCTCTCAAACTTGGAAAAAGATCACTGGCAACTTGATTAAACCCTGAAATCTTCCTTAATGCTTCAGCCTGAGTCTGGTAATCTGATCCGTTTAATAGGACGGCGTAATATTGATCCTTCTTCTGAGTAGAAAGTTTTTCATTTTCACGCAATAAAAGTCGGAAATCAAACCAATCGTTCCACCTGGATTTCACTTCAGTAACACTATCTCTAACTGAAATATTTGATTGAGTCAACAATTGATTTACCGCCTCAGCGCGATCCATTCCTAGTTTGCTACTTTTACCTTCTGCTGCTTCTGGAGATTGAATACCCGTGATTTTTAAGGATAATACAGAAGAGTTTTCAGTCAAAAAAGATTTCAAATCAGCAATAGCCTGCTGATTTGACGCACTCTTGGAAATGGTAGATGATCCTGCAGCAAACTTGATCACAAATTCTTTGGAACGTGAAAGATCCGCATCCATTACTCCCGTCGAAATAAACAACCCTACTTGGGGAATTGGCTCATCCGGATTCACATTCCCTATTTTCGCTAATAAGGGAGTTGTGATAACTCCCCTAGCCAAAACTTTTTTCTGAGATGGCTCAGCCTGGGCTTTTTTTCCATAGAAAAACTGAGCCTCCAAAAAAGCCCCTTCCATCCAAGGCTCAAAAGCCAGCACAAATGATTCTTTGTAAGAGTATTCACCTACGTTTTTGGTTAACTCCAGGTCATCAAAGAAAATGGAGTTCTCAGAAGACTTGAAAAGCAAACTAATCTTTGGGTTTTTGGGACTAAATGCCGACTCTATAGGAATAGTACCTGTTACTTCAAATCGGACAGAATCTCTGAGAAATTCTAACTTACCCGGTGTGACTTTGGAATCAGCCAAAAAATCGGTTTCAGGCACCATTATTGAACTACAAATAAGTGGTAACAATAGAAATATCAATAAAGCCGGCTTTTTCTTAAACAAATTGTCTATCATTCTTATTTATTAAATCACAATACTTTTTTCTAAATTTACCCTAACGAAACCACCAATTACTATGGAAAAGCTGAAAATATTCTTCGAAGAGAGAGCATTTGGTGTTTGTTCACGCATGGGTGAAAAACTCAACTTCCCAATTGACAGCATTCGTTTATTCTTCATTTATGCCTCATTTGTCACGATGGGCTCACCAGTAATTCTCTATGTGAGTATGGCGATGACGATGAAAATCAGGAAGTTTTTTAGAAAAAAGAACAATCCAGTACTTTTTGATTAAAGCTCAGAGAAGCTTTTCTTTCCTAAAACCTTCCAGTTCCAAAACACAAGTGTCACCTTCCCTTTTCTTGGCACCTCCACTCTTACTTCCGAGTTTGGGACAAACTTCTCAATGGTTTTCTTTTTCACTTTAAAGTCCCGGTAGGCATCCAGGACTGCGCTAGAAAACTCTTTTTTTCCCTCGCTCACAAAGCTCATTGCCGCTAAATGCTCTAACAAAGATTTGACCACAAAAATCCTAAAAAATCTAGCGCTTGGCTCATTCTTATAAATCATGCTAAGGCTATTTCTGATATTCAGGTACATTTTCTTAGGGCTAGCTCTATCTAATGTGGCTCCACCTAGGTGATATACTTTCGAGAAACCATTATAGCCGATTTTCCAACCTGATTTTCGCATTCTCCAACATAGGTCTATCTCTTCCATGTGGGCAAAAAAATCTGAGTCAAAACCCGACAATTCATGGAAAACTGTAGCATTCACAACCATACAGGCTCCTGAAGCCCAATCGACATCAATGACATCGTCATAGTCACCAACATCCTTTTCTATGTTATCCCAAATCCTTCCTCTACAATATGGATAGCCATATGCATCCAGAAACCCACCCCCGGCTCCAGCATAATCAAAGGTGTCTTTTTCCTTCCATGAGAGAATTTTAGGTTGGAGTGCTGCATAGGCTTTATGGTCTCTCATCCAGTCAATCAATAGTGAATCCCAATCTGCGGTAACTTCCACATCAGAATTGAGAAGTAGGTAATATTCATATTGACCTTGGAGCTTTGAAAGCCCCTGATTATACCCACCTGCATAGCCGAAATTCTCTTCAAGTTTGATTTGCTTGACCTGAGGGAAGTTAACGTCTAAAAAATCTATAGAGTCGTCAGTACTTGCATTGTCTATCACCCAAACGTCATAAATACTATGCATACAAACTGAAGGAAGAAATGTCTTTAGCATTTCTTCCCCATTGTAATTCAGTATGACGATGGCACAGGTTTTCATCCAAACATACTGCCTAGATCCATCCCGGGAATATTAGGCATCATTCCCTCAGTAGCCGATTTCATCTCAGCTTTAATTTGAGCTTCAATAGCCGTCATCGCTATGTTGGTAGCTGCTACGATTAGATCACTGAGCATTTCCTTGTCTTTTGGGGAAAGAAGCGACTCATCGAAATCGATGCTCACTACTTTTCTATCTCCATTTACCGTTACTTTTACCAATCCTGCACCTGATTCACCTGACGCAGTTAAGTATACAAGTTTTGCTTGTGTCTCTTTAATTTTTGCCTGGGCTTCTTTCACTTTGCCCATCATGCCCATTATATCAAACATAGTATTCTGATTAAGATTTTTATGATCGTGAATTCACTTTATTTCAAACGCTCGATAGCTTCTTCCAAACTGATAGATTCCTGCTCCCCTGTATCCAGATTTTTCAAAGCAATGACATTTCCTTCAATCTCCGTATCCCCGCAGATTCCAACAAATGGAATTGACTTCTTGGAAGCAAAATCCAACTGCTTTTTCATTTTAGTCACATCTGGATAAAGCTCTGCTTTGATTCCTGCAGCTCTGAATTTCTTCAACAAGCCTAACGCATAAACAAAGGCTTTCTGGTCAAAGTGCGTCAACAAAACTTTGGTGCTCTGAAGACTGTCCTCTGGAAACAAGCTCAATTCCTCCAGCACATCGTATAAGCGATCTACACCAAAAGAAAAACCAACTCCTGACATTTTCTCCTTCAATCCGAAATTCTCAGTCAGATTATCATATCGACCACCTCCACTGACGGATCCGATAGATACATGGTTCACTTTCACTTCGAAAATAGCACCAGTATAATAAGAAAGCCCCCGAGCAAGCATGATATCCAAATCAACAAAATCTAGGCTCTCACCCATTTCTCCTAAGATCTGAAACACGTCTTCCAGTTCTTTGACACCCTGAAGGCCAATTTCGCTGGTAGCCAAAAACTCCTTCAAGAAAGCTAATTTCTCCGCCTGATTTGCTTCCAAAGCGATCAACGGAGCCAATTTCTCTATAGAATCAGCAGCAAAACCTCGCTCAGTCAATTCCTCCTTTACTTTTTCCCAGCCGATTTTATCCAGCTTATCTATCGCCACGCAAAGCGGTGCTTCTTTTCCTGCTTCCCCTATTGCTTCTGAGATACCTGTTAATATTTTTCTATTATTCAGCTTGATGCTGTAATCATTCAACTTTAATTTTTCGAAAACCGAACGGATCATCAGAATGATTTCAGCTTCGCAAAGCAAACTATCCGTCCCCACCACATCCGCATCACACTGATAAAATTCACGGTATCTTCCCTTCTGTGGGCGATCTGCTCGCCAAACTGGCTGAATCTGGAAACGCTTGAAAGGAAAAGTCAACTCATTCCTATTCATCACCACAAAGCGGGCAAAGGGCACTGTCAAGTCATAACGAAGTCCTTTCTCGGTAACCTTCGGCAAAGTATTCTTAAATCCAGCATGAAGATCAGCTTCCTGAACATTCTTGAGGTAATCTCCGCTATTTAGGATTTTGAACAACAACTGATCACCTTCATCTCCATATTTTCCAGTCAAGGTACTGAGATTCTCCATAGCCGGAGTTTCGATCTGATTGTAGCCAAAAAGTTGAAATGTACTCTTAATGGAATCTAGAATATAATTTCTTCTGGCCATCTGGATTGTCCCGAAATCCCGGGTTCCTTTTGGCAGACTTGGCTTTTGCATGACTTCTTTTTTTTGGTGATTAGCTGCCAAATTTATTCAAAAAAAAGGAAACGCTCCTTGATATCGTGAAAGTCAAAGAATTAAATCCTAAATTAATTTAGGCAGAAAAGAAATGTTTGTTTACTTTTGCGACTCGTTTCGAAACAATACTATTAAAAATATACGACCATGGCAGTTACTACACTGAAGAGAAAACTTAAAAGAAAAAGACAATCTCAGACCACACGTGTGATTAAGATCAAGCAATTGTCTGCTCAGCCTGTAATCAGAAACGTGGACGTTGAAGAACTTAAGAAGTCTTTCGCGAAATAATCTTTATTTCGGCAAAAACATTGAAGGCGGTCATTTGATCGCCTTTTTTGGTTTCTAGTTTTTTTTTGAGACTTAAGATGCTAGACACAAGAAATTAGAAATAATGTAAACTGAAGTGGTTTGTGAGACACAAACCACGGCACAGAGGTCAGTTCCAAAGCCGACTGACACTGCGACTGAAAACTGCCACTCTCCCATTTTTCACTTCTTACCACTTACAAACTTCACAAAACCTTTCCTCTTTTCCCCAGTTCCACCACCCGGAGATTTTTTAGTTGTCCAGATTCCAAGTCAAACAACAACATAGTCCTCATTACATGAAAGCCATGCTGCCCGATAGCTCCTGGATTCATGTAAAGACAATTCACTGCCTTATCAAATTCAACTTTGCATATATGCGAGTGACCGCAGATAAATAGATTTGGGTTTGATTCGTTGATTTTGCTTTTGATGCCTTTGGCGTAGTGGGGAGGTTTGCCCCCGATATGTGTCATCAGCACCTTCACGCCTTCCAGCACAAATTCCTGCCACTCTGGATAAGCTCGCTGCATCTCGTTATCATCTATATTCCCAAAAACGGCCCGAACAGGCTTTCCTTGAGGCAAGGCTTCCATCACTTCAAAACTTCCTATATCGCCAGCATGCCAAACCTCATCAACTTCCTCCAAATAGGCTAGTGTTTTGTGATCTATATAACTGTGGGAATCTGATATGAGAGCGATCTTGGTAGGCATTTGATTTTAATCTTGCTAAATTTTCATTTCAATATGGAATAGCAAACTCACAGATCAAACTCTCAACCATGAAACTTCATAAAATTCTTTTCCTGGCAATTGCCATCGTTCTTGTAAAAATAGACTTTGCGAAAGCTCAAACTTCTGAAGTAAAAACCCTTAATCCAGCTCAATTTGAAGAGCTCATGAAAAACAAGGGAGCAGTGAGAGTGATTGACGTACGAACACCCGAAGAAATGGCTGAAGGAAAAATCCCAGACGCTATTAACATTGACATTAAAAACGAAAATTTCAAAAGCGAGATTGCTAAGCTAGATAAGAAACGAACCTATTTGGTCTACTGCAAAGCAGGAGTCAGATCAGGAAATGCAGCGAGTATCATGAAGGCTGCAGGATTCTCTCATTTATATTCATTGGATGGGGGAATAGATGCTTGGCAAGACGCAGGAAAAACTATAGAAAAATGACACGTATCAAATCAACTAACCCCTATACAAACGAAGTATTAGCAGAATTTCAACCCCACACTCAGGAAGAACTTGAAGCCAAACTAAGTGCAGGATCCATTGCGTTCTCAAGCTGGAAGGAAACTAGTTTCTCAAAAAGGGCTGAATTGATGGGCAATGCAGCAAGAGTATTGAAAGATAATCGTGAAAAATATGCGAAAATCATTTCTTTAGAAATGGGGAAAGTTCTCAAAGAGTCCTTAGCAGAAGTGGATAAATGCGCTTTGGCATGTAAGTACTATGCCGACAATGCCGCTAGTTTCTTGAAAGAAGAACCAATCGAATTGCCTGACGGCGCGAGAGCTAAAGTCATACATCAGCCGCTTGGGATAGTCTTGGCAGTAATGCCATGGAATTTCCCTTTCTGGCAGGTATTCCGTTTTGCAGCCCCAACATTAATGGCTGGTAATGTCGGCGTTTTGAAACATGCTTCCAATGTCCCACAATGTTCTTTGGCTATTGAAGAGGTTTTTACGGAAGCAGGTTTTCCAGAAGGTGCATTCCAAAGCCTTTTAATAGACTCATCGACGACCACCAAACTTATTGAAGACGCAAGAATCAAAGCAGTTACACTTACAGGAAGTGAGAAAGCTGGTGCATCTGTCGCATCTACTGCTGGAAAACATATCAAAAAATCCCTGCTTGAATTAGGCGGAAGCGATCCATTCATAGTTTTAAAAGACGCTAATATTAAGAAGGCAGCAGAAACAGCAGTAAAGGCCAGAATGATCAACTTCGGGCAAAGCTGCATAGCGGCTAAGCGATTTATCGTGGAGGAAGATGTCTACGAGGAGTTTTTAGCTCATTTCGTTGAGCTCTTCAGCCAACTGAAACAAGGCGATCCTATGAATGAAGAGTCAGATTTCGCATGTATGGCCAGACCAGATTTAGCAAAAGAACTATATACTCAACTAGACAATTCTATAAAAGCCGGCGCTAAACTCATTTACGGAGGAGAAGCACCGGAAGAAAATTCCGCAGTCTTTCAACCAGCAATTTTAACGGACATACCCACTTCCGCTCCAGCCTATTCAGAGGAGCTTTTTGGACCAGTAGCTACTATTTTCAAAGTCAAAAATGAAGATGATGCCATTGCTTTGGCCAATGATTCTGAATTTGGTCTTGGTGCTTCAATTTGGTCAGAAGACAAGGATAAAGCAGAACAATTAGCCGCAAAAATCGAGAGCGGAGCTGTCTTTATTAATGCCATGGTAGCTTCCAATCCGCATCTGCCTTTTGGTGGGATAAAAAAATCAGGGTATGGGCGAGAATTGAGCAGATATGGGATTTTGGAGTTCGTTAATTCGAAAACTGTCTATTTGGGCTAATCTATTAGGGATTAAGCGGCCTTTATTTTTGGTTTTGGCCAATTCCTTTCTATTTTTACGAGCCAAAATTTTGTCATAAACTAATGAGAGAAATACAGTTTCGAGAAGCCTTAAGAGAGGCAATGTCCGAAGAAATGAGACGTGATAAAGACGTTTTTCTGATGGGCGAAGAAGTTGCTGAATATAATGGAGCTTATAAAGTATCCCAAGGAATGCTGGATGAATTCGGTCCTGATCGAATCTACGACACTCCAATCGCCGAGCTTGGTTTTTCTGGACTTGCGGTAGGTGCTGCGATGAACGGTCTTAAGCCAATCGTTGAGTTCATGACTTTCAACTTCTCTCTAGTAGCAATAGATCAGATTATCAACTCCGCGGCTAAAATGCTAGCTATGTCAGGTGGAGCTTATAGCGTACCTGTCGTTTTCAGAGGTCCAACAGGTAATGCTGGTCAGCTGGGAGCTACGCACTCTTCCAACTTTGAAAATTGGTTTGCCAATACTCCAGGTTTGAAAGTGATCGTACCTTCTAATCCTTACGATGCAAAAGGCCTGATGAAAGCTGCCATTCGTGACCCGGATCCAGTGATCTTCATGGAATCAGAAGTGATGTATTCTGACAAGGGCGAAGTGCCTGAGGGCGAATATTTACTACCTATTGGTGTAGCTGATATCAAGAGAAAAGGAAAAGATGTCACTGTAATTTCCTTCGGTAAAATGATGAAAGTTGCCTTGGAAGCTGCTGAAGAAATGGCAAAGGAAGGCATTGAAGCTGAAGTCATAGACCTTCGTACAGTGAGACCAATCGATTATGCTACTTGCATGGAATCTGTAAAGAAAACCAACAGAGTAGTGATCGTTGAGGAAGCTAATCCTATAGCTGGTATTTCATCTGAATTGACGTATCACTTCCAGCGATACGCTTTTGATTACTTAGATTCTCCAGTGATTCGTGTGAACTCTATGGATATTCCGTTGAGCTACTCACCTACTTACATTGAGGCTACCTTGCCAAATGTAAAGAGGACTGTAGATGCTATTAAAAAGGTCTGCTACAAAGACTAGTCAAACTAGCTTATCATATAAAAGCCCGACTTCATTGATTTGAATTCGGGCTTTTTCATTTCTAATTGAAGTCTTTGGAGAAAAAACAAGAATATCAGAAATAGTCAAGAGGCTAAAATGAATAGGCTCTCAGCCAATCTGCTTATAGCTAATTTCTTACATCGATCAAGCTGCATTCCCTGTGAAAAACGCTATTTCCACTGCGGTTCGAAAGCATAAAAAAGCCCGCCCTCATTTGAGGACGGGTTTTTCTCTTGTAACCCAATCTACTATTTACTTTCTTTAATTATTTGTTCTGCTGCATCTCTACTCCTCCGCCATCGCCTCCACTTTTCAAGTCATCGTTGCTTACAGATTTTTTCTTTCTCCTGTTTTGATCTACGCTCAGCTTACCAATTCTGTAGCTAAAGTTGATCTTGAAGTTCATATTTCGCATGATGTTCGTGCTATTCTGAACAATCGTAGCTGTGTTGATTTCATTCTTCATCTTGAACTCCTTAGTCAGGAAGTTATCCGCTCCGAAACCTATAGTGCCTCTCTTCTCGTCAAACTGCTTGTTGATTCCCATTCCATACATGTAGAATCCTCCTGAAGAACCTTGCAATTGAACCTGGCGACCTCTAGCAAAAGTAAAAGCCTGAATCTGCCAGTCATTTGGTAAAGAGTAGTTACCAAATAAACGTCCGCTGATTACGAATCCTTCATTTGATGCTGCATACTTAGGATCTGTCAGTCCATTATCAAGCATAGAGTAATACGCATCCACACTTGCGTTTAAAGAGATTTTATTATTGACACTAATATTTGTGAAGATATTAGTACCTACTGCATTCTCTTGGCCGATATTATCGTACCCGGTGTAGATCACTCCGTCTTCAGCTACAGTTCTGATTGATTGAATAGAACCGGAAGTATTTCTGAAAAAACCACTAAAGCTTACCATTGTGTTTTTGAAGAAGGTACTATAGCCTAACTCATAGTTATCCGTGTATTCAGGATCCAATTCTGGATTACCCTGAGAGACCTGAAGCGGGTTAGATGAATCAATGTTTGGATTCAAATATCTAAGCGATGGACGTGAAATTCTTCTATTATATGAAGCTTTGATCATGTTACCATTTGCCAATTTTCTACTCAAGTTCAAGCTAGGTACAAATGTACCGTAGGAAGGAATGTCAGCCGCAGTAGTCTCAGTCTTAAAGTCAGCATTGATCGTAGTGTACTCGTATCTTATACCTGGCTTGATTGTATAGTTTTTAAACAAGGTAGCTGTGTACGAAACATAACCTGCAGTCACATTCTGATCATAGCTAAATGCATTACTCAAATTTGGATTTGGATTCTCTACATATGCTCCATCTGCTCCATCAGCTTGGAAGTAAGCAAAGTCAGAGTAAGCTTTTCTCAAGATATTTTTAGCACCATATTCTAAAATCGACTTACCTTCTTTTCCAAGTGGCTCTACTAGGTCCAGTTGAACGGTAAACTCTTCATTTTTGCTTGGATTATTATTCTTCAATCTTGAATCGATTGTAGACATATCCTCTTCAAAAAGGGTGTTTACAAAGGAATTTTCGCCGTTGTTTCTGCTATACAAAGTTAACAAGGAGATTTCCTTACCTTTCTTCTCAAATGTTTTAGTATAATTTAAGCTAACATCTACCGAATTCGAGTTATCCTTTGTGTCTGTTTCTCTCAGTTGATTTCTTACTAAAACGCCATCCAAATAGTTTTGAGTCAGGAAATTCTCCTGATTGCTGCTTCTGTTTCTAATCCCAAAATTCACAGCTGCAGTCAAGAAGTTGTATTTATTAACCTCATAGTCTACTCCGAAGTTATATCTTCCAAAAAGCTGGTTGCTTTTAGTATCGGCTGATTGCTGGATAGTGGAAATAGAATTATCTGGGTTAGTCACCAATTGCTTGTTAGCAAAACTACCATTGATGTTATAGCCTGATCTACCATGACCACCTAGTGTGAATCCAAACTTACCTTTTCTAGCACTTGCATTAAGCCCCAGATCAGAACCTCTTAGCCCTACTCCTGTACGGATATTTGCAGACATCCCCTGAAGGTTGTTCTTTTTGGTAATGATGTTGATAACACCAGAAGTACCTTCCGCATCGTATTTAGCAGAAGGAGAAGTGATCACTTCTACCTCTTTAATCTCCTCTGCAGGAATTTGCTTCAATGCATCAGTGATGCTGCTTGCTGCAATAGCAGACGGTCTACCATCGATCAAAACCGTAATATTGCTACTACCTCTCATCGACACGTTTCCATCCAAATCCACAGATAACATGGGAACTCTTCTCATCACGTCTGTTCCATCACCACCTGCCGTAGTTCTATCGTTTTCAGCTTTATAGATCGTACGATCCACACGCTCTTCGATCAAATCACGCTGTCCTTGTACAGTTACTTCTTCCAACGCTAAACCCTCATCAGACATTCCGATTTCTCCTACATTGACGTCTCCTGTTTTGGATTCAACTTTGATTCCGCTTACAGTTTTGGTTTCAAAACCCAAAAAGCTGAGTTTCAAATCATAAGTCCCTGGATCCATGCCTGTGATAAAAAACTTTCCATCACCATCAGCAACAGCTCCAGCGATATTGGTTTCGCTCCCCGCTTCATACAGTGCGACTGTAGCATAGGCTACAGGTTCCCCTGAACTCACATCTTTAGCTGTACCAACTATTTTGGCAGGAGTAGTTGCTTTTACAGTAGTCTGCTGGGCCATTAAGCCACTTGCGCTGATTAGTAGTAGAGCTGCGATAATGTTTAAAAACTTTTTCATGTGTAGTAGATAATTGCTCATTTAGGCTGGTGAAAGAAAGTGACTGTGCTTATTATTTATCTGAAGCCCCTTTCGCTTACACCAGTTTATTCAAATATTTGGGCCTCGTGCTAATTGATACCCCAAAACAACAGGGTTTGTTTCGCAGTTTTTCATCAAATAGACGGCTAGGGTGTATTTATCGACAAACACCCCTTTTCGTCAGACAAAGGGCCTATATTAATCTGCGAATTGCTTTATCTAGTCAATGGGACTTTTCGCAGTCTTATTCAGCTATTTCGTAGATTACATTTTATATAAAGAAGTGCTTTGCTTTAGTTTGAGTACTGAAAATCAGATTTATGATCAATCTAAGTCCCAAAAGGAGCGTCTCTATTCTCGTACATATTCTTGGCTGGTCCATGCTCAGTACGGTACTCCTCCTTCTATCTCCTCTCTCATGGCGAATCGATATTCCGGTTGAGTTTTGGGTGAGGCAGGTATTTATGGCTCTTCTTCTAGTATGCCTTTTCTATGTGAATATGCTCTGGTTTGTACCAAAGGTCTTACTGAAAGGAAAACACGCGATCTACCTCATATCCATTATTCTTGGAGGAGTCTTTTTTGTAGGAATTCTTATTTATGCGGACAACTTTCTACATCTACCGGAATTGCTGCATAAGGCTTTCAACCCAGATGAGCCCTATATTCAAAAGCCAAGAAGAGTTTCAGGAGACATCTTTAACGTAATGCTTTACTTATTAACTATAGGTATCAGTACTTCGGTGGCTTCGGTACAGAAATGGCAAAAAGATGAAGCCCTGAGAAGAGAACTGGATCAACAAAGAATCAATACTGAACTCTCCTATTTGAAAGCACAGATCAACCCGCATTTCTTCTTCAATACACTAAATAATATCTATGCGCTGACCAATCTGGATGTGAAAAAGGCTCAGGAAGCTCTCTTGAAATTATCTAGAATGATGCGCTATGTATTGTATGAAAACCAGAAAAATGAAACCCTTTTGAGTAGAGAGGTAAGCTTCATCAACGATTACATTGAGTTGATGAAAATGAGATTGACTGAAAAAGTCACGCTAAATATTTCCATCGACGAACCAAAGGATGACTTAGTAATCGCACCTATGCTTCTCCTTCCATTTATGGAAAACACTTTCAAACACGGAGTAAGTAGCCAGCAACAAAGTGAGATCATGATTAAGCTGGAAATCATGGGCACTACCGTCTTCTTTGAAACGAGAAATCACATTTTCCCCGTCCATACAGATAGCCCGGAAGCCAAAGAAAATGGCATTGGACTGGTAAATACCCAGAGGAGATTAAGTTTGCTTTACCCAGATAAGCATAGACTGAAATTTGGAAAAGACGAAGCTAAACAAGAGTATTGGGTAAATCTTACTATTAATCTGGAATGAAATCGATCATGTCTCAAGCATCAAAAAACGTGATGATTATAAGTTTTGGGAGATTCCATAGCTTGTCCCGATTTTTCGGGATGGCCGCTGAAAATCATATTAAAAGCACATGAAACTCAACTGCGTTGCCATAGATGATGAGCCTCTTGCTCTTGAGTTATTGAGTAAATTCATCGAGCAAACATCCTTTCTGCATCTGATTGGTAAGTTTTCCAATGCAATTGAAGCCTTGGGCTTTATCAATCAAAATGAGGTTCAGCTTGCCTTTATGGATATACAGATGCCTGATCTATCAGGCATGGAGTTAGCAAGAGTATTGGACGGAAAAAAGAATTCTGATAAAACCAGAATCATCTTTGCAACAGCCTATCATCAGTTTGCCATAGAAGGCTACAAAGTAGAAGCGCTGGATTACTTGCTAAAGCCATACAGCTACGAGGACTTTTTGAATGCAGCTACCAAAGCATTTTCCTACTTTGAGAGGCAAGAGCAGCCAAAGGCAGAACCGACTTCGGTTGATAGTTCTACGCCTGAATACATTTTTCTAAAAGTAGAATATCAGCTAGTCAAAGTGATGCTTAAAGATATTGGGTATGTAGAAGCATACAAGGATTATGTAAAAGTGCATTTACTTTCCAAGCCCAATCCTTTGCTTTCATTGACCAGCTTGAAAAGTATGGAAGAATTACTGCCTTCAGATAAATTCATGCGAGTTCACAGATCCTATATAGTGGCGCTGGATCATATCGACTCTGTATCGAAGAACGTGATCCAAATAGGAAAAAACCATATCAGCGTGAGTGATAATTACAAGGATGCTTTCTTGGAGTTTATGAGTCGGTGGATGAATTGAGTTGGTTTTGATCAAAAATAAAGGGCTGCTTTCACTTAGAAAACAGCCCTTTATTAGTAGCCTTGGCTTGAATCAATTAGTTTTTAGATAAACCTCTTGGCTAGTACAAAAAGCATTTGGTGGGCACATGAATGAAAGCTGCGTATAATCCTCTTCAATTGCATAATCCGAATAATACTCATCCCCATCTGACAGGGTTAAATCGGCTTTAGGCATGTAGTAAATATCAAAGAGATTCATCGTATAATAATCTTGCCATCTTAAAGTGACTTTTCCATTAACGATAGTATAAGTGCCATTATAGTATGATCTATAACCAAGTATATCATCCTCATCAGCCTTAGTAGTATAGTTTTCGCTGGAAAATGTTCCATCTGATTTAAAATCCAGCGTATTGACTAGATCGAGTTTTCCTCCTGTCATTTCAATTTCAACAGTAGACACATATTTACCTTCTATTCTTGAATTTGGAGATGGTTCCTCTACATCTTTGCAACTAAAAATGACTAGAACTAAAGCGATCAAGGGGAAGAGTTGTGTTTTCATAATGGCTTGCGATTTAAGTAAAGATAAAATTTGGTTAGGATAAAGAACAACGAAATCTTAAACTTTACGGAGAGTAGTTCCAAAACGCTACAGACAGGTTGATGTTTTTATATAAAATTCATCCAGAAAAAAACCTTATCAGTAAGTAAAAACTATGAGAAGTAATTCTTGGAGTTTATGAGTCGCTGGATGAATTGATGTGGAATTTGGTTAAAAAAAAGACTGTTTTCTAAGTGAAAGCAGCGTTTTATATTATTCAGTTGCTATTCAATCAACCTTTACATATATCTCGGGAGGAGCGCAATTCACATTTGAATCACAGATGAACAAATGAGTTAATTGGGAATAACTCTCGTGGATAGAATAATTTTTGGTAGAACCTTGGCCTTCAGATGGACGCAAATCCTCTTTAGGTAAATAAAGCACATCATTTTCATAATACATGGAAGTAACATCACCAAAGCGTAGAGTTAAAATATCATTTTTGATAGTATAAGTACCAGTATAGTATCTTGTGTATCCTAATATTTCATCTTTACCAGATTCAGTTGCATAATCTTCTCCATAGAGTGTCCCATCTGATTTAAATTCAAGTGTATGCACATAATCAATATCGCCTAAAGGTGTACTTACTACATACGACGAAAGATATTTTCCTTCGACTTGTACATATGGGCTGATACTATCATTATCATCTTTGCAGCTAAAAAGAATAGTGAACAGTACGAACAAAGCAAGCTGTTTTATTTTCATCTGAGAATTGATTTTGTGTGAAATAAAAGATTTGGCTGATAGAATAAAATCGAAATCTTAAAATTTACGTCAATTATCATCCAAACATTACTTATAAGAGCTTTAATTTCAAAAAGAGATTAGAAAAAACTTAGGTCCACTGCTGGAGAAGCAGAATAGCGACAATCCAAACTTCCAGCCCCCTATCTCACTCTAAGGGTTCACTGCGGTTTAAAAACTAAAAACCCGATCTCTCGACCGGGTTTCAAATTATTATCTTCTTCCGCCTTTTCCTGGAGGAAGCATTTTGCTCATCGCGGCTTTGGCACCGCCCATTTTGTTCATTTGCTTCATCATCTTACGCATATCAGCAAACTGCTTCATGAGGTTATTCACCTCCACGATCGTTCTACCAGATCCTGCAGCAAGTCTCTTTCTTCTATTGCCATCGATAATATCAGGTTGTTCCCGTTCCGCCGGAGTCATAGACCTGATGATCGCTTCGATAGGCTTGAATGAATCATCATCTATATCCATTCCTTTCATGGCCTTACCCATCCCTGGAATCATACCAAGTAGATCCTTGATATTACCCATTTTCTTCACCTGCTCCAGCTGAGATAAAAAATCATCAAAGTTGAAATTATTAGAACGGATCTTGGAATTGATACGCTTGGCTTCGTCTTCGTCAAAGGACTGCTGAGCTCTTTCCACCAAGGAAATCACATCACCCATTCCTAGGATTCGCTGAGCCATACGATCTGGGTGGAATACATCCAGATCTTCCATCTTCTCACCTGTAGAGATAAACTTGATCGGCTTATTCACTACATGACGAATGGAAATAGCTGCACCACCCCGAGTATCTCCATCGAGCTTGGTCAGTACTACACCGTCAAAATTCAATCGCTCATCAAAGGTCTTGGCAGTATTCACCGCATCCTGACCCGTCATGGAATCGACTACAAAAAGTGTCTCCGATGGATTCAAAGCTTTTTTCAAAGCTTCGATCTCATTCATCATCACCTCATCCACGGCCAAACGACCAGCAGTATCGACTACAACGGTCTTCTTACCAGTTTTCTTTGCATAAGCGATCGCATTGTTAGCGATTTCCAGCGCATTTTTATTCTCAGGCTCAGCGTAAACCTCCACGCCGATTTGCTCACCTAATACTTTCAACTGATCAATCGCAGCTGGCCTGTAAATATCACAAGCTACAAGTAAAACCTGACGGCCTTGCTTCTTCAAGTGTGCGCCTAGCTTTCCAGTAAAGGTGGTTTTACCAGAACCTTGAAGACCTGAGATCAAAATAATGGATGGATCACCAGAGATTTTGATGTCCTCCTTTTTCCCGCCCATAAGCTTGGTCAGCTCTTCCTGGGTGATTTTGATCAATAATTGACCTGGAGAAACAGCAATCAATACATCGCGACCAAGAGCTTCGGTCTTGATGGTATCAGTGACTTCTTTGGCTACTTTATAGTTAACATCGGCATCGATCAAAGCTCTTCTGATCTCTTTTACGGTCGTGGCGACGTTTATTTCGGTGATTGTCCCGGTACCTTTCAGCGTTTTGAAAGCCCGGTCTAATTTCAAACTTAAATTATCAAACATTCCTTATCTGGCTATTTGGTGCAAAAGTAATGATTTTCATCAGCTATGGAAAGGAGAAATCTATCTAATCGAGCCCGAGTCTAGCTATTTTTCTAGATGGGCGTTTGCCTATAAATCCCTAATTTGCGCACGCATCCATTTTCCAAAGAAAAACTCTTTTCATGCAGCTGAATTTCAAAAAAGACGTACTTCCCCATCTATTGGGAATCGCCATTTTCTATGCTATTGTAGTCGTTTATTTCGCACCTGTAGTACTTCAGGATCAGGTGATCATGCAAGGTGATATTCTCAAATGGGAAGGATCGGCTACGGAAGCATTGGATTATCGAGAAGCCACAGGAGAAGAGGCACTATGGACAAATAGTGTTTTTGGTGGAATGCCCGCCTATTTTGTCAGCTTGGAGTTCGCAGGTGATATTACTACATCTCTTCTTTCCATCATCACGCTAGGCCTTCCCCATCCCGTAAATAGTCTTTTTCTCGGCATGGTGGCTATGTATGCATTGATGCTGACGTTCGGAGTGAGACCTGTTTTTGCAATCATCGCGAGTATTGCATTCTCTTTGAGTTCATACAACCTCCTGAGTTTGGCAGCCGGTCACAATGCTAAAATCTGGGCAATCAACTTGATACCACTGATTCTCCTTGGAATTCACCTCGCTTTCAAAAAGCAACGTCTTTTGGGCGCTGGTGTCTTGGCACTTGGATTACTTCTCCAACTCAAGTTCAACCATGTGCAGATCACTTACTACACCTTGATTATCGCTGTAATCTACGTGTTAGTCAGAGTTATTTTTGAATGGAAAAAAGAAGGTTTTGCTGAAATCGGGAAAACAATTGGTTTCTTGATTTTAGGTGCAGTTTTAGCTGTGGGCGGAAATATTGGAAGAATTACCACCGCTTTGGAATACGCACCTTATTCTACTCGAGGCAACGCGACATTAGAGACAGCCTCCGCAGGATTGGATAAAGAATATGCTTTTTCTTGGTCAAACGGTAAGCTGGAAACGCTGACCTTATTAGTGCCAAATTTCTATGGAGGCGGAAGCAGCACACCACTCGGAGAGAACACAGCTTCTGAAAGAGCTTTGCGAAGCAATGGATTAGATCCTGCTCAAATCAACGGATTCTTACAAGGAGCTCCAACCTATTGGGGAGATCAGCCATTTACCGGAGGGCCGATTTATGGAGGAGTGATACTCGTTTTTCTTGCTTTCATCGGGATTTGGGCTGCGCCAAAAGAGAGCCTTTACATTTTCGGTACGATCATCATTTTATCTCTGATGCTTTCTTGGGGTAAAAATTTGAGTTGGTTTAACTACCTACTTTTCGACATTCTACCAGGATACAATAAATTCAGGGCTGTCTCCATGGCTTTGGGAATGACACTTTTTGCAATTCCTGCTTTGGGAGCTATTTCTTTGGAAAGAATTTATAGAAGTAAGGATTTTAAGGCGCTTTACATTGCTGGTGGAGTCGTAGGAGGCTTATTACTTATCTTGGCAGTTGGTGCAGGGATTTTCAGATTTGAAGGAGCCGGTGATGCTGGCTTACCTGATTGGCTAATCAACTCACTTCGTCAGGACCGAAAAGCTATGCTTTCAGCAAGTGCCTGGAGAAGTTTGGCTCTAGTGGGTGCTTCCTTCGCTTTGATCTATTTTGCTCTGAAAAACAAACTCTCTGACCTAGTTCTTGGACTTGGAATATTTGGGTTGGTGACCATAGATCTCTGGTCTGTTAATAAGCATTACCTAAACGATGATTCTTATCAGGGAAATCCTGCAAGAACCTATTTTACTGAAACTCCTGCCGATCAGGAAATTGCCAAAGATGATTCCTATTTCAGGGTTTTAGATCTCACGGAAGGACTAACAGCGACGGGCAAATCACCTTATCGTTTTCACAGCCTTGGTGGTTATCATGGAGCCAAAATGCGGAGATATCAGGATTTGCTGGACAATAGATTGAACTTCGAGTTGAATGATTTTGTAAAAAAAGCACAGGAAGGCAATTTTGATTTTGAAGGTATTCAGACCATCAACATGATGAATACTAAGTATGTCATCGCTGGGGCTGCCGCCAATTCAGTTTTTGAAAATCCTGAAGCAAATGGACCTGCATGGGTTCCTTCTCAGATTGTCACAGTACAGACAAATCAGGAAGAAATGGATGAGTTAGGCAGAATTGACACCAAAGCCCAAGCGACTGTAAATACTTCTGAGTTCGGAGAGGTCAAAGCTGGTTCAGGTCAAATTACGCATACTTCTTATGCTCCGAATGAATTGAAATATCAAGCGGAAATGAGCACTGAAGGATTGGTAGTTTTCTCAGAAATCTATTATCCAGTAGGCTGGACCGCGACAATTGATGGAAAAGAAACTGACATTCTACGCACCGACTACCTACTCCGCGGGTTGGTGGTTCCTTCAGGAACTCATGAGATTGTTTTCAAGTTTGAACCTAAAAGCTATACCGCTACTAAAACTCCAATGATCATTTTCCAATACTTAATAGTATTGTCCCTGATCGCTGGGGTGTTTTTCACGATCAAGAAAAAAGATGGAAGAGGATAAGGATAACATCTTCAGTTTTTATGATCAGTTTGCCGAAAACCAGGAAAAACCTGGGATAAATTCCCGCCACCTAAATATCCTGGATAAGGTCAAAGCTGCCGGATTGAATGCAAATCATAGCGTTCTTGAGGTAGGCTGTGGAACAGGGATAGTGAGTCACTTACTTGCAAATCAGGTAAAACAAGGTGAAGTATTGGCTCTGGATATTTCACTTGAAAATATTAGAAAAGCGAGGACAATTTGGAAAGACCAGTCTAATCTCAGATTTGAAGTTTCAGATTTGGCAGACTTCCACAAGCAAGACCAAACTTTTGACTTTTTCGTTTTTCCTGACATTTTGGAGCATATCCCGGTGGATCAGCACCATCGCCTTTTTCGGAATGTCCACATGCATGCACACAAGGATTCGGTGATATTTATCCACATTCCTGCGCCTCGTTTTTTACAGTTGATGATAGAAAGCGATCCGCAAAAACTACAGATAATCGACCAACCGCTGGACTCAGGTGACTTGATCAAGAGCATCACTTCCAACGGCTTTTACCTGGAAAAAATGGAAACATACCCAATCTTTTTCGATGAGAAGGATTATCAATACTTTGTTTTTAAAGCTTCCAAGCCACTTTATCAATCAACTCCTAGAAATAAATGGGAGATACTGAAAGAGCGAATTGGGATCAGATTAAAACATGGAATCTTAAAATAGCAATATGAAAATAGCAGCAAACACAGTCGTCGGACTCACATACGAACTTAAAGTAAGCAAGGAAGCTGACGAGATAGAATCAGCACCATTCAGTGTAGAAATCCGTGATACAGAGGACCCTTTCTACTTCCTTTTTGGAGCAAGTGATCTTCCAGAAAAATTCGAAGAATTATTGGTTGGCAAAGAGCAGGGTGAGGGATTTTCCTTCGTGATTCCTGTAGCAGAAGCCTATGGTGAGATAGATGAAGATCTTATTGTGAATTTGCCAAAGTCGCAGTTTTCAGGAGAAAATGGCTTTAACCCAGAAATGCTGGAAGAAGGTAATTTCTTGCCTTTGATGGATGAAGACGGGTATCCAATGCAGGCAAAAATTCTTAAGGATATGGGCGAAGAAATTCTATTGGATTTTAATCATCCCCTGGTAGGTTTCGATTTACATTTTGAAGGAAATATCGAGGAAGTTCGTGATGCTACGAAAGATGAATTGGCGCATGGTCATGTTCATGGTGCGCATGGAGCTCATGACGAGGAATAGCCATTTGTGACTAGTAAATATTGTAAGAGGTAAGAGGTTAAAAGTTTGACTTCTTGCCTCTTTGTTGTAAAAAGGCAGTAACCAAGACAACAATGACAACCTGCTAATCACTATTTCAGACAGAGAAGCTCCAACAAATAATGGCTAATTTATCTGGGAAGAAACAAAACTAAGTCTGCTCATTCTGTACTTCATCTTTTACTTTTTCCTGAGCAATTTCCTCCATATCCTCCTCCATTACCCATCCTTTTGATAGTGCGTATTGAGAGGCTTCTACGGTGTTTTTCACCAAAAGCATTTCTACTCCCAGAGTTTTCAGCTCCTCGCTTATTTTCGCAACATGAGCATGCTTGGAAACGTGGACATCGCGGATGAAAATCATCAAAATTCTCCCTTGAAATTCCTGAACAATTTGGAGATAAATGGAAGGGTCCTCTTGCCCACTATCGCCAATTAGCATAAAAGGCAGCTGAGAATAGGTAGACAAAATATTACGGATTTGCTCCAGTTTATGCTCTGAGTGACTTCCCGCGATCAGCTGAGTTCGGGACAAGCCAATATCCCGAAGCATCAATGGACCTTTGGGAATATGGTGTATCTGAAGTAACTCTTTCAGAAAATCAAATAGATTCCAAGGACTGCTCGACACGTAGAAAAAAGGATTGCTCTCGATCCCATCTGTTCCTTTTTGCAAAGCCTTATAGAAAGCAGAGACACCCGGGAAGGGCGTTCGAGTATGTGCATTCTTGGCAAAAGTCGTTTTCAGCATCTCGGTCATACGCATGGCTCCAGTAGGAATGATCGTATCGTCTATGTCCGAAATTATCCCATAATCAATGTTCCCCTTTGGCAAAAACACATCTGCCAATGCGGTCACCTCACCTTGATTTCTGATCACCCGCTCCACCAAAGTCAATTTGATCTGCTGCCAGCGTGCGGAAAATGGGATCCGTTTATTGGGATGAATTTTAAACTCAAAATACCCCTCTTCATCCGTTTTGACGAAGTATTTTTCTCCTTGAAATTCTGCCATTACCTCCACACCTGGAATTACCACGGTCATAAATCTCCTGCGCATTTTACTGATATTCTGCCAGACAGTATCATCAGGTGTGGAAGCCCCTACCCTATTATCGCGGATTACCCGGCCTACCAGTAAAATCTCTTTTTCATTCCCAAACCCTTCATACGGCACAATCAAGATTGATTTCACCCAGCCCAACTTGATCCAAAGCCACAACACAGCCTGATTGATTGCTAATTTGGTTTCGTATAGAACAGTAAGAGGTAAGTTTCTTTTTTGATTGGAAGACATTGGTAAAAAATTTTTCCCTGTTAAAGCGTCATCAACTTCGCATCATCCCAAGATAAATATACACGGTCACCTATTTCGTATTTTCTCTGTGAATCATCCACTTCCCAAGTGATTCCACTTTCTTTGAGTTGCACCTGAAGAGAATTATAGTGCACCAAAAACCTCGAATCTGTCACATGTGCAATTAATCCGCCTTTGGTTCTCAACTTTACATCAGCGGGTCTGATATAACTATTCTTAGAATCGGGAAGTTTATTTATTGGGCTGAAAAGCTGGGCGACATATTTAGTCTTTGGCTTTTCACAGAGCTGTTTTGAGGTGCCTTTTTGAGCGATTTTCCCCTTCTGCAAAATGATCAGATTGTCTGTCAATCGGAGGGCATCGTCCAAATCGTGTGTCACAAATATAACCGTGGTCCCCAGTGCTTTGAAAATCTCCTTCAACTCTGTAATCAGTCGATGTGTCTGAATCGTGTCCAGCGAAGAGAAAGGTTCGTCTAGCAATAAAATGTCTGGTTCTACAGCCATGGCCTTACCAATAGCCACTTTTTGCTTTTGCCCTCCAGACAGCTGACGAGGAAATCTATCTCTAAATTCATTCAACCCTAAAAGTTTAAGCAAGTATTCAACTCTGCTTTTTGCATATTCCTTTTCGTAGTGAAGTAATTGCCTGGAGATATTTTCCTCCACCGTAGAATTGGGATATAAATGGAAATTCTGATGAATCAATCGGATCTCGTCGTACCCGGAAACGATCTTCTGATTTGGGTTCAAAATCGGCTTACCATCTAAGAAAACTTCCCCAGAATCCTGCACTTCCAGACCTGCCATGATTTTCAGTAAGGTGCTCTTACCGGATCCGCTTTCGCCTACGATTGACAGAAAATCCCCTTGGGCCATTTCAAGTGAAAACGGAAGCAACGCTGGTATTTCATCGTAGGACTTGGAAACATTTGAAATGGAAAAATAACTCATGGGCGAATTTCAGCTTGAAGCTTTTTGGTCAAGCTGCCAAAGATAAGCGCGTAAGAATGATCCGCCAATTCCAAAATCAAGCGATCGGGAACATTTCCAATTGTGCTCACCGAATTCCACTGCTGCTTATTCATGTGATAACCTGGAGTAATTCCATCGTATTGCTCACGCAACTCCACAGCCCGCTCAGGATCGCATTTCAGATTGATGTATTGAAATTCCGAAATGGAGCAGATCGAAAAGATTTTATTGCCCACCCGAAAGCAAAGTGCATCGGCATCAAAAGGCGTATCTTCAGTCACTCCAGGCTTTGCTAGACAATAATCGCGGTAATATTCTAAGGTCATAGGAAACGTAATTGAGAAAGGAAATTAATGAAAAGAGCTAGGAGAAAAAATGTCCATGCTTTTTACAGGACATACAATTCACTATTTTCCAACTATCATCGAACCTCAACTCTTCTCTAAAACACTATGAGAATAAATTTACTTGCTTGTACCTTGATCCTAATTCTTGCAGGTTGTCATTCATTGACCAAATCTAAAATCACTAAAAAAGACTTAAACAAGGATATAGAACTAGTCACTACTGAAGGATCAATTGTCATTCGTCTCTATGATGACACTCCCTTAAGTCGCAATAATTTCCTCAGCTTGGTCAAAGCAGGGATGTATGACAGCATCCTCTTTCACAGGGTCATCGAGAAATTTATGATTCAAGCAGGGGAAAGAGTTCATGAGGATTCATTTACTAAAAAGAAGGAATTGCTCGGCTTCGATGACCTTATTCCAGCGGAGATTACCAGTTCGCATTTTCACAAAAGAGGAGTTCTAGGGGCAGCCCGGGAAGGCGATGATTCAAATCCTGCACAAAAAGGAAGCTTTATCCAATTCTATATTGTGCAAGGAAGAACCTACACGGATAGCACGCTTGATATTGCTGAGAATCGCATCAATAAAGGGCTTGCATACAACCATGTCATAAACGATCCTGCTACCAGTTCTACTTTTGCAGCATATCAAGAATTATTGAAAAATCGTAACCCAGGCGATAAGGAGGCCATCGGCATCTTGAAAAGCCAGCTTGATTCCCTAACTGAAAACTACTTGAAAAGCATGACTCCATATCACTATCCAGAGTCACATCGAGAGGCGTATAAGACTGTTGGTGGAGCAGCACATTTGGACCAAAACTACACTGTATTTGGTGAAGTAATCTCCGGAATGGAAATCGTCGATAAGATCGCAGCGGCCGAAACAAGCAATCGCGATCGGCCTTTGGTAAATATCCTGATCTTAGCTACCCATTTGATTGAGAGAGAAAAATAATTCTAATTCCTCCTTTTATTTCAAGGACCAAAAGCTTCTAAACCCCATAAACATCATTTTCTAACCAACTTTAATTCTTCCCTTAGCATGGCGATTGTATGAATAGGCATATTAACCCTATCATTCATTAAAAACCAAAGCAATATGGGAATTGTAAAAGTATTGGAGGTAATCGCCTCCTCAGAAAAAGGAATTGAAGATGCCATTCAAAATGCAGTAGATGAAGTCTCCAAAACTGTCCACAACATTGACTCAGTCTATGTGAAGGATATCAAAGCGCACGTGAAAGACGGAAAAGTGACTTCTTACGGATGTGTCTGCAAGGTTTCCTTCAGGGTCGATCAATCGAAAAACGTTTAATTCGAGCTCACGAGTGTGGCATCCGCCGCACTCTTTTTTATTTATTCCTGGCTCGTTCAGGTAGGTTGTTCTATCTTTTTTACTTTTAGAGTCAACAATGTTTTACTCTTCATGAACACCAAACTAGTCATGACTTCCAGCGCGATACTAATGTATGCAGCAGGAATCATCCTCTCCTTCGCACCTGATTTGATTTTGCAAGTTTTAGATCTTAATACTGATCAAATATCCTTGTTTTTGATGCAAATAGTAGGTGCTCTTTATTTTGGTTTTGGAATGCTGAACTGGATGAATAAGGGCCGACCAATAGGCGGGATTTATAACCGTCCCGTAGCAATAGCCAATCTGAGCCATTTCATGATAGCAGGTCTTGCCTTGCTGAAGGGACTTTTATCTAACCCTGCATTACCCGCCTTTATTTGGGCATTGGGAATCCTTTATATTGGCTTTGGAATCGCTTTTGGGCTGATTCTTATTCGTCATCCACCTGCAGATTAATCCAATACCTAGCCATGAGAAATAATAAATTCCACTTGCCAACATTACTGTTCGGATCACTTTTCCTACTTCTTTCTTCATTTGGTATGGTATTCATTTCTAAGAAAAATCAATCTGCCCAAGATCAAAACCAAGTAGTAAGAATGGCAAAACTCAAAATCCATCCAGAAATGCTTGAACGCTACAAAATCTTTCTCAAAGAAGAAATTGAAACATCTGTCCGCGTAGAACCAGGGGTTTTGGCGCTAAATGCTGTCTCAGATAAAAGTGATCCAACTAGCATAACAATTTTAGAAATCTACGCCAATCAAGCTTCTTATTTAGCTCATTTGGAAACTCCTCATTTTTTAAAATACAAAAACGGGACTTCCGAAATGGTCAAATCTCTGGAGCTAGTGGAAGTTGATGAAATAGCCCTGAGATCTAAAACCAAATGATATCAAGACCAGTTGGTGACATAATTCACAAACTGACTGGCATTTATTACCCATCTTTGCACCATGGAAAAATACATCAAAGCAATTGCTGACGGCTATTATGGCTATTGGAATTACTTTATTGGAGAGATCCTGAATCCTAGCTGGCACAATTACTTTTACTGGCTGGTGGGAGCATCTTTGGTGATTTATGGCCTTGAGATTCTTTTCCCATGGAGAAAAAATCAACCGCTAATCCGAGAACATTTTTGGCTAGACATTTTCTATCTTTTTTGGAATTACTTCCTATTTGCGCTGGTCGCATACAATGCCCTTTCTATGGTGGCTGTGGAGGCCTTCAATGATTTTCTAGGATTATTTGGCATCACGAATACTGTCGCCATCAAAGTAGATCAGCTGCCTGGCTGGCTGCAATTGGTGATCATATTTATAGTCAGAGACTTCATGCAATGGGCCATCCATCGAATGTATCATCATGTGGATTGGATGTGGGAATTTCATAAAGTCCATCACAGCACGCGAGAAATGGGATTTGCAGCCTTACTTCGCTATCACTGGATGGAAAACATCCTATATCGTACGCTAGAATATATCCCTCTTGCTATGATTGGTTTTGGGATTACGGACTTCTTTATCGTCCATATTTTCACGTTGGTTCTAGGGCAACTTGGTCATGCCAACCTGAAAATCCCTCTTGGTCCATTTAAATACATTCTAAATGGCCCTCAAATGCACCTCTGGCATCATGCTAGGGAATTGCCAGAAAGTCACCCACATGGGTTCAATTATGGGATTTCATTGAGCCTATGGGATTTCCTTTTTCGAACCAATTACTGGCCATCAGATGACGAGAATTTACTTGTTGGCTTGCCAGATAAGGATAAGTTTCCGGAAGATTTTGTAGGCCAAACCGTAGAGCCTTTCAAGAGGATTTTTAGAAAAAAGATATAAAAAAGCCAGTGAGATTGTCCCCACTGGCTAGATTGAGGATAATCAGATTATTTTATCTCAACAATCTTCGTGTGAACAGACTCATTGATAAAATATACTTTTTTACCTCCAAAGGATTTCTCTTCCGCGTTATAGCTTGCAGCCTGAACCAAACCAGAAGAAGTAGCTTTTAATCCACTTAATTCAGATGCGGAGAACGTAACAGAAGTTGTTTTGGATTCTTTGGTAACAGTTGTTTTTCCATCAGAAATCACCCAAAGGATGTTATCTGTATTTGAAGTCATAGTCTCGATCGACAGTGTGATGTCCGAGCCTTTGCTAAAGCTAGCTGCCACAGAAGAAGCAAATTTCACCTGAGAAGGCATTTTCTTAGTAGTAGTATGCGAAAACGCATCAAAACCACTACCTCCTGCCACTTGCCAAGAATTGGCTTGCCCTGGCACAAGTGAATAAGAGAAATCCGTTGGGTTGTTGATGTAGGCGTTTCCTCCAGGAATTGTGAGCGCTTTGGTGTTTAGTTTCACCTCCCCCACATTCACAAGATTGCTGCCTACGGCTCCATTGAAAAATGAACCTGAAGCTACATCGATAGCGATTCCACTAACTCCTGGTACGCTAGGTACGGAGCTGGGAAGGTCGGAGTATGATAATACGGCAGCTAATACTGCATTTGCATCAGATGGTGCAGTTGGCGTTGGACTAGTCTGAGTCGTTTGTGTAGGATCTTTGTCATCATCCGAACTACAGGCCGAAAAAGTGATAACGACTCCTAAAAGTAGAGCCCAAAGTGTAGAGTTGAAAGTTTTCATATGTGTAATGGTTTAAAATACATTCCAAAAGTAGCCTGGATGTACTTTTTGCACCATACGGCATTTAGCGTATTTAACCTCAGCTTTTCTAAGGAGGATATCACTCCGATTGCATAATTCCGGCTGAAGATTTTAATACCTTCGCAAATAATCAACGCTCTAGCTTATTCAATGGATAATTTCCTTGCTTTTACTTTAACAGTTTTCACCGGATTTTTTGCAATTATGAACCCGATTGCAAACGTTCCAATCTTTGCGTCTCTGACTGATGGTCTCGATAAAGCAACCAAACGAAACATCAGCAAACGAGCGACGCTCACAGCTTTTGTAATAGTAGTAGTATTCGTTGTACTTGGAAAATTTATTTTTGAAATCTTCGGAATCACTATTCCGGCCTTCAAAATCACGGGCGGGATTCTGATTTTCTTTGTGGGTTTCGAGATGTTACAGTCCAAAAAGTCGAGTGTCAAGCACATCAAAGACCCTGAAACAGAAGAGAATATCGCCATTTCTCCTTTAGCTATACCGATACTAGCAGGCCCAGGAACTATAGTGACCGCTATGAACTTTGCTTCTCAAGGAAATCACATCAATATTATGATAGTGATCGGAGTCTTTGCTATCATGTGCATATTGACCCATATCGCATTTGAATTGGGAGACCAAATCGTGAAGAGACTTGGAAAAAACATCATAGTCGTGATAGGAAAGATCATGGGTTTGATCATCGCCATAATTGGGACAAATATGATTATATCAGGAATTAAAGCAGCATTTTTCGAGTAGAAGCATTTAGGATTCTACTTCTTCCGCAGCACATAAAACAAGTCCAACCCTACTGCAGGATCTTCCACCAGTAAGTAATCCTCGTGTGAGATGTCCACCACGCATTTACCTTGTTGCTGATGAAGCTTGTTACGATTCCTACGATTAAGAATCTCATAAGGCATTCTGAGAAGTGATGCGGGAAGTTTGTGCTGCAGATCAAAAATATCAAAGCGCATGATCTTCTGAACTGATTTGCGATTGGCCTCGTGGTATGCCCAGACACGCTCATTTCCTCCCACTCCTTTGGCCTCCACCTTATCAAAAATAGATGTGCATAAATCAATCAATTGCTGAGGAGTATATTCCCGCTCATGCCAAGGATTGCGTGAAAGTGTATGGTTGATATTCGGAGTAGAAATCACGGCTTTGCCTCCTGGCTTCAACACACGGTAAATTTCCTCTAGAAATAACCTATCATTTGGAATATGCTCGATCACCTGAAAACTCACCACAGTATCGAAGGAATTTTCAGCGATTCCAGCAAAGGGAGGAATCACAGCTTGCTGAAATTCGACTTTCGGAAAGCGAACTTTAAGCTCGTCAATCACTTCCTTTATTTTATCCAAACCGAGGTAGCTGTCCGCATAAGGCAAAAGTGTCTCCACTCCACGGCCTTCTCCACAACCAACTTCCAGCAATTTGCCAGAAATCCAAGGCTGAGCAGCAATGTATGCTTTCAGTAAGCGTTGATGAATAGGATTGTCACTGACCAACTTGTCAGAGGCGATTTCCGTTGTATAGGTAGCCATACAAAAATTTACTATTTTGGCAAAAGTAAGGTTAATTTCCCAAACCCGAGATCAACACCCGATGAACTGTAAAACAAGCCGACTCTTATTTTTTTTAATCCTCTTCGCAGGCATTACTTCACCAACTCTAGCTCAAAAAACGTTAAGCAGTCTAAATCAGACACTTCGTTATTCTAGATACTCGAGACTTTCACTTAAAGTCATCCCAATTAAGGAATCTGAAACCACGTATAAACTACAATTTCAAATAGAAAAAATAGAAGAAAATCCAGATTTCAACTCGTTTAGCTTCACCTATTCTATTTTGGATAGCTACGAGGAGGAAATTCTTTCGGACAATACTTCCATCTTAACTTCGGATGACCTGAAGTATGATACAGATAGGCATTGGGTGTTTGAAAAAACCCTGGAAATCCCAACGAGCACAGAAACTTCTATCGCTCTATTTACAGCTCTGGATACCAGGCAGGGTGATGAATATTATTATTCTACAGACATCAAAAGCAGCTTTGTCTTCGATATTCCAGACTTTGGCGCTTACTACGCCAATTCTGTAGGTTTCGACCAAAACTACGTGAATGTTGGAGAGTCATTACTTTTCAAAACTTCTGGAGGACCTACACTTCATGGATTTTACTATCCTATCCGCTTAGAAGTACCATATCCACCTATGGAGACCAAACCTTCTGCAGTTCCGAGAGAACTGCAGGTGATCGATACCGGGGATTTTTTAGAAAATGTCCCTAAGTCATTCGATCAAATCGGCTACTATTTCATCCAAAGTGATACCACTGCGAGTTCCGGAATGGTTTTGAAGACAGCACACGAAGCTTTCCCAAAAGTGAAAGACTGGGATGAAATGGTGGATATGGTCACCTACATTTCGACTAGGAAAGAACATGATGACCTGAAAGCAGCTGAAGATAAAAAGAAAGCTCTGGACACCTATTGGCTGGGATTGACGAGAAATCCTGAAACTGCCAAAGAGCTGATCCGGGAATATTTTAGACAGGTAGAATTTGCAAACAT
Source organism: uncultured Algoriphagus sp. (assembly GCF_963974365.1). GTDB lineage: Bacteria > Bacteroidota > Bacteroidia > Cytophagales > Cyclobacteriaceae > Algoriphagus. The sequence goes on along the minus strand of NZ_CAXBBX010000004.1, from coordinate 82,498 downwards.
TCTGTTCACAGACTTCAAAGAAGGTTGGAAAACAGACAAGGGCATGGTCTATATCGTCATGGGTCCACCGCAGGAGGTCAACTTTTATTTGGACAGAGAAGTATGGAGTTATGGAGGAACTAATGAGAGTTCAAGAATTCGCTTTACCTTTGCGCGGGTTAAAAACATACTTAGCCCACACTATTACACCTTGAATCGATCACGCGCTTACCAGCCGGTTTGGTTCAAAAACATATCCATATGGAGAAGCGGAAAGATGGCTTTTTGATTGAAAAAGGCGAACACGAAAAAGATTTTATTTTTGGAACACGAGCTGTCATGGAATCCATCCATGCAGGCAAAGACATTGACAAGGTGTTGGTTCAGAAAGAAATCAACAATGACCTAATTAAGGAATTGATTAAGCTTTGCAAAGCTGAAAAAATCCCGGTAGTTAGAGTTCCTGATGCTAAGCTCAATAGAATCACCCGCAAAAACCATCAGGGTGTAGTAGCCCAAATGTCCTCCATAGAATACGCTTCATTGGATCATGTAATCGAAAGCTGCTTCAACGTGGGCAAAGCTCCACTAATTTTGATATTAGATAGAATCACTGACGTGAGAAATTTTGGTGCAATCGCTAGAACTGCAGAATGTGCCGGAGTAGATGCAATAGTTATTCCCGAAAAAGGTAGCGCCCAGATCAACTCTGACGCAATCAAAACTTCGGTGGGAGCATTGAACTTCCTTCCTGTAGTGAGATCAAGAAACCTTTTTTATACGTGCCGAGATCTTCAAAAATCAGGTTTAGTATTGGTAGCCATCACAGAAAAAACGGAAAAAACCATGTACGAAGCTGACTTCTCCGTGCCAGTTGCGATGGTGATGGGCTCCGAAGAAGATGGGATATCCACCGAACTGATGGGAATCGTAGACGAAAAAGTGAAAATCCCAATGGCAGGGAGAATCGAAAGTTTAAACGTTTCTGTTTCTGCCGGGGTGGCGATTTACGAAGCAATCAGGCAACGAAAATAACTATAAAGACATAGTGGAAGGGGAAGGTTTTAGATAAAGTCTTCCCCTTTCTTTTTTGCGTTGGATACAAACTCACGGAATTTTTTCTCAGCGTCTAGTTTACAGATTAAAAGCACATTATCTGTCTCGTTGACCAGGTAATTTTCCAAACCCTGAACTACAACTAGTTTATCCCCCTTTACTTTGATATAGCTGTTTTCGGTTTCGTAAAGAACGGCATTTGCGTCCACCACATTGTTATTTTCATCCTTATCTCTTAGCTCAAATAAGCTATTCCAAGAGCCCAAGTCTGACCAACCAAAATCTCCCAAGATGACGTACACCTGACTTGATTTTTCCATTATCCCAAAATCGATGGAAATGTTTTTGACCTGCGTATAGGCTGTAGATACAAATTCAGCTTCCTTGGCAGTGCCATAAGCTGCTCTGCCTTCCTCAAAAACCTCTGCCAAATCGGGCATGCATTCTTCGTATGCCTTTATCAGGCTTTGCGCCTTCCAGACGAACATTCCTGAATTCCACACAAAATCCCCACTTTCTACGAATGTCTTTGCAAGCTTAGAATTTGGTTTTTCAGTGAAGGTCTTTACTCGAAACGCGATGTCATCCGGACTTTCTATGTATTGGATATAACCGTAGCCAGTATCTGCTCTATTTGGCTTGATCCCTAGAGTTATTAGTCTGTTGGAGTCAGCTGCCTCTAGGGCTTGATTGATGGTACGGGTAAATTTTTTCTCCTGTAAGATGAGATGATCTGCAGGTGTCACAATCACCTTAGCCTCAGGATCCAAAGAATGAATTCTATAGGTAGCATACGCAATACAAGTTGCCGTATTCTTTCGAAGAGGTTCAGATAGAATCTGATGATCTTTTAGCTCAGGAAGTTGCTCTTTTACTAGAGCAAGGTATTTCCGATAAGTGATCACAACAAACTGCTCAGGTTCGGCGATTTCCAAAAACCGATCATACGTCATCTGCAAGAGTGAACGACCTGTCCCCAAAACATCCAAAAATTGCTTTGGGCGCTTCCTACGGCTGTATGGCCAAAATCGTGTGCCGATTCCTCCGGCCATAATAAGAATATAGGGTTTATTGTGCATGCTAAAAGTTAAACAATTCCTTCTTTCATCAATTCATGAATATGGACAAAACCTGCGATTTTATCTCCATTCATGGCTACAAGCTGCGTGATATTATGATTTTTCATCATATTCAATGCACGAACGGCATATTCCTGTGTCGAAATCGATTTGGGATTTACCGTCATAATATCTGAAGCTTTAAGGAATTGAATATCTAGTGATTTCTGAAGCATTCTCCTCAAATCTCCATCCGTAATAATTCCTTTTAGATTTCCTTGCTCATCAGTTACAGAAGTCGCACCTAATCGTTTGCCAGAAATCTCTAAGATCACTTCAGCCAAACTGGCATTTTCGGTGACAACTGGGATTTCATTTCCCCCCAGCACATCACCCACTCTGAGATACAACTGCTTACCCAAAGATCCGCCTGGGTGATATTTGGCAAAATCCTCTGGAGTGAACCCTCTCGCTTCAAGAAGGCATACTGCTAACGCATCTCCAAGCGCTAAATGAGCTGTCGTGCTGGTAGTGGGAGCCAAATTATTGGGACATGCTTCCTCACCAATGGTGGCGTTTAGCACATAATCTGCCTGCTCAGCAAGGAAACTTTTTGTATTGCTCACTAAAGCGACAAGTTTGGAACCAAGGTTTTTAAGCAAAGGAACCAATACTTTGATCTCAGGGGTATTGCCACTTTTAGAGATACAAATCACGATATCCTCTTCCAAAATCATTCCCAGGTCTCCATGAATTGCATCTGCGGCATGCATGAAAATTGCTGGCGTTCCCGTAGAATTAAGTGTGGCAACTATCTTATTGGCTATAAGCGCACTTTTACCTACTCCTGTGATAACTACCCTTCCCTTTGAATCCAAAATATGGGCTACACAGGCTTCAAAATCGCCATCTAAAAAATCAACGAGATTTAACACGGCCTGAGCCTCGTTTTGCAATACTCTCGTGGCTGTATTTCTAATATTTTTAGCTAAATTCAATTTTACCTGTGTTTATAACTAATTTTGAACCTGGGTATAAATGTAATAAATCATTCCTGTTTACAGGCTTTAGTTACCCTTTTAGCCCCCTAACAAGTGGAAGAAAAAGTAAAAGCAGATCTTAAAAAAATCTTTGGGTTCAGCAAATTTCGCGGGAACCAAGAAATGATCGTCGATAATTTGCTAAACAAGCGAAATACCTTCGTAATCATGCCTACGGGTGCTGGCAAATCTTTGTGCTATCAATTGCCTGCAGTGATGAATGAGGGTACGGCTATCGTGATTTCTCCGTTGATAGCTTTGATGAAAAATCAGGTGGATCAGTTGCAGGCATTGGGAATCAATGCTCATTTTCTGAACTCAACCCTCAATAAATCTGAAGCTACACGCGTGAAAAGCGAAGTGATGAATAAGAAAACCAAACTTCTTTATGTAGCTCCTGAATCCTTGACAAAGGAAGAAAATGTAGAATTTCTCAAAGCAGCTACTCTAAGTTTTGTAGCCATCGATGAAGCTCACTGTATCTCTGAGTGGGGTCATGACTTCAGGCCAGAATACAGAAGAATCAAATCCATCATCGCACAGATCGCGCCTAACTTGCCGATCATCGCACTGACTGCTACTGCCACACCTAAAGTGCAGCAGGACATCCAGCGCAACCTGCAGATGGAAGAAGCTGATTTATTCAAATCTTCATTCAACAGAACCAACCTTTTCTATGAGGTTCGTCCTAAGGTCAAAAATGATTCAAAAAAGGATTTGATCAAGTTCATCAAAGGACACAAAGGGAAATCCGGAATTATCTATTGCCTCAGTCGCAAAAAAGTAGAGGAAATCGCTCAACTACTCAAAGTAAATCAGGTAAATGCTGCTCCTTACCATGCAGGACTTGATTCATCCATTAGGATCAAAACTCAGGAAGATTTTCTTAATGAAGAACTGGATGTAATTGTGGCCACTATTGCATTTGGAATGGGAATAGACAAGCCTGATGTTCGTTATGTGATCCACTATGATGTGCCAAAATCTTTGGAAGGCTACTATCAGGAAACAGGGCGCGCAGGACGAGATGGTTTGGAAGGACATTGCCTCATGTTTTATAGGTATGAAGACATTGTAAAACTCGACAAATTCAACAAGGACAAGCCGGTCACCGAGCGTGAAAACGCCAAAACCCTATTGCAGGAAATGGCTGCTTATTCTGAAACTGGAGTTTGTAGAAGGAAATTCATTCTGAATTACTTTGGTGAGACGATGAATGACGATTGTGGCTTCTGTGACAATTGTAAGCGAAACCGGGAGACATTCGAAGGGATGGACATGGTGACTACCGTACTCGAAGCTGCCAAACAAACCAATGAACGTTTTGGCTTAGATCACCTCGTGAAAGTAATTGTAGGAGAATCAACAGATTATGTGCTGAGTTACTCACACGATAAGCTTCCTGTTTTCGGAAAAGGGAAAGATTCTTCTGAAAAAACCTGGATAGGAGTAATCCGTCAGGTAATGATTCTAAACATGCTTGAAAAGGACATCGAAAGTTATGGGGTCCTAAAATTAACTTCCAAAGGCAAAGAATTTCTTGAATCTCCTTTTGAGGTTGACCTACACCATGACCACGATTTCGCAAAAGAAGTAGAATCAGGCCAAGCTGAAATTGTCATCAGTGCCGGAATCGCCTATGACGAGAAGCTATTTGAACTTTTAAAAGCTGAGCGAAAAAAAGTAGCCCGTTCCAAAGGACTTCCTCCCTATGTCATCTTTCAGGACCCTTCTTTGGAAGAAATGGCAACCGTCTATCCAACTACGAGAGAAGAGCTAGCGCAAATCATTGGCGTTGGTATGGGAAAAGTCCTTAAATTCGGGTCTTCATTCCTGAAATTAATAGAGAATTACGTTGAAGAGAATGAGATAGAAACCGCTTCAGATGTCGTAGTAAAGTCATCTGGAACTAGGTCAAAAGTAAAAATTTCAATAATCCAGCAGATCGACCGCAAGGTAGGCTTGGACGAGGTAGCAGAAAACCTCAACATAAGTATGAGTGATTTACTGCACGAAATAGAGCAGATCATTTATAGCGGAACTAAACTAAATATAGATTACTACATAGAAGCGATCATGGATGAGGATCGGGAGGACATGCTCCACGATTACTTTATGAATGCTACGAGTGATCAGATCAAAGCAGCCTTAGATGAACTCGAAGACGAAGATTTCGCAGAAGATGAATTGCGAGTCTACCGGATCAAATTCATCTCAGAGCATGCAAATTAACTTGAATTGAGTCAATGAATATACTCTTATTAGGGAGCGGAGGCAGAGAACACGCGTTCGCTTGGAAGATCGTACAAAGTACCGATTGTACCCAATTATATGTCGCCCCAGGTAATGCTGGCACAGAATCCATAGCTACCAATGTCTCCATCAGCATCACTGATTTTGACGCCATACGGGATTTTATAACCTCAAAAAACATAGGCCTTGTAGTCGTAGGCCCCGAAGAGCCTTTGGTAAAAGGGATAGTAGATTACCTTCAAAACCAACCTGAAACTTCATCAATTCCAGTCGTTGGTCCCTCCCAATTAGGAGCTACACTGGAAGGTAGCAAGGACTTTTCGAAGCGTTTTATGCAACGAAACAATGTTCCTACTGCAGCTTACGAAACTTTCACTGCAGATCAGCTAGATGCTGGTTTGGCTTACTTGGACAAACAAAAACTTCCTATCGTATTAAAAGCAGATGGACTTGCCGCTGGTAAAGGCGTGCTGATCTGCTTGACTTTAGAGGACGCAAAAACTTCCTTGAAGGAGATGCTGTTGGATCAGAAGTTTGGAGAAGCATCATCTAAAGTTGTAATTGAAGAATTCCTGACAGGAATCGAGCTTTCCGTTTTTGTTGCTACTGACGGAAAAAACTATAAGATTTTGCCAGAGGCAAAAGACTACAAAAGAATAGGCGAAGGAGACACTGGCCTGAATACAGGAGGAATGGGAGCTGTAAGCCCCGTTATTTTCGCAGACGAAGCCTTTATGGCAAAAGTGGAAGAAAAGGTCGTGAAGCCTACAGTGGATGGTCTTGCAAAGGAAAACATCCCTTACAAAGGATTTTTATTCATTGGCCTAATGAACAAAGACGGTGAACCACAGGTCATTGAATACAATGTGAGAATGGGTGATCCAGAAACGGAGGCTGTGCTTCCTAGAATTGAAAGTGATTTCTTGGGATTACTTCATGGCATAGGTACCGGAACTCTGGATTCTTATGAGCTTAAAATTTCTCCAGATTATGCAACCACCGTAGTAATGGTAAGTGGTGGATATCCGGGATCTTATGAAAAAGGGAAAGTAATTTCTCTTCCAGAAACCGTTGAAGGTGCCGAGATTTTTCATGCAGGCACAGCAAGAAATGATAAGGGAGAATTAGTCAATCAAGGTGGTCGAGTAATCGCTGTGACTGGAAGAGGCACGTCAATGCAGGAAGCGTTGAGCAATGCGTTCACCACTGTGAAGAGCATTGATTGGGACCAAGCCTACTACCGCAAGGATATCGGAATGGATATCCTGAACTTAATGTAATTAAACCCAAAACTAACCAGGGCTCAGCCCCTGTCTATATATTATGTCTGGATGTAGCACATGCTCAACCTCCTCAGGAGGGACCGGAGGATGCCAAAGCAACGGCACCTGTGGCACGAGTGATTGTAATAAAATGAATGTTTTCGATTGGCTATCTCACATGGGAATTCCCGAGGTAGACAACTTTGATATAGTAGAAGTAAAATTCAAAGGAGGAAGAAAAGAATACTACAGAAATGTGGATTTTCTTGCTCTAAATACTGGTGATCCTGTCGTTGTAGACGTCCCAAGTGGACATCACATAGGCTATGTATCACTTCAGGGCGAACTTGTTCGCCTTCAAATGCAAAAAAGAAAGATCAGGAATGACGACGAAATCCTGAGAATATACCGTGTCGCCAATCAAAAAGACATGGAAAAGTGGGGAGAAGCTCAAAACCGGGAAATCCCTACGCTTTATAGATGTCGTCAGATTGTGGAGGAATTTGGGCTGAAAATGAAAATGTCCGATATAGAATATCAGGCAGATAACTCTAAAGCAACTTTCTATTACTCTGCAGATGATCGCGTAGATTTCCGTGAATTGATCAAAGCACTTGCAGGAGAATTCAGAATCCGTGTAGAAATGCGTCAGATCAGCCTTCGACAAGAAGCTGGAAGACTTGGCGGAATAGGTGTTTGTGGAAGGGAATTATGCTGTTCCACCTGGTTGGTTGATTTTAAAAACGTCAGCACCTCAGCGGCGAGATATCAAAACTTATCTCTAAACCCCGGAAAACTGAGTGGTCAATGCGGTAGACTGAAATGCTGTCTTAACTATGAGTTGGACACCTATATGGATGCGATCAAAGACATCCCATCAATTGATCGTCCCCTTCAGACCGAATCGGGCCCAGCAAAACTTCAGAAAACGGATATTTTCCGCAAACTGATGTGGTTCAGCTATAATAATGACAACGATTGGCATAGCATTTCCTGCGAGCGGGTAAAGGAGATCCTTGCGATTAATGAAAAAGGCAAAAAAGTCTTCACGCTTCAATACAATGAAGCGTCAGAAATAGAAGATTTAGCTGCCAAGTCTACGAGAGAGTTAGAACTGTTGGATAAGAAGTTTGCCTCTTCAAACCCTAAACGGAAGAAAAAACCTCGTCCGCAAAACAGAAATGCAGGTGGAAACAGAAATCAAGATAATTCCAATAAGCCTCCACAAAAGCAAAATCAACCGCAGCCTCAACAGTCTGCTCCGCAAAACCAGCGAGCGGCCGGCGATCAACCGAAAAAGCGCAGAAACAATAAAAATAGAAATAAGCCAAGGAACCCTGAAGCCAATTCAGGCCAAACACCAACACCTCAAGCTCAACAACCAAAAGCCCAAGGAGGGCCTCCAAAAAGGCAAAATGTTCAAAAGCCAAAACCAGCTGAAGGGAATTCTGGCAATGGTAATTCTGGTGAGTCTAAGCCAAAACCGCAGGGTAAAAAGAGATTCCCTCCACGAAAAAACCAAGGGCCTAATCCAAATAAACCTGGTAATGAATAAGGTGAAAAACTGCCTATTAGTAGTACTTATACTCGCAAGTGTAGCCTGTACTGAGGGCCGCATTTACGAGGATTTCCAAAGCCTTCCAAACCAAAATTGGGGCATCACCGACAGTCTTATTTTTGACCTTAAGAATATAGAATTAATCAATACGCCTGACTTGGTAGCGATAAAGTTCAATGAGGAATATGCCTTTTCCAACTGCTACCTGAGAATCATCAGCAAAGATTCGGCAGGAGTTATTCTAGACAATAAGTTGGTAAACATGGTTTTATTCGACCCGAAGTCTGGAGAGCCGCTAGGAGAAGGTTTTGGGAATTCTTACACGCGCTACGATACACTTCCTTTCTTATTTGATCAGCAGACCAAAAGTGTTACGCTATTGCAATACATGAGACAGGATTTACTACCAGGAGTAGAGGCAGTAGGGATTAAGATTCTGAAATAAATGTAAAGCTCGAAGACCGCAAACCGAAGTCAGTTTGACATCATCACGAACGACGTAGGAATGAAGTGACCTAGAGTAAGTGGCTAGAAGTAAAACGTGACAGGGTTATGGAAAAAAAGCCGTGAGCTCTATGTTATTTTCCGTGCCCCCTCCGGTTATAAAAATTTCTGAAAACAAACGCTATTCTCAATTCCTATGTATTGTCCATAATTCGGAGTAAGAGAATAGCCTTTCTTTTTATATAGCGCGACTGCTTCCACCTGCCTTTTCCCTGTTTCGAGTACGCATTTTTTATAGCCTAATTCAGCAGCCCACACTTCCAATTCTGTCAAGACTCGGGAAGCCAAGCCTTTTCCTCTAGCTTTGGGTTCCGTAAACATACGTTTTACTTCCATAGAATTTTCATCAAATTGCTTGATAGCACCACATGCCATTGGAATCCCATTTTCATAGCAAACGACCACGTTTTTCAAGTTGACGATCTTATTAAATTGATTGTAAAAATCATGGTCTCTTCCATCCTTCTCGGCCAGATATGCATCCAGAAGTTTTACTAGAGCAACAAAATCTGGATTGGAGGAATCAGTGCGAGTAAGTGTGATCATGGGATGATGATAAATAATCCAAAAGTTAGAACATATGATATTGAAATAGCTAACTAATTACGTGAAGTGAAATTAAGTTCTAAATTCGATAATATTTGTTCTAAAGCCCATATGAAGTTAAAATTTGACATTCAAAATGATGATTTAATATATTTCTACAAATTCAGTGAATGGTATTCACCAGAAAAAGAAGATTTCAGATTTAAACAAAAACTTAATTTTGGATTCATTTCATTCTTTCTTCCTTTCACTACTTTACTCTTCTCTGACCAAAACTTCAATCTCCTTTTTTTTATTGGTTTAGGCTTTTTTGCCATAGGCTTTTTCTTAGCCAAACCTTTTATGCTTTTGCGCATTAAAAAAGCAATCAAAAAAACGGTAAATGGAAATAAGTATCATGACTTTATAGGTGAAACAAAAATTGAGTTTAATGACGATCATATCCAATGGTTTGACCAAAATTCGGAAGGCAAGGTTAGTATTAACGAAATTGATAGAATTCTAAGTGGCCAATATGGATACTACATTTACTTATGTAATTTATCAGCATTAATAGTTCCCAAAAGAGTTTTCAAGAAAGAGCCTGATCTTCAGGAATTTGAAGCTTGGATAATTCGAACCAGATCAAATAGTAGCTCAATAAAACCATATCACCATTTTGAATAAGTAACTCCTTTGCACTTCAAATAGATAGAAAAAAAGACCTGGAATTAGAAATAATTATTAGCTTTTGTTTGAGCATTAAAAATTATATCCCATATCACGGCACAACCCTTTAAATACATAATAGCATAATATATGACATTTAATGAGAGATTTTTAAAAGCAAAACATTGGCAATTGTTCCTAGTGACATTTGGCCTACCACTGATCTTTCAATTTATTTTTATGGGAAAGATGTCTTCGAGTATTAGTAGTGGTACAGAACCAGACCAATCAACCATGTTTACTTTCTTAAAGATCTATCCCCTGCTGATATTACCAAGCGGTTTGGTGTTTTTTGGTTGGTTTTGGTCTGTAGCTATCGGACTCCAAAGTAAAATCCCTGAAAATGTAATAATGAAAGTAAAGAAGTTCAAATTACTTTTCTCTATTCTTTTAGTTTATCTTCTGTTCATAAACCTATCGTTGCCGGTTTTGATGAATGGATTTATGACTAGTGGAACTGAGCCAAGCAATAGTCAATTGGGATTAGTTCTTAGTATAATTATTCCTCTGCATTTATTTTCAATGTTTTGTATTTTCTACTCCTTATACTTTGTCACAAAGACTTTTAAAACTGTTGAACTGCAAAGAGAAGTCGATTTTTCAGATTTTGCTGGAGAGTTTTTTATGATTTGGTTTTACCCAATAGGGATATGGATGGTGCAGCCAAGGATAAATAAAATGATTGAAAAATAGCACTTTAGTAATCTAGTTCTAAAGAATAACTTTTCTCGGCCCGAGTCTTTAAAAGGTAAATCAAAACTATATAAAACAGTCTATTATTATTAAAAAAACAGTTAATTCAAGGAATTCCTATCTTGAGGCAATAAACCTAAATTAATCGCTGAAATGAACAACAAGGGCCTTTTTGCTACAATTCTAACTTTCCTTTTTCTTTTAAGCAGCCTTAGCTTCGGGCAATCAACGTCCAAACCCTTTGTCTATGGAGATTTGTTGCCAGATGCTCCAGAATTAGCAGCCCGAGGCGAATATGCAGTCGGTGTCCAAACCCTTGATTTGATTCATGAAAATCAATTGGATATACTCAACTACGGTAAGGGTGAAGATTCACTTTACAATAGACCAATAAAGGTGGAAATCTGGTACCCAGCAGAAGCTGGATCAGAAGAGTTGATTTCCTATGACGAGGTTATGGGGCAAAATGGTTCTCCTACACGACCTCTTATTCCTTTTACTTTCTTGGGCAGAGCAAGCAGAAATGCAAAAGCAGTTTATGAAGACGAGCCTTTCCCATTGGTAATAGTATCCCATGGATATACAGGTTCTCGCTATTTAATGACTTACCTCACAGAGAATCTTGCTTCAAAAGGCTATGTGGTAGTGGCAATAGATCACACAGAAGCCACATTCAGAGATGCAGCTGGCTTTCAAAGCACCTTACTAAACCGTTCACTGGATGACCTTTTTGTCCTAAATGAAATGGCAAGACTAAGTGAAGATCAGGAGTCTTTTTTGAAAGGTTTAGTGAATGCTGCCAATACCGCTCTGATTGGCTATTCGATGGGAGGTTATGGAGCTGTAAATGTTGCTGGTGGAGGTTATAGCCCACAAGCCGTCCAACTCTTTGGAGGTATGACTGGCGGAAGTAAGGCTTTGCAAAGACGTTCGGTTGGCAACCCTGAATTTGAAGCTTCGATCGATCCAAGAATTAAGGTGATTGTTGCTTTTGCTCCTTGGGGAATGCAACGTGGAGTTTGGAATGCGGAAGGCTTGGCTAGCATTAAGATTCCTTCCCTATTCGTAGCAGGAAGCAAAGATGATATCTCAGGCTATGAGGATGGGACAAAAGCCATCTATGAAGGAGCAGTCAACTCTGAGAGGTACCTACTCACTTATATTGACGCTCGACATAACACTGCTCCAAATCCTCCGCCAGCTGAAGCGCTTGAGCCAGGAAGACCTATTGATGAGTATTTGAGATATGCAGACTCAGTTTGGGATATGCGCAGGATCAATAATATAAACCAGCATTTTGTCACGGCGTTTTTGGGCTTTTACCTAAAAGGAAATGATAGCTACAAAGGATATCTCGATGTGAATGCAAATCCTGATGCTAAAGAATGGCCAGGGTTCAAACCTAGAACCACCGTGGGATTAGAATTGGATCATAAAACCAGTTTGGAAAATTAAGTTCGCATTGATTTTGTCTATAACTTATTCATTTTAAAATTTTCACCCAGATTAAATTTGTTCAGAACACATTTTTTTTCTGTAGCATGAAAAATCGGATCCTACTTCTCATAATTATCTATTTGGCATTCATCAGCCTAGGACTACCAGATTCCTTACTGGGATCTGCGTGGCCAGCGATGTTTGAAGGCTTAGGTGTGCCGGTTGATTATGCTGGGATTATTGCCATGATTGTCGCTTCAGGGACAGTTATTTCCAGTCTTTTCAGTGGCAGTCTGATCCAGAAATTTGGAGAAGCTAAAGTGACCACAGTCAGCGTAATTCTGACTGCAATTGCCTTAATGGGATTTTCATATTCCCATAATTTTCTATTCCTGTGTTTACTGGCTGTGCCTTTAGGTTTGGGGGCTGGAAGTGTTGATGCCGCGCTGAACAATTATGTGGCGATTCACTACCAAGCGAGGCATATGAATTGGCTGCATTGCTTTTGGGGTATCGGCGCAGCAATTGGGCCTATCATTTTATCGGGTTATTTGGCCAAAGGAGGAACTTGGGCTCAGGGATATCATACAATCGCCTGGATTCAAATCAGTCTGGTTGTTATTCTGATTATTTCTCTTCCACTTTGGGACAAAAAACAAGCAACCCAAGAAGCCGAGCAAAATGAAAGTGCTCAGAGTAATCTTTACTTAGTAAAAACTATCCCTGGCTTAAAGTCTGCACTCTTACTCTTCTTCTGTTACTGCACCATTAAGGCAAGTTTTGGCTTATGGGGAGCTAGTTTTTTGGTTTTCGAAAAAGGCTTTGAAACTGGCCAAGCAGCAAGACTGGTTTCCCTATATTACTTAGGGATCACATTGGGCAGGTTTTTGTCTGGATTATTGACTAGCTATTTCACAAATCGTCAATTGGTTTACTTAGGTCAAGGCATTATTGGGTTGGGACTAATTTCATTATTCTTGCCATTTGAGGCCTTGCTATTACCTGGATTTCTTTTGGTCGGTTTAGGATGTGCCCCCATCTTCCCAAGTTTATTGCATGAAACCCCCTTTAATTTTGGAGAGAAATTCTCCCAAAAAATAATGGGAATGCAAATGGCGAGTGCCTATGTTGGAATCATGCTCATGCCCTTCCTTTTTGGGAAAATCGCAATACTTACAGGCTATTCGTTTCTGTTGGCCTTTTTGGTGATATTTCTCATAGCAATGAGCTTCCTTACAAAAGTGCTGAATGAAAAAACATCAAACAGAACAGGTCTCAAATCATAATAAACCTATTCAGTTTCCTTACAAAAGACCCACAAACACAAAACCCTGAGTAAACTGCCTCAGGGTTTTGTGTTTTTCTCACTGTCCTCCTACAATCCGTACTTCTCTCCCATTCCTTTAATCAACTCATACCCTTTCTCTGCCATATCCCATGGCTCAGAGAAATTGCGCCACACTCCTATAGAATTCGCAAAAGCGGGATCATTTCTGGTAAAGCCTTCAATAGTCAACCAGCCTTTATACTTCACATCAGCCAACGCTTTAAAAGTCTCGTCGAAGTTCACATGGCCCGAACCTGGCGTGCCACGGTCGTTCTCGGATATATGAAAATGCCCTAACTGAGGTGATATAAATTTGATTGCTTCTGATAATTTCTTCTCTTCGATGTTTGCATGATGGGTGTCAAACATCGCCTGCACATTCGGATGATCCACTTTCTTAAGTAAATATGAAAGCTGCTCCATGGTATTGCAGAGGTAGCATTCGAAGCGATTTAATGCTTCTGGTGTTAATAAAATGTCTGCTTGCTGCGCATAATCACCCATGGCATTCAGGTATTCCGCAGACCAATTGTATTCATCCTCGATAGGTTCTCTTGATGCAAACACAGTGAATCCCGAGTGATAAGGTCCACAAAGAACCTGCGCATTTAGATCTGCAGCGCGGTCGATTACCCATTTCAATTGTTCGCCTGCCGCCGCCCGGATTTTAGCATCAGAAGAGATTGGATTTTGATCTGGTCCCATCACCGTCACCGCAGTCACTTCCAAACCAATATCTGCACAATGCTTTCCTACCATTTTAAACGACTCTTCTGGCGAACCACCAATAAAAAATTCCGCCCCGTCATACCCAATCTTTTTCAAGCGATCGAGAACAGGCAATAATTCTTCTGACATCTCCGCCGACCAAGCCAGCACATTAAATCCTATTTTGTTCATGAATTCTAATCTTTCTTATTGAGTCTATTCATATTGAACTTCATTATTTCTCATTCGCTATTCATCATTCAACATTGAAAATAAAGAATGCAGAATGATGAATTTTAAATAATGAAGTTTACAGTTCTACTACTTGAAATCTGCTACTTTCATTCCCTTACGGAAGCTGTCAAAACCAAACATGGTTGGCTCGTAGCTGTCTACAATTTCCATAGGAAGTTCAGAAGTAATAACCTCAGGCATATCTAATAGCCAAAAAGAAGCATTCACAATCAATCGACGCATATCTTCTACTTGGAAATCTATCGAAGATCCGAGTGTACTTCCCAGAACCTTTCCTGTTTTCCCTCCATCCAGCGAGTAATCCTTTGTCCAAGCTATAGGCATAATTGACTTATCCCACATTAATGGCGCTTCCGCTGTCATTCCAGCAGTAGATTGTCCATATAGAAGCACATTGGCAGACGAAGGCAAATTCTTAATCGTATACACGTCCGTTGGCGCCCAAATATCATCCACGCCTCTCAATATCGGATGATCTGCATCTCTATCCAAGCCGTCAATCAATGCTCTAGTTCCTTCTGATTTATGGATTCCATGATGAGCAACCCAGGTTTCACCTACGATCTGCTGACCAAAACCACCTTCCCAACCAGCAACTTTACTGTTCCAAGTCCATTTGGCGTATGGCGAGTTTTGGTCTTTGATTGCAAAAGGGTGTGTGGAAGTTCGAAGGGCAATAAACGGTTTGCCGGATTTGAAATAATCTTCCAAATGCTTCATCTGATCCATCGGCAAATCTCTAAAACGGATCAGCATAATTACCAAGTCTGCATTTTTCAAATGCTCCAATCCCGGAATATTGTTCTGGTAACTTGGGACAATATCACCTGTTTCTGGTTCGATTGGGAAAAGCACAGTAGTATTAAAGCCATAATGAGTTGACAATATTTTAGCCATCATCGGCATGGATTCCTCAGATCGATATTCATCATCTCCCGAGATTAGCACTATTTCCTTTCCTTTGCCAGGCCCATCTCCCCCTTCAAACTGCAAGTATGTCTTACCATTTTGGGCTGAAACACAGGAAATTGAGAATGCAGCAATCAATATCAATAAAAATGCAGGTTTTTTGGGAGATGAGTTTTTCATAGTTTTTAATGGAATGAATTGGGAAAATAGTAAAACTTTCAAGGGTTTTCGTCCTGTTCTCAGAATTCTATTTCGGTATCGATTCCGTTAATTCTTTCTCCATTCAACATAAAAATGAAAAGAGTAGCGGTAAAAAATCCCTACTTTCTCGTCTTGAAAAATAATTTGTACTCCCAAAATACCCTTATCATATGAAAAAAGACAGAAGAAATTTTCTTAAAACTGGTTCTCTGGCCGCATTCGGACTTTCAGGGATTTCCATCATTCCTTCGACCGTCCTTGGTAAATCTATGGGACATGTAGCTCCAAGTGATAAGGTTAACCTCGCTTGCTGTGGGATTGGTAATCGAGGCGCTCAGATTATGAATGCACTTTATGACACTGGGCTATGTAATATCGTAGCGCTTTGTGACGTAGACATGGGGGCACCCCATACTACTGCGATGATGGAGAAATTCCCCAACGCCAAACGTTTTCAAGACTTCCGTAAGATGTTTGATGAATTTGGAAATGGGTTTGAAGCGGTCACAGTTGGAACTCCTGATTTTTCCCACTTCCCGATCACCATGCTAGCCATGTCTGAAGGCAAGCATGTCTATACAGAAAAACCTATGGCTCGTACCTTCAATGAGATCACACTCATGATGGACTCTGCCAAAAGACATAATGTAGTTACCCAAATGGGCAACCAGGGTCACTCCGAAGGCAACTATTTCCAATTCAAAGCTTGGAAAGAAGCTGGAATCATCAAAGATGTGACTGCAGTGACTGCTCATATGAACAGCCCAAGAAGATGGCATGGCTGGGATGTAAACATGCAAAGCTTCCCAAAAGCAGAGCCGATTCCTTCAACTCTTGATTGGGACACGTGGCTGATGGCTAGATTCCCTCATGATTACAACAAAGACTTCATCAATGGACAGTGGAGATGCTGGTATGACTTCGGAATGGGCGCTCTGGGAGACTGGGGAGCTCACACCATGGATACGGTCCATGAATTCCTTGACCTAGGATTGCCTTACGAAGTAGATCCAGTGATGCTGAAAGGTCACAATCCATTCTTCTTCCCTATGTCATCTACACTGGCGTTCAAATTCCCAGAGCGTGGTGATATGCCTCCTCTGACACTCACTTGGTATGATGGCGTGGATAATGTACCTCCAGTGCCTGCTGACTATGGAACTTCCGAATTGAATGCAGATATTCCTGCAGCCAGCAATGGTCAGATTCAGCCTGCCAAACTAAATCCAGGAAAAATTATATATGGAAAAGACCTGACTTTCAAAGGTGGATCTCATGGCAGCACACTTTCTATTATTGGCGAGGAAAAAGCTAAAGCTATGGAAAGTAAGCTCCCAGAAGTTCCTGAAAGTCCTTCTAATCACTTTGCAAACTTCCTGAAAGCATGTAAAGGAGAGGAGCAGACTCGTTCTCGTTTTGAAATTGCAGGACCCCTAAGCCAGGTATTTTGTTTAGGCGTATTAGCTCAGCAAATGAACACAACCTTGAAGTTTGACAGAGAAACGCAACGCATCACCAACAACCCATTAGCAAATCAATTGCTTGGAGGTGAGGTGCCAAGAAAAGGATGGGAAGAGTTTTATACCCTTTAAGTAAAAATAAAGTTTAACATCAAAAGCTGGAATGAGAAATCGTTTCAGCTTTTTTTAGTTTTCTCACGTCGGCGTAGCGAAAATATCTCGTGGCCTACAACATTAAATCTTAATCGTATTGAATAATCTTTTGAATGGTATTTTTATCATACAACAATCGAGGTTCAAAAAACCTCAAATTGTTTAAAACGCCGCGTCGTTGCGCCGCCGAGAGAGAAAACTATGATTTGATAAGCCGGATTCTTAGAACTTAGGGCAAGGGAGAATGGTATCTCTTCTCTGCGGTTTGCCTTGGTTACGATTAGGCAAAGTCCAAGACAAACTCAATTCATGAGCTCCACCAGACTGAATTCCTAACTGAGAAACCGTGTAATCGAAGCTGTAGCCTACATTAAGTCCAGAAAGCAAGTTCAAACCGACCATCATCACAATGGCATCTCTATTACTTTGCTGCTCCACTTTTTTGTAAGGAAGGCCTCTGTACCACACCCCAAAAACGATTGGCTCCACATAAAAATAAGCCCCTACATCAAGTTGCTCAAATGGCCCTTGCTTTTTGTAATTTATAGTAGGAGTCAAATAACGCTGTCTTCTCATGTGTGTGAAATCACCACGAGAGGCACCTTCACCCAAAGAAATTCTATACCCTGCATGGGCTGAGAATTTCACTGGTAGAGGACTATCTCCATCGATAAACGATTGATTTGGCTGATTCACATGATGCGCTGATCCCCCTATCCAAAAGTCTTCGGTGAAAAACAACCCACCAAAGGATAGCGAAAGCATATTGACTGGATCTCCTAGACCAGGAATATCACTCCCAGGAAATATTGGACCAAAAGGGTCATTAGGGTTAATTTGATTTGCAAAAATCAAATTCTCGTAATAGCCAATCTCCCTCCTTATATAACTCGCCTGAAATCCAGGACGGAAATACATTTTATCACTTAATTTCAATTCATAGGAATAAAGTGCAGAAATGGTAGTGGAGCGAAGTTTGGATGCTCCCTCTGTATCTTGCATAACCATTACCCCAATACCTGAGTTGTAATCATTCAGATAGGTATCGTAGTATGCAGAAAATGTGGTGAATTGTGCATCAATACTTGGCCATTGGTTTCTGTAATTGAAACCAACTCGTCCAGTCAACTCAGATCCCGCAAAAGCTGGGTTTAAGTAAAGAGGTGCAGCGTAATATTGGCTATATTGCGGATCCTGTGCATAGGCATTAGTTCCTACAAATAGTCCAACCACACAAAGAAAAACAACGTAAACCAGAGACCGTAACAAGTATTTGTTCGTTAATTTGAATATTCAGTAGGCTTCTTCAACGTTACAGAACGTATGTTGTTTTAGAAGCAGTTCGAAAATTATGAAAAGCAGCCCTAATTCCATAAGGTTACCCTACATTTTTGCAATTACCCTCCTATTTACAACTTTTGTATTTAATACCGCGGTGCATTCGCAGGGTTTTAATGACAATGAGTGGATTTTTGGCTATTGCGGTGCATCTACGGAGAATAATTATTTATCCTTTGGAAAAGGCAATTCACCTAATGTTCAGTCTATTCCTGGTTCAATTGTTTTTACTAAAAATAATTCTGCCCTTGCGATAGACCCAATTACCGGACAGCCATTTTTCCTGACGAATGGAGAACTGGTTTATGATTTTAGCCAAAACCCTATTCAAGGAGTTGGCTCTGGGCTGAATGGAAATATCGACGGAATCCAACAAGTAGCAACAGGGTTCTTGGAATTTGACCCTGACGGAAACAAACTTTTTTATATATTCTATCTCTCGCTGGGCGGAGAACTTCAGTATGCAGTAGTGGATATGAATGCCCCTGGTCAAGCGATAGGCAATGACAGGCCACTAGGGGAAATCACCTCAAAAGACAATGTGATCGGAAATGGAAGCGGAGCAATCTTAGTTGTAAAAACGCCAGCGTCTTCCTCCTTTCTAATCAGTTTTGATAATGGAAACCTAATTTCTAGAAGCATTGATTCTGGAGAAGGGAATTTCACTACTACAGGCAACCAAGCCATTACTTCCACCCCAAAACAGCTCATTTTTAATGAAGAAACGAGCCAGCTAATTATTATTCCAGATTCTGACACTGATCCTATTTTAGTGTTAAGCTTCGATACAAGTAATGGGAATTTTGGGTCACCTACACCTATTTCTCAATCATCCGGAAATGGTAATTATGGAGGGGCTGAATTTTCTCCAGACGGAACCTACATCTACTATTCGGCAGGTGATTCACTACTCAGAGTACCTGTTTCTGATTTGTCTGCTACCCCAGAAGTAATGCCTATTATTGGCCCGGGAACTCCTCCGGCAGGCATTTCATCTGTTTATGACATCAAAGCCGGACCAGATGGCAGTATTTATTATTTGTATGAAGAGGTAGATGGTGGACCGCAAATGATAGGCAAAGTTACTAATCCAAATGAAGCTGATTTGACCTTGATAGCGATTGAGGAAGACCCCTTTGCAGGCACAGATTTTTGTGGGACTATTTTCCCAACTTTTGCTCCAAATGCTGACATAGCACCAACAGTAGACTTCACATGGGCACCTGATATGCCTTGTGCCAACAACCCAGTTCAGCTTACTTCAGAAATCACTCCTGAAAATTACAGACCCGTAAGTTTCGCATGGAATTTTGATCCCCCCCTTACAGATTCTACTGGAAATGCACTTCCGGCAGACTACGCACAAGAGCATTTTCTTATCCCTGCGGATGCTACTTCAGGTCAAAGCATAAATGTTACACTACTTGTCACTTTTGCAGATGGAGAGACAAAAACCGTTTCCCATGATATTTCTTTGGCAGAAAACGAACTTCAAGCAAACTTCTCTCCTCAAGACACGACTTTGTGCGAATCATGCTTAGACCTCAGCCCATTACTTTCGGCACAAAAAGGTGAAGAAGATGGTGGAGCTGGTGGTGGTGGCGGAGTAGGTAGCGGCCAAGGTGGTGGAGAAAACTACGAATATTTTTGGTCCAACAAGCGTGATCAAGGATGGATAGGTGAGGAGGAAAATGAAGTGTGTAAGCCTGGTTTGTATTGGGTTTTGGTGCGTGAGCCAGGATCTTCCTGCTACGCATATGCTGAGATCCGCGTGAAAATGTGGGATGTAGAAGATCAGACCAATAACATCTGGTATTTTGGTGATGGAGCTGGATTGGACTTTAATCCAGACCCGGATGACCCAGATGCTCCTACCCCAAGACCAATTGCTTCCCCACATCCACAAAATATCCCTGCAGGGACTACCACGATATCAGACCAAGCTGGGCAAGTACTTTTCTACACTGACGGGCAATCAGTCTGGGATCTCAATGGAGATTTAATGGAAAACGGGGAAGATATAGGCGGAGATAATTCCAGTAGTCAGGGTGTAATCGCAGTGCCTGTACCTACAGAAGAAACCCTTTTCTACCTCTTTACTACCCAACTTTCTGCAAATGGAACAAACGAGGCGAAATATTCCCTCGTGGATATTAAATCAGAAAATGACACGGGTGTCGGAAATGTGGTCACTAAAGACAATTTTCTCTTTAGCCCATCCACTGAGCATACTGCCGCTTTGGATGCTGGAGATACGACTTGGGTGATGTATCATGAACTTGGAAACAATACTTTCCGGGCATATCCAGTCTCTTCGCAAGGAATAGGACAGCCTATCCTTAGTTCCGTGGGAAGTAATCATGGATTCAACTCCGGTGTGGGAGCAATGAAATTCAATTCTGATGGAGATAAGATAGCTGTCACCATCTCAGAAGGAGGATGTAATAAATTAGAGATTTTTGATTTCGACAGTGACACTGGTGAAATGACGGAATACGCCCGAATTGATTTGAACTGCGATGGAGATGTGTACGGAATGGAATTCTCAGAAGACGGGGAGCGAATTTTAGTTTCTTATAGAAACGGCGGACCTGGAATAGAAGAATTCGTAATAAAAGCCAACGAAAATGATGATTCGTCGGCTGCAGTTTGCCCAGCATGTTTTGATGGAGCAAGCACAAGAGCACAAATAGAAGCTTGTATCATCAGCACAAAAAATCAAATAAGTCAAACAAGCGGACTCAATTTGGGTGCATTGCAGATAGGACCAAATGGGCAAATCTATGTAGCGGTAGTCGGTGACACTAGAATCGGACAAATCAACGTAGGATCAGGCTGCAACTCTCAAAGTACTTTTACACAAGACGGAGTAGAGCCCATGCCAGGCCCCGCTAATCTAGGTCTACCTTCTTTTGTTCAAAACTCAGGAAGTTCTATCCCAGAACCCAGCCTAGCAGCTCCTTTGAGGCTATGCTTGGACCCTGAACTTGGTGCTGGAGCACTTCTAGAAGGTGGCGGGGAGCCTGATATTGATAGTTATTTCTGGACCATCACTAATAAGGATGACGGGACAGTACTCCGAAATAATTACGGAGGTCCAGGGGACGAATTCCAAAATCTGGATCAGATCTTCAATAGCCCAGGCACTTATACAATAGAACTTAGAGTAGATAGATGTGGAGACCCTGAGTATTTCAGAGAAAGTACGGAGATCTTGGTAGAAGCACCACCTGAACTAACCCTAGCGGATGACGCTACACTTTGTGCAGGTAATCCTGTAACACTAACTGCAATCGATGGATACGACCCTGCTGAGGGATTATATGACTTCGAGTGGACCAATGCTGCCGGTCAGGTATTTGGAGACGAAAACTCAAATACGATCACTGTTGATGAAGAAAGCATCTACACAGTAAATGTGAGTTACCGAATTCCTGATGGACTTTCGGATGACGAGGCTTTGCTGTATGAAACTTGCCCTTCTACTAAAGATGTTTTTGTCGGACCAGCCTTCGAGTTTGACCTAGATCAGACTGCGACCGAAGTCTGCTATGAAGAGACTTCGGTGACATTTGCTCCTAATACACCTATTACTGGAGAATGGTTTTACGAGCTAAATGGTGACCCAACTAGAGTTGCGCTTGGAGAGTTTTTCGAACTGGAGTTATTCATCAACACACTTCCAAGTCCAGGGCAATATGAAATTATTTTTGTGACTCAAGATCCAGTTTTGGAAGGCTGTGTGGTAGAGAAAAAGGTAGATTTAGTAGTTAATGAAATCCCAGACTTTGACAATGTGAATTCTGGAGAAGCAACAGATTGTAATACTAGTGATGGTTATTTCGAGATTTACTTTAGGAATGCCGCAACTTTAGTTACAATTGTGGAAACGGGAGAGACTTTTCAGAATGTCACTGGTGGAGAATGGCTATCGGTCCAAAATCTTCTACCGGGAGTATATACGGTAGTAGCAGAGAACGAATTCGGTTGTAGTCAGACTAAAACTCAATCGATAGAAAATAAAAACCCACCACCTTCTCTATCTGACTACGGATGGGATGTAATAGGCGAAGAATGTGGTCCAAACGGAGTTGAGGACGGAGGAATTGAATTCTATTTTAACAATGGTCCTCAGAGTGGAACATATCGAATAATTAGACAGGGAGATGGTCAAGTATTCTCTGGACAATACGATAATGTTACTGATTTCGTAGTAGACCTTCCCCATGGAACCTACTTCTTTGAATTGACAGATGCCAGTGGATGTTCTGATGCTTTCAACGTCGGCTTCAGCATAATCCAGACGTTTGAGGTTGTATTCTCAGTTCCTTCTGATTTCACTGCCTGCGAAGGCTTCACTTTCACTCCTACTTCTCCAGATGCACTGAACTACACGGTGACGAATTCTGCTGGAACTACTATTTTCCCTGATACGAATGGAGAGTTTACCCTCACGCAATCTGGAACTTACACCGTCAGAGGTGAAGATCCTACTGGGATTAATTGTCCAAGAGAAGAGACAATTGTTGCAAATATTACACAGCCTATTGATTTCGAAGTTTCTCTTCCACTTGTGGACTGTCAAGTTGGAGTCCAGTATGAGGCTATTTTGAATAATGCCGATCCAGCGGATGTGATTTTCCTTTGGAAAGATAATGCAGGCATAATCGTAGGAAGAAGACAGGTTTTTGTCCCAAGTAGATCTGGCGACTACACGCTAGAAGTACAGCCAGTAGCAGGAGGCTTATGCCCAGTGGATAAAAAATCTTTCACTGCTGAGATTAATTCCCAGCGGGTAGATGTGAGTCTTGATATAGTTCCTTACTGCGTCGATCAAACTAGCACCACTATCACAGTAGTCGCGGATATGACAAATGTGGCAGATATCGAATGGTATTCGGTTGTAAATGGCACCCGTACAAGAATCCCAGCTTTTAATGGATTGCCAATCATAGAAGTTACTCAGGAAGGAACTTACGAAGCACTGCTAAGAAGTAGCGTAGGATGTGAACTTGGTAGAGCAAATGGAGTAGTTGCCAAATCCACAATTTCACCTCCGGTCGTTCCTGCTGGATTTACAATCTGTGCAATAGAAGGAGTGACTCAATCAATCGACCCTGGAATCTATGACAACTACTCATGGAAGCTAAATGGTGTGGAAGTATCTCAGGATGAAGTTTTCACCCCTACTGAGGGGGGAATCTATGAACTTACAGTTTCTGACAATCTAGGCTGTGAATACGTAGCAACCATTGACGTAGTGGAAGATTGTTCGTTAAAAATCGTCTTCCCTAACGGTGTGGTTCTAAACGATCCAAATAGAAATTTCATCCTCTATGCCAATGAATACATCGATGATATAGAAGTCTATATTTATAATCGTTGGGGAGAATTGATTTTTTATTGTGAACATGAAAACATTGAGCCAAAGCAACCTTTCTGTCCATGGGATGGGCAAGTAAATGGAGAATTCGTGCCTAACGGAACATATGCGGTCGTTGTGAAGTTTAGAAGTGAAGATCAAAACATAACCGAAAAATTAATCAAAGCCATTACAGTAATTCAATAGTATGCTTATCCTGATTTCACCAGCGAAAACGCTGGATTACTCCACTCCAGTTTTCAAAGAGTCCACCCAACCTGATTTTCAAACTGACACTCGTTCCTTAGTAAGAATAATGAAAAAAAAGTCTGCCAAGGAAATAGGTGAGCTGATGCATATCTCTGAAAACTTGGCCGAGTTGAATAATGAGCGTTTTAAGACTTTTCAGACTGACTTCACGGAGAACAATTCCAAGCAAGCCATCTTGGCATTTAAAGGCGATGTCTACACCAAAATCGATGTCGATCAGTATTCAAAAGAAGATTTTGATTTTGCCCAAGATCACTTAAGGATTCTTTCCGGTTTGTATGGCTTATTGAAGCCATTAGATTTGATCCAGCCCTACCGCTTAGAAATGGGGATAAAACTTGAAAATAAAAAAGGCAAAAACCTCTATGAATTTTGGGATAAGAAAATCGCCAAAGCAATCAATGCTGTAGCTGAAGGAAAGACGATTATCAATCTCGCATCTCAGGAATACTTCAAAGCCGTACATCAGAAGTCGTTAAAAAGCCCACTGATCACTATTGAATTCAAAGAATTCAAAGATGACAGCTATAAAATCATCGGCTTTTTTGCGAAGCAAGCTCGAGGAATGATGAGTAATTTTGCCATCAAAAACAGAATTACTGAGCCAGAGTTACTCAAAACATTTAACGAAGCTGGGTATGAATATTCAGAGAAGTTGAGTGATGCAAGTAACTGGGTATTTGTGAGGTAACATCAGCTAATATAAATTCAATTCAAAAGCAGTAAAATCGCTAACAACTTTTTTTCAGTACTATTAAATTGTAGCTTAGAGGCCTAAAAATCAGGTTTAAGTAAATCTATTTTGGTCTTAAGACTAGCTAAATACCCCATATTCGTTTTCCTTTTTGGCTTGGCATTTTTTCTTGCCAAAGGGGAATTGTTACGTCCTACAGAAAAGGATTTGTTAAGAACAAGTATAGGTTCTGCCGCAAATGACCCTGAATTGATAGGGCCAGATCGATTGTGTAATATTGTGGGAAGTGTTGTGGGTATTTTCTCCGGGGGTGGGGATTCTGCTACTGATGTTTACAAATGGACAATTTTGGCACCAGATGGTAGCGTACTGTTCACTAGACCTCCTGGAGCTTTTCAAAAAATTGAATATACTTTTGAACAATTAGGAGTACACAAAGTCAAATTAGAAGTGAGCCGGGGAAACCAGCCACCATCGAAATTCGAAAAGGAAGTTCTAATAATAAAAGGGCCGACTTTCGCGCTTTCAAGTTCATATAAAATATGTGCGGGCCAGTCCATAGAACTTCAAGCGATATCACCAGCTAGCACAAATTTCTCAAGCTACGTGTTCAACTGGACAAATGAGGCTGGTGAATTGATAGGTTCATCGAATTTATTAAGTGTGAATATCCCCGGTAAATACGATGTTGAATTCTATATACCCGATAATAATTCGAACCCCATATGTCTTAACCGCCTAGCTACTTCTGTAGAAATTCTCGATGCAGTAGAAATAGTTCAGAGCTCTGGCTCAGTCTGTAAAGACGGTAACATCACTTTTCAAACAAACCCACCTACAAAAGGCCAATGGTTTCTAACAAGTCCAGGCGAAACGAATCCAGTATGGTTAGGGGATTCGGTAGATGTCACGCTTACCCCAGATATTGATATTTTAAACTTTGGGGAATATAAGTTGGAGCTCATCATCGAGAATGCAGAGAACCCGGCATGTTCTCCTAAAGCAAGCACCGTATTTACCTACCAAGAGGAGCCTAGAATATCATTTTCCTCATCACTAGGGGCAACCGGATGCTTCAATCCTGATGGTGGATTAGAATTGATTGCAGAGACTAACTTGGACCTTATTAGTGTAGGTGGAGTTGGATCTTCCTATGGCCCTTTTACAGCTGGAGACATCATTACTATACCAAATCTAGAATCAGGGGCATACACATTATATGCCTATTTGAACGGTTGCCAGAACACCTTAGGCGCTGTAGTACCATTAGACGATTCCCCCACAGTTTTAGCATTTACAATTGAGAACATAGAGTCAGAATCTTGTACCACCTCAGGGAAAACGAATGGCTCTTTTGAAGTAAACCTAACAAATGGAGCCACAGAAGGATCTTATCGTGTCCTAAGTGAAAAAGGTGATGTCATAACTAAACAAGCGCTACCTACCATTAATCCATTTACAATAGATCTAGGAGGAGGAAATTACTTTTTCGAAATATTAGATAAAGATAGCTGTAACCTTCCCAATCGAAAGATTATTGAAATTCCAGGGAAATCTCAAACAAACTTTAATATCCCCGAACTACTGACTATTTGTGGTTCTTATGACCTGATTCCTGAAACTACTGAACCTTTGCTGTTTACCTTAACAGACCCATCGGGAAATAGCTCTTCAAAATTAGCCGGTGAGCCCTTCACAATCACTGAAGCTGGAGAATACAGTTTAATAGGGATTTTGCCAGATCAGAGTGAAATATGTCCTTCACAATTGAAGTTGACGGTCAGCACAACAGACCCTATCCCTTTTGATCCTATTTTAAAAAGCGAAGATTGCGTGATAGGAAATAGAGTCTACGAAGCTGAGATCTATGGGACGGATCCAAATACAGCAAATTTTCTCTGGCGAAATTCCGAAGGTGATACTATTGGAACCGGGCAAAACCTTTTTCTTTCTCCTACCTCAATTGGAACCTTCTCGCTGGAAGTTCAGCCCAAAGACAGTGAACTCTGCCCTATTACTCCAAAGGAATTTCTTGTAAAAGCTCCCGTCCTATTTGTGGATGCAACGATTAATTCCACCAAACTCTGTGAATTTGGCCCGGAAGCAATTGTGGAGCTTACGACCACCTCACCAGAGGCAGTTACTGATATCAGATGGCGAAGATTTAACGAAAGTGGAGAAATAGAAGAGCTATTTGAATTCAATAATCAAAAAACAATTACGACGCGTATTGGCGGGACATATGAAGCATCCGCCTATAGCATCATACCTGCTATTCAAAAAGACTGTGAACTGGGAAGAGTAACTTTTCAGCTGGATTTAACACCAGATAAAGTGGTATTTGATATCCCTGAGCAACTGACGATTTGTGACTTTTATGAATTGCTTCCAGAGACCACACAAGATCTTCAATTCTTCTTAACCACGCCCTCTGGTGAGGTGGTTGAAAAACCGTCTGGGCAAACATTCACTTTAGATGAAGCCGGCACCTACACTTTTCTGGCATTTGATAGCAATAGCCCCTCAGTTTATTGCCCTGAGCAAAAAGAGCTGGTAGTTATCTTATCGGATGCAGTGGATTTTGAGCCAGTCATTTCTGAAGAATTTTGTGATGGCAGTATTACTTACCAAGCCATAGTAACAAATTATTCCATTGAGGATGTAGACATTTCTTGGAAGGATAAAGATGGAAATCAGATTGGAACTGAAGAGTTTCTTACGTTAAGAGAGCCTGGTAATTATTCTCTTGAAGTGCAGCCTTCCAATGTAATACCTTGCCACATTGAACCTAAATCCTTTGACGTTTTACCACCAGTTTTGGAGCTAGACGTGCAGTTGGTCGCGGAGCCTCTTTGTCCAGATAGCCCATCTGCCAGCATCGTTGTAGAAACTGATTTCACCACTGTAGAGTCAATAGAATGGTGGTACACCACTCCATCTGGGGAACAATCGGAATTAACTGCTGAAAGAAACAGGCAAGAAATCTTAGCTACAAATGAAGGAACTTATGAAGTCCGAGTCTTCAATGCTATCCCGTGCCTGTTAGGAAGTGATAAAACCTTAATTCTTAGAAGTACGGACACAGTCAGGCCACAGGTAGAAGAAAGCTATCAAATATGTCCTAAATATGAAATTGCTCCCACGATAAACCCTGGTAGCTTCGCAAGCTATGAATGGTATTTTGGAGATCAGCTGGTGTCCACTAGCCCTGTCTACAAACCCAACCTGATTGGTGACTACAACCTAATTGTTTACAGTCAGGAAGGCTGTGCATACCAAACTAGCTTTGTCACTGAAGAAGAGTGTGAGCTTAAGGTAATTTATCCAAATGCGGTGCAGCCAGGAAATCCCGAAAAAGAATTTTTACTCTACACAAATTACCTTATTGATGAGTTGGATTTGGTAATTATGAACAAATGGGGTCAGGTGGTTTTCCAATGCTCCAAAACCAATTTGATTTCGGAAGAATCCACCTGTGCTTGGGATGGTACGTATGATGGAAATGCCATTCCAAATGGAACTTACGCCGTCCGTCTTAATTTTAAGAATTACGAAAAGAACATCACCAAGACTGAGTTTGGATCTATTCTCATCATAGAATAGCTGTGCAAAACTGAATTGGAACATTTTTTGACCCATTTGCTTAAAATCAATTCATTGATAACAGGGATTGTTATCTTTGCACACACCCTAATTTGATTTCATTGAACTCTTATTGCCAAATACCTAATCGGATGATTGGGATGATTTTGGTTTGGATTACCCTCATTTTGTCACCAGAGCCTACGCTAGGATGGCAGGTAAAAAACCCAAATAAACCCGAAACGACCTACTCCATAAATGCTGCCCTGGCACTCACTGGCGACACTAATTTATGTATCGTGATAGGTGGCGTCATCGGCAACTACAGTGCTGGAGGAAATCCCGGTGATGTATATGAATGGAAAATAACTAACTCATCCGGCGATGAACTTTTAAATAGAAGTGGCGGTGACCAGTTTGAATCTATTCAGTTTTTATTCAGTGTAGTAGGAGACTATGTGGTTTCATTGAAAATCAGGAGAGGAACAGATGCTAATTTTTACGAAGAAAGTTTAGATGTAAAAGTTCAAAAAGGGGCGGAATTGGCCTTGAAGCCTGATTACCTCGTTTGTGGTGATGAGCCAGTTTTACTCACTGCATTATTCCCTTCAACACCAAATCTGGCTAATTATACCATCACCTGGAAATCCCTTGATTCAGATGGAGATCAGGTTGTTATCGGCACGGGAAATGAACTCCTAACGTATAATATCGGATACCATTTTGTGGAATTATACCTGACAAATGCCGACGGCACCCAAGCATGTACCATCAAAGGGTCCACTTTCGTAGGACCTCCGATTGATTTCCAAATCACCCAATCTGAGCAACAAATCTGTGAAGGCAGACCTATTACTTTTGGCACAGATACGCCTCTTACGGGTGAATGGTTTATCAAAAAAAGTACATCTCCAACCAAGACAAGTCTCGGGACGGCATTTGAAATAACACTCGAATCAAGCGAGTTGAATGGCCCAGGAATTTATGAGGTCTTTTTTAGCGCGGAGGATGAGCAGTATCCAGATTGTCCTTCTGAGAGAAAAGTTGCTTTCGAACTGTTAGAATCTCCAAAACTAGATGCGCAAATCCTAGTTTCACCGGATGATTGTATTACAGAAAATGGAAGCATGCAAGTTACTAGCAATACAAATTTGGATTCAATCGAAATCCCTGAACTAGGGATAAATACAGGCCCTGTCGCAGCGGGTCAAGTGCTTACTTATTCAAATATAAAGCCACAGATCTACTCGATTTATGCTACCCAAAATGGGTGTAAAGTCACCAAATTGGTACAACTAGAAGCCAAAAACCCACCTGTAACTCCCAACCCTCCTACTCAGCTGACGCCTTCCATTACCAGTACACCGGAAACATGTTCCCAAACTGGAGTAGTAGAAGGTAAAGTGGAGGTTAACTTTGGACAAAGTATAGCCGACGGGAGATATCGCTTACTAGCTGTGTCTGCAGGAGAAATTGAAGCGGGTATCGTTCCTGCGAGTGGATTATTGGCGTTTAATCTTTCTTCAGGAGAATATTTATTAGAGCTAGTCATAGACGGCTGTACCTACCCTATTGAACCTATTTCCATTGCTGATCAGCCACAAGTAAATTTTACAACTCCGGGAGATATTCAAGTCTGCGAAACCTTTGATTTCATCCCAGAAACTGAGGAAGATATGCTATTCACCCTTACCTACCCTGATAAAAGCGTACAAACGTTACGTTCAGGAAAGGCATTTACTATTACCGAAGGAGGATCCTATACCTTACTTGCCGAATCAAATAATCCCACCTCTACTTTATGCCCTAGAGTAGAAGTTTTTAATGCGACTATTTCTCAAAAAATATCATTTAAGCCAGTCAAAGTCGAAAGAGGCTGCTTTGACCCGATCCTTTTTGTTGCAGAAATAGAAGGAATCCTTCCAGAGGACGCAAGTATACGATGGGTGAATTCTGAAGGTGAAATTGTAGGTAGAGGCTATGAGTTTTATCCAGCCACGGTTGGGCTATTCACCTTAACAGCTCAGCCTCTAGAAAGTGGATTTTGTGATGTAGTACATGTAGAATTTGAGGTAATTCCTCCTATCACATCAGTCCCAATGGAGCTAGAAGCTACCAAAATTTGTCCTGAACCAGGCACTTCCACCGTTACTTTAACATCAGATGAAGAAGAAGTCTTTCATACGGAGTGGATTTTTTATGATGTCAATGACCAGCGAAGTGAGTTATCTCAATTTGAGGATTTGCTGGAAATACAAGTTGATCAGCCCGGAACCTACGAAGCTGTTGCCTACAACAAATTCAACTGTGAAATAGGCAGAAACTTCATTTTAGTGGAAGAAAGCAACTTATTAACTCTTCCAAATCTTGATGAAAGCTACCCTGCATGTACAAAAGGAAACACACTAGCCCCAATCGATCCAGGACAATATGCTTCATACGAATGGTATTATGGAGATCAGTTAGTTTCCACTCAACGGCTATTTAAGCCAGCCCAAGTAGGAGATTACCAATTAATTGTCACTACTGAAGATGGATGCGCATTTGAAGATTCCTTCCGAACCTACGATGTTTGCAACTACCAGATTGTATATCCTAATGCAATGATTCTAGGCAACCCTGACAAAGACTTCAGGGTTTTGATGAGCGAAGGAGTGACTGAAGCAGAATTATACATCTATAATCGACTCGGAGAACTCATTCACTATACTACTACAAATGAAATCCCTATCGAAGAGCCAGTGCTCAATTGGGATGGAAAATCTAAAGGAAAGTTCGTCCCAACGGGAAATTACGTAGTTGTAATAATCCTGAAAAATTCATCGTATGGACTTGAAGAAAAAGAGATTGGGTCACTTTTGGTGTTAAATTAGGAGGAAATTCAAAACAATATTTTTTATTAGCGGGAAAGCTGAATGCAATATTTTTCCTATTTTTCCACCTTTACAATCGATTGGTCACAACCCAAAAAATTTAAAACCTATCATATGACTCAAACCATTAACAAATCGGCTCTCTTCAACGCAAGTTGTTTTGCGCTCATTACCACCGCATTTACATTCTCTATTCGAGCTGGAATACTTCCACAATTAGGAGCAGAATTTAATTTATCCAATGAACAACTAGGTTTTATTAATTCCATGTGGTTCTTAGGATTCCCTATTTCTATGATCTTAGGAGGTCTACTTTATCACAAAGTTGGACCAGCAAATATTATGAGAGTTGCATTTGTGATGCACACGCTGGGTATCCTCCTAACTATTTATGCTGGAGGATATACGACACTATTGATGTCTACTCTTTTCATAGGCTTTGGTAACGGCTGTACTGAAGCTGCTTGTAATCCGCTAATTGCTGATATGTATACTGGCGATAAAATGAATAAAATGCTGAATAGATTCCATATGTGGTTCCCCGGTGGCATTGTTGTTGGTAGCTTGATTTCGGAATTTATGACCTCTACAGGTGGAGTTTTAGGTAGCTGGCAAACACAGATGTGGGTTTTAATGATCCCTACTGTAATTTATGCGGTGTTATTCTTCGGTAAGACATTTCCAAAACCACATATTGATGCAGCAATGTCAATTCCGCAGAATTTAAAGGCAATGATTTCCCCTATGTTCATATTCCTATTCATTTGTATGATTTTTACAGCAACTACTGAATTTGGAACAACACAATGGGCGAATGTCGTGTTGAGTTCATCAGGTGCAAGTGGTATGTTACTGCTAGCTTTGACAACAGGTGTCATGGCAGTAGGAAGATTCTTTGGAGGGCCAGTTGTTGCTAAATTTGGACAACCGGGAGTTCTACTAGGAAGTGCAGTACTAGCAACTATTGGTATATATATGTTCAGTACTGTCACTGGGCCTTTAGCTTATTTGGCAGCGATAATATTTGGTCTAGGAGTATGCTTCTTCTGGCCAGTAATGATAGGTGCTACTGCACAGAGAGCTCCTCTAACAGGTGCATTGGGTATGTCTATAATAGGTGGAGTTGGAATGCTTTCTAACTTCTTTTATAACCCAATAACAGGTAGATGGATTGATGATGCCAGAGCAACTAATTCTGCTGCTGGACTTACCGGCGACGCACTAGAATTGGCAACTGGACAAGACACTCTTCAGAAAATGATGCTCTTTCCGATCATACTCATTGTTCTTTTTGCCATATTCTACTTCTGGCAGAAAGGCAAAACACCAGCTGTTTCCGCAGCTCACTAACATAAAAAAAGCAACCTTCGGGTTGCTTTTTTTATGCTTTATTTCTTCTCCCAAAACTTCAGCTTGCCCTTATTACTGGAGTTTACCAATCGAAAACTTTCAGGTATCTCAGCAGCTTCTCCACAGTAAGTGACTATTCTTGTACCTACCGCTACTTCGTCAAACTTCCTCCGGATAAGATCTATGTAACTTCGATACTGGACAAAATCAATCCTGTTGTCTTTATCCAATCTATCTTTGAGATTGATGTTTTCTTCAAAGGAATTGAAAAAGTAAAAAGCGTCATAGTTCTTAAAATCTAGATCCTTCAAATCTCCATGAATGAAGTTCACTCGATCCAGTTTAAACTTTTCGGCTAGCTTTCTGGAGATCTGGACTAAGTTTTCCCGCTGCTCTACGCCTAGGATTTTAGCATCAGAATTTGCTGCAGCAATTAGGCAGAATTTACCTGCTCCAGAGCCGAGGTCCAATACAGAGTTTCCTCCTTTTTGATCTAAAAATGCTATTGCTTTTTTTGCCACTTCGACTGGAGTCCAATGGGTACTGGATAGCATTTTGATTTTCATGGGATAAAGAGAATCAAATTCCTCATCCCCTATTGCCTTCAGACTTGTAGAAATTCGGATCACTTAGAATGATTTGGTTTACTTAGTATCATCCTTAGCTTTTTGTCATACGCGATTGCATACTTTGCCATACCCAAGTCACTTGGGTGGGTTCCATCAACGAAGTCATCTACTCCCATACCAATTTCATCTTTTGACAAAGTATAAATCCCGGTTACACCAGAATCCTGCAGCGTTTCAAAGCTCTCTTGGAGCCATCGATTCAAATTTTGGTAAATCTCAGCTCTTGGCTCAAAAACCAATCCATCAGAATATCCTGCATGTTCCGTTAATAAAATAGGTGTGTTTGGATATTTTGACCGCAGAGTGTTAACGGCATAGCTCAGTTTGTTTTTGACCTCACTTTCAGAAAAGCTGCCTAAGTTTGGAAGACAGTCCAATACAAAAACAGCAGGGTCAATTTGAGACACGTATTGAATCACCTCTTCCTCCATCCTACCGTTTCCTGAGAAAGCCAAATTGATCATTGGCATATCCAAGTCCCTAGACAAAATATT
Organism: uncultured Algoriphagus sp.; assembly: GCF_963974365.1. Classification (GTDB taxonomy): domain Bacteria; phylum Bacteroidota; class Bacteroidia; order Cytophagales; family Cyclobacteriaceae; genus Algoriphagus. The sequence goes on along the minus strand of NZ_CAXBBX010000004.1, from coordinate 48,799 downwards.
TGTCCAAGCCATGCCCGGTCTAGAGGCACAGGCTCCTTGAGCAATAGAGGTTCCATAAACCAGAATTGGTTTTTCGGTTCTTCTCGGACTAAATGCAAAGCTTTTATCGTCAGGAACACCAATCTGAAGCTCACTCAATCCATTATAAAGAGGCAGGAAAAGTTGAAACTCTTTAGACGAACCTGGTTCATTATTTAGCTGAAAATTATAAGTGATTTTTTCGCCAAATTTATACCCTCCTCTCACCCAAAGGAAATTTCCAGAGGCATCTTTTACATACAAATCCACACCGCTTACACCCGTTGCTGGCATATGTGGCATTTCCAGACGGGTTGATGTTGGCGTGTAGGAAACTTGAATTTCGGGGCTATCAGTAGTAAAATGTAAGGAAAGACCTGCGGTCTGTCTTGACAAGTTCCATACTGGATCTCTTACAATTCCTTCTGAGGATGCTGGCAAACGATTAAATCCTATATCATCCCATCCTCTTCCTTCTAGCGCATTTATCATTTCTGGACTTTCTCCAAACCACTTTATTTCCTGTGCCCATGACGCATTCGCCAAAAGGACAAAAATCAGAACTGCAAAACTGATACGTGTAGTTTTCATACGCTAAAAATAAGGTTCTCCAGGACAAGAGCTAGTACCTATTTGCATGAAAAATGAGCTATCCTTTAAAACACAGACGTTAAGTTGTTTATTGACAAGTAAATGCTCCAGTCCTAAGGATTCAAACCTTGCTTTTTCATCAGTTTCCAAGACTTTTCCTTAATTTGAAGTCTTGTTTAAAAAACCCTATTAACCTCTCATCCTATGTTCAAAAAATTTACACTACTAAGCCTGTTGGGCTTCTTACTTTTTTCCTGTGAAAAAAAACCTGTTCAACTCACAGATGAAGAATATTCAAAACTCACAGACGAGCAAAAAAGATCACCTGAGCATGCGGTAGATGGAATTATCGTGGCGGATGAAAGGCTAGCGCTGACACTTTTTGCATCCGAACCGATGATGTCCAATCCTACCAATATGGATATTGACGATCGGGGTAGGGTGTGGATAGCAGAAGCGTATAATTACCGCACTTCTTTGAACCCTAGAAACCCAACCCGTGCAGAAGGTGATCGAATCCTAATTATGGAAGATACCGATGGAGATGGAGTGGCTGATGAATCAAAGGTTTTTTATCAAGGAAACGATATCAATGCCGCCTTAGGGATTGCCGTATTCGGAGATAAAGTTTACGTCTCAGTCAGCCCATATGTATATGTTTTTACAGATGCAGATGGCGATGATGTGCCGGAGAAAAAGGAGATCTTATTCGAAGGTGTAGGCGGTGAGCAGCATGATCATGGGATGCACTCGTTCACTTTTGGTCCTGACGGGAAATTATATTTCAACTACGGAAATGCTGGCGAAGGTCTTCATTACGCGGACGGCTCGCCTATTTTGGATCCACTTAGTAGACCAGTCAATAACAAAACTCAACCTTATAAAGAGGGCATGGTTTTCCGGATGAATCCCGACGGTTCGGATGTAGAAGTGCTAGGCTGGAATTTCAGAAATAACTACGAAGTTGCCACAGATAGCTACGGTAGAATGTGGCAGTCTGACAATGATGACGATGGAAACAGAAGTACGAGAATTAACTACGTCATGGATTATGGTAATTATGGCTTCAAAGATGAAGTCACAGGCGCGGACTGGAGAGCTAGACGAATCAATATGGAAGACTCCGTCTACCAGCAGCATTGGCACCTCAATGACCCAGGCGTTGTTCCTAATTTACTTCAAACCTATGCAGGTTCGCCAACGGGTATTTTAGTCTATGAAGGAAAATTACTTCCCGAAGAATACCAGAATCAGGTCATTCACTCGGATGCAGGTCCAAATATAGTAAGAGCGTATCCAGCCGTTCCTTCTGGAGCAGGTTTTACTGCTAAAATCATCAACCTTTTGGATGGAAACCCCAGAGACAATTGGTTTAGACCATCTGACGTGACAGTTGCCCCAGATGGTTCATTGTTTATCTCAGACTGGTATGATCCAGGAGTTGGTGGTCATGCTATGGGAGATTTGGACAAAGGAAGAATATATAGACTTGCCCCTAAAGATGTTGACTATGACGTAAGCAAGCCGGATTACACAAGCATTTCTTCTTTAATTAATTTACTTCAAAGCCCAAATCGCGCTACTCATTTTAAGGCGTTCATGGCATTGGTAGAAAAAGGCGACGAGGCAAAAGATGCTTTGGAGCAATTATTTACCGAAGGTGAAAGTAGAATGAGAGCAAGAGCATTCTGGGTACTTACCAAGCTTCCAAATGGCAATGATTACATCAAAACTGCTGCAACTGACCCAGATGAGAATATCAGAGTAGCGGCCATTCGTGCTTATAGAAATAACAAAATGAGTGACGTTTCCTTCTTGCTGGAAATGGCAGGAGACGAATCTGCTCAAGTTCGCCGGGAAGTGGCTCTAGCCATTCGCTATACTTCCGCGCCAGAGGTTTGGCTAAAACTGGTTGAGGGATATGAGAGCGGAGGTCGATGGTATTTGGAAGCGTTGGGAATTGCTGCTGAAGGCTTTTGGGATGATTACTTGCCTGTGTACTTAGAGAAAACAGGTTCAGGATGGATGGAAAATCAGGAAGCTAAAGACATAGTCTGGAGATCACGAGCTTCAAATACTGCAGATCTTTTAGGGAAAATTATACTTTCTCAACCTGGTCGCAACAATCAATCTTACTATCGTGCACTTGATTTCCAGTCTCTAGAGGCTAAAAACAAAACTCTCAAATCACTCTTAGCAAATGCTCCTGAAGAGGATCAACTCATTATCCTAAGACAGATTACTTTTGATCCAGCTTCACCAGATCGAGAGATTCTCACCTTGGCGAAAAACACGGCCGGAAGCATCGCAAATGACAGGGATTTTTTAGATATCGTAAGCAAATACCAGTTGAGAGATCAAAAAGTCAGGTTGGAAAAGCTTATCTACCAATCTGAGAATAGTCAGCATTCCCAGATGGCGGCTAATAGTTTTGCTGCCTTGTATGGAATGGGAGAAATAGAGAAGTCTTTTGTTAATCCTGATCAAGAAAAAGCGATGGCTTCGATTGAGAAATTTGGAGTGATTGATAATGAGGAAATGGCAAAACTCTTGGCTGAAGTTTATCTCAATGAATCCAACTCTTTAGAAATGAGGACTGCCGCGATGGAAGCAGCAAAAGGATATAATTCCGAACCGTATTTATTGGAATTGGCAAAAGCGGATAAGATCCCAGCTGATGTGCTTCCTATAGCGCAGAAAATCCTTCTATCCTCGTGGAATGGAACTATCCGGGCCGAAGCCAATGAGAAATTTGGAGCTGCATCTTCCAACGCAACGGTTGATTTGCCGAAACTTCTAGCTCAGCAAGGAGACGTAGAAAAAGGCCTTCTCATCGCAACTAATTACTGCCTTGCATGTCATAAAATTGCTGACAAGGGAATTGATTTTGGCCCTGGACTTTCGGAAATCGGAGATAAACTATCCAAGGAAGGGCTATTTAATGCCATCATCAATCCATCCGAAGGAATGGGTTTTGGCTATGAAACTCAACTTGTTAAAATGAAAGACGGAACAGAGTTTACCTGTATCGTCAATTCAAAAACAGAAAATGATTTAGTGGTGAAGTTGGTAGGATCAGCTGAGCAGAAGATTTACAAGCTGGTGGATGTCGAGAGCGTCACCCAGTTGGAAGAATCACTGATGCCTAAATTTCCACTATCAGAAACTGAACTGGTGGACTTGGTTAGTTATTTGGAGACGTTGAGAAAGTAATTTCTTTTTTATAAAATACACTGTAATCAATCCCAGCTTATTAAAATAGGCTGGGATTTTGTTTGAGAGATACACCCATAAGTTCAACTCTTCACTTACATTTCCTATGAAACTCTTTGCGACAATCCCTCTACTCATTTTTGCAATTCATTCCTCACCAGCACTTAGTCAAGAAAAAGAGGTCGCCTACAAATCCGAAACCCTACAAATCGAGCAAATTAGTCCAAATACATTTGTACATATCAGCTACCTAAATACGAATGATTTTGGCAAAGTGGCATGCAATGGAATGATCGTGATAAATGAAGGTGAAGCCCTGGTTTTTGATACCCCTGCAAATGATGAGGCAAGTTTAGAATTAATTAATTGGATAGAAAACGATCAAAAAGCCAAAGTCAACGGAGTTGTTGCTACTCATTTTCACTGGGATTGCTTGGGCGGATTAAACGAGTTTTATGCAAAAGGAATCTCTTCATACGCTTCTGACAAGACAATTGAGCTAGCAAGAACTGCTGGCTATCCCACCCCAGAAAATGGCTTTAAAAAGAAACTTATTCTAAAAGCTGGAAGCCTAAAAGTAACAAACCAATTCCTTGGCGAAGGCCACACCAAAGATAATTTCGTGTCGTATGTCCCTTCAGACAAAGTGCTTTTCGGTGGCTGCATGATCAAAGAAATCGCAGCTGGTAACGGCAATCTTGAAGATGCCAACATCGCAGCTTGGTCAGCTACCGTCTCGAAAGTGAAATCGACATTTCCTGAAATTTCTATTGTAATTCCAGGGCATGGCCAAATTGGCGGAACGGAGTTGCTGGATTATACGGTGGAGATGTTTAAAGTAAAACCATAACTCACAAAAAAAAGCTCTTGCAGATATCCGCAAGAGCTTTCCAATTTCAAACCATACTAATTACTTCTTTTCTACTACTTTAAAGACCGTTTCACCTGAATGAACCTGCCCAAAGCGATCAGTCGCCTGGATTCTTATCACGTGCTCACCTGCTTCTAATCCCGCCGGAATACCTCCACGCCACAGATGTTTGCTCGCTGCAGGGTTAGATGGTCTACGACCGTCGATCAGCTCCTCTGTGACATCCCACTGATACAAATCCACCAAATAGGCAGGATCATAATCCTCCACTTTAGATGCTGCTTTCCATTCTCCCTCATCAACTTTGATAAGTACTTCATCTCCCTCACTTCCCATGAAGAAGTTGACAAAGATGCCAGCCGTTGTTCGCTTGTCTTTTTCCAGAACTTTCGGTGCAAAAATCTCCATCTGGTAATCACTCGATTTGCCGGCAACCTGATAGCGGATTTTATACTGATTACCATCGAAATGAATCAGCGCGTAACCTTTTGGAGTTCCGTCACGCATGGTGGAAACGGGAATTCCCTTTTCATCCAACGTGCCCTTGTACCAGTCCCCTGATGTAGTTCCTACATTATAGTGATGATGTGGTTTTTCCTGTCTCCATCCATCTTTTTTATAAAACAAATCCTGCTTCTGCAAATGGGTATGAGCTGAAAGAGAAAGTGTATTCGGAAAATCAGCCAACAGATCAAATATCTCCTGACGATCTTCATCACGGAATGAATCCCCTTCTTCAGCTAAAGGAATATGCATAGATATCACTATCAGATGGTCCTTTGGCACAAACTTCAAATCGTTTCCCAAGAAGTCCAATTGATCTGGACGTAAGCCACCCCAATAGCCTTGTTTGTCTCTAGGGTCCGGCCAAAGGATATCATCAAGAACGATAAAGTGAACTTTACCAACATTGTAAGCATAAGCACTTGGTCCAAAATGAGCCTCGAAAGCTTCATCGGCTAACTCATCACTTTCCACATCGTAATTCTGATCGTGGTTCCCCATGACGTTATACCAAGGAAGGCCAACTTTCGCCACAGCTTTGGCATAAGGACCAAACAAACTCAAATCGTCACCGACCAAATCTCCCAAAGACAGACCAAAAGCGACATTCTGAATCCCTTCCACTTCGCTTACAATCCCCCGATCGAAGAAGTCTACTTCTTCCAAGGTGTAAGGCTGGGGATCACCGAAAATCAAGGCAGTAAAATCATCCTTCTCTTCCACGGCAGTCATGGCAAAATTGATTTCCTTTGGAAGGTCTCCCGTAGGGGCAGATCCTGCATATTTTAACTCTGGAGAGCCGCTAGGCTTATGGATGTAGTAAAACTGTGGTTTATTCAACGAATCCAATGCAACCGTGTACCCCGTTGGTTTGATGACAAAAAGCAGTTGCCCGTCTTCCAGACCAATTTCGTAGTAGCCCTTTTCGTCGGTCTGCACTACCTCATGCCCATTAGAAATGCTGACTCCGGCAAGACCAGCTTCCCGACGTTGCTTTTTGCCATTCCCATTGGCATCATGATAGACATAGCCCTTCGCCAAATCCTGAGAAAAAGCGGTTAAACTTGTAAAAATCAGAGTTGCTCCCAGCCCTGCGATAATTGAATTTCTCATTGTTCCCACCAAACTTTTGTGTTGATATCATCCGCGCCCATTCTGGCCACAGCATTCTTGTAATTTTCTGGATTGTTGATCTGCACACTCACAGGATAACGGAATCGTACCGGAGCCTGCTGATTGTTTAGCATACCCTCATTCTTTGGAAGTGCAGGAAATCCAGTTCTACGATATTCGAACCACTGCTGGTAATCGTTGAAATACAATCCCATATACTTCTGAAGCATAATGCGCTCCAGAGTGCCATCGTAAGAAGCAGCAGGATTTTCAAAATACCCTTCTGTCATTTCTACTTCCCACTGTTCCATGGCTGCTTTCACTCCATTTTCATAATGCGTAGCCGCGTCAGCTTCTATCACTCCTCGTTGAGCCAATTCTGCCTTGATGAATTCCACCTCCGCATACGTCAAAATCAAGGAAATCATCGGAGCTTCCACCAGTACTCTATTGTGATTGCTTGGTAGATACTGAAACTGGTTTTCATTTCCATCAAAACCACTAGGAATTCCTTTATATCCAATGTACGTCGTACCATCCATCTCACGAGCCTGCGTCATGAATCTCGCTCTTCTAGGATCTTCTAGCGCATTGAGATTATCTGCAAAAAACTCAGAAATCGACCGGAAAGTAGTGAAGTCAATCGCTCGTCCCCAAGGAGAAAGATTTGGAGTTACTCCAGTGATCTGAAGAATCGCTGACTCAGCGGTATTTTCAAAAACAGGATACTGCTCCGAATTAGAAATCATCGACGCCATCTTTGTAAATGAATTCATCTCAGCTCTATTCGACACTCTCAATAGCAGTCTCAAATGCAAAGAATTGGTAAACTTCCGCCATTTTTTTACATCGTTGTGAAATAAAATATCATCTCCATAGATCATCGCCTTCGTGTCGTCATAGAGTGTGTTTGCCCGCTCCAAATCTTGAAAAATCTGAGCATAAACCGCTTCCTGTGTATCGAAGGCAGGCTGGAAAATCCCATCTTCTGCCCGACTAGCTTCCACCATAGGAATATCTCCAAAGCTATCCGTCAGCTGACTCAAGCTGTAAGCTCTTAGAGTCAGTGCAATCGCTTCATAGTTTACATCCGAATTTTGAATAGCTGAAGTCTCCATCTCCTTGATGTTGATCAGCCATTTATAATAAGTGCTCCATGTAGAATTACCTGCAGACTCGGAAATATCGTAGCGGTGATAACCTCCATTTGCACTTGGAAATGGCAAAGCGATCTGCATAATCTGGAAAGTCCAGGCATCTGCTCTATCTGTGCCAAAGCTGGATATCCCGTAAATAATTGGGTTCAATAGAGTCCCCGGACTGATCTGGTCGATACGATTTGGATCAGTATTGATTTCTTCAAAATCATCAGTACAGGAAGTCGATGCCCATACCAATGTTCCTAGCAAAAGTGTCGCGATATATTTGTTCATAATTTTCATCGATTAAAACTTAAGGGTAAGATTCACACCCATATTTCTGGTAGTTGGCAACTGGCCCATCTCTATCCCCGGAAGTAAGGTTCCACCATTCAATGCTGCAGTTTCCGGATCAAACATTGGGAAATTGGTCCACATCGCCAGGTCTCTTCCGTATAGCGCGATCGAAGCCTGACGTATACTGGTTTTCTGCAAGAATTTGACAGGAATACCATATTCCAGTCTCATCTCACGCAGCTTGATAAAGGAAGCGTCGAAAGAATTGGACTCCACATTTGCTCTTCTGTAAGCTTCTTTGTAGTAATCTGCGATATTGACTTCTGTGGTGTTTGGAGAAAAAGTGCCGTCTCCATTGTCCACTACCCCATCGCCCACGATCATCCCAGTCTCTCTGCCCTCTAAGGTGTGCGCTAATTTGCCCTGTTCAGTCATTTTATGATGCGTTTGAGAATAGACAATTCCACCATACTGACCGTCAAATAGAACACTCATTCGGAGATTTTTATACACAAACTCATTTCTAAAACCACCTTTCCACTTCGCATAGGCATTGCCTTGGTATTCGATTTCGGAAGGTCTAGTGGGCAGACCATTACTTCCATAGATAATCTCTCCTTCTGGAGATCTCACAAAACCGAATCCATATATATCACCTGTAGTCCCTCCTACTTTGGCGATAATGGTAGCATTTCCTCCGTAGCCAATTACTTGGCTTCCGTCCACTTCGTCAGGAAGTGAGATTACTTCATTTTGATTTTTCGCCCAAGTCACAAATGAATTCCACTGGAAATTATTGGTTTTCACAGGACTTCCGTTCAGCACCAATTCAATGCCTCTGTTCTGTACTTTTCCGGCATTAAGAACTGCGCTGGAATATCCCGTGGTGATATCTACAGGTACTTCGAGAATCTGATTTTTAGTTTCTGAGATGTAGAAATTGACATCAAAACCCAATCTTCTGTTGAAGAAAATCATCTCCAAGCCCGTCTCAAAACTGGTCGTGATCTCAGGTTTGAAGTTAGTATTGTAAAGGGTAGATGGCACAGAAGCAGAACCTGGAAATTCACTTTGACCGTAGTATTTGGAAGTACGGTACGGGTCAGTATCATTCCCCACCTGTGCACCCGACACTCTTAGCTTCGCAAAAGAGATCGGTTCTGGTAAGGCGAAGATATCTGAAAGTACAAAACTGGTACTTACAGACGGGTAGAAGAAACTGTTATTTTGAGTAGGCAACGTACTTGACCAGTCATTTCTTCCTGTGATGTCCACGAATATTTTTTCATCAAAGTCAAAAGTCATTAAGCCATAAAGAGAGTTGATTACCCTGTTGTTGTTATTTGTGGAAAGCACTGGATTGTTGATACCATTGGCGAGTTTATATACACCGGGGATGACCAAACCATCTACATAAGCTGACATCATGCGGTATTTTCTCGACATGTGGTTTCCGCCTACACTTGCTCTCAAGGAGATTTTCTCGGCAAGTTTCCCATTATAAGTGAATAGGAAATCTGAGTTTTGCTCATAGTTCGTGATGTTCTGCTCCTTGTAATAACCTCTTTGGAAGTTTGCTGTGCTGTAAGGTCTTTGTTGCGCACGCTCTTCCTGACTCATCGCCAAACTGGTACGAGCCATCAATTCAAAATGATCATTGAATGTGTAATTGGCAGATAGATTTCCAAAGACTGTGTTATTGTTCACCGAGTTGGTCATCTCATAAGCAATCAGATAGGGATTATCAATAAAAGAGCTGAATGGATGCACCTGCTCTACATTCTCCTGTCCCTCTTTCCAGATAGGTCTGTACCACTCCAAGTCTATACTTGGATTTTGGAAAATCATAAAGTAGGCGATTGACTGATTGTTGTAGCCAGTAGCAGGAAGATTATCCGAACTCTTGTTGGTGTAATTTACTTTCGCATTCAGCTTTAGCTTTTTACTGATTTGCTGGGAAGCAGATAGTGCCGCTACCAGACGGTCAAAACCTGTATTTGGCATGATCCACTCATTCTTAGTTTGAGTGATGGAAGCCCTTAATGAACCCAGCTCGTTTGCACCTTCCAGTGACACACTGTTTATCATATTGAAACCAGTTTCCCAGAAGCCAGTCACGTTATCTTCATATGGCCTCCAAAGTTGGCGCTCTGCGGATTGCCCTTCCAAAGTAGGATCATATTGAAAGTATGATTGCCCATCAAACTTTGGCCCGAACCCACTTGAAGTACCTCCTGTGCTCGATCCATCTTCAGAAGCCCCATAGGAATAATATGGCTCACCAGCAGCATTGAAGGATTTGCCAGTTCCCTGACCATATTCGTATTGTCTTTCAGGCCATTTTAGCACATTTTGGAAGCTGAAGTTAGAATTGATCGTCACCCCAATTCCTTTGTTCTTTTTGGACCCACTTTTCGTAGTCACGATCAAAGCACCATTTGCTGCCCGGCTACCATAAAGTGCCGTGGCACTTGCTCCTTTAAGCACATTTATGGTCTCGATATCATCCGGATTCAAGTCTGCAATTCCATTTCCAAAATCAACAGGCACATCATTGCCAGATCCAGCTCCATACGCATTGCTGACACCGGAAGAAGTCAATCCTGAATTCATCGGAACTCCATCGACCACGATCAAAGCAAAGTTCCCATTTGGATTAAGTGAATTATCTCCTCTAAGGCTGATTTGGGAGGAATTCATTGGTCCTGAACCTGCTGAAAGCACATTCAAACCTGCAACTTTTCCACGCAAAGCATCTGACCAATTGTTCGATCTGGCATCCAAAAGCTGCTCGGAATCCACTTTTTGTGTAGCATAACCCAAGGCTTTTTCCTCTCTTTTGATTCCCAAAGCAGTTACAACAACTTCACCAAGCACATCACTGTCCAGTCTCAACCGAATAGTCAAATCTGTCTGATTTTGAGCAGTCACTTCCTGCTTGTCGTAACCTACGTAAGAGAAAACCAAAACTGCTCCCTCATCAACTGTAATCGCAAACTTCCCATCAATATCAGAAGTAGTTCCTTTTGTAGTGCCTTTGATGATGATATTGACACCCGGGAGTGTCTCACCTGTCTCTTCATCTACAACAATCCCTGAAATCTGCACCTTTTCTTCCTTCACAATCAACTGCTCCAGGTTACTTTTCGTACTTACAGCGATTGTGTTATTAATTTGCTTGAATTTCAGATTGGACTGACCGGAGATTTCCTCTAGAATCGATTGTAGGTCCGTTCTCTTTTTGGAATAGCTCACTTTGGTAGCTAGGTCCAAACCCGTTTCATAAGAAAACTTAAATCCCGACTGCTTTTCTATCTGATTAAATGATTCGAAAAGAGCCAGTTCAATTGAGCTGAGCGAGACCATCGTCTCTTCCAGTTTCTGAGCATTGACGCCACTGGCAAATACCATGGAGTACATGCAGCAACTGAGTAGGCAAGCCGTAAATAATCTCATAACCAAGGTTTTTAAGGCAGGTGGTAACTTTTTTTGCATAAATTTGAAATGTTCAGGTGTTAAAATGTTAGAAGCGTTTTTTACTCGAACTGAATGGATTCGTTGGCGCGGATCCATTCGTCTTTTAAGGGCAGTTTTTAAAGGTTAGGATTACATTTTTCTCTTTGATTTGATAGGTTATCGGGATGGAATATTGGATGAGTTCAAGTAGATTTTCCAGACTTTGTTTCTCATAGGTTCCAGATATTTCACAGGTATTCGTTTGCTTCAGGTCAGCCGAGATTTTCACTCCATACCAATCTTCCAGCGTCCTTATCATCTCTTCCATCGGGGTATTTTCAAAGACGAGTACATCTTTGGTCCAGGCGAATAGCGGATCATTTTCAGGAATGTTTGAGACTGCCCCGCCGCTTTTGGAATAGTCTAGTCGAAGATTTGGAGTGAGCATGAAAATAGAATCAACTTGATCAAAGACTTTCACCAAGCCTGATTTCACAGCGACGACTTCCTGCTGATCTGCTAGATTTTTGATAAGAAAAGATGTCCCTAGTACTTCCGTAGTAAGATTTGCAGACTCGACTCGGAATGGATGTAGCGTATCTCGTTTCACTTCGAAAAATGCCTCTCCGGAAAGCTTGATCAATCTGTTTTCGGAAAAGTTTTCGGCCACCTGAATAGTGGTGTTATGAAACAAACTCACGAGTGAACCATCGGGCAGTTTTACTTTTTTGAACATTCCTTTCGAATTTTCAAAAGTCAAAAAGGTCGTTTCCTGAATTTCCGGAGTTTCCGCAGGTAGTATTTTTAGAGCAAAGAGCCCTACTCCTATTAGGATGACAATAGACGCGGCGATCTTCCAACTTGCAAAGCCTTGCTTGGGTGAAGTAGCTGGAAGCTGCGCACGGGTAGCTCTCCGAATGTTCTGAAGCATCTCAGATTCTACTTGAGCTTTTTCACGTTTCTTATGATCTTGAATATGCCATGCAGAGTCAATTCCCTTGTCGTACCAAGAGTTAAACTGTTGAACTTCTTCTTTGGAAGCTTTACCCCGAAGGATTTTAGAAACAATGTCCGAGAGGACAGATGGTAATCTCATGTATGGTTGTCTTTCACTTATTAAGTGTCAAAACAACCTCTCGACTACCGTCCATTTTGATTATCTAATCGTGAATATTGAGTGGAGAAAAATTAATCTCAGGGTAACAAAGAAGTGTTTAAGCTATGAAGTAAACTGCTAAAGCCGGTGCTAAATGCTTAAGCTCTCCACGCATGATTTTGAGTGATTTGGTAAGTTGATTGTGAACAGTCTGCGGAGAAATCTTCAGCTTTTCGGCGATTTCATCTACAGAATAACCTTCCAATCTACTCATGCGAAATACAAGTTGTGCTCGGGGAGGAAGCATTTCCACTGCAATTTCTATCTCTTTATATAGCTCTTCGAAAGCGAATACATCTTCTTCATAAAAGGATTCTGGCAGATTATTGGCGGTGTTGGTTCTGTTCTTCGCTTGCTCATCAAAATGCTTCATGACCTGATATTTCACGGCCGTGAGTAGATATCCTTTGATCCCGGACTTGATCTCCAATGATGCGCGCCTCTGCCAGATATCTATAAAAATCTCCTGTAGGATATCCTCTACGATGGATTGATCACCTATTTTACTATAGGCACTTTGGTACATCAATTCCCAATTGTCCTTGAAAACCTGTTCGAAATGTGCTGAATTCTGAAAAGTGGACATAATCCTATGAAGCGTATGTATCAAAAATAATTGGCTTGGGACTAAAAGGTGAAAATGATAGGTTAAGATATTATTAAGAGGTGAACTCAAAGCTGAATTTTTACCTTTCAACTTATCAACTAGGAAAAAAAATTTTATGCAATCACTAAAAGAAAAAAGCGCGCTGATCACTGGCGCAGGAAAAGGATTAGGTAAAGCTATTGCTCTGGCTCTTGCCGCAGAAGGAGTTAATTTGGCAATTCTATCCAGAACAGAATCAGACCTTTTGAAGGTTAAGGAAGAAGTCGCCTCAATTGATTCCTCATTGAAAGTTGCGATTGCTGTCGCTGATCAATCAGATTATTCTAGCATCAAAACTGCTATTGCATCATTGATCTCAGAAGTCGGAGTTCCTGATATTTTGGTTAATAATGCTGGAACCGGAAAGTTTGGAAAGTTCATGGATCTGGAAGTAAGCGAATGGGAAAACATCGTTAAGGTTAACTTATTTGGCGTTTATTATGTGATCCACGAAGTTCTTCCAGGAATGCTTGAGAGAAAATCCGGTGATATTGTAAACGTATCTTCCACTGCTGGGCAAAAAGGAAATGCGATGACAAGTGCATACAGTGCTTCCAAATTTGGGTTGAACGGATTGACAGAATCATTGATGATGGAGGTGCGCAAATCTGACATCCGTGTATTCAGCATGAGCCCAAGTACCATAGCTACTGACCTAGCCATGGACAATAACCTGACAGATGGGAATCCAGACAAGGTATTGCAACCCGAAGATTTTGCAGAGCTGCTGGTAGCTCACTTGAAATTGCCAAAAAGAGCCTTGGTGAAGGAAGTAGGACTTTGGTCTACGAATCCTTAAAAGGATTATACCACGATCATAGATTTTCTAGGCATTCGTTTATGCAACACTATTGCATAAACGAATGCTTTTTTTACCTTTGATCAACAAACCGACTTTACGATGGAATCAAGCAAATTCGAGGTAATTATTATTGGAGGTAGCTACTCAGGCTTATCAGCAGCAATGGCACTCGGCCGCTCTTTGAGAAAAGTTTTGGTTATTGATGCAGGAAAACCATGCAATCGCCAGACCCCTCACTCCCATAATTTTTTAACACAGGATGGAAGTACTCCCGCCGAAATCTCAATTATAGGTAGAGAACAGGTAGCAAAATATGATACCATAACTTTTCTTTCAGGTTTAGCTGTGGAAGGAAAAAAGACTCATTCTGGCTTTGAAATCAAAACTGAAAAAGGAGAGCTAGTTGAAGGTAAAAAGCTGATTTTTGCAAGTGGAATAAAAGACATTCTTCCGCCAATCCCAGGTTTAGAAGCATGTTGGGGCATTTCTGTCATCCATTGCCCTTACTGCCATGGATATGAAGTCAGAAACCAACGCACGGGTATTTTGGCAAATGGAGAATTCGGTTTTGAATTTGGCAAAATGATTACCAATTGGACCAAAGATTTGACTTTGTTCACCAACGGAAAATCTACGCTGACCACAGAACAAAAATCTTCACTTGAGTCCAAAAATGTCAAAATCCTCGAAACTGAAATTGAAGAAATCCAGCATCAGAAAGGGCAAATTCAATGTATCAAATTGGCAGATGGGAGCTCAGTTTCCGTGAAAGCGTTATATGCTAAACCCGATTTTGAACAAAATTCTTCAATCCTTGCATCCCTTGGCTGTGAGCTAAAAAGCAATGGATATTTGGAAGTAGACCAACTTCAAAAAACGACTATCCCGGGAGTTTTTGCTTGTGGAGACAATACCAACATGTTTCGATCTGTGGCATTTGCGGTATCATCAGGAACCATGGCTGGTGCAGCTTGTAATAAGGAATTGATTGACGAAGAATTTTAGAACTACCAAAAATCCCCACCAAGCTTACGCATTTAACAGTACTTCTCAGGTTGCTATAGCAGTGTTTCGATAAACGAATAATCATGGTTAATTCCTGTGGCACAAGCATTATTTGACTGCTTTATTGATTATTAACAAGTCATAATTCTATTTTTTGACAAAAGTCAAGGCATAAGCTTCCCCATGTCCTTAGCTTTGAAAGAATTATTTCAATCAATTAACGCCCCATGAAACTACTTGGATACCTCGCACTTGTTAGCATTACTATTATTGGATTTAGCTGCAGCAGCTCTTCTAACGAGCAGACTTTTGACAGTTCTGAACTTCCTAGAATGACTCAGGAGCAAACGGAAAAAGTCATTGAAGATTTTATCATGGCTGAGGATGGGACGACGATTGAGATCCCTGGTGGATTCTATGAGTTGAATACTCAGCTGATTATTGACAATAAGTCAAATATCACAATCAAAGGAGCTGGGCTGATGGAAACAGTTCTCTCCTTTAAAAACCTCACTACGGGAGGTGAAGGCATCAAGCTAGTTGGAAATAATATCACAATCCAAGACCTCACAGTAGAGGATGCGCCTGGTGATGGAGTCAAAGTGCAGCATACGGACGGAATTACTTTTCGTAGGATCAACGTCACCTGGACGAATGGAGACAAGTCTAAAAACGGCACTTACGCGATCTATCCAGTGCAATGCAAGAACGTGATGATCGACGAAGTAATCGCTTCCCACTCCCGGGATGCAGGAATCTATGTAGGTCAGTCTGAAAATATCGTTGTAAAAAACTCTCTTGCCTTCGGAAATGTGGCCGGCATAGAAATCGAAAACTGTGACAATGCAGAGGTTTTTGGAAATGTAGCACGTGATAATGCAGGCGGAATTCTCGTTTTCAACTTACCTGGTCTACCAAAAGCAGACGGAGTCAAAACAAAAATCTACGATAACGACATCATCGAAAACAACCATGAAAACTTTGCGACTGCCACTGGTGAAGGAGCAAATGGCAATACCGTAACGATGATTCCTCCCGGATCTGGCGTTATTCTTTTGGCAGCAAAAGAAGTGGAAATATACAATAACAGAATCCTTCGCAACAAAACTACAGGAGTGGCTATTGCCAGCTATCAAATCACTGGTTTCCCAAGCGAGGCTCCGAACTGGTCACCTTTTACCAGCGACATTTACATTCATGACAATGAATATGACCGTACAAAAGGTTTCCCAGATCTAAGCAGGGAACTTGGGCAGTTGATCAGTATCTATAATGCCCATGGCAAAGCCAAAACACAGGACATTATTTACGATGGCATTTGGGATGAGTCCATCAGCAAGGATATCAACACAAATCCGATGAACATATGTCTGTCAGAGAAAAATATAAATGACCTTCTTTTCACTAGGTTTGATCTTAGCGAAGGAGAAGATAATATCAAAGCTTTTGCAGACGCTTCTCCCTTCCAAAACTGCACTGCACCTGTAAAAACAAACGTCAGCGCTTTGGCTGAAATGTAATGAGAAGTAGTAAAACACTTTTGGGATTCCATTTATGGTTGTTGCTGATGATGGTCACCTTTGCTTGCAAAAACGACTCTACCAAAATTACTGGTGAAACCCATGAACTAGAATTAGTCGAAGAACCTGCCGATGGAAACTTCCCTTATAAAAGACTCTCGACTTACGGGTTCTTTTTAGGTGAATTGAATACCCTAACCCCTGCAGAGGAAGTAACTCACTACAAACCTGCCTCTTCGCTTTTCACTGACTATGCACTGAAAAGCCGCTTTATTTTCTTTCCCGAAGGGACAAAAGCAATGTTGGAGGACAATGAATTCGATTTTCCCGAAGGAACTATATTGATTAAGAATTTTTATTATCCGACCGACTTCAGGAAGCCCGAAGGAGAAAGAAGAATCATAGAAACGAGGCTACTGATCAATAGCCCAAAAGGCTGGGAAGCTTTTCCATACATCTGGAATGAAAGTCAGACGGAAGCGATCCTAAAAGTGGTGGGAGGACAAATGGAGGTTTCATTCACCGATGCTACGGGAAAAGATCAGGTGATCAATTACATCGTCCCTAACAAGAACCAGTGTAAAACTTGCCACAACAAGAATGAAACTCTGGCTCCAATTGGTGTAAAAGTTCAGCACCTAAATAATGAGCTGGAATACACTTCGGGAAAGGCAAATCAACTCGCTCATTGGACTGAACTTGGAAAACTGGAAGGATTTGAGGAAAAAGAAGCACATCCTTCAATGATCAATTACGAAGACAAAAACCTTCCTCTGAATGACAGGGCAATGGCATACTTAGATATTAATTGCTCACATTGTCACAGCGCAGAAGGCCCTGCCAGTACCTCTGGGCTTTTCCTTACTTACGATCAAACGGATCCAAGAAAACTTGGAATTAATAAAATCCCCGTTGCCGCAGGCAATGGAGCAGGCACTTTTGATTTTGATATTGTGCCTGGAAAGGCAGATGAATCAATTTTGACCCATCGTATGAATTCCACTGAAGTTGGGATCGCAATGCCTGAACTTGGTAGAACGACTGTCCACAAAGAAGGTGTTCAGCTGATCAAGGATTGGATAAATGGGATGAAGGAAGCCCGATAACCTATGGCAGATGCAGGGAACCCGTTGACTATAAAAATTTTTAAATGTTTTTCTATCTTCTTTGTGTAAGATAGAAAATCCATTGACGGCAAATCGGACGGTGGAACTTCGACTTCGTTCCCTCTGACCGCATTGAACATTTCCTATTCCTAAGCTGCGAACTCTACGTCCCCTTTTTGATCTTTTCGGTTAATAATTACTCAAAAAAAAATGCCTCCGATTTAAAGCCGGAGGCATTTTACATGACTAAATTATTCCTTAGAAAGTATAGCCAGCAGATAATTTGAATCCTCTGTTATACACATCAGCATCACTATCCTTGAATATTGGAGTTAATCCCAAATCATAAGATGCTTGTACATTAAATCCTTTGGGTAGATTATATCCTACACCCATCGCTACTCCAAAGTCTGTTTCTTTGATCGCATCAGAGTCATAGGAAATCGTGTTTCCAAAGAAATCCCCCTCAAATTTTGAATTGAGTAAGAAGGAAATTTGAGGTCCTGCGAAAATATTAAAGCCTTCTGCAGGATAAAGTCGGAAAAGAACCGGAACATCCACATAGCCTAAAATCGCTCGGCTGTCTGCAAAATCATCATTTTGAGTCCCTTTCACAGAGTAATAAACTCCTGGCTCAAGAGCTAGGCGATCCGTCATAAATAACATCGTATATCCACCTACATGGAACCCTACGCGATTGGTGTAATCATTTTCGGAAACATCATCCCCGCTAAAATTGAAAAGACTGGCTCCACCTCGGACTCCAAATCCACCTGGTTTTTCTGAGGATTGTGCTTGAGAAAGTTGGACCATTCCTAGTCCAAGGGCGATAATTAACACTACTTTTTTCATAGTCAAATACTGGTTGGTTTTCTCCACTGTATTCCCACGACCATGCCAAAAGCTTTTTCTCAGTCCAACTTCTCTATTACTTTCTTATCGATGTAATCCGAATTTAGCAGACTAAGTGCACCCATATATTTCATATCGAAATTCAAGGTATCACCAACTTTATATCCTTGCGGATTTTCACCCAAATTGATAATTAACATATCTGAACTGCCACCCAGAATCTCGTAATTCCCATCAGCAGGAATTAGGTATTTTGGATCTACATCCAACAAACCTATATCGATGATTGCTCTGAAAGAACTTTGTCCATACAGCGTTTCATCGATCTCAGCAGTCTCTCCTTGTGGGTTAGCTGCCAGATTACCAACTGGTAAAAGCGGTTTTTCCTGCATTTCAATGATTTCCGCATGCAGTTCAAACACATCTCCATTCATTCCCTCGATTACTTTTTCCTCAAACAAATCAAGACCAAAATATAAGGTCTCTCCTACCCGGAAATGATTGATTCCCTTAGGTAGCTGGTGAGTGAGCATCAATGGAATTGTCACTGAAGTTCCTGCTGAAACCCAAGGTATTTTCTTGTTGAATTTTAGCTCAATAATCTGCTTGTATAAGGAAAGCTGAATGAGCTTATCAGTGCTTGGCATTACCCCATTTAGGCAATTCAGATTGGTGCCCAAACCTATGATCTCAATATTTGGAAGGTGGAAGATTTGGGAATAAAATTCCACTAATCGCTCACCCATTACTCCTTCGCGAAGATCTCCCGTCTCCACCATAATGATAATCTTGTGCTTCTTCTCCTGCTTCACCGCTTCCTGACTGATCCATCGGATAGTTTCTAGCTCACTATTCAAACTGACGTCAGCAAACTGAACCATTTTACTCACGTATCTTTTGGATACGGGTTTGATGTAAACAGTCTGTAGATTGGGGTCTAGACCTTTGGCAATTTCGAGATTTCCAATCCTGCTGTCGTGAACCTCCTTTACTCCAAGGTCTATTAATTCCTGGAGAAAAAGTTTGTTGCCACAAAGCAATTTGGATACGACACCCCAGGAGATATCGCTTTCTGCAAAGGTTTTTTTGAGAAACTCAAAGTTCTCTTTGAGCTTAGCTCTATTTAATGTCAGGTAAGCCATTTCACTTAGTCAACCTCATTTCAAGGTACTTGTTTGTAAAGCCGATTCTTTCGTACAATTTCTTGGCAGGATTATCTGGCTCCACGTGCAATGCGATAGAGCCATTAGCCATTTTAATAGCCATTTCCATAATTTTCCCACCAATTCCTTTTCCTCTTTGTTCTGCATCTACAGCGATGTAAACAAGAATATTCTCAGGAATATACCCGGACATACCTGTTTTGTTCATGATAAGTGCTCCGAGAATTTTCCCATTTTCTCTCGCCATTACTACAAAACCACCGGCATGTAGACTTTGGTCAAGAGCATAATCCAAACACTTCATAATATCCTCTTTCGGGTCACCATACTGGCCAAGGTGGACGAAAAGAAAATCTGCGATCTCATTCTTTTGCAGATAAGTCGCAGAGTCAATAGTTGATAGAGTTTCTAGTTTGATCATATAGATTTTAACTTTGAACTGTTGTTTTTTTCGAAATAAATCACTGACAAAAACGTCAGCAAGGAGAGCGTTAGCCCAAATAAATTGGCATCTAAGCCAAAAGGAAGTGCCACTTCGGCGATAATCAATCCCGCCGTCAATGAACCTCCAGTTATCATAGATGCAGTGGCTGCTTTGGCACTGGTCTGATTGAAAAACAAACCAGCTACAACTGGAACTAGCAAGCCCGACACCATAAACGCATAGGAATATAGCATCAAACTCAAAACTTCCGTCATCTGCCAAGCAATTATAATTGCCACGATTCCAATTGCTAAAGTCAGCAATTGGGAGATTTTCATCTCTTCTTTCAGAGATTTTGAAGTGTAATATTTCCCCAGAATATCAGTGGTAAGATTTCCCGAAGCTGCCATCAAGCAGGAATCCGCTGTAGAAAGAACTGCTGAGAAATAAGCCGACATCATCAAACCTAAAATTCCTGCTGGTAAGATCTGGCTCAGCAAAACAGGAAGCCCCATCTCGGGATCCATCGCTGTAGTAAACCCTTCCAACGCACCCTGCTCCACCGCTACTCTGGATAGTAAACCCAAAGAAACGCCTAAAAGTGCCATGATTGGCCATTCAAATAGTCCGGCGATAAACCAAGCCTTCTTGGCTGACTCCACATCCCGTGCTGCAAAAATCCGCTGATAAAGCGTCATCCCCACAAACCAAATCGGGATAATAGTAATTCCCCAGTTGGCTAAATCCTGCCAGGTGAGATTGGAAAAAGAAAAGAATTCCTGTGGCAACGTATTTTGGATACCTTCCCAGCCCCCTACAAAGTTGTAAGAAATCGGAATTCCGATAAACATCAGTCCGGCCATTAAGACGATCCACTGAATGGTATCGGTGTATATCACCGCTTTCAATCCTCCCATCACGGTATAAATCACCGCCACGGCTCCCATAATCAATAGTGCATAGGAAAGGTCGAGTTCCTCGAAAGTCCCTGAAGCTAGCTTGGCCCCAGCTAAGAGTTGTGAAGAGGTAAAACCAAGATATCCGAGAAAACAGATGACAGCGGCGACTTTGGCGGTGGTGGAATTGTAAAGATGCCCGATGATCTGCGGAAAGGTAAAAAACTTAGCAAAAGCTGGGTCGGACTTTACTCGAGGAATCAAAACAACTGCTGCGAGCCAAGCGCCCAAAAGTCCTGTAAAAAGCATCCAAGAACCCGACATTCCCATCACAAAACCTAATCCACCAAGGCCGATAGAAAAGCCTCCTCCTACATCAGTCGCAACTACTGAAAGACCTATGTGCCAGTGGCCGATATTCCTTCCACCCACATAGTAATCCTCCTGACCTGAGTTCTTCTTCATGTAAAAATACCCCACTCCCAGCATAGCCAGCATGTAGGCGACAAAGATCCCCAGATCTATATAACTCATATCTAATTTGTATTTGTGACAAAATCTTCTTAAAATATAATTTTTCAAAGTTAAGCATAAAGGCTCAGATTCAAAATTTTAATTGGTTTTAAGAGTAATTTTGATCTTTCAATACAATTTTGGATTGGAATAGTTCTAATATTTATAAAGAGAGCAATTGACATGTAGAAAATTGTTAAAAAATAGAACTTCAAAATCAGAAAATAGAAAAAGCCGACTCTTGCCGACTTTTTATCTTCTTTATGAATTAGTAATTGAATTATCCATTCTCTCTTTTTACAGAAAAGAAGAAATACTCTCTGCCTATTCTTATCCCTTTTTCAGAATCCCCTTCTCCACACTTTCGTTAATCAAGTTCTCTGCATAACTCCAGATTGCCTCGGAGCCCTGCTTGATTGCTTTTTTCTTGTCGTAAACTTTTTGGTAGGGAACATCAAATTCCGCCCAAGTACCACCATTGTTTGAGGTGTTTTGTAGCAGGGGTTCAAATCTATCCATGGCTTTTGCGAATTTTGCTTCATCAGTTTCACCAGCCTCAAACTCCTCCCAAACAGCTATAAACTCCTCTGCTTGCTCCTTCGGTAAAAGCCCAAAAATCCGCTTAGCAGCAAGAAGTTCTTCTTCAGTATTCGTATGGTTCTTTGTGGAATCATAGATAAACGTATCGCCAGCATCGATCTCCACTATGTCGTGGATTAGCACCATTTTCACCACCTTCAGCAAATCAATTGGCTTGTCCGAATGCTCAGCCAGTACAATGGTCATCATCGCCAAATGCCAACTATGCTCAGCATCATTTTCGGGTCTGTCGCTGTTGAATAATTTGGTCTTGCGCTGAATGTACTTCAGCTTGTCTATTTCTTTGATGAAGGCTACTTGTTGTAATAAGTTGGAGGTGTTCATTGGGTTGTGGGATTTTGAGGGGATTTAATTGCTATTGAGAAGTGCCTTATATTTTGTATTAACAGCCCTATAAAGGTAAGTATCCCAAAAGGCCACTCGGGCGAAAACTAGTTGTTGCCCAAAATACATTAAACAATCCTTTCTCGCTGTAATTCAAATTTCCAATCGACTTTTTTAGCTTTATATAATGCAACTTGCTTAGTTTCAGCAAGACTAATTATATTTTGGAATTCGCTTTCTGGAAATCTAGCTCCGATGATGATTTCTTTAAAAAACGAATCTGGAATTGTAAATTTCCTTTTTTCAGAAAATTGATCAATGTCATTATCATAAATCTTAACTAGGCGATACTCTTCTTCATATTTCCAATTACTAGCTTTATGATGTGTTTGTTTGCTAGCCGCCTCTATTTCAATAGATTTTATTGGATCTATCAAAGGGTAATCATTACTGTAATGAACAAATCCTCCATATGTAAATTCTTTCGAATTTTGTAAAGCTTTAAGGTCAAATCCATAGCAAATTCCTTTATGATTATTTCCATAATGGCTCCACATCAATATGTCATTCCATTTATTTGTCAAGGATAAAACTCCTAAAATCTTATTTTGGACATCAAAAGTTATTTGACTGATAACATTTTGTACAACCTCAGGCTTATTCCACATCAAATTCTTATAATCATCTGAAACTTTGTCAAATTCATTACCCAAAGCTGTAATTTGACTTTTTTGAGTATTTAGAATTCTAGCTGCATATTCAAAACTTCTTTCTTTAGTTCCTAATAGCTTTAAACAAGGAGGGATTCTGCAATCAAATGGGTCATTAAAACTTTCAGGACTTGATAGGAATAATTCATTTTTAGTAAAAACCATTCTACTGTATTCTTCGGTGAAGTCTTTGTATTTATATATTATATCTGGCTCTTTCATAAAATTTTGCAGGCTACATTATTGTACATACAATTGTGCGTATCTCTCAAACATATAGATAGCCTCGTATCTTTTCAATCTGACTAAACAATTGGTAACTAAAATTAGACAAAACTCTCATTCAAACTGGAATCCAATCTCTTTTCAACTATTTTTTTATCCTACCAGTCTAAAACCCTTCGAAAGTCTCTCATTCAAAAACCAAAAAAAGCCGACTCTCGCCGGCTTTTTCATTCTTTATGAATTCGTAATTCAATTATACATTCTCGCTCTTCATAGAAGCAGAGAAATACTCTCTGTTCATTCTAGCAATATTCGTTAGGCTGATTCCCTTAGGACATTCTGCTTCGCAAGCACCTGTGTTGGTACAAGCTCCGAAACCTTCCTCATCCATCTGAGCGACCATCTTCTCTGCTCTGGACATACGTTCCACCTGACCCTGTGGAAGCATTGCCAACTGAGAGATTTTGGCAGAGGTAAAGAGCATCGCAGAAGCATTTTTACAGGCTGCCACACAAGCTCCACAACCAATACAAGTAGCAGAATCAAATGCCTCATCAGCAATTCTCTTTGGAATAGGAATCTCATTTGCATCAGGAACACCACCGGTGTTCACAGACACGTAACCTCCCGCTTGGATTATTCTATCGAAAGAACCGCGATCAACCACCAAATCCTTCACCACCGGGAAAGCCGCAGCTCTCCAAGGCTCGATCGTGATGGTGTCTCCATCAGAGAACGAACGCATGTGAAGCTGACAGGTAGTCGTCTGCTTCGGCCCATGTGGATGGCCATTGATATAAAGTGAGCACATTCCACAGATACCTTCTCGGCAATCGTGATCAAAGTGCACTGGATCTTCTCCTTTGACAGCAAGTTCCTCATTCAAGACATCCATCATCTCTAGGAATGACATGTCAGTGGAAATTCCATCTATAGGATAGGTGACAAAACTGCCTTTATCGCTGGCGTTTTTCTGTCTCCATATTTTTAATGTCAGTTTCATACTAATATAGTTATGAATTAAAGTCTTGAATTTATTTGTAGGATCTCTGAGTCAACTTCACGTTTTCAAACACAAGCGGCTCTTTGTGTAGCGTTTCAGGGGAATTCTCCGCCATAAACTCCCAAGCTGCTGCATAAGCAAAGTTCTCATCATCTCTCAGTGCCTCTCCTTCCGGAGTTTGAGATTCCAGTCTGAAGTGACCACCACAGGACTCAGATCTATTCAGCGCATCGTCGACCATCAGTTCGCCTAGCTCTAAGAAATCAGCCACTCGGCTAGCTTTTTCAAGTGTCTGGTTCAATTCTTCGTTTGCACCCAGCACTTTCACATCTTTCCAGAACTCTTTTCTAAGCTCCTGAATCATGCCCTTAGCCTTGGTCAAACCTTCTGCATTTCTTGCCATACCACAGTATTCCCACATGATATGCCCTAGAGCTTTATGGAAGTGATCTACAGTTTTGGTACCGTTGATAGACAATAGCTTTTGGATAGCATCTTTCACGCCTTTTTCTGCTTTCGCAAATTCAGGATGATTGGTATCCACAGGTGCTGGGCCGATCTGTGCCAAATAATCCCCGATAGTATAAGGAATCACAAAGTATCCATCTGCCAGACCTTGCATCAAAGCGGAAGCTCCTAATCTGTTTGCTCCGTGATCTGAGAAATTAGCCTCTCCTAAGGAATAAAGCCCTGGAACGGTAGTAGATAAGTTATAATCAACCCAAAGTCCACCCATAGTATAGTGAACTGCTGGATATATTTTCATTGGAGTCTGGTAAGGATTCTCCCCGGTGATCTGCTGATACATGTCAAACAAGTTGCCGTATCGCGCGCGGATCGCATCCTCGCTGTCACGATTGATCGCATCACGGAAGTCAAGGAAAACAGCCTGGCCAGTTTCATTTACGCCGCGACCTTCATCACAAACGTCTTTTGCATTTCTGGAAGCCACATCACGAGGAACCAAGTTACCGAAGGAAGGATACTTTCTCTCCAAGTAGTAATCTCTGTCCTCATCCTTGATATCTCTAGGCTTGATTTCTCCTTTGCGAAGCTTTTGCGCCAGCTCTACAGTCTTTGGCACCCACACACGACCGTCATTTCTGAGTGATTCAGACATCAAGGTCAACTTGGACTGATGATCTCCGGATACCGGGATACAAGTCGGGTGAATCTGCGTGTAGCAAGGGTTAGCGAAATAAGCACCTTTCTTATGGGCTCTCCAAGCAGCGGTCACATTCGATCCCATCGCATTGGTAGATAGGAAAAATACGTTTCCGTAGCCACCAGTACAAAGCAGAACCGCATGAGCTGCGTGAGTTTCGATTTTACCTGTAATCAAATTCCTGGTCACTATACCTCTAGCATGTCCGTCGATAGTCACGACATCCATCATCTCGGTACGTGGATAAAGTTTCACTTTACCATTGGCTACCTGACGGCTCAAGGCTGAATAAGCGCCCAAAAGCAACTGCTGTCCCGTTTGGCCCCTAGCGTAGAAAGTCCTGGACACCTGAGCTCCACCGAAAGAACGGTTCGCGAGCAATCCTCCATATTCTCTGGCGAAAGGAACACCTTGCGCCACACACTGGTCAATGATATTTACAGAAACTTCTGCAAGACGGTACACATTGGATTCACGGGAACGATAATCTCCACCTTTGATGGTATCGTAAAACAATCTGAATACCGAGTCACCGTCATTTTGATAGTTTTTGGCAGCGTTGATCCCGCCTTGTGCAGCGATGGAGTGCGCACGACGAGGGCTATCCTGGAAGCAAAATGCTTTCACTTTATAGCCAAGTTCTGCCAAAGAAGCAGCCGCTGAGGCTCCGGCAAGACCGGTACCTACCACGATTACTTCATATTTTCTCTTATTTGCCGGGTTTACCAGCTTACTGTTAAACTTATGTTTAGTCCACTTTTCGGCTAAAGGTCCGATTGGGGATTTTGAATCTAGTATCATAGGGGACTATTGATTAGCTCTGTGTGAAATAGATATAAACTGGCATGCTGGCAAAAAGAATTGGCACCAGGATGCAATAGATTTTTCCGATCACCGCTATGGCAGGGGAATATTTCACATGGTTCAATCCAAGTGTCTGGAATGCACTTGCAAATCCATGAGAAAGGTGGAAGGCCAAGAAAGCCATTGCCACTACGTATCCGATTACCATCAGCTCGTTTTGGAAAGCAAAAGTCACAATGCTGAAAAGGTCTTTGTATTGCTCTCCTTCATAGGTCACAATAGGAAGATCTCCCCAATGCATCTGGGCCCAGAAGCTTTGCATGTGAACGACGATAAAGATCAGAATGATCGTACCCAAGATTCCCATGTTGCGGGAAGCAACCGTAGTAGAAGGCGGAGTAGATACGCCATATCCAATCGGACGTGCTGATTTATTTCTCTTGGAAAGCCAGATAGAAAAGATCACATGGCCAATGATAGAAATATAGGTCAAGTAAGAAAGAAGCTTTACTGCGGGATTGGTGGTCATGAATTTGGCATAAATATTAAATGCCTCACCACCGTCTCCTTTGAACAACAGTAAATTACCCGATACGTGACCTGTCAAAAACAGGATCAGGAAAAGTCCGGTCAATGCCATGATCAGTTTCCTGCCTATTGTGCTACTCAAGGTTTTTGTAACCCAGCTCATACAATTTTTGCGATTAGATTAAAACGAAATCTTTGATTAATTGTGCCAAATTTACATTTGGAACAACTAGCAAACAATCCATTCAAAAACACTTCTCTTATTTTAATCAGTTCTAAATAGACTTCAGCACTTTTAAAATTCGTTGGCCTTATAACCTTATCATAAGATTTAATGTTTGATTTTGCGGAGATTTTCTACTTACTTCCCTTTATTTCGTAAAAGGAAAAAGATGTAAGCTAAAACCTTAAAAGAGGATAAATTCGTACATTCTATTTCTCCTTACTAATGAACTTGACCAATATGAAGCTGAAAATCACCCTTGGACTTTTTCTAATCTTCTTGATTGCCGGAATTTCTGAAGCTTTGGCCACACATATCAGAGCCGGTGAAATCACAGCTGAGCGGGTATCGCCGCAATCTTTGGAGTATAGAATAAGAGTAGTTGGGTACACTGACACCCGATCAAATGTAATTTTTGGGCCTGGAGAAATCAATTTTGGAGATGGTAGATTCACTGAATTAAATACAGAAAGTGATTTTGAGCTAGTAACGGACTTAGGAAATCAAATTGAACGAAATGAATTTGTTATTTCACATGTCTTTCAAGGACCCGGAACTTACACCATTAGGTTTCAGGAATTCAACCGAAATGACAAGACATTAAATATGGACAATTCGGTAGATACTCCATTTTATGTAGAGACCACCATTACCATTGATCCATTTATAGGTGTTAATAACTCACCAGTTCTAACAATCCCACCCGTCGATAACGGCGCTGTAAATCTAAGATACATTCACAATCCAGGCGCTTATGACCCGGACGGAGATAGCTTGGCCTACGTGATGGATGTTCCTAAGCAGAATTATCAACGTCCTGTAAATAACTACAGAAGTCCAGCTTCTCCTGAATTCAGCTTCAGCCAAGAAGACGGGACTACGCCTGCATTTTTAACATTAGATCCAATCACAGGTGACCTGGTTTGGGATGCCCCTGGTACTGCCGGGCAATTCAATGTAGCCTTTCGAATAAATGAATATCGAAAACTAAATGGGGAATGGGTTCTAATAGGCTATGTAGTCAGAGACATGCAGATTATCATCGAAAACTCAAATAATAGAAGACCAGAGTTAATTTTGCCCCCTGACCTGTGCGTAGTAGCAGGGACGAAAATAGAAGAAATCATTCAGGGACAAGACCCAGATGGAGACCCGATCAGGATCGAAGTATTTGGGGAACCGATAGAAATAACTACCTCTCCAGCTACTTATTCCCCAGAATCCGCATACCAAGTGAGTCCAGGGATAGTAAATTTCGATTGGCAAACCGTCTGCAATCACGTGAGAGCGAGGGAATACGAAGTGCGAGTTAGAATCACTGATGATCCAAGCTCTGGTCCAGCTCTTGTGGACATTAAAACCTGGCGCATCAAAGTAGTAGGACCACCGCCTGTGTTTGACGAAATAGAGCAAATGCCTGGAAGAACTGCGGAACTTAAATGGGATCCTTATGCCTGCGAAAACTCTGCAAGTGAAATGCAAATCTGGCGAAGAATCAATTCTGACCCTTACCTACCAGACAGCTGTGAAACTGGAATCCGGGCCGGCTATGAATTGATTGGCACTACTACTATGCAAACATTGAATTTCCTTGACACAAATGGTGGGGATGGCCTAGCTCCAGGCAATACCTATTGCTATAGATTGGTGGCTGCTTATCCTCAGCCAAGAGCTGGAGAAAGCATAGTTTCTCAGGAAATATGCGTCACAATCGATGTGGATGTGCCGATTATCACGAATGTAAGTGTGGAGCAGACAGATCCTTCAGCTGGTGAAATTTTCGTGAAATGGACTCCTCCGTATGATATTGATAAAGTGCAGTTCCCAGGGCCTTATAGCTATGAACTATTGCGAAGCACAGGTTTCACTGGAAACACAGGTCAGGTATCACTTGGAGTCACATCAGACACCTTATTTACCGACACAGGCCTGAATACAGAAAATGTCGTTTACAATTACGAAGTCGTGTTGCTAGACAGAAACACTAAAATTGACACTTCTTCCAAAGCATCCTCTGTCTGGGCAGATCCTACCATTATAAATGAATCAATAGAATTGAACTGGGAATTCACTGTTCCATGGAACAACTCAGTAGCCCAATATAAGCATGAGGTATATAGAAACAGAACAGATGCTGCCGCCGCAGATGAAGCCACATTTGTGAAAATCGCTGAAGTGGATGTGACGACTAGTGGCTTCAAGTATTTGGATGATGGTAGCTTCAATGGTGTTCCACTCGAGAAAGAAATTGAATATTGTTATTACGTAATCACAAAGGGATCCTACAATGTAGCTGGACTTGTTTATCCATTGGAAAACAAATCTCAAATCGTTTGTGCCAAGCCTGATGACAACCGCTTGCCTTGTCCGCCTGTATTGACTTTCGAAGGTCCAGAATGTACTGAATATGTAGCAGAGGTCCCTTGTAATAACACCACTTATGAACATGAGTTAAGTTGGACTCCTGACTTTACTGGAGAATGTGATGACGAGTTGAGTGGATATAGACTTTACTATACATCTGATGGAGAGGATAGTCAATTTGAATTGATTGCACAGATTTCTTCATTGGAACTTTCTACCACTATCTCTAACCTGACTACCTATAGAGGATGCTATTACATCACGGCTGTGGACAGGTCAGGTAATGAATCTGAACCGAGCAATGTGGTCTGTGTGGAGAACTGTCCAAGCTACAATCTGCCAAATGCATTTACTCCAAATGGAGACGGATTGAATGAGACCTTCATGGCATTTGATAATCCTTTTGCTCAGTGTCCAAGATTTGTATTAGGTGTAGATATCTTCATCGTCAATCGTTGGGGAGTGGAAGTTTTCTCCTATAACAGTTTAAATTCAGGTGAAAACGACCTTTACATCAAATGGGACGGCAAAGATAAAAATGGAAATGAACTACCTGCTGGCACCTATTACTATTCAGGAAATGTAGTGTTCGATGTTCTAGATCCTGCACAACAAAACCAAAGTCTAAAAGGAACTATTCAACTTCTTAGATGATAAACGCGAAATCCATCATTTTTTTTGATGGGGTTTGTAACCTCTGTAATGCTTCCATTGATTTTGTGATCCAACGAGATAAGAAGGATCACTTCTTAGTGGGAGCATTGCAAGAGGATTTCAGTAAAAAAATTCTTGCCAATTATGATGTGAGAGAGGATTATCTTGATTCTCTGGTTCTTTTGGAAGAAGACAAAATCTATTACAAAAGCTCAGCTGCACTTAAAATAGCCAAAAATCTATCGGGACTTTGGCCAGCATTGTATCCACTTATTTTTATACCAAAATTCCTCCGCGACCCCATTTACAATTGGATCGGAGCGAATAGATACCGATGGTTCGGCAAGAAAAGCACCTGCCGTCTCCCAACTCCTGCAGAAAAAGCAAAATTTCTTTCAGCAGAAACCTTATCCAAATCCAGGCTTATGGCGAATTCATGAATCTGGAAGTGAAGACTGCCTTTAGGAAAAGCCATATATTTGCACCGAACAAAAAACACTAGTTAATGAAGGCATTTGTTTTTCCGGGCCAAGGCGCCCAATTCCCAGGAATGGGAAAAGCACTTTATGAAGAAAGTACAGAAGCAAAAGAATTATTTGAAAGAGCAAATGAGATCTTGGGCTTCCGAATCACAGACATTATGTTTGACGGAACTGCTGAGGAGCTCAAGCAAACAAACGTAACACAGCCTGCAGTATTTCTTCATTCCGTTATTTTGGCTAAGACTGCGCCTGACTTCGCTCCTGATATGGTAGCAGGTCACTCATTGGGAGAGCTATCTGCTTTGGTAGCCAACGGTACCCTTTCTTTTGAAGACGGACTGAAATTAGTCTACCAAAGAGCGCTAGCTATGCAAGAAGCCTGCGAAATCAACCCATCGACCATGGCTGCTATTTTGGGTCTAGCCGATGAAAAAGTAGAGGAAATCTGCGCTACGTTCACAGAAGAAGTAGTCGTACCAGCTAATTATAACTGCCCAGGCCAATTAGTGATATCGGGATCAAACAAAGGAATCGAACTTGCTTGTGAGAAAATGAAGGAAGCTGGAGCAAAGCGTGCTTTGCCACTTCCAGTGGGCGGTGCTTTTCACTCCCCACTCATGGAACCTGCTCGTGAAAAATTACAGACTGCCATCGAAGCCACCACTTTTCACACACCTAGCTGCCCAGTTTACCAAAACGTAAGTACTACAGCCGTGACAGATGTGACTGCCATTAAAGCCAATTTAATTGCCCAACTGACGGCTCCGGTAAAATGGACTCAATCGGTTCAAAACATGGTTACTGATGGTGCGACTGAGTTTGTAGAGTGTGGGCCAGGAAAAGTACTCCAAGGTCTAGTTAAAAAAATCCATCCAGAAGCTGAAGTTTCAGGATTATAAAACAAAAACCCGCTCTCAAGGCGGGTTTTTTGTTTGTTTAGCTTTTTAATAAAAATCGAAAACTTTCCTATCAACCTTCCCACACTCGCACTTCAGATTTATCCTTACACTCTTCCAATAATTGCTGATTGCTTTTTCTCAAACTAGGATGAATAAAATCTGGTAAAATCTCAGCGAGTGGAATCAGCACAAACTTCCTCTCTGATATATATGGATGTGGAATCTGAAGTTCTGAAGTATCTATGATGTTCCTTCCAAAATAAATAATATCAATATCCATCGTCCGATCTCCCCAGTGTTCATCTCTTTTTCTACCAAGACCTATCTCGACTTTCTGAATAAAACTCAAGATTTCATAAGGTGAATATTCCGTTTCAATTTCAACTATTTGATTCAAAAAAGGCCCCTTAGCTACTCCTCCCCATGCTTCTGTTTCATAAACTTTCGACTTCGCCGTTATTTCACCCAATCCTGAAACAGCCTCCACAGCCGAGAATAGTAGTGCATTTCTATCTCCTTTATTTCCTCCTAGTATTAAAACTACTTTTTCAAACTTTCTCTGCATAAAATTGCTTTTGTATACATGCCCCAAATTAGGTTATTTTGGGCTTCAAATAATTTAGCTTATGAAATTCCTAGGAAATGTACTGGCGGTAATCGTTGGTCTTTTTGTTTTCAGCATACTTGGTGTGCTTCTTATGTTTGGCTTGATTGGCATAGTGGCCTCCTCCAGCGGATCAGAAGAAGTTTCAGTAAGTGAAAACACAGTTTTGCATCTTGATCTAAACGGTAGAACAATCGTCGAGCGAACATCTGAGGATGATTTGGATCTCTCCATGTTTGGAAATCCATTCGGTCAGGAATTTAATGCTGGGCTTATCAATCTTAAGAAAGCTATTGCTGAAGCAAAAACGAATGAAAATATCAAAGGCATCTACCTAAATACAGGATTGGTAATGGCTGGACAAGCGAGTTTGCTAGAGCTTCGTGAAGCCCTAATTGACTTCAAAACCTCGGGTAAATTCATCATCGCTTATGACGAAGCCTATACCGAGGGAGGCTATTACATCGCTTCCGTGGCTGACGAAATCTACCTCAATCCTTTGGGAGGAATTGACTTTAATGGCTTTTCTTCAGAGGGTATTTTCTTCAAAGGCCTTTTCGAAAAAGTTGGTGTAAAACCTGAAATCTTCCGTGTAGGAGAGTTCAAATCAGCTGTAGAACCTTTTATCCTGGAGAAAAATAGTCCAGAGGCTAGATTGCAGACTCAGTCATTTTTGGATGATATGAATCAATTTGCTTTACATGCAGTATCTGACTCTAGAGGGATTCCTTATGATAGTCTGAAGAAAATCAATGACATGATGCTCGTTCGCAAGCCTCAAGATGCTGTCTCCTATGGTTTAGCGACTGAATTACTTTATTTTGACCAAGTGCTTTCCAAGCTGAAAGAGAAACTTGGAGTCGATGAAGAGGATGATATTGAAACTATCAACGCAACCGACCTGAATAAAACGGCAAAATCCAAGAACCTCACTTCCAAAAATAGAATTGCTGTTATCATCGCAGAAGGTGAGATTGTAGGAGGAGATGCCGATGGCGTGATTAGCTCAGATAAATTTGCAAAAGAAATACGCAAGGCTCGCAAAGATGATAACATCAAAGCAATCGTACTTCGAGTGAATTCTCCTGGCGGATCAGTGGTAGCTTCGGAGGTGATCTGGAGAGAAATGGCTGAAGCCAAAAAAGCCAAGCCAGTCTACGTATCTATGGGTGAAGTAGCAGCCTCAGGTGGCTATTACATCTCTGCTCCAGCAGACACCATCGTCGCTCAGCCAAATACCATTACAGGTTCAATCGGGATATTCGGCATGATGTTCAACGCACAGGAGCTACTGAATAAGCATTTAGGCATTACTACGGACGTTGTGAAAACTGGGGAGCTTTCAGACTTCATGAATCCTACAAGACCAATGACAGAAGTGGAAAGAAACATCATACAAAACACCGTAGAAGACGGGTATGAGACTTTCATCACCAGAGTATCTGAAGGCCGAGGAATGTCTCCAGAGGCAGTGAAAGAGGTAGCTTCAGGTAGAGTTTGGACAGGAAATCAGGCCAAAGAAAGAGGCCTGGTAGATGTGCTCGGAGGTTTAAATACCACCATCGATCTTGCTGCATCACGAATTGGAGCTGGAGATGACTACCGAGTAGTTTATTACCCTACCAAAAAACCTTGGTTTGAAACGATCATGGAAGATTTGGGCGAAAGCGTACAAATCAAAATGTTTCAGAGTAAGTTGGGATCTAACTATGAACTTATCAAGCAAGTCGAGAAATTGAAATCCTACGAAGGGATTCAAGTAAGAATGCCTCAGGAATTCATCATCAAATAAAAAAAGCGGCTTAGGCCGCTTTTTTTATGACTTTTGTAAAAGGATCAACCAAGCTCTCTCCACATCATTTTCATCCAGAGCTTCCTTTGCCAAAAGATGTAAATGGTCCTGAAGTGAGTCTAGGTCATATTTGAAGCGAAGTCTCATTTCCTGGATCTCGGATCCTTGACCAAAAGTCTCAATTTCCTCTTGGCTTGGAAGTACTTCCACGTTCCCTAATCTCCCCAAATTATTCCCACTTAAAATGGTGCTGTTTCTAACATCGGCAGGCATTTGATCTATTCCTATCCCTAAAGTCCGTAGCGGTTTTGGAATCTGAAAAAGAGAGGAACCACTAGCTCTACTGTACCAATTACCTCCTAATCGGGCCACAGCATCCAATTTGCGAGGATCAATCACTCCCATCTCGTCCAAGACCGCTTCATTCACATGTGCTACCAGCACCTCGCAGATCACCAAATTACCAGCTCCTCCACTATCACCCAGCGACTTTACCTCGTTCACTTTGCACTCAAAAGCCACGTGCGCTTCTTTGATTCTCGGCGGCTTCACCTCGTTTGATTTCACTTGGGTGAACCCCGCTTTATCAAACTCATTTACACCTTTTCCATACTCTGTACTCGCTAGAGACATCTGCTCTACTATACCAAAATGAACTACATGGATCACCACTTCAGGCACTTCCAACACATTTTCGAGCGTATGCTTGGTTGTATTATCTCGAACACGACGTGAAGGCGAGAAAATCAAAATCGCAGGATTGGTACTAAACAAATTGAAAAAACTAAAAGGACTCAGATTCACATTCCCAGCTTTATCTATCGTACTGGCAAAAGCGATAGGTCGCGGTGCTACTGCCCCTTGAAGCAATCCATGAAATTCTTGAGTGGTAAGGTCTTTGGGATAAAAGGTCTTCATGTGTTTTTAATTTGATTTTTAATGGCCACACGCCTGTCCCAATATTTCGGGATGGTATCTTGCATATTAAGAAATACTCTTCTTTGAAAAGTTTTCTCGATGTTCGATTTCATTTGATGAAATTATGACTCAATTTTAAATACTTAAACCATTTTTCAAGAATAAGTTCTGAATTCATGACAAAAACCCTGATAAGTTTATTAAAAACAAGCCTTTTGTTGCTGGCTCTAAACCTAGGAATTAATTCGATTTCTGTCGCCCAAACCCATAATTTCGCTACGTTCAACATCCGATACGCCAATCCAAACGATGTAGGAAATCTTTGGGCAGATCGCCTTCCGCATGTGGCAAGCTTGATTCAATTTCACCAAATCGAGCTCGTTGGCGTACAAGAGGCATTAAATAACCAACTCAAGGATCTTACCAAAGAACTTGGCTACTCATTTATTGGTGTGGGGCGCGATGATGGAACTGAGAAAGGTGAATACGCAGCAATTCTCTACGACCCGAAGAAGTTTGAAATGCTGGATCAAGGCACTTTTTGGCTTTCACCAACTCCTGAGAAACCAAGCAAGGGCTGGGATGCTGCGCTGAATAGAATCTGTACTTGGGGCAAATTCAAGGATACCAGCGGAAAAACTTTCTATGTTTTCAATATTCACTACGATCACATCGGTCAGCAAGCACGGGAAGAAAGTAGCAAGTTGGTGATGGCACAAGTGTCTTTGATCAACAAAGAAAATGCACCGGCAATTCTTATGGGAGACTTCAATGTAAAACCTGATAACTCAGCATATTCTACTATCACTTCAAATCCAGATTGGCAAGATGCCAGACTAATTTCTGAAATCCCATCTTATGGCCCAAGAGGCTCATTTACAAGTTTTGACTGGGAGAAAATGCCTGATGGAATCATCGATCACGTGTTTGTAAAAGGTGATATCAAAGTGATTCGTCATGGGATTCTGACTGATAATTATGGAAAAAAATATCCTTCAGATCACTTTCCTGTGTTGGTGGAAGTAGCGTTTTAACTTCTCCCCCACTTCGAAATTCAGAATTCATGATTTGAAATTTGGAATTTGAGTGAAATTCTGAATATCCTAAAATATGTATTCGTTGCAGTTTAAAAAGTCAAAAAAAAGACCTTCGGGGTTTTAATAACTCCGAAGGTCTGAAATAAATGTCTGAAATTTTTAAGGCTCCAAAGCCGCAACACCTGGAAGCACTTTGCCTTCCATATGCTCTAGCAATGCTCCACCACCAGTAGATACAAAGGATACATCATCTCCATATCCAAACTTATTAACCGCAGCTGCAGAGTCACCTCCACCGATTAGAGAATAAGCGCCAGCTTTGGTCGCAGCTACTACCGCCTCAGCGACAGCCTTTGTTCCTTTGTCAAAAGAATCCATTTCGAAAACACCCATTGGGCCATTCCAAAGGATAGTCTTTGAATTTGCGATTACTTCAGAGAACAATTCACGGGATTTTGGTCCTATATCCAAGCCCATCCATCCATCAGGAATTTCGCCTTTGTTAGCCATTCCCTGCTCAGCATCATTTGCAAAAGCCTTAGAAATCACTGTATCAACCGGAAGGATAAGATTAACTCCTTTTGCTTTTGCGGTTTCCATCAGTTCAAGAACGAAATCCATTTTATCAGCTTCAAGCAAAGAATCACCGATTGTTCCACCTTGTGCTTTGGCAAAAGTATAGGACATACCACCACCAATAATCAGGTTATCTACTTTGTTCAGCAATTGCTCGATGATCAAGATCTTGTCAGCAATTTTAGCACCACCCATGATTGCCGTATAAGGTCTCTCAGGATTACCTAGCACTTTGTCTGCATTTTTCAACTCAGAAAGCATTAGGTATCCGCAAACTTTATCATTGAAGAACTGAGCAATCACTGCTGTAGAAGCATGCGCTCTATGTGCTGTACCAAAGGCGTCATTCACATAGACATCTCCAAGTTTGGAAAGCTTCTCTGCAAAATCCTTATCTCCTTTTTCTTCTTCCTTGTGGAATCTTAGATTTTCCAAAAGCAACACTTCACCAGGCTTCAAACCTTCTGCAAGCATTTCCGGCTCTTGTCCTATGCAGTCTTGGGCAAATTTTACTTTTCTTTCCAAAGCTTTTTCCAAAGCAACTACGATATGCTTTAATGAGAATTTATCCTCAGGTCCAGATTTTGGTCTTCCCAAGTGAGACATCAAGATCACAGATCCGCCATCATTCAATATTTTATTGATCGTCGGTAGTGCAGCTTGGATACGGGTATCGTCAGTCACATTCAGTTGGTCGTCCAAAGGAACATTGAAATCCACTCTCACGAGTGCTTTCTTGCCTTCGAAACTAAGATTATCTACATTTTTGATTCTAGAGTTCATAGTAAGGTTAATAGCTTTTGATTAATTAAATAGATAAAAATCAGGTGTGAATTTATCAAAGATTACGGCAAAAATCGACTTTCGCCCAGGATCAATTTGTTAAGAAATACTGCAATGGTTAATTACCCCTTCGTTGCAGCACGCTTTAGGCGGTCATTTATGGCTTTTCCCAAGCCTTCCTCAGGCATCAATTCTGCCAAAATCACAGAAGCATTGGACGCATCCAAAGTTCTCATAGCAGCAAAGAGATTCGTAGCCGCCTCTTTCAAATCTCCCTTAGTACTCAGAGCGATTTGATTTCCTGTTGGAATAGCTGGAAAGGATTGAACTAGAGAAAGTACAGCAAAGTCAATTCCCTGCCTTTTGCGCTCAGCAATCAATTCTTCCAGGTTACCTAATATAAAAGGCTTCGTAGGCGCGTAGTGGCTCTCTAAAAGGCCAGGAGATTGAGGATTGGACGAGCTATGGCTTTTCACAGTCACTTCCCCCACAATACGTTCAATTTCCGAAATTTCTAATCCCCCGAGACGATAAACCACAATTTCGTTTTCTTCCATTCCTACTATAGTACTCTCCAAGCCTACCCTGCATTTTCCTCCATCCAAAATATAAGAAATCCTTTCTCCCAACTGAGCATCTACATGCTGTGGGGAAGTAGGACTAATGTATCCAAAAGGGTTTGCACTCGGCGCAGCTAGAGGGAAATCTAACTGAGATAGTAATTCTAAAGTCAAGGAATGATCAGGTACACGAATTGCAACTCGTTCCAAACCAGAAGTAACTATGTCAGGAATAGTGTTTTTTCTCGGGAGAAGCAAAGTCAAAGGACCTGGCCAGAATTGCTCGGCAAGTTTTCGGAGCGGATCAGGAATGTCAATTACATAGTTCTCTGCTACGTCAAGAGAAGGAATATGAACAATCAAGGGGTCAAAACTTGGGCGGTTTTTCGTCTCAAAAATCGATGCTACAGCCACAGGATTCAGTGCATTTCCTGCCAAACCATAGACGGTCTCGGTAGGAATAGCAACTAACTCACCCTCATCAAGGACTCTTTTTGCTTGCGATATGTCCTGCCCAATCAAAGCCATCTTATTCGCAGAAATCGTCTATCCAAGTTTTAGCTTCAGTGTATCCAAGTTGAAGAGCCATCTTAAGATCTGCACATCCTTCTTCTTTTTCAGATTCTCCCAAAGCGGACATTCTTGTCACGCCAAGTAAGTAATAGGCAGCGCCATTTTTCCCATCCAAATTGATCGCATCAGTTAAGGCTTTCATTGCATTTCCTGGATCATTATTTCCTAAAAGTGCTTTTCCACGATTGAAGTGAACAAGTGCTTGGTTTGGCTCTACTTTAAGTGCTTGGTCAAAATCGAGTAGTGCATCTTCGTATTCCTCCAAGCCTAACAAAGCCAGTCCACGGTTGTAGTAAATATCTGTTTGAGATGGATCAAGCAAAGTAGCCATGTTGTAATCAGACACTGCATTTTTAAAGTTCTCCAGTTTCAAATTAGCATTTCC
The DNA here is from genome assembly GCF_963974365.1 of uncultured Algoriphagus sp. Classification (GTDB taxonomy): domain Bacteria; phylum Bacteroidota; class Bacteroidia; order Cytophagales; family Cyclobacteriaceae; genus Algoriphagus. The sequence goes on along the minus strand of NZ_CAXBBX010000004.1, from coordinate 10,305 downwards.
ACGGTTGAACCATGCCTTATAACTAGCGGAATCTGCTTGAATTGAAGCAGTAAAAACAGGAACTGCTTCTTCAAATTTTTCTTCCTGAAAAAGAGCTGCTCCTTTTGCATTCAAAGCCAGTGCATTTTCCGGATTGATCTCAAGCGCTCGGTCAAAAAGCGTAATTGCTCCACTCCAATTTTGAGCATCCATTTGAAGGATTCCCTCTTGTACCAATTCCTCTTCACTTGGGCTACAGCCCATCAATCCTGCCAATAGCAAGGTAATTATCCAAAGTTTTTTCACAGCTTAAATTTTGCGCAAAGATAAGGATTGCGTCTTTGAAATCAGGAATTGGACTGAAGTTTTGCCCTATAGTTTTCTGGAAGCGGCATGGGCTTCATCGATTTCATATCTACAGAGACCAGTATGCATTTACTTTTTGCAAATGTATAATGCTCTCCAGTCTTCGTTTCTCCCACCAAATATTGCTCTAAATCAAAGGAGGAATTTCCAATTCTACTGCATTTCACCAAGGCTTTGAGGGTATCATCTACATGAATAGGCCGGAAATAATCCATTTCAATTCGGCCGACCACACAGCCTACTTTCATAATATCCCATTGACAAACCTGCTCCAAGAAAACCGCTCTGGCATGTTCGAAGTAATTGAAATATATCCCATTATTGACATGCATGTAGCCGTCAATATCTGAGAATCTAATCTGAATAGGTAAGGAAAATGTGATCTCGCGCTCTAACTGCGCAGGGTCAAACTTAATCATCAAAGAAGAATTTCTGATTTACTGGTTTTCTCAAGCATTCGTAGAATAGAAGGATTGTAACCGATCACATCCTGAACTGAGTCAAATGCTACCCAAGCCAAAGAAATACTCTCATCGCTTTTAATCAATGGCTCATACAAGTCTGCCTCCAAAATATAGCGCACATCGTAGTGAAAGTGCTCAGGTACATGTGGACGCTCTGGAATAATATGCTTATCCAAGTCAAAAATCGTTTTGTCCACAAACTCCAGACTCTTCAATCCACTTTCCTCCTCAGCTTCCTTCATGGCGACTTCCAGTAAATCCTCATTTCCATCTGCATGCCCACCTAGCTGAAGCCATCTGCCGAGTTTGCGGTGAAGTGTAAGCAAAGTATGCGTACGCTTGCGGTTCACTATCCAAGCAGAAGCTGTGAAATGGCCTTCCAAGCGGGCTCTTTCATAAGCAAGCGGGTCTTCCGTCAAATCCAAAAAACATTGAATAAAACTCGCCTCTTCCTCATATGGTGTCCGATATCTGCCTAGTTGCTCTTTTAATGTAATTCTATCCATCATTTGTTGCTTCAAATATGTGATCAAGAAATTGATCGAAAGGTTCTGGATCCTGGTATAGCCTATCCGAATAAAACGTCGCTAGCACCTTGAGGTAATTGGGCTGGTTATTTACGGTGATTTTCTCTATAGCAATATTGCCAAATAACTGAGAAATCAACTCATTCTTGCCAAGTGCTTTGAGCGGAGGTTTGAAATAATACTTATCAGTGATTTTCACCTGCTCGTTTATTTCTTCCATTTTCCTATCCAAACTCACTTGCCTATATCCCAAAGCTAGAACACGCTGCGCAAAAGCCAAGAAAAGCAAGGAAAATGTTTGCTCATCTAATGGATCATCATAAGTTATGGCAAAACCTCTAGCGTACTTAGAATCCAAAATATGAATCTGCGGGCGCTCTTCGATCTGGATAGTTTTGAAATGATACGACTTGGCAATCCTGGCTATCAACTCTTTACCTTCATTAGAGTCCATCCATTTTCTCGCATCTTCGATCTCCAACTCCTTGTGCACAATATTTTCCTTGTGCGTCATAGGAGTCCTTTCCGAAGACTTAAATACTTTGTTGAATAAATCGTCAAGAAAATTACTCATGAGTTGAAATTACATAGTTGCCAGACCTCGCTTGTGTAATATATCCCTGATCCTGCAAAATGCGCAATACACGAAGATTTTTTTGAGAGGCAGGAAGCCTAATACGTTCAAAGATCTGCTTCTCTGACAACTCGCCAGTGCTGCTTAAAGTTTCCAGAATTTTACTTTTAAGCTTATTCTCAGCCTTTTCCGGGTCATTTGCCTTACGGTTTGCGATGCAAACATCACACACTCCGCATTCATGATCTGTGCTTTCACCAAAGTATTCCTGAATGAATTGTGTCCGACAAAGTTCATTTTGCTGACCATACGCAACCATGCTTTTAGCCTTTTCCAAAGTCAATGCTCTTCGAAGTTCTATTCGTTTGAAATTTAGCGGCAATTTCCCGGCGTCATAACGTGGCGTCAAAAAGGTAATCTGAGGTTTATCCTTGCGCTGATCATACACCATCACCTCCAATTGCTCCAATTGCTTCAGTGATTTGATCACCTCACTTTCATAAAGATTCAGTGACTTGGCAAGTTTAGCTTCCTGGATTTTGATGTATTCGGAAAAGACATTCCCACCGTAGGTCCGCATGATGATTTTTACCACAGGATCCAGCTTTGCGTAAGCAATCTGAATCTCATACAAGCGGGATGGATCCACTGTGAAATGAATTTTAGAGGGAGAATAATAGCTTTCACTCAAACCTATAAAACCTTCCTCTTCCAATAATTTCAGTGCATAAAAAGTCTCCAAAACCCCCAGTTCATAGGTATTCGCAAACTCACTCCACTCAAAATCATAACTGCTCAGCATATTGCTACCAACAGCAATCCGGTAATAATTAGCAAGGCACTGGTAAATCCTTTTTACAAAATCCAGTGGAGGATAAACCAAGGCAGCACGTTGGAGTATAGTCTCGAAATCCTGATTATTGACAAGTAAAACCCCATATGCTTTCGCTTCATCACGTCCTGCCCTGCCAGCTTCCTGATAGTAGTTCTCTACATTTTCCGGCAAATCGCTATGAATAACCACCCGGACATCCGGCTTGTCAATTCCCATCCCGAATGCATTGGTACTGACCATCACACGCACTTCATTATTCATCCAAGCTTCTTGACGCTTCGCACGATCCAGCATGGACAAGCCAGCATGATAAGCTAAAGCTGAGATCCCTAATTGGCTCAATGCCTTCGCAATTTGATGTGTCCCTTGTCTATTTCTCACATACCAGATCGCAGTCCCTTCGATTCTGCTGAGTATTTCCAGCCCTTTTTCTAATTTGTTTTCTACTAGGCGAACCGAGTAACTAAGGTTTTCCCTGGCAAAACTCTGATGGAATTCTGCCGGCTTTTTCATCTCCAGCTTCTCCATGATATCGGCACAAACCTGCGGAGTAGCCGAAGCTGTCAGTGCCAAAACCGGGACTTTCGGGTGATAAGGTCGTATCAGAGCAATCTCCAAATATGGCGGGCGGAAATCATAGCCCCATTGGGAAATACAATGCGCCTCATCGACTGCGATCAGATTGATTTTCATTTGCCGAAAACGCTCCACAAAGAGTTCCGCCTTCAATCGTTCGGGAGATACGTATAGGAATTTGTAGTCTCCATAGATGCAATTATCCAGTGTACGGTCAATCTCCCGATAACTCATCCCAGAGTAAATCGCTGCTGCCTTAATCCCTTTCGCCTTTAACCCATCCACCTGATCTTTCATTAAGGCTATTAGCGGACTCACAACAAGGCAAATTCCATCCTGCGTCAGCGCTGGAATCTGATAGCAAAGTGACTTTCCTCCTCCTGTTGGCAAAAGCGCAAGGGTGTCCTTTCCAGTCAGAACTGACTCGATGATTTCTTTCTGGACAGGCCGAAAATCAGCGTGACCAAATACTTGATGTAGGATTTCTGTAGCCCGATTCAGCATTTACCAAGCTGGCGTATTTTTAGTTAAGAAAGCAGCAATACCTTTCTTGCAGTCCTCATGAGCTCGAGCTTTGGCGTTAGTTTCAGCAGCTAGCTCTAGAGATTTATTTCTGCTTTCTTGGTTTAGCTCCCGCAATAGTGTTTTGGTTTTCCCCATGGAAAAGGAAGAATTCTGGGTAATTAGTTTTATAGCGAATTCCATCACATATTTCCCCAAAAACTCTGCTGGCTCCACTCCTGTAATCAAACCGAGTTCTGCAGCTTTGCTGGCAGTAATAAACTCTCCGGAAAGTAATAGTTCTTGGGTTTTGGCAGCACCAATTTGCTCTTGCAAAAAGACAGAAACCAATGCTGGCACAAAGCCAATACGCACTTCAGTATATCCGAAAAGTGCATCAGGCACTGCAAATGCAAAATCACAAACCGTCGCCAAGCCACATCCTCCCGCCAAGGCATGGCCTTGTACCTCTGCTATCACGATTTTGGGAAGACAGTAAATCAAATTAAACAAGTCCATCAATCTACGGCTATCTTCCAGATTTTCTTCATAGGAGAAATCTTGCAGCTGCTGTAAATAGGCCAAATCTGCACCAGCACAGAATGCTTTTCCAGTAGATCGAAGCACAATGATTTTCACCTCGTCATTGGAATTCATCGTCTCAAAAGCCTCGTGCAACCCTGCTATCAACTCTGGACTCAGCGCATTACGCTTTTCCGGCCTATTCAGTGTAATGATTCCAATTCTATCAGTGATCTCTGTAAGTACAGCACTCATTTGTATCGCAATTTGGGTTTGGGATCAAGTTAGTTTCAATAGCAGGGTTTGCAAAATCTGACTCAGAAAAGTATTCGGTACGCTAAGGAATCAATCTCTAACATGTCTTTAGTCTGCATCGCAACCCATTTACCTTCTGACCAACTATAAATTAATTTTGGAGGAGCTAGAAACCAGAGTTTTTTATGGGTTGGATCAAAGGTAAAACCGGCGCTAATGAATTCTAGTTTCCCAGAATCTAGCTCCTGTGCGATTAATGAAGTTGGAAATTGAGCTAATTGATTATGAATTCGATAGGGCTCCACAGAATAGCTGATCTCTCCTCCATCCAAACCTTGATTCCAGGAATAAGTTTCTCCAGAAACAGAAAAATCAAGCAACTGAGATTTCTTGCCTTGATAAATCATCAGTTCTCTGAAAGGTTTTTGAAGTTCGGAATTGAATCGAAAACCAGCCCACAAAAATAAAATGCTCAAACCTATCCAAGTCAATTTTCTTTTCGAACCAAACTCCCACGCCGCAATAATCAGAAGCATTCCCCACACCACAAGCATTCCGGCAAAATCAATGGTAAGCCTATCTAATTTCCCTCCGGGAATCACTCGTATAGCTTCAGCAATCCAATTTTGAAGCCAGATCAACCAGCTTAAAACCCAACCTAACACTTCACCTAATAAAGGAATCCATCCAAGCATCATCAACGGAACACCGACTTGCATGATCACAAAAGCTAGCGGAAGTATCAGGAGATTACCTAGCAAAAAGTAAGTTGGGAAGACATGAAAGTAATAAATAGAAAGAGGAAAAGTCACCAACTGTGCAGCTACACTCACAGAAGTGAGTTGCCAGATATATTCCAAAACTTTATGCCTCGGCAACCATAGATTCAAAATCAAAGGCTGAATCATCACTATGCCTAGCACTGCTAGATACGAAAGCTGAAATCCAACTTCATAGATCACATTAGGATTTATAGTAATCATCAGGATCGCCGAAAAAGCAAGAATATTGTAAATCGAAGGAGGCCGCTCACGCATCTGACCGAAGGTTAGCAACGAAAACATGGTAGCAGCTCGAACCACCGATGGCGACAATCCAGTCAGGAAGGCATATAGCCAGATTATGAGAATGACGACAAGAAGATATAACCTAGCCCTTTCCTTCTTCAATTTGAGAGGCTTGAGAATCAAAATAAACAGGGCGTAAATAATCCCAACATGAAGTCCTGAAACTGCCAAAATATGCATCACACCAGCTTGAGTGTAGGCTTCTTTAATTGTTGGATCTAGCTCCTTTTTTTGCCCCAAGAGCAAGGCTAGAGCAATTTGAGCAGAATTCTCATCGGGAATTTTAGATTTGAGCATCTCGCCGATTTCGTGTCTCAAACGCACCAAAAAGTAGTCAAAAACGCTAGTCCTAGCTGAATCAACTACCTGGTAGTCCTTGCCTAAAAACTGGCGAAAGTGAATCCCCTGCCTCTCCAAATACTGTCTATAATCAAACTCTAAGGGGTTGAGCGGAGGAGTGATTTGCTCCGGATTTTTCTTGACCAAAAGAACTTGCCCCGGCTCAAGTCCTTGCTCATTTTGATGATAAATCAAGACTTTAACCTGAGCATCCTTCCATACCCCGTCGACTAAAATTGATTTTACTTCCAACAGGTTTTCAAATGAATTAGGTTTCTGCTGATCGTATAGCGTCACCTCAGCGAGATAGCTGTCTGAATGAAGTATCTCTGTATTGAAATCAGTTTGAACCAGTTTATTTTGAACCAGTAAGGCACCAAATAATATCAAACCTACATAAGCTAAATAACCGGGCTGAAACTTCGATTTGCCATTTTCTAGCTTTACAATCACAATCAAATAGGCTAACCATAGCAGGCTAAGAGCGAGTGCCAATGACATAAAACTGGGTGACCAATTTGATTGGCCAATAAAAATCCCTATCAAAATGAATGGTAGGTACCGTAAAAATGGAAAGTCAGCAAATCTCATCTTCAAAAAATTAAAGAATTAATTTACTTTATTTTTTTGAAAAATACAGAAGGAAAATAATCCAGCGTTTATGTATCACTAGTTTTCAAACAGCATAAATCCTTTAATTGGCCCATTCTCTTTTTGATTACTTTGCTGTTGGTAAAATCATTATTCACCCCAAAGAAACAGATATCACAAAGCTCAAACCATCAATGATCAAGGACTTTTATCACAGGCTATTTTGCCAAAAACACCTGTATTGGTAAAATTTTTAGCATAAAAAAAGAGCCCAAAAAGGGCCCTGTATAATTATTCGATGGCATGGGAGATCTTAGAATCTATACCCCAAGTTAAACCCTGCATTGAATTCTATTCCACTGAAACGGTCAGAAACATCATCACTGAAGTTACGTCCTACACTTGCAAAAGGCCCAAAAGCAAAGTTTTTTGACAATTCCCATTTGTATCCAGCTCCTGCGCCAAGTATAAATGCTGTCATATCCGTGGTTTGAACTCCTCCACCATCTGCAGGCTCTTCAAAATCTCCGAATCGAAGTTTAGCTAAAGGAAATAGAAAGAATCTGCCGTTATCACCATCTCCAAAGTAAAAATTCATTGAAGCCTGCACAGAATTAGTCTTGTACTTTTTGCCGTTTTTCTCATTATTAACACCAAAACGATCATTAATAAATCCTTTGAATTCCAACGAATGATCATCACTCAAATAACGCTCAAATCCTACCTCTAGTGATCCAAACCAGATTAAATTAAGAAAGTTGACATGAATTTCATTCGAAAAACCGCCATCACTTGGAGTGGAACCACCACTGCTTGATATCACCTCTTGAGCGTAACCCGAACCAATCATGGTTAACATTGCGAGTACAGTAAAAATTGATTTTTTCATATTTCTATAATTAGTTGGTCAATTCACCATCAATACTTAAGCCAATTGCATTTTATAGTGCATTATATTACACTCTTCAAATATATCTCCTACTTTATTAAAACCAAATTTCGAATAAAGCGGAACAGCCGAAAGTTGAGCATGCAGGTATTTGCTTTTTAGGGCAGCTTCGGGCTTTGCTTGGATATCTGCCAATACTGCCTTTACCAATGCCTGCCCTACACCTTGCCCTCTAGCATCAGCCAAAACGGCAAATCGTTCCAGCTTTACACCATTTGAGGTGATTCGCCAACGAGCCGTTCCCACAGGCTTTTCATCCAAACAGGCCAGAAAATGTGCTGAACTACTTTCATGCTCATCGTATTCAGCATTAGGGTCCACTCCCTGTTCCACCACAAAAACCTCGTTTCTGATCTGGTAAGCAGACTTCAACTGATCATCACGAGTTATTTTTTCTACTTGCAGACTCATCCTTTTCCTGTTCTTTTTTGTAGTGGTCTTTTTCGTAAGCTTCTATGATTGACTTTACCAATCTATGTCTGATCACATCTTTGCCGCTCAGGTTCACAATACCGATTCCTTTCACATCCTTCAGGATCTTTAGTGCCTCGGCTAAGCCGCTTTTTTGCCTTACCGGCAAATCAACTTGTGTTTGATCACCTGTTATTATCACTTTGGAATTTGGTCCCATACGGGTTAAAAACATCTTGATTTGCTCATTTGTTGTGTTTTGAGCCTCATCCAGCAAAACAAAAGCATCATGCAGCGTTCTTCCACGCATGTAAGCCAAAGGGGCAATTTCGATTACTCGAGTTTCCTGGTAATATTTAAGTTTCTCCGGTGGCACCATATCCTGAAGTGCATCGTAGATTGGTCTTAAGTATGGATCCAATTTCTCCTGAAGATCACCTGGTAAAAAGCCCAGGTTTTCCCCTGCTTCTACAGCAGGTCTAGTGATAATTATCCGCTTTACTTCTCTATTTTTCAAAGCTCGAACAGCCAGCGCAACCGCAATGTAAGTTTTACCAGTACCTGCAGGTCCCAAAGCAAAAACTAGATCATTCTGCATGGCAGATTCTACCAGCTTTCGTTGATTGGCAGACTTAGGTTTAATAACCAACCCTTTGTTCCCAAAAACAATTACCTGATCCCTGTTAGCTTCTTCGAATGGAACACCTTCCACTTCTAAGTAGTCTTTTACATTTTCCGGGGTAATATGACCAAATCGATCCACATGCTCCAGCAGAAGATTAAGCACATCGTTAATTCTCAGAATCTCAGGCGCTCCGCCTTGAATCCGAATCTCATTACCTCGGGAAATAATTTTACTTTGGGGAAAGGCAGCGGCAATTTGCCGGATATTCTCATTGGCTTCGCCTAGAAATTCTGCCAAGGGAACATTTTCTAACGTGATTACTTTTTCGACCAAACTCTTATTATTGATTAGATTATCCTTGAAGGTAGAAGAATAAAATTTCTATTTTTGTTCCAACCCCTCCTAAACAAAAGTACATAAATTTTAATTGACTTGCTTCTATGGCATTGGTTACATTCCTCTCAGATTTTGGGGACAAAGATTACTACGTACCGGCAGTAAAAGCTAAAATGCTTGCCGTAAATCCACAATTGAACATCATCGATATTTCCCATAATATCGAGACATTTGACATTGCACATGCTGCATTTGTACTCAGGTCTACCTTTAGAGATTTTCCAAAAGGGACTGTGCATTTGGTGTCGCTTAATACGACCGGAAGCATCACCCATGGATACATTGGCGTAAAGCTGGAAGAGCATATTTTTATTGGACCGAATAATGGAATTCTGAGTTTGCTTGCAGATCATGAGCCAGGGATTCTGGTACAGTTTGCTGACATACACTTGAAAGATTCCACCTTTCCTACCAAAGATATTTTGGCACCGATCGCTGCGAAAGTTGCCAGTGGGGCCGCGATTCACGATTTCGGCGGACCTTTGAAAAACTTCCGAAAGCTTATGTCCCGACATCCAAAAGCTACACGTGAGCACATCACAGGTCATGTTCTTCGTGTTGATCGCTATGGCAACCTTATAACCAATATCAAAAAGGAGGTATTCGATAAGTTAAACCCAGGCAAATTCACCATAGAATTCGGTCGAGAATCTGTTAATAAACTAAACAATGGGTACGATCAGGTAGAACCCGGAGATTGTTTTGCCTTCTTCAACAGCTTGGAGCTACTGGAAATTGGCATCAATCATGGTCATGGGGGTGATTTGCTTGGATTGAAATACGATAGTGTCGTTTATGTAACCTTCCATCCTTGATGCTGATTCGCATAGTAAGAATGACTTTCAAGCCAGAAAGAGTAGCTGATTTTCTGGAAAACTTCCATACAAATAAGAAATCTATCCGCAATTTCCCCGGATGTCATCATTTAGAACTTTGGCAAGACGAAAATGACAAAAATATTTTCCTGACTCACAGCCCCTGGGAAAGCGAAGAAAAGCTGAATCAATACCGTGATTCTGAGCTTTTTAAAACCGTTTGGACATTTACCAAAGCACTCTTTTCAGAAAAACCAATTGCTTTCAGTTCAAAAAAGATGGAAGAAGTGGAAAAATGAGTTTGTAGAAAAAAGATTCTTTCCTCATATTTGCATCCCGTTACGCAAGTGACGGAGCCAAGTCAGGTGTAAGACCAGACTTACCGAATGCCCAGATGGCGGAATCGGTAGACGCGTTGGTCTCAAACACCAATGCCGCAAGGCGTGCCGGTTCGACTCCGGCTCTGGGTACTAAAAATGGCAGAAATGCCGCGCGCAAATGCTGAGAGGGGAT
>NZ_CAXBBX010000003.1:0-417525 GCF_963974365.1 uncultured Algoriphagus sp. | reverse complement strand
TACGCAACGCTGTGACTGTTCTGAACAGAAGAGATGAAGAGGAGGATACAGATACAAATGAAGAGGTAGAGGTAATTCTAACTGAAAAAGTTGAGCTGCAAATCGAGAAATCCATCAATAGTTCTCCAGTAAGTATAGGAGGGGAATTCAGGTTTGGAATACAGCTCAAAAATGTGGGTAGCTTGAGCTTAACAAATTTAATACTTACTGATACACTTCAACCTTACTTAGATTTTCTCACCTCAGAATTTTTGCCTAGCGCAAATGATGAAAGTGTACTGACTTGGGAAGTTGATGATTTGGCACCCGGAGAAAGTTTAAGCTGGGAGTTTGTTGTTCTACTTGATTATCAGCCAGACCTTGTTGGAGGGGAAATTACTAACAAAATATGGGCAACTGCCGAAGGACACCCCGACATGTGGTCCGCTGAAGTGACTGGTGAAATTTTTGGTCCGCCATTAAGCGAATGGGAAGTGGATAAAGAACTGATAGGGGATCTGTTTAATATAGGAGATGTTGTTCAGTACGGCATCAGCATCCTAAATAAGGGAGAGCATCCAATCCGAAATGTAAAGATGAAGGATTATTTTCCTTCTGGTCTTCAATTTCTCGGTGTAGATGGGCCTGGATCTCTTGAACTGTTTGACACTGACTCACTGGAAATTACCATCCCTATATTGGAGGTTGGGCAACATCTGGACTTTACCCTGTCTTTTCTACTAGTGGAGTATTCTCAAGGAATGATCAATGTAGTTACAGCAAGCGCAGACAATGCCCCAGATGTGACAGATTCCACTGAGATTCTTGATTTAAAAGAGGTAGATGTCACTATTTTAAAAGAAGTGTCTTCACCGTTAGTAGAAGTTGGGAAAGAGTTTAGTTATAAAATCACCGTGTCAAATATTTCAGAAGTTGAAGCTTCGTTCATTGAAGTTATTGATGTTCTACCCACTCAGATGGAATATATCCGAAGTGATTACACGGTGGGACTGGCCAGCTTTAATTCTTCCGAGAGGTTACTCACCTGGAATATAGAAAAACTTCTTCCTGGAGAAGTGGTGGAACTCACTGTGATTGTGCTAGCTACCACTGAAGGTAAATCTATAGCGAATAGCACCTCAGTCACTTCCCATGAACAAGACTCTGATTATTCCAATAATGAAAGTACTGTCATTCATGTGCAATTTTCCATTCATTTTCCGAACGTATTTACACCTAATGGGGACGGGATCAACGATACATGGGAGATTACAGGAATAAGTCTTTTCCCAGACAATTCTCTGGCAATAGTCAATAGGTGGGGTGTTGAAGTATACGCCGCCGATAATTATAAGAACGTTTGGACAGGTGGAAACTTGGTTGAAGGGACGTATTTCTATTCATTTAAATGGACGGATGAGTCCAACCATGTCTATGAGAAAACAGGGTTTATACACTTAAAAAGATAAGCATTATGGAATCCAGATTTATTTTTAATTCAGTCCTTGATCCCCATTTATTAAGCTATTGTTCCGGCCTGGTATTAAGGATTATTCAACTGTTAGGACATTTACTAAAAGTCCTTTTTTATTCTGCTATTTTCAAATTTCTTCTATCGGTAGTGGTTTTAATGATAGTTATATTCCAGGGGTCTGCTCAGCAGGTGCCACAGTATAGTCAATACCTTTTCAACCCCATTTACATCAATCCTGCTTATACTGGTTATAAAAACGATGTATTCGTTCAGACTTTCTATAGAAAACAATGGGCTGGCCTGGAAGGTGCGCCGAGTACTTTTGGAATTGCAGCTGACGGAATAATCCCTCTTCATAATATTGGATTAGGAGTGGTCGCTTCTTCTGATCAGCTTGGCCTGCAGACTACCCAATCACTTTATTTTAATGGTGCTTACCATCTCCAGGTTGGAGAGTATTCATTTTTAAGTTTTGGTGCTGGGGTAGGCTTTGTAAACTATAGGATTAAATCAGAAAAATATGATCCAACTGTTGCTGCAGATCCTTCATTGATAGGCACCGGTGAAAGTGTGATATATCCTGATTTGAACATTGGCTTATTGTATTATTCGGACAGATTCTATGCAGGCTTTTCTATAGATCACGCACTTGAAAATATACTTCAAATAAACAATGTTGATTTGGCTGTTAAACCAAAACGTTCCTATTCCCTTACAGCGGGGGCACTAATCGATCTTAATGGATATTTTTCCCTTAAACCTAGTCTATTACTGTTGGATGATCTCAAGGCCATGACACGTATTGATGGAAATTTATTTCTACAGTATGACCAATTATTGGGTTTGGGACTAGGCTATAGAAGAAGTTTCAACTTTTTTGATAGAGTGGATGATATAGGCCTTCAGAAAGAAATTGCATTTCTGGTAATGGCTGAAATCTTTGTTCGAAAGAATTTTAGGTTCGGGTATGCTTTCGATCTTCCAGTATCCGGGCAATGGAGCAGGCTCAATTCACATGAATTTTCACTGGGATATATGATCTCTTCACCTAGATCCAGACTGAAGTCGCCTAGGTATTTTTAATTAGTCTATAATGAAAAATATAATTGCATATGTCTTCTGTCTCCTATCCCTCTGTGGCTGCGTTTCCTATAAATCCATTCAAAGAGAGGCTGATAAGCAATTCGGGTTATTTGAATATGATCCCGCAATAGAGAATTATAAAAAAGTTTTTGAAAAGCGCCCTAGCCATTATTTAGCACTTAGACTTGCAACCTCACATCTGAAAAAGAGAGAGTTTAAAGAAGCTGAATTTTGGTATATATGGTATAGGGAAGGAGGAGATATGGGTGTAGAAAATTACTATGACCTCACAGAGATATTTATTGGAAATTCTAAATTTGAAGAGGCTAAACAAGCATTATCTTCGCTTGCTTCATTGGAGCAGGATCAGACATCTTCTCCAAGATGGCAGATGTTATACAAATCCGCATGGGAAGCAAAATCTATCCTTAATTCCCCTTCCACTTCCGAAATCATACCATTCAAAGAGGTTAATACTACCTATACAGAATTTGCATATTCCGCTTTCGGGACTCAGAAGTATTTTGTCACTGATAGGTTCTCTGAGCCAAAGGATGGTGCTAAATCCAAGGATTATAAATCAGGTAGATATGATTGGACAGGAAATGGTTTCTTACAGATTTATGTAGGTAGATATGATTCTATGAAGAGAGATCTTCAAGAGATTCATCCATCTTCAGATTTCAATTTCCCTCTACATGCCGGGCCACTGAGTAGGGATAGTATGTACTTGTTTATTACCAGCACACCAAAGAAAGGCCCTGCCAAGCATAGAAAGTTAGAAGAGATAATTCCTCAGATTACCTGGGAAACTCAGGGCACAGATAAAGCCAGATTAATAACTGATACACCGACTAATTTTCTTACTGACCCATTTTGGGATGCAGATAATCAAAAACTATATTTTGCTGCTGACTATACTGGCGGTAATGGTCAATTGGACCTCTACCAGATGGGATTAGATAAGGACGGAACTTGGACTGAGCCCTTAGCGCTAGGTGATGCAATCAATACATTTGGTACAGAGAGAAGCCCATTTGTTCATCAGGATACTCTATACTTTGCTTCGGATGGATTGGGCGGGCTAGGTGGACTGGATATTTATTATGTTCCCTTGCTATCCTCATCTATAGATTCAATTCCTCATAATATGGGTGTACCTTATAATTCAAATAAAGATGACTTCTTTTTCTTTATTGATAAGAATTTAAAAGGATTACAGGTGATCTCATCAGATCGTGATGGAGGTATGGGGATGGATGATATTTATTATATTAACAAGATTCCTGAAGAACAAGTCAGGCGTATAATTATACAGGTTGAAGATGCGGAGACTCATATTCCTCTTCCTAATATTGGTGTAGAACTTCAAAAACAAAGTCTTAATACGTACCAGAACTTTCTTACAGAGGAAAATGGTACCACGGGTTTTTTTGTGACTCGTGCTGATACGCTAATAAACCTCAATGTCTTCGGTCAGGATTACCTTAATTACGAGGTTAAAGAGTTGAATATCAGTAATGTGGATACTATATTTATTGAATTGCAGCGCTTACGGCTAAATACACCAATGGTACTCAGGGATATTTATTATGATTTCGATAAGTATACTATTAGACCGCAGGAAAGTGAATCAGTTATCAAGCTTTCTGGTATCCTGAATGATAATCAATCGCTGAATGTATTACTTAGATCACATGCAGATTCTAGAGGAACGCATTCCTATAATCAAAAACTCTCAGAGAGAAGATCCAAATCTGTAGTAGATTACCTGATTAGTGTAGGAATAAACAGAGACCGAATTTTCACAGAATCATATGGAGAAATTTATCCGGTCAATAATTGTGGAGATAATTGCAGTGAATATGACCATCAACTAAATAGGAGAACAGAAATTCTGTTTTTTCAGGGTGGTTTTCAGGCGAAACCTTATGAATACCCGTTGCTTGATATGAAAAATGGAAATAGGATGGAAGTAAATACAACAGTTCCTGAAGTTATTTCCACGCTGATTCCTAGTCAAACACATGAAGAATCAGATACTCGCATGAGCCATAAGTTTGAGGATAAAAGTATGGTAGACTCAGTCCAGAGTAGCCCTCATAAAAATAAATATTACCTGATAGCAGGAAGTTTTGCTACTCTCCAGGCAGCAGAAAAACATACCTCTAACCTTAAAACTAAATTATTAGAAAAAGTGATTATTCTCCCGCTCGATAGTAAATCAATGAGATATAGGGTTTCTTTAGGGGAATTTGAGGATTATAAAAAGGCAGATTTAAAGTTGGAATATTTTCGGCAAAAACTAAATCAAATTGATCTCTGGATTATGGTCTCCAATAGCTTGCCATAATTGAGCCCTATTTTTATTTCAAAAAACAAGTGTATGTAGATTCCTGGAAAATTGGTTTTGACCGAATGTAGTTTGATGATTTAGTATTAGAAAGCTACTTGCATTTCAGAAAGGCATAAAATTATATCTGATTATACGCCCCTTTGCCAGATTATCACAATGACCTCGACTTAGCTCGGCCAACGAATTTGAGGTTTTTAAATGGAGGAGAGGGGAAATTCGGCGCATGACACGTCCTGCCTAAATACCAAAACAAACGTGAAACTGTTAGAAAGAAGTCAAGGTGAAGCTTAATGGAATTTGGTTACCACCAGAATTGCGTATATCCATACAATCAAATATGATAATACAGAACTCTGCCAGAAACTTCATTGACATTCATAAAAAAGTTAAAATCAGAAGGATCTTCACAGATTGGTCATATAAAACATGGCAGCAAAAGCAAAATATGTAAGGTTAAATCCATTATTCAGTTTTCTCCTAGATTTTAATGAGATACAACTTACCTCAGATTCCTTTCATGAATAATTTCAGAAGATTGATAGTTGCAATATTCGTATATGAAGTTAGTTTCCTGCCCCGATTAGTGCTTACTTGATTATCCAGTACGTTCACGGTTTTCATTTGTACCATTTATTGGTCGGGTTGGATACATTTTAATTATTTTGTAAAGGGAAATAATTAAATACGTAATATTTATATCCCCAATTGCACCAGTAAAAGGTAAAAAGCGACTTTATTTAGGTTAAACACTAGCTTTACTGGTACTTCGGTCACCCGTCTCCCGATGGCTATCGGGAGGTCTCCCAGCCTGATAAGCAAAGTAAAAGAGGTCACTGGCATCATTGCGGATAATCAGAATACTTAATCTTTAATCAATTCTGGGCTTGGATTTGAGAATAAACTAGGCTCTAGTTTTTATTGGCATTTTCTTCGAAATTAAAATGATTCTCTTTTGTTGATCATACTTCTCCGGGTATGTTAGTAAGAAATTTAAAATAGGTTATAATTTTCCTTCCATATGATTGATTCGGATATTCTTCTATCTACTACAAGCAAGGCTTTTTCGATTTTAAGAGACTCTAATGACTTCGAACATTCCGTTGCAAGATTTTTAGAGGAGATGGGAAAGAGCTTAAACCTAGATTGCACATACATCATCAGATGTTTAGATGCTTACCAGAATGGCGGAATGTGCTATGATTATGAATGGTGTAATAAAGATGTTGATTCTCGACTAAAGGGAGTTAAGTCTAAGATTCTTTTAAGTGCTAAAACAGGCCGAATCAAAGAAAGACTACTATTAGATGGATGTTTTCATTCTAATGTTGACCCTAAGTATGATTTTTTTGCTGAATTCCAGGGTATTAGGAATATGAATGCTTGTTTGCTTGTACCCATTTATGTCAATAAGGGGGTTTGGGGTGTGCTTGGTTTTGAATATAGCTTTTCCTTTCCTTACTTTTCTGATAGTTCTATTATACTCCTAAAGAATTTGGGAATAAGTCTTGGCTTTTTGATGCTCAGTCGCGAGAGTAAAAAACAACAGCTAGCGTGTGAACAAAAATATCGACGAATTATTGAAAATATCAGAGATGTTGTTTTCGAACTTGATTTGGATTTCAGGTTTATCTATCTAAATGGAGGATGGGAAAGACTCTATGGCTTTAGTAATGAGCAATCCATTGGAAAGTCTATTTTTTCCTTTATAGAAAATACATTTATAGATTTTTTCCTAAGTGAGCTTGAAGTGCTTTCTAGTGGAGTTACACTTAAAATATCTCTGGATCTTCCACTCATAACAGCCAATGATGGCTTACGCTGGGTAAGAATTTCAGTCAAACGGCCTGTAGATGGGGAAACAAGTCTTTTAGGAACTATTCTCGATATCCATCAAAATAAACTTAATAAGGAAAAATTGAGGGACAGCCGCTCTGCATTTAATTCACTTTTTCATACCGTTGAAGGCTTAATATTTATAGGAAATCCATCTACCAGATCCTATAGTTTAATATCAAATAGAATTTCAAATTTTGGTTTGAGGCAAGAGGATTTTTTTAATAACCCGTCCTATTGGTATGAGATCGCACATCCAGACGATCGTTCACAGGTAGAGAAATTTATCCATAATTCTTGGATCCAGGACAGCCAAAAATTGGAGTATAGAATAATTAATATTTTTGGACAAACCCTCTGGGTTGAGAATAAAACATGGTTGGAATATGATCTGTCCGGAAAGCCATTCCGTCTGCATGGACGACTATCCGATATCACCAGAACTAAATCAAAAGAACTGGAATTAGTGGAAAGCGAGGAACGCTTTAAGGTTATTTCAGAAAACCTTCCTTTTCCACTTATTATGTGTTCATTGGAAAAGCTCGAGGTTCTGTATATTAATGAATTCTTTCTTGCTTTGATCTCACAAGGCAAGTCCGCCGTCAGACAGGATTTCAATTTAGATGATTTTGTCTTCCGTCCTGATTCTTCTATTTCCGTAAGAGAGTATATTCTTGATGTAGTGGAGATAGATAACCTGGAGGTGTTGGTTCGTGAAGCAGACGGTAATCACTGGTATAGCCTTTCCTCTCAAAAACTTCCATATAACGGAGGATTTGTAGTGACTATAATCTTATATAATATCCATAAACGTAAACTAGCCGAAATTGAGCGTATAAGGCTGGAGGAGGTACTAGTAGCACTGGATCAGACCCAGATCAGTTTTTCTATGGAAATGGAAGTGAGAGAGACATATTCAAAACTTCTTTCTACCCTGATTTTTTTTACCAAAAGTGAATATGGGTTTTTAGGAGAAGTGCTTTATGATGAGCATGGCTCCCCCTATCTCCGCTCAAATGCCATTAGAAATTCGGAATGTAACGAGGAGACTCAACGCTTTATAGACAGCCACATGGAGAAGGGGTTTGTCTTTAAAGAACTGGATAACTTAATAGGTCAGGTGCTTGTTTCAGGTTTATCCCTGATTTCAAATGAGGTAGGACAGTACATCCGCTCCAATGCAAATATGCCTAAAGGGCATCCACAGCTCAAAAGATTTTTAGGAATACCAATTTATAAAGGGGAGCAGCTTATCGGTATGGTTGGACTTGCAAATAAACAAAAATTGTATTCACAAGAGGACATAGATTTCTTACAGCCATTTATGTCAAGCTATGCAAACCTTATAGGTTTGGTAAATGAAAATAAAAAACGTGTTAAAGCTGAAAGCTTACATAAGGAATCTGAAAATCTCTATAAAATATTATCCGATAACGTGGATGATGTAGTTTCTCTTCATGACCTTCAGATGAACACAAGATACGTTTCTCCTTCCATTGAGAGAGTTACAGGTTTCTTGCCTCAGGATCTTTTAAATAAAGATTTTTTCAAATACATCCATTTTACTCTTCCTAACTCAATTGATTTTGAGAATTATCCAAAATTTGTGATCCCCATTACCCATAAAAAATCAGGGAAAATAATTCAGATAGAGATGATTTGGAAACCGCTCTATAATAACCAAGGGAAACTTTATTCTTATCTCGCCACTTCCAGGGATGTCACAGACAGAGAATTGATCTTGGAAAAGCTCAATAAAACGCTGAATAACGAGAAAGAGCTAAACCAACTTAAATCAAGATTTATTGCGATGACTTCACATGAATTTAGAACTCCTTTAGCAACTATTTTCAGTAGCAACGATTTGCTTAGACGGATTCTTGGCCAACTTGATAAGAGGGATATTAAAAGCAAATCTCTAAAACACGTTGATAAAATAAATTCTCAACTTCTTAGGCTTAATCAAATGGTCACTGACGTACTGTTAATGGAGCAGAATTCAGACGGTAGGCTAAACGTCAACTTGAGTCTATTAAATTTTAATGATATTATAGTAGAAACACTTCAGGAAAACTTCTCATTTGATGCCACAAATCCTTGTGTCTGCCTAAAACTTCCAAAATTATCTGTATACTTGAAATCCGATCGGACTTGGCTATCGTATATTATCAAAAATATTGTGGAGAATGCCCTTAAATACTCCAAAACTTCTGATAGATTACCAAACCTGTCCTTAAACAAAAAGAAAGATACAATTGTTCTATTAGTTCAGGATTATGGAATTGGCGTCCCAAAAAAGGAGCAGAAATTTATTTTTGATCCTTTTTACCGGTCTTCCAATGCAAGTAGCATTAAAGGTACTGGTCTTGGTCTCAGTATAGTCTATGAATTGGTATTGAAGTTGGGGGGTAAAATCAACTTCAAAAGCAAAGAAAATCTTGGTACCTCTTTTTCAATAGTATTCCCCTATGACGCAAAAAATTCTTCTCCTTGATGATGGAGAAAGCCTATACAAGACGTATAACACCACATTCAGGAAGAATGGCTTAGAATCAATTTGTTTAATTGAGCTTAGCGAAATTGCAGAAGTGTTACTTAAAAATGAAGTGGACATAGTGCTTGTTGATACTAAACATATTTCAGAAAATACTCTTTATCAGATAGTTGCAGAGGTTAGCTTACCTGAAAATCAAAACCTTCCTTTTATATTTCTTGGTAGTGATATTATCGATAGCGACAAATTCGACTTTAGTTTGAAAATTATTTTATGCTTACCTATTAACCCAGAGTTGCTAGTAAATACCATAAAAAATGTTCTTGGCGAAAAGATAAGAAGAGAAGAATGGGGTAAACAGGACGAAAGAAATACAAACATTTTATCCCTTGCTAGACTCAAAATTGATTCAATAAGTGCTGAAAGGAGACTACAGTCTGGGGAGTAAGTCCACAGATTGATTTTAGAGTTTGTAACCGGCTGTTAGTACAATTAATTACTTTGTATGCATTCCTCATATCCATCCATGAGCTGCAAAATATCATTCCGCAAGTGATCAAGCGAAAATGGCTTTAAAATACAAAGATCAAAGGTGTGTCCTTGCAATTCTTCTTCAGAAAGTAAATCAAATGCGGATATGGCAATAATAGGTAGCTTTCTTGTTATTGTATTCTCCCTCAGAACTTTCAGGAATTGATATCCGTCCATGTAAGGCATTTTGAGGTCAGTCACAATGATATCCGGTAAATTATCGGTATTAATCTGGTCAATAGCATCAATTCCATTGCTTGCTACTTGGACTTGGAAATCATTCACTTCGAGAAATCGTTGAAGCATAAGACGACTGATCATACTGTCTTCTACAACTAATATTTTTTTCTTCATGGATCTATAGGTTTGGAATAGGTGTAATTTTAAATACAAATAAGTTGACTGGCTTGGACATTAATAAAGCACACAGAATTAAGCCGATTCTAGCTTCCGGGGAAATGACCTTTTTTTCAGACTGAATCTGCGAGTGCTTAAGATTTAAAAATAAGTTAACCCTTGTATTCATTTCTTGGGAAATAGGAATTGCCTGATTGAGGAAATGATTAGGAAAGCACACTTTAAGTGCATAGAACTATAGATTAAGAAAAAAAATCAAACTATGGGTTCTAAAATCAAAAAAAGAGATGCTTACGCCTTGGTTATTTGGGATTCACTTTGATATCATATTATCACCGTTAATTTACCTTTTTTTTTAATAGGATCAATAGAAAAAATAAAAAATTATGGATATACGCAATTCTGCCAGTAGCCAAATTCCTTTATGCTCCACCTCGACTTCTCTCGGTGCCCGTTAGTTTTGGTTTTTGGGGATTAGGGGAAAATTCGGCGTATGCCGCATTTTCCCCTAATCCCTTTAATAACCTCAAATCCGGTGGCCGGGCTAAGTCGAGGCCATTGTGACCTACTGGCAAAGAAGCGTATAATCAGAATAAAAAATGCCATTTATTTAAACCCAAACTACAACATTTGTTGCTAGGTAGATTTTTCCTTCTTAGGAAAATCCTATTCCGACCCATAAGTACTCATTTCATTTACAATCTACTTCAAAAACTAAAAATCTCTCCATTAGCGCTATTGTAGCTAATAAAAATGTATTTCTTTTGAGACAAAGTGCTTTTGGAGCTAATAGTACTCTACATTGCTTTATTCGAAGTTTTCTTAGCGCAATGCTTTTTAAGGTGATGATCAGTTCAAATAGCTGTAAGACCTACTATTATGAGGGTCAAATGCTAATTGTTAAAATTTGGTTATTTTGACTTGGTAGGTTTGAGATTGTGTTTTTTCAAGAAAGTTTAGATGTAAAAATTTATGATTAATTACTTCAGAAAGGTATTTACGGGCTATAAGCGGGTGGAAAAAGTTGTAGAGGGAATGGACACTACCTTTTTTTATATGGGACAATTAGTAAGGTTCAGTCCTATTACGATGTTAAAGGAACTTAGATTTAAGCAAGTAACAGAAAAATTTACTCAGGTTTCTTCCAAACTTTCTATTACAGAGATTTTAGATCGTATCGGGCCAAATTCAGGGTTGGCGATTGCCAAGATAAAAGTTCATATAAAGGAGGATAACACCTTACTTAAAGTGCATAGACATGTTACTAAAATTGGAAATTTCAATACCAGCTATTATGAATTTTATATTGAGGATGAGCTCGTGGCAGTCTTCTTAAGAAAATATGATTATGGTAGAAGTTTTGCTTCTACAATCAGTAAAATTCATCCAGAAATTGTAATAACCTCAGTAAAGTCCGGGGAAAAATATCTTTTCAACCATCAAGAGGAAGGGAATCAAGTGATTGCTGAATTTTTTGGACATACCCAAATCTGGGTAATTGTCAAGGGGATTAAATTGAATAAGCTTATAGACAATTGGGGGCTGAATTACTCCCAAAAAAAGGAACTGGCTTAATACTATAATCTGTGTTGAGTATACCGGAAGTTTCCATCTTACTTACTATGAAGGTGAAGATAAACGTTAACCAAAAAACATATG
Source organism: uncultured Algoriphagus sp. (assembly GCF_963974365.1). Taxonomy (GTDB): domain Bacteria; phylum Bacteroidota; class Bacteroidia; order Cytophagales; family Cyclobacteriaceae; genus Algoriphagus. The sequence continues at coordinate 405,759 of NZ_CAXBBX010000003.1, read as the reverse complement.
GCCTTTCTATTTGGATTGAGGAGTATCATTTTTTTAATGAAATGAATCTGAAGAATTACCTATCACAAAATAGTTAAACCGCTTTGGACCTATCTATTGAGATACTCCAGCTCACTTTATAGGTATTGCGATGGCTAGTTGAGCAAAAAAGTTGTGCCGCTGTCGAGCTTGCGGAAAACTATTCTAATGAGACCTTTCTTTGAAATCTATAACTTTAGCTTTCAATTCCTGAAAAAAGCCTCTTCTAAGAGGTATGGTTTGCTTTTCCACGATAAGTTCCTTGGAATTTATCGAGTGTACAAAAGATAAATTTACAATATAAGATTTGTGAACTCGTATGAAGCGCTCTTCTGGTAAGTGGCTCATCACATCTTTCAGTATATCACGCATAGTAAACTGCTTTTCTTTGGTGTACACTTTTGTGTAAAGCCCATCTGCCTTTAGAAACATAATCTCATCTTCCAATAAGGATATGATATGTCCTCTGTCGCGGATTTGTAAAGTACGTTTTTTTGGAGAAGATGATTTATGCTCAAATGCCCTGAATGCAAGGTATAGACTAGACCGTAACCTTTCCTCAGAAAATGGTTTAAGAATATATCCTTCGTTTGGAACATTGGCTACTCTTTCTAGAAAGTTCAAATCTGAATAGGCTGTGATAAACACTGTTGGAATATCCTTTGACTTCCTGATTTGCCTGGTTAAGTCAATTCCATCCACGTTGCCATCTAATAAGATATCCATCAGGATCAAATCAGGAGAATTTTCTTTTAGGTAATCTATTACTTCGGTGGCATTTTTTAATATATGGGCGGTCTCATATTCCAAATGACTAAGAAGATCTTGGATGTTTTCTGCTAACTCATCCTCATTTTCTACAATTAGAATTTTTTTCATTAATCTGCTTTTTATTCCTCATTCGAAGGTAAAAGGAATAATTTAAACGGGACAAATCTTTGGTAGTTAAATTAAAAAAAAATATGTCTTGCTAATACGAATTAATATTTTCAATAATTCTCTTAAAGATGTTTATTATTAATGTTTTATTGAATATGTTTTTCCTGATTGTTCTTTTTATTTACAAAATTATTCCTTTTGTTGTATTTGGTTGGATTATTAGTTGTTTATTTGTATTTAATTAATGTTAGTAAATCCTCATATTTCAATTGTTGTTATACTTTTTAAATAGGGTGAATTTCAGGATCACCACACAATTATCAAGCTTTTCTTTTAGTTACTTTTCTTTTTGTTTACAAAATTTTGCATATAACATATAATTCGTTCAATACTCTAATTTTCAGTTTTAAGTCTACGTTTAAATGGTGTTATTACATACGGATTTAAAGGGAAATTCATGTCATTAATAGATATATAATGCGCTGTTTTGTTTTTCGAACTAAATTCTAACTTAATGTTTTCAAAGCAGGGTTAATTTTTGATTAATCCAGCCTTAGAGTCTGGCTTTTAGTTTTTATTGAAATAAATGTACTCGCTGTCCAGGTAGCCAAATCTTTCAGGTTATCCTTTGCAATCATTATATGAAGAGATTATATTCTTTCCTTATTTTAATAGGTCTCATTAACGCTAATTTGCTTATTGAGATACCCCAAGCTCTGGGCAGTAGAATAGAAAAAGTCTATATGCCTAGCAAAAAAGATTCCCTCAGTAATTTGGGAGCTAAATTTGTCTTTGATCCCACTTTTCATCAGAGAGCCAAGTCGGTTGATGATAGCAGATTTTCTTCTTCTAAAAAGAATATAGCAGATACTAGGGTGTTAAACTCCCGGTCTAAGCAATCAAATTCAATGGTTCTGCTAGTTAAGGATAGGGGTACTGGAAAGCCCATTGACAATACCTTAGTTGTTTTAAAATTATATGAGACCGATACTTATACTGAATACAAAACAGATGATTTGGGTGAAATCAGTATTCCTCTCACATTTTCTGATTCCTTGGTGCATATTTCAATAGCAGCTTCGGGATATGTAAGCATCCCGGAGTGTACGATTCCTGTCTGGGATACTGCTCACTTAGAAGTCATCTTACAACCTTTGCAACTTAATGAAAACTTAGTTTTGGCTAGGCTCGGGGCTACTGAGAATGGAAAAACCTTAACAGAATCTGATTACCGCTCACTTGACAACCTAATCCAACTTCTTCATCAAAATCCTGATGTTCGGGTTGATTTAAAAAATCATGCTGATTCTAAGCATGGACACTATTATAATCAACGTATCTCTGAAAAAAAAGCCAAACTAATTGTTTCCTATCTAATCAATAAGGGATTAGACCCTAATAGAATCTATTCCGTTTCATATGGCGACTCCTATCCTTTAGTACGATGCACGCTGAATTGCACAAAAAAGCAATTAACCGAAAATAGTAGGACGGAAGTTGTGTTTTTTAAAGGGGAATTTCACTATCAACCATATAAATACCCGGATTTTGATATCGAGATGCAGGCTGTAGTACATACTGGGTCTAAGGTGACATTGCTGGAAACCAAGTCTACCATCTCTTCCGTGGATTCATTAGATAATTCTGTGATCCCCTCGTTGAAAGATTCTTTACATTTGACAAAGTCTTCAATTGGGGATACAGAAGTATCTCCGTTTTATTATCTGGTTACGAATGGTTTTTCGGATTTGGAAGCTGCTTATGCATGGGCCAATTACCTTAGAGGTAATTTCACCCAAGAGGTATTTGTGCTCCCACCCTCATCTAACCAAAATAAATTTTTGGTCGCTTTGGATAGATATGTACAGCTGGAGCAAGCGTTGACTGAAATAAAAGATTATGGTGATTCTGCTCCTCATTTGAATATTTGGCTTTATTATCTAGAATAGGTATTTGCTGATCATTTCTATTAATCTTTTTAGAATTAGTTAGTTATATTATTGGCATGTTATCAATGCCTTTAGATTTAAAATTGTAATTGTTTTGCCCCTTGGGCGTTAATATTTTTCTATTGATTTTAACTAATATGGAGTTTAAACTGTCTGAAATCTTAATCATTGATGACGATGACGCTATTAAGTTTGTGGAAAGCAAAATTTTAAGAAAAATGAGGTTTCTTAAGCCAATTCGCTTCTTTAAAAATGGAAAGGAGGGATTAGACTTTCTTAGATCACGCCCATTGGATCCACCAAGCTCATTCCCACGTCTTATCTTGTTGGATCTTCATATGCCTGTTTTGGATGGCTGGGGGTTTTTGGCTGAGTTCGATAAATTAAGTGATGAAATAAAATCTTCGTATGATGTTATAATAAGGACTAGTTCCATTGACCCGGAAGATAGAAATAGAGCTATAAATTCACCTAGAATTAAGGATTTTATGGTTAAGCCCCTAGAATATGATTTGCTCCTAGAGATATTTGTCAAGCATGGATTTGTTTAATTTACGCTACTTTAATTATTTGTTAGTTGGCTTGTATTAAATTGAGCTATATTTTGACATAAAATTTAGAAAACACAGTTTTTAATTGAACTACCCAATAGCATTATCTTTTTATGCATCTTTATTATCAGTTTCACATATTTCATGTTGGGTGAATCATTCGAGGCTGCTATTTGATATAAGCCTCTGCTTTTTTAATTGCTCTCTCCGCTTGATTAATTAATTCAGAAATGAGATCTCTTATATATTTAGCAATTCATTTACAATCTAATGCATTTATTCGGTTCTTGTTAACTAATTCATAATATTGAGTCATGGAAAATAATGTATTCGTACGCCCTTTTTCTGCTGTGGAAAACATAGAGGGTATAGAGGTGGAATTTATCCATGCTGGTGAAATATGTAGATTTAGCCCCTTCTTAGTGGTGGAGGATTTTATTACCTCTTTTTATAGTCTGAGAATTAAGGAACGTTTATTAAAGCCATTTCCCCTTGATGTTATTCCCAGGTTTAAGGATTATTTCTTTACTTCAAATGCCAAAATCCAGTGCATTGCCAGCTTCTCTCAGAGAGAAATAAAATATGATTCACATATGTTTATTGGGCAGACGGTATTCACTCCCTTCGAACAGGTGAATTACCTAAGAGATGGAAATCTTCTTTTCGAACATTTTAGGTTTAGTAACGATGCGCTATCCTATGAAAGGTGTGTACAACATTTGGCTTATCTCTCTGAGCTCCGCCTTCCACGTTCTCAAGAGAGAATTCTGGTGCAGAACCATATGGGGGAGACCTGCCTTATAGAGAATGGTGATACAATTCAGATTTGGCTAATAAAAAATTGGCAGGCTATTATTGATATTATTTACTAACCTTCGACTAGTTGCTCAATCGTCGTTCTTTAAACGCTATTAATTCCCTGAACTATGTGATGGGAATTTCTTATTTACTGCTAAATAATAGTGGCTTTAAAATCTCGAATAATTTATTTGCAAATAAATGCACAAACCAATTTTTAAGATCTCAGGATGATGAATTTCTATTTGTATATACAAACAAATAATAACTGACAATAACCTTTAACCTTTAGCCCTTAACTCTTAAACACCTAGCAATCCTTGAATTTACAATTTATTTCTCAGTAGCGTTATCATGGGGTTTTACTAGACTCCCTGTTCTAACAGTTTTTAGGAGCATTGTATTCGTTTTGCTCTAGTACCAAGGTGACCCACCCCACATTAAACCCATAGCCTGATGTACTATTCTTAACTTTTGATTGGCTATGCCAGATCCTTTATGATGAATATTAGTAAATGCCTTTTGTATTTTATGCTCTCTTTTCTTGTCTTTGGCTGCATCTCGAATGAGAAAATCATTTATCTGCAGAATCTGGAGGATAAAAATCCAATATCAGACGATGAACTAATCACTTATAAAATTCCAGAATATAAACTCCAGTACAACGATATCATTGATGTAAATATCCAGACCGTGGAGGATATGACGCAGTTTGGCTTTAATAATATGCCTCCTCAGATGAACTCCCAAATGGGAAATGTTTCGGCACAAAGCGGGGGTGATATCTATTATATGACTGGATATTCAGTGGATGAGAAGGGCAATATCCGCCTTCCTATTGTAGGAGAAATCTATGTTCGTGATAAATCCCTGGAAGAAGCTAGAATGGATATTGAGAAGAAACTACGGGAGTATGTTAAATCCGAGCTATATGTCAAAGTTAAATTAGGAGGGGTGCGGTATTCTGCTTTAGGAGAATTTAGGAAACCAGGCAAGTACGTAGTACTTCAGGACCGGATGACCATCTTTGAGGCTATTGCCAATGCAGGGGATCTTACCACTGTAGCTAAGAGGAGTGAGGTATTGCTGATTAGACAATACCCAGAGGGAACACGACTTCATCGGATCGATTTACTGGATAGGCAGATTGTTGCCTCTCCCTTTTATTTCATACAGCCCAATGACCAATTGTATGTAGAGCCTATGAAGGTAAGGGAGTCAGGAACCGGAGAGAATACTGCCCAGACTTTGGCTTTGTTATTTTCTGGAATTTCTGCTGTTGCGCTTATTCTCAATTTAATCAATTAATTCCGCATGTATTCCCATATCCCGTCCAATCCTTCCATCGCGCAGAATGATTTTACTTTGCAAAAAGATGGTGAATTAGATCTCAAGGTGCTTCTTTTTAACTACCTGCAGTACTGGCCTGTTATACTCTTGTTTATCCTGGGAGGATTTTCCTCCGCTTTTCTATTCAACCGGTATTCTACTAATATTTACAAAGTAGAATCCAGTATTTTAGTGAAAGATGAAGAACCTACACTTGGAATGGATCTTTTTGAATCTTCCGGCCTGGGGATGCTGCAAGGCAAAAGCAACATCGAGAACGAAATTGGAATTCTCAAATCCTTTTCCCTAGCAGAAGCAGCCATCTCAGGTATGGATCTTAATGTGCAGTATTTCATAGAAGATTTTTTTTCCACATCTCAAATCTATGGCAGTCTCCCCGTAATGGTGTCAGTGGACTGGAACAAACTTCAGTTGGTTGGTGGAAGATTTAGACTTGAGGTGATTGATAGGGATTCCTTTGAGCTGACAGTGCAGAATGATGATTTTATGATCCACAATCCCGCAGATTCTTATTATAAAGTCAAGCGTGAGCAACCTGCTTTATTAGAAAGAGAGAAATATTCTTTCGGTGAGGAGATAGCAGGGGATGGCTTCTCTTTTGTAGTCAATCAGATATCAGCTTTACCTGGTGATGTACTTCTCTTTAATTTCGTAGATACTCCTACATTAGCTCTCAGATATCGGGAGGAACTCTCAGTATCACCCCTCAATAAAGAGGCTTCCATTCTTTCGCTAAGTTTGGAGACACCGGTGAGAAGGCTGGGAGAGGAATACATCAACAAACTGATGGAGATGTACCTTGCCAAGGAACTGAAGGAAAAGAATAAGGCCTCTGAAAATACAGTTAAATTTATTAATGGACAGCTTTCCGGTATATCGGATTCTCTTAGGTTTTCTGAAAACAGACTTCAGGAATACAGAACCAAAAATAAAATCTTTAATCTTTCGGAAGAGGGGTCTGTCATTTTTCAAAGAATACAAGAACTGGAAGTAGAAAGGGGATTGACGGAGATTAAGTTAAACTACTACGAGGTTTTGCGGGACTACCTCAATACTAACCAGACAGGGGATATGGTTGCTCCTGCTGTGATGGGAGTCACTGATCCCTTACTCAATTCACTGGTTCAGGCGTATAGTGAGCTTCAGGCTGATCAAAATACACTTTCCTCTAATTTTACAGATAAAAGTCCCGCAGTTAGGGAGAATTCCACTAAGATCCAGAATATAAAAAAACAGCTACAGGAAAATGTAAATTCTGCCGTAATCAATACACAAAACCTTATCAAAGACCTGGATGATCAGGTTCGGATGTTGGATATCGACGTAAATTCCCTTCCCGAAACCGAGCGTAATCTACTGGGAATACAGCGGCAGTTCTCCATCAATGAAAATATCTATGTGTATCTACTGGAAAAAAAGGCAGAAGCAGAAATCACAAAAGCTTCCAATATGCCCAAAAACAACGTACTGGACTTTGCAAAAGCGGGGCAATTACCGGTGGCACCCAAGAAGTCGCTGAATTTGCTCATTGGGATGATACTTGGCTTTATTATTCCTATAGGATTTATCACTGTCAAGGATTTTCTCAATACTAAAATTGATGATCCAAAAGAATTGGAAAAAGACATCAAAGTACCCCTTATTGGTATGATTGGGCGTAGTGTATCCGAAGATAAGATTCCTGTTTTAAATAACCCCCGTTCTTCTGTTACAGAATCATTTAGATCCATGAGAGCAGATATGTCTTATCTGAGTCCGGTCAGAAACAACCTGGCCATTCTTCTTACATCCTCTATTTCTGGAGAAGGCAAAACTTTCGTTTCTATCAACCTAGCCTCAGTTTACGCGCTTATGGGAAAGCGTACGCTCTTGATTGGCCTTGACCTTCGTAAACCAAAGATTGCTGAGGATTTTGGTTTGGAAAATGACAAAGGAATGAGTACTTGCTTAAGTTCTGATATTCCCTGGCAGGAGGTGGTGAAACCTACTGGCCACAAAGACATGGATGTAATCCTCTCTGGGCCTATTCCACCCAATCCCGCAGAATTATTGCTTCAGGGTAAATTTGCCCAGATTATTAAGGAAGTCAAGCAGGTCTATGATGTAGTGATTTTTGACTGTCCTCCTGTTGGATTGGTTTCAGAAACAAAAGAGCTGTTTCCTTATGCGGATATAAGCTTCTTTGTTTTCCGACAAGGATATTCCATGAAAGCCAATTCCCAGATCCTAAATAACCTGGTGGAAAAAGGAGGGGTATCCAAAATTTATGCTATTCTTAATGATGTACACATAGACAAGGGTTATGGCTATGGTTATGGTTACGGATATGGTTACGGCTATGGCAATAATTCCTATGGATACCACGAAGAAGTACAATTGCCATGGTGGAAAAGAGCTTTGAGAAGGAAATGACCTTTAACCTTTAACCATTAACCATTAACCATTAATCATTAACCTATAAACCATTAACCTTTAACCATTAACCATTAACCCTTGCTCCCCTCTCTTCCTTTTATTTACAATTCTCTACAAAATCAAGATAGAATGGGATTTACAAAGTACTCCCTCTCACTTATATCACTAATTTCAATTTATAGTAGAAAAGTGGATAAGCCCAGCATAACCCAATAATCTAGTCAATGCAGAAACCTCTTTTGCATATTCTTTTAAATTTAAACCATTGTTTGGCTACAATTTGACCATGGACATTTTGAACTATCTGAGTAAGTTGGCAACAGGTTACCATTCCAGATCCCTTAAGATTTCAGGAATAAATGTGAAGTTTAAATTTTACGGAAAGCCTGTGCCCTTTGATCCTATTGCCATGCTCCGTGAGCTCCAATTCTTATCTCAGTCCCTAGGATGCTTAAATTTAGATATGGATAAGGATTATCTGGATTTTGCTCACCATGAACTGGATATAGATCAGCATTTACCGGCTTTGGTAATAGCTTCCTTTCAGCTAGATGGGTTAAGGTATAAAGTAATCCGTTCTATCAAGCGGGTCGAAAATCCTCGATGTAGCAGGTATATTTTCTATTGTGCCGACCAAATGATGGCGGTTTACCAACGCACCTACGATTATGGCCAATCTTTTGATAAGCTCTCTGCAAAATTTCTCAGGAATTTCGAAGCTACGGCTCCAAGCAATCAGCGCCTGATAAAAGTTATGTCTGATGGACAGTGGGGCCTCTTGGAGGGAATGGTAGACTCTCAATTGTGGTTAATAGTAGCGCCTAATCATATGAGTGATATATTACAGAAAATCATACTAGCTAAAAATACTTCCAGTGCACAAAAGCAGATTCACTAGCTTTAGTCAGACTCTCATGCAAATTCCTAAACCAGTATCCAAGCGTCTTTTTTGTTCGATTACAGAGGTTTGTCACTTGTTAAAATATGTTGAACCTAATAATTCTAGTATGAACTAATCAACTAAAGACCAATAGCTGACTCTGCAGCAATAGACCCTGTTCCTCGTAGAGTATAGTCAACTTTGGTAATCCCTGCCTGCTATCTGGCGGGGGAATTTGTCTGCCGATTAGCATCAGCAGGACAGAATGAAAAAATAAATTCCTATTACAGACATCAAGCTTATAATCAGGAAATACATAATTTCTCACATCTCAGAAATGCTTACAATCAGAAAATCCAAGTATGAGACTATAAAATTTAATTAGAAAATAAGGGTAAAAAATGAGTACAAAAATTACTCACTTTCTTATCTTTACAGCATGAAACGGGTGAATAAGCCTCATAAGCAATACATAGGCACTTTTTATGCCTTTCTACCCAAAAAACCTGGTTTTGATCCGTTTCAGTTTTTCACCAAGCAGCTAGTACCAGCTAAGTCCATCTGCAATCTTATAAGTTAAGATATATTATCCGGTGAAAATAGGTAGCTACCTATTTTCAGGGAAGAATATTACCTTGCTTTTTTGACTACAGAATGGGGCTGAAGGGGCGAAGCTGCGTCCAGACAGTGTCTAAACCTTTTTTAAATCTAACATATTTATCGACAATGAAAATCGCGGTAGTAGGTACAGGCTATGTAGGTCTGGTGTCCGGAGCATGTTTTGCTGACGTAGGAATCGAAGTAACTTGTGTTGACATCGATCAGAAAAAAATTGATAACCTCAAAAAAGGTATTATGCCTATTTATGAGCCAGGTCTGGAAGAGGTTGTTGTCAGAAATTTCAAAAGTGGTAGACTGAAATTTAGCACTGATTTGGGTGAAGCCATACAGGGCGCATCAGTCGCTTTCATAGCGGTAGGAACACCTCCAGGTGAAGATGGATCCGCGGATCTGAAATATGTACTGGCTGTGGCAGATGAAATCGGTACAAAAATGACTGATTACATTGTGGTGGCAACCAAGAGTACAGTGCCCGTTACTACGGGCGAGAAAGTGCGTGGAGCAATCAAAGGAGCTTTGGACAAGCGCGGTTCTGACTTACCGTTTGCGGTAGCATCAAACCCTGAATTCCTGAAAGAGGGAGCAGCAGTGGAGGATTTCCTAAAGCCGGACAGAATTGTGATCGGTGTGGATGACGAACGTGCTGAGGAGATCATGAAGCGTCTGTATAAGCCATTCCAACTCAGTGGGGAGCGAATCATCTATATGGATATTCCATCTGCAGAGATGACCAAGTATGCTGCGAACGCCATGCTTGCTACCAAGATCTCATTCATGAATGACGTGGCCAACTTATGTGAATTGGTAGGAGCGGATGCCAACATGGTAAGAAAGGGAATCGGCTCTGATCCAAGAATAGGGAATAAGTTTATCTACCCAGGAGTAGGATACGGGGGGTCATGTTTCCCAAAAGACGTAAAAGCAATCATTAAAACAGCTAAGCAATATGGTTATGACCTGAGAGTTCTTCAGGCTGTGGAGGATGTGAATGATGATCAGAAATATGTGCTATCTAAGAAAGTAAAAGCTCACTTCGGTGAGGACTTGACAGGGATGACTTTTGCGATGTGGGGATTGAGCTTCAAACCAAACACCGACGATATGCGTGAAGCTCCTGCTGGAGTGATTATCGATGAATTGAGAGCTGCGGGAGCTACGGTGAAAGCCTACGATCCTATAGCCATGGAGGAGGCCAGAGAACATTACATCTTCGATAAGGTGACCTATTGCAAAGACGCCTACGATGCCTTGGTAGATGCAGACGCTTTGCTGTTGGTTACCGAATGGTCCGAATTCAGAATTCCAAGCTGGGATGTAGTAGGAAAGCTATTGAAAAACAAGGTGATCTTCGACGGTAGAAATATATATGATAGAAAATATCTGAAGACTTTAGGGTTCGAATCTTTCGGAATCGGAAGTTAATCCTCGATATAGTTCTCTCGATCCGTAGTTGTGGAGGTGAGATCTCAAACCATACACTAATACAGATCATTTGTTAAAAGTTAAGTAGTTAAGAGTTAACGAATATCCTTTTAACCTTTAACTTTTAACCTTCAACATTTTAACCTTTAACCCTTAAGCTTCCAACCAAAAACCAATTTTTCATTGAAAACAATTAACGTCATCCTTTCCGGAGGAGTAGGCTCTAGACTTTGGCCACTCTCCCGTAAATCCCAGCCTAAGCAATACTTGCCCATTTTTGATGGAGAAACGCTGTTTCAAAGTACAGTTAAAAGAAATGCGGAATTTTGCGATCAGACAATGGTGGTAGGAAACTGTGACAATTTTGAGCTTTCCCGGAAAGACTTAAACTCTGCCGGAACGGAAGGATTCGTGGAAATCATTGAGGCCTGCCCACGCAACACAGCTGCTGCAATTGCATTTGCTGCCTTTGCTGCAAAGCCAGAAGACATTCTGTTTGTTACCCCCTCAGATCACTTGATTACCTCTAAGCTTGCCTATAACACCGCAGTGGAGAGAGCTATCCAACTTGCCCAAGAAGGCTATATTGTTACTTTTGGATTAAAACCTACTAGACCTGAAACTGGTTTTGGATATATAGAGGCAGAAGGTGAAGAGGTAAAAGGTTTTCGCGAAAAACCAAACCAGGAAACTGCAGAGGCATTTCTCAAAAGCGGAAATTTCTTTTGGAACTCCGGTATGTTTTGCTTTCAGGCTGGAGTTTATCTGGATGAGTTGAAGTCCTTTGAACCAGAGGTGTATGCAACATCAAAAACTGCTTTTGAAAAAGCTGAGGAAGGTAAACTTGATTTTGATCTTTCTATGAATATCCCTTCCATATCCGTCGATTATGCGGTGATGGAGAAGACAGATAAAATTAAGGTTGTGCCTTCAACCTTTGCCTGGTCCGACATGGGCTCTTTTGAATCCATTTACGATCACTTCAAAAAACAAGGTCATCCTGTCGATTCCAAAGGAAATATGGTTATAGGAACGAATCTCCATACAGAGTTTTTAGGCCTAAAAAACACCCTGCTTATACAAACATCCGACGCCATTCTCGTACTCAAAAAAGACAATGCCCAAGATGTGAAGAAGGTTTTTGAGAGATTGGAGAAGGAGAAGCCGGAGTTAGTTTCTTAAAGTTAAATGTTAATTAGTTAAAGGTTAACCGTGTCAAGTGTAAAATCTTTTGAAGAGTTGGAGATCTGGAAATTGGCTCGTGAGCTTTGTTTACAGGTTCGGTTATTAACTCGAAAGGAACAATTCTCAAGAGATTTTCGCTTCTGTGGACAATTTAATTCAGCTGCAGGATCCATCATGGATAACATTGCTGAAGGATTTGAAAGAGATGGAAATAAAGAATTTATTAATTTTTTATACATCGCAAAGGGTTCGAATGGAGAGGTAAGATCCCAATCATTCAGAGCTCTGGATGCTGGTTTTGTTGATGACTCTGAGCAAAGCGAGATTTTAAGATTAACCGATATTTTAAAATTCAAAATTCAAGCATTAATACAAGTTCTTAAAAATAGTGGAGGGAAAGGATACAAATGATAGATAGAAGTTGTGAAGCTTTATCAATTAACATTTTAACCCTTAGACCATGCTTTCCTTCTTGGTGTTAAAAGTTAAATGTTAACCCAATCCACATTTTAACCTTTAACATTTTAACGCTTAACAATTTGTCCTTAACCTAATTATTATTTAAATCAATAGAGTGAACAAAACCACAAAGATATACATCGCTGGCCACCGCGGCATGGTAGGCTCAGCAATATGGAGAGCTTTGGAAGCTAAAGGGTATACACACCTTATTGGCAAAACCTCAAAGGAATTGGATCTTAGAAGTCAACCTGAAGTAGCTGATTTCTTTGAATGCGAAAAACCGGAAGTGGTGATCGATGCTGCAGCACGAGTAGGTGGGATATTAGCTAATAACAACTATCCCTATCAGTTCTTGATGGAAAATATGCAAATTCAAAATAACCTGATTGATTCATCTTTAAAAGCTGATGTAGCAAAGTTTATCTTTTTAGGTTCTTCCTGCATCTACCCTAAATTAGCCCCTCAACCTTTAAAGGAGGAGTATTTATTGACTGGTCCTTTGGAGCCAACTAACGAGTGGTATGCTATTGCTAAAATTACAGGAGTAAAAGCCTGCGAAGCAATCCGAAAGCAATTTGGCAAGGATTACATTTCCCTAATGCCTACCAACTTATATGGAACCCATGATAATTTTGATTTAACTACTTCCCATGTGCTTCCTGCTATGATCAGAAAATTTCATGAGGCGAAACAACCACAATTGTCTATGCTGAGCGAAGTCGAAGCAGATAAGGAGCACTTATCAGTAACACTGTGGGGAAGTGGAACACCTATGCGCGAATTCCTTTTCGTAGAAGACCTAGCAGACGCAGTAGTTTTTGCCTTGGAAAATAAGTTTCAGGACAACCTCTATAACGTAGGAACTGGAGTGGATTTGACTATAAAAGAATTAGCGGAGTTGATCCAAAGAACCGTAGGCCATACCGGAGAAATCATCTGGGACTCCAACAAGCCTGATGGTACTCCAAGAAAGTTGATGGATGTATCCAAAATGACTGATGCAGGCTGGAAGGCCAAGGTAGGATTGGAAGAAGGAATCAAGAGAACCTACGAATGGTTCCTGGAGAATCAGGAGAACTTTAAAGAAGTGAAATTATAGTTAAAAGTTAGGATGTTAAAAGTTAAGACGATATCGCTTAACAGTTAACGATTAACAATTAACATTTAACAATACAACATGAAAACAGCACTTATCACCGGCATCACCGGACAAGACGGCTCTTACCTTGCTGAACTACTTTTAGAAAAGGGATATATGGTCCATGGGATCAAACGTAGAGCCTCCTCCTTTAATACCCAAAGAATAGATCACCTATATCAGGATCAGCATGAGAATCAGGTGAATTTCAAATTGCATTACGGTGACTTGACAGATTCCATGAATATCATTCGAATCATCCAAGAGGTACAACCAGATGAGATTTACAACCTCGGCGCTATGTCCCATGTGAAAGTTTCCTTCGATTCCCCAGAGTATGTAGCTAATGTGGATGGGCTAGGCACATTAAGAATATTGGAAGCAGTTCGAATTTTAGGTCTGGAAAAAAAAACAAGGATTTACCAAGCTTCTACTTCTGAGTTGTATGGAGGTATGCCGGAGAATAAAAATGCTGCTGGATTTTATGACGAGAACTCTCCTTTCTATCCCCGTTCACCTTATGGAGCGGCAAAAATCTATGGTTTCTGGATTACCAAGAACTACAGAGAAGCCTATAATATGTTCGCCTGCAATGGAATACTCTTTAACCATGAATCTCCACGAAGAGGAGAGACCTTTGTGACCAGAAAAATAACCATGGCCACCGCAGCGATAGCAATGGGGTTGCAGGATTGCCTTTATCTAGGTAATATGGAAGCACTTCGAGATTGGGGACATGCGAAAGATTATGTACGCGCCATGTGGTTAATTCTTCAACAAGAGAAACCAGAGGATTTTGTAATAGCTACAGGTGTGACTACCAAGGTGCGTGATTTCGTCCAAATGTCCTTTGAACATGTAGGATTCAAAATCCGCTGGGAGGGAGAAGGTGTCAATGAAGTAGGAATATTGGACTCTATTGATAACGATAAGTATAAAGTAGCAACTGGTGTCAGCCTGAGCACCTTATCGACGGGAGTCGATAAGTACGAAGGCTCAAAACTCATAGGTACTATTCTTGTTAAAGTCGATCCAACCTACTTCCGCCCAACCGAAGTCGACTTGCTCCTCGGCGACCCTACCAAATCCAAAACCCAATTAGGCTGGAAGCCCGAATACGATTTAGCTGGTTTGGTAGAAGATATGATGATCTCTGATATCAGGCTTATGCAAAAGGATTTGCATTTGGCAGAAGGTGGACATGAGGTTTATAGACAATCAGAATAAGAAGATATTATGAAAAGAATTCTAGTGACTGGAGGAGCGGGATTTATAGGTTCGCATGTAGTTAGGAGGTTAGTACAGAATTATCCTTCTTATCATATCTATAATCTAGATGCATTAACTTATGCAGGTAACCTTGAAAATATTTCAGATATAGAAAAAGAGTCTAATTATACTTTTCTTAAAGGAGATATAGTGGATAATGAATATTTGCAGAAAATATTCAGAAAGTATGAGTTTGATGGAGTAATACATCTGGCTGCTGAATCTCATGTGGATCGCTCTATTACAGATCCAATTGCATTTGTCAAAACTAATGTAATTGGAACCATGAACTTGCTCAATTCTGCTAAAGAAATTTGGAAAGATAATTATGAAGGCAAAAGATTCTATCATGTTAGTACAGATGAAGTGTATGGCTCTTTAGGTAGTGAAGGATTATTCACTGAAAAAACTTCTTATGCCCCGAATTCCCCATATTCAGCTTCTAAAGCAAGCTCAGACCATTTTGTACGTGCCTTTCATGAAACATATGGAATTCCTATAGTTATTTCCAATTGTTCAAATAACTATGGGCCAAATCACTTCCCTGAAAAGTTAATCCCATTATTTATTAATAATGTTTTAAATTCTAAGTCTTTACCGGTATATGGAGATGGGAATTATACAAGAGACTGGCTCTATGTCATTGATCATGCCTTAGCAATTGATAAAGTTTTTCATGAAGGTTCTAATGGAGAAACCTATAATATAGGAGGATTTAATGAATGGAAAAACATTGATCTGGTCAAGTTACTTTGTAAGCTCATTGATGTAAAACTTAAGAATGTCCCTGGTACTTCTGAAAAGTTAATAACATATGTTAAAGATCGTCCGGGACATGATTTACGTTATGCCATTGATGCATCTAAAATTAACGAAGAATTGGGATGGGAGCCATCGGTAACTTTCGAGCAAGGCTTAGATTTGACTATTGATTGGTACTTGAATAATACCGAATGGCTTAATAATGTTACTTCTGGAGCTTATCAGGATTATTATACAACGCAATATATAGATGAATAATTCTCAGGCAAAAAGAATATTGGTTACAGGATCCAACGGGCAGTTGGGGAGTGAGCTAAGGGATTTAGCATCAGATTATCCTGATTTGGAATTTGATTTTGTAGATCAAAGCGATTTTTCTTTTACAGATCGATCAGCTATCACTACTAATCTGAACACCTTACAACCATCTTTTATTATTAATTGTGCAGCATATACTGCGGTAGATTCTGCAGAAGTTGAGGTTGAACTGGCGGATGAAATTAATCACAAAGCTGTTGAAGTTATAGCAAAATGGTGTGCTGAGAATTCTACTCGCTTAATCCACATATCAACGGATTATGTGTTTGACGGTACCTCACGCTTACCTCTTACAGAGGCAGAACCCACCAATCCCATAAACGTATACGGTGCCACCAAGAGGGATGGGGAGTTGAGATGTATGGAAAATTGTCCAGATTGTGTAATTATCCGCACAGCTTGGGTTTATTCATCATACGGGAAGAATTTCGTTAAAACGATGATCAAATTGATGAATGAGCGTAGTGAATTAAATGTTGTGAACGATCAAATCGGCTCACCCACCTACGCCTTAGATTTGGCAACTGCCATCATGAGTATTGTTTCATCTAAGGATTGGGTCTCAGGTATATATCATTATTCTAATAAAGGTGAAATCTCATGGTATCAATTTGCTGTGGATATTAAAGAGCTAATGGACTCTGATTGCACTATTAATGGAGTAACTTCAAATCAATATCCTACGCCTGCTAAAAGGCCAAATTATTCCTTATTGGATAAATCGAAAATTAAGTTAACGTATTCTATTAATATACCACCGTATAAGGATAGTCTGAAAAATTGTTTAGCCAAAATTAAAAGTAAGTATAAATGAAAGGAATTATACTAGCAGGAGGTTCCGGAACAAGGCTGCATCCGCTTACGCTATCAATAAGCAAGCAGCTAATGCCTGTCTATGATAAACCGATGATTTACTATCCACTTTCTGTATTGATGCTGGCAGGTATTCGAGAAATACTTATTATTTCAACACCTAAAGACCTTCCTTTATTTATGGATTTGTTAGGAGATGGTGTTAAACTAGGATGCAGGTTTGAGTATGCAGTTCAAGAGCATCCAAATGGTTTAGCTGAGGCATTTATTATAGGTGAGCAGTTTGTAGGAAATGATAAAGTGGCACTAATTCTGGGAGATAATATTTTTTATGGTACAGGTCTCGGTAAGCTTCTTCAGGCTAATAATGATCCTAATGGAGGAATAATTTATGCCTATCATGTGCATGATCCGGAGCGCTACGGGGTAGTGGAATTTGATAAAGAGGGTCGGGCAGTTTCTATTGAAGAGAAACCTCTTGAACCAAAATCCAATTATGCTGTTCCCGGTATTTATTTTTACGACAATGAAGTAATTAAAATTGCAAAAAATATTAAGCCTAGCAAAAGGGGGGAACTTGAAATTACAGATGTGAATAAGGAGTATCTTCTACGAGGTAAGCTAGGAGTAAGTATTTTAAATAGAGGTACAGCTTGGTTGGATACAGGAACATTTGCCTCTCTTATGCAAGCATCACAATTTGTAGAGGTCATTGAAGAGCGCCAAGGGTTGAAAATAGGAGCTATAGAAGGTGTTGCTTATGAGATGGGATATATAGACCAAGAGCAATTCAAAGCTCTTTGTCAGCCACTTTTAAAAAGCGGATATGGAAAAAATCTTTTATCACTTTTAGATACCAAAAAATGATTACCAAAGAAACACGCCTAAAGGGTTGCTTTATCCTTGAACCCAAGGTTTTCGAAGATGAGCGAGGATACTTTTTTGAAAGTTACAATGAAGAACTTTTTAATAAGCTTACTGAAACCCAAACTATTTTTGTTCAGGATAATCAGTCCTTTTCGAGCAAGGGAGTATTAAGAGGCCTTCATTACCAAACTGGTGAATGGGCCCAGGCTAAATTAGTTAGGGTAGTTTCAGGGGCTGTGCTTGATGTGGCAGTGGATATGAGAAAAGAATCTGGGACCTACGGGGAGTATGTAGCTGTGGAATTAAGTGATAAAAATAAGAAACAGCTATTTGTCCCAAGGGGCTTTGCACATGGTTTTGTGGTGTTGAGTGATACAGCAGAATTTTTCTATAAGTGCGATAACTTTTACAATAAGGCATCCGAGGCTGGAATTATTTTTAATGACAAAGATTTGTCTATTGATTGGAAATTGCCCAAAGATTCTCTTATTGTTTCGGAAAAAGATTGGCAATTACCCTCGTTTTCAAGCAATGAACTGTAGATGAAAAAAAGCATTTAATATTGTCGAGAGAGATATTTTGATCTTTGCTTTTAGATATTTACTGTTTTAAGGTGAATAGATTATTTTATAGTAAAGTGTAATTACCAATCGTGCTTCTCATCAATATCATTAGAATATATATATCAAATAAATAAGAGGTAAATTTTATCAACTCATTGTCTATGAAACCAAATAGTGAAATAAATATAGCAATTGTGTGGGCCAACCCTTACAGCGGTAATTTAGGAGTTGGAGCATTAGCATATTCAGCTCTTTCTTTAATACATGATACTTTAGATGAGCATGATCTTAAAGGAAAGATATCTTTTTGGGGTAGTTCTAAAGAAGGTGAGGATTTTGTCTCAATTAATTCTAAAAGGATTGAATTTCATAATATAGTTGGTTTAGATTATGGTAATCCTAAGTCTTGGATTAAGATGTTGCTAAAACCTATTAGATTTGGAACTATTCGTATGTTTTCTTTTGATTGTGTTTTCGATATTGCGGAGGGAGACAGTTTTTCTGACATATATGGTGATGTACGTTTTAAAAGAATTTTAAATTCTAAAATGCTTTTTAGCCGTTTAGGAATAAAACAAGTAATGTTACCTCAAACAATTGGTCCTTTTAGTAGCCCAAAAAATGAAAAGTTAGCATTCAATGCAATGGGTAAAGTTCATAAGGTGATTGGAAGGGATCTACAGAGTTATAATTATAGTAAAAAGCACCTTCCTGAAAGCAAAATATTGGAGTCAATAGATGTTGCATTTTATATGCCTTTTGAGCGAAAGGAATTTGATGGTAAGAATATTAATATTGGTATAAATGTTTCTGGACTTTTATGGAATGGTGGGTATACCAAGAATAATCAATTTAAGATGATGACTGATTATAAGGTTTTGGTTACTAAAACTATTGAATACTTTAGTAAATTAAATGGAGTAAAAGTACATTTAATTCCTCATGTAGTTCCTGCAAATATGTCTGTTGAAGACGACTATGCAGTTTCATTAGAGATAAAAGAGTTGTATCCCAATGTAGTAGTTCCATCAAAATTTGTAAACCCTATTGAGGCCAAGAGCTATATTAGCGGATTAGATTTTTTCACAGGAGGTAGGATGCATTCCTGCATAGCGGCATTTTCTTCAGGCGTTCCAGTAGTACCAATGGCCTATAGTAGGAAATTTAATGGACTCTTTAAAGATACATTACAGTATAAGTGGATGGGTGATTGTGTAAACTCTAGTGAGGAGGATGTATTACGCGAAATTATACACGGTTATGAAAATAGAGCTACTCTAGCGGAGGATATTGCAAAAAGTGAAAAGGAAATTATTAAGCCAAGGTTAAATCGTCTAAAGGAGATACTTTACGAATCATTAATAAAATAACATTTACTTTCACTTTTTTGAGAGTAAAGATCAAAAAGCAGTTAAGAATAAGGTTAACTTTAAGTTTTAGGTCAGCTTTTCTTCGCTATAGCTATATGGGCATTTTCGGTCATCCAACCTTAATAGGGTTATAATTTTCTTTGAAAAAAAATGACTATCGCTACTGGTATCATTTTGAATTATCACATAAAAATAAACTTATGCTAGAGAAATCATCCAAAATTGTAAATATTGATAAATTAGGAGTTTGTTTAGGATGCGGGTTATGCCAAAGTATATGTGGTAAGGATGCAGTAGAGATGGAGCTAAGAAGTGATGGCTTTATTCATCCTAATGTGAAAAAAATTTTACCTGAAAAAGAGGCAATTATCGAAAGAATTTGTCCTGGAATAAATGTAATTAATGACATTAATTTTGGCCCCAATGAAAGTATATGGGGGCACATTGAGAGCTTGTGGTCAGGTTTTTCTTTAGATACTGAAATTAGGACAAAAGGTTCTTCTGGTGGAATTATAAGTGGGTTAGCGATTTATGCTTTAGATAGTGGAGTGGTGGATGGAGTAATGCAGGTAGGGGGTGATAGTGCAGATTATGAAAGAAATACACTTAGAATATCTACTACACGTGAAGAAGTATTAGAATGTGCTTCATCTCGGTATGCTCCTGCTCACATATTTAACGAGATCTTCGATATCCTAGATAAAGATTCGCAGAATTACATGTTTGTTGGAAAACCATGCGATATATCTGCATTAAAGAATTTTCTTGAGGAATTTCCAATATATAAAGATAGATTTAAATTGACTGTTTCGATTATGTGTGCAGGTATGCCGTCTTTTCAAGGAACTTCAGATATAGTCGATGCTTTCAATGCAAAAAGGCCTATTAAAGATTTGGTTTATAGGGGCAATGGTTGGCCAGGTTATTTTTCTTTTCGAGATAATACAAGTACAGTCTACAGAAAAACATATAATGAATCATGGGGTACAGTGCTAAATAAACACTTGAACCTAAGATGTAAACTTTGCCCTGATGGTATTGGAATTCAAGCAGACATAGCTGTTGGGGATGCTTGGGAGACAAAGGATGGATATCCTGACTTTACTGAAAAGGATGGTCATAGTTTGATTATTTCTCGTTCATCGCAAGGTGATTTAGTTCTTAAGAATGCTGAAAAAGATATTAAAATTGTATTAGAACCTCTTTCTATAAATAAGATTCAATTGATGCAACCTTATCAATATAATAGAAGATTGAAGATTGGAGCAAGAATCTCTGCATTTTTAATTTCAAAGAGGAAAAAGCTGAATTTTAAAAATCTAGGAATAGCAATCAACTTAAGAAAAGTCCCTTTTTTGGTAGCGCTTAGAGAATTTGCTGGAACTTATAGGAGGATTTAGTCTATAATTTATGTTTAAAGTACTTAAACTATTTTAATATTACTTTTATTTAATTTAGTTATAAATACATTTCAATTAAACATATTAATTAATACTACTTAGTAATTTTTAAGGTTTTTCTCATATATAAAATACAATACTTCATAATTTGTTTCCATATTAGATCCTTCTAAAGGGTGCTACCTGTGTTATATTTTAGGGAGTTTCTTAAGCACTAAGAAATTAGGCGTCTTTCCCCTGCTAGGTCCTTATCCATTTGATAATTTCTAAGTTAAATTTGACTGGATCTTTGGAATACTCTTAAATTGTCGCAAAATGAAGTTGTATTGTTTATATATGAATGTTATAATTTCATGATTTGTCTTTTATGGGGACTGTTATATTAATTTCATTCGCTTTTATAATTACTATTTTCTCTGAGTGAATTTGTAAAATGCTAATTCGGTATATTAAAATAATCGTCTTTATTTTTCCGATAAATTATATCTTGTGTCTTGTTGATTAATTGTTGATAATTTTATTTATAAAAGTAAATAGGTCTAATAATAATTTTAGAAATGTCGAGCAATATTCTAGTAAATTTGTATTTTGTTTTACCGAAATTATTTAGAAATACTTTAACCAAATTTATACTGTCAAGGGAAGGTGGTTATATGTATTCTAATACTATTAGAACTATTTATAGTAAGGAAAGGAACGTTACAATTGGATATGGATCATATGGTGGATGTTTTTCTAAAAAAAATATACCTAGTGGGGTAACATTTGGAAACTACTGTTCCATCGCTCCTGAAATTAGAATTTTTAGGGCAAATCATCCAAAAGAAAATTTCACCTCGCACCCGTTCCTTTATAACCCTATTGCTGGTTTTGTTAAAAAAGATATGTTAGATCGACCTAGTCTTATTGTTGGTCACGATGTGTGGATTGGAGAGTTGGCTATAATTTTACCAGGTGTGAAAAATATTGGAAATGGAGCAATTGTGGGAGCTGGTAGTGTAGTAACAAAAGATGTTGATCCTTATCAGATTGTAGCTGGTAACCCTGCGAAGGTTATTGGAAGTCGATTCAACACAAAAATAGTATCTTCTCTTGAACAAACTCAATGGTGGAATTTTTCTAAAGATGAATTACTCAATCAGGTTGATTATTTGAAAAATATTATTCGTACAGATCAAAAGTAAATCCTCAGAATTTCCATTAGTAGATGAGTAGTAAATACGTAATTAGTTCTTTTGCTTGGAGTACTAGTGCCAAGTTGTTTGACGCATTAGTTAAGTTTATATCTGTACCTTTACTCTTAGACTTTTTTGGAAAATCAAATTTCGGTCTAATTTCTCTAGCCATATCTGTAAATGCCTATTTGCAGTTGTTAGATATGGGAGTGAATACAGGAGCAATTAAATTTTTTTCAGAGTGGATTTCTCAAAAAAAGTTTAATCTTTTAGACTCTGCTGCTAGAACTAGCATTTCATTTTATGCTATTATTGGTATTTTAAATACTGTTGTACTTATCTGGGTTTCATTCTATGGAATGACTATTTTTTCTATAGATATTCAGCAGGCTTTAGCATTAAAAAATTTATTTCTCATTCTAGCAGGATTTACAGTAATTAATTGGTCTACTAGTGTGTTTAATCAATTAATTATAGCTAATCATAATATAAAGTTTATACAAAAAATAAACATTCTAAGGTCTTTTCTTAATTTATTAATTATAATTATTACCTTAAAGTTTGATTTAAATTTAGAATTATATTTTTTCTTATTTTGTGTAGCTAATTGTTTTATGATTTTTCCATACTACTTAGAATGTAAAAAATCAGGACTTATTTTTGGGTTTATGCCAAGAGGAGACTGGCATAACTTTAATGTTATTTTTAAGTATAGTCTGGCTATTATTGCCATGGGTATTTTTCAAATGTCAGCTACCAAATTAAGACCTATCTTACTAGGTATTTATTCTAGCAATGCAAGTGATGTTTTAGCTGAATTTAGAATTATGGAAACTATAACAATTTTTATTATATCAATTGGTGGTATGTTTATTAACATATTACTGCCAATGACATCAAAATTGCTTTTGGATAATGATAAAAATTCTATTTCTAAATTTGCATATAAGACTACTTTATTTACTTCCGTTGCATGTTCTATCTTATGCTTTCCATTTGTAGTAGGTGGTAGAGAGATTTTATTAATATATGTAGGCAAAGAGTATGCGGATTTGTATCCATGGTTAGTGATTTGGGTTATGACCATATTGTTTTATTTACATAATACTCCTGTAGCCACATTGATTTTGGCGAGTGGAAAAACCAAGATGTTGGTTGTTAGTTCAGCTATTGCATGCGTGCTATCATTATTGATTAATGTTATCTTAATTCCGTACTATGAGGTTGGTTCAGCCATCATTGGATATGGTGTCTACATTGTGATTCAAATGTCTTTTTATTATTTTTATTTCAACAATAAAGTTTTGGATATCAGCTCAATAAGAGTATTTACTTCCTTCATCAAACCTGTGTCTGTTGGTATATTTATGACTCTTATTGTTTTCTCGATAGATTTTGATTTTAGTGATATTTATCTTGCTTTATTAGTTAAAGAATTTGCTTGGTTGTTCGGCTTCTTAGTATTCTTGTTTATGTTTAAAATACTTGATGATAAAGTTATTAAAGCTGAGATTGGCAATATTATTAATAAATAATCAAATTTTTAATTTTAGTATGCTGTATAACGGATCAAATATTTTTTTTAGTCGATTTAAATTAGATTTATTTTTATGATTCCAAGAAGTTCTATTTTTAAGGTAAACAATATTAGTCATCTGTTTCTAATTATTTTTCCTGTTTTCTCATTTTCACTGTATTATTACGTTGGGTTTAATATTCAGGTAGCAAAAGCTATTTATTTTGGTTTCGTTATCATTTCTTTGTTGGTTGTTTTCCCTTTATTTCTCAAAAAGGAGTATCTATATGGAAACTTAATCTTAGATTTAATAATATTAATGATTGTTACTATTATAATATCTTTTTTATTTTGGGGTCAAGGTCTATTATTAGGATTTAGAAGTACTGCACCCTACTTAGCAATTATCTATTTTTTCTTATTATTAAAATTCTCACCTAACATTAAGTTTGTTGAAAATTTAATATGGTTTTTTTGTATAATCTATATATGCTTTTGGCTTTATGGTTTATTTAAGGCACCTGAGTTAGTTTTTGGTTTGGATGAGGATAAATTGACTGATTCACGTGGGATTTTTAGATTGTCTATTCCGGGAAGTGGTATTGTACATCTTAGTTTTTTTCTTGCTGTAAGTAGGTATGTTGAAACTAGAAAAATCAAGTGGTTATATATATTTAGTCTTTTGTTTATTGTGATTTTTCTTCATGTAATTAGACAGTATATTTTCTTTTCGTTTTCAGTTGCTATTATTTATATATTATTTAATACAAGATATTTATGGATAGGTATAGTTTTATCTTTAGTCTTTCTGTTAGTTGGGTTTAATTTTAATGTAGATTCTGATTCTGTATTTGGCAAATTAATTACTCTTTCAGAGCAGCAAGCTAATGATCAAAATAGTGGAGAAGAGAATACTAGAATTCAAGAATATAGATTTTTTTTTACTGAATACGATAACAATCCTCTTGGGATTTTATTTGGTAATGGAGTTTCTCATTCAGAATCTTCTTTTGGTAAATATGAGAGTAGAATTAATGAAGAATATGAATTTTATTTGAGTGATGTTGGCTATGCTGAGATTTTTATTAGATTTGGGTTATTCGGGCTTTTTATTTATTTATTTATATTTTATAGAATTATTAATCAAAATGTTCCTATCAAATATAAATATGCTAAATTATATCTTATTTTCTTAATCTTAACAAATTTATTATCATCATCTGTCACATATAGTGTTATAATGTTTAGTATATCTTTATATGTATTAGAGTGTACGTCTAAAACTTATCAATATAAATGAAATTTTCTATAGGAATTCCTGCTTACAAAGAGGCTTATTTAATAGAATGTATAAGTAGTATTCTTTCTCAGAGTTATAAGGATTTCGAGTTAATTATTGTTAATGATTGTTCTCCTCAAAATGTTGAAGAGATAGTGTTTTCATTTAGTGATTCCCGAATTAGATATTTTAGGAATGAAGTTAATTGTGGCGCTGAAAATGTTGTCGACAATTGGAATAAGTGTCTGGTTCATGCTACTGGAGATTTTTTTGTATTGATGGGTGATGATGACAAATTAGCTCCTTCATACTTAGAGGATTTTAATGATTTAATTAGCCGGTATCCAGCCTTGGATGTTTATCATTGTAGATCAATCATCATAAATGAGGATTCAATGCCTATTGATCTTACTCCTTCTTGGCCTGAATATGAAAATGTTTTAGATAATATTTGGCATCGAATTAAGTCTCTGAGGCAACAATTTATTTCTGATTTTTTGTTTAGGACAGACAACCTTAAAGAAAATGATGGTTTTTATAAATTACCTTTAGCCTGGGCTTCAGATGATATATCTGTTTACAGGGCAATTGGTGAAAAAGGAATAGCTCATCTTAATAAACCTAATTTTCTTTATAGAAGAAATAGTCAAACTATTTCTTCTGGTGGCAATAGTCAATTGAAAATGGAAGCACTTTTTAAAGAAAAATTTTGGCTTGAAAATTTTCTTGATAACTTAGACGTTAATTTAGATAATTCCTATTTTTTAAATACTGTTTTGAAAGAGGAAATAAATAAATACGTTAGGAAGAAGAAAATCAGGACTATAACAAATTCATATCAAACAGGATTTATTAAGAATATTCAATTTTGGTTTAATAGTCGTAAGGAGTTCAATATTTCATTTGCTGAGATAGTCTATTCAGTTATAGAAAGAGTTAAGCAAATTAAATCTAATTAGTGCTTGAATGAAACTATATGTGTACCCCCCCAAGGTTAGTGCTGGTCGGAATATTGTAAACAATCCTTATATTGAAAATCTAATTAATGGATTTGATTCTACATTAGTAGATGTTGTAAATAAGAATTCATTTGCTCATATTTCAATTTTAGATTTTATCAAGCATTTGTTTAAATTTGATGTTGTCATATTTAATTGGCTGGAAAATATTGGAAATAGAAAATTTGGATATTTTCAATTTATTTTGTTTTTATTATCTTTTTTAGTTCTTAAAATTAGAAAAGTTAAAATAGTATGGATAATGCATAATATTCATCCACATACTGGTGAGACTTATATTTCATCTTTTGTCAAAAACCTTTTATTTCGACACTCATCTTTAATTGTTACACATTCAAAAGAAGCTAAAAGCTATGCTCAGTTAAGAGCATCTTTACCTGAGAATGTTTTATTCATTAATCATCCGATAAAACATTCTACTGTTATTAATAATGAAGATTCCGCAAATAAAGATTTTGATTTATTGATATGGGGTTCAATTGATCCGTACAAAGGTGTCTTGGATTTTTTAAAATATTATAATTCTAATTTGTCTTACAATAGTTGGACTATAAAAATTGTAGGTAGGTGCAAAGACCCCTTTTATGAAGATTCTATAAATAGGTTTGTGGATAAAAAAGTTACTTTTGAAAATAGGATTATTTCCTTTGAAGAGTTACGAATATATATTAATAGGTCGAAGTTTGTTTTATTTCCTTATTTATCATCTTCAGTTTCAAGTTCAGGAGCTTTAATGGACACTATTTCATTTCATGGTTCCATTATCGGACCTAACAAGGGTGCGTTTTTAGATCTATCTATGCTCAATTTATGTTCTGTTTACGATACCTATGAGGATATTAATCATATTGTTAATAAGTTCCCTAAATTGTCAAAAATCGATTTTGAAAAGTTTATAAATGACAATTCGTGGAAAAGGTTTTGTGAAATCATTATTAATCATGTTGATTTTAATTAAATGATGATACTTAGAATAATAGTCACTATGAATCCCTCTTATGGTGGCCCATGTCAAGGAATAAGAAATAGTATTCCAGCATTAAAAAAGTTAGGTATTAAAAATGAAGTACTTTGTTTTGATAAGTCCTCTATTGACTATGGTTTGACGGATGATTTTGTAATTCATAAAATAGGGGCAAGTGTTAGTCCTTATGCATATAATTCAAAATTAAGTGAGTGGTTATTATCCAATTTAGCAAGATTTGATATTGTTCTAATTCATGGCTTATGGTTACATACTAGTTATGGTACATTTCGTACGTGGAACATGTTCAAAAAAAGAAATTCAGTTTACCCAGAATTGTATGTGATGCCTCATGGTATGCTTGATCCTTATTTTCAGAAAGCCCCTGATAGAAAATTTAAATCTTTTAGAAATTCTGTGTTCTGGCATCTATTCGAAAAAAAAGTTGTAAACGGAGTTGATGGGGTTCTGTTTACGTGCCAGAGGGAAAAAGAACTGGCTTGTAAATCATTCAAAGATTACCATCCTAAAAATGAAATTAATGTGGGTTATGGAATTCAACAACCTCCACCTTACATTAATGAAATGAAAAATGAGTTTCTTGAAATTTCAGGCTTAAAGGAAAATACTCCTTATTTTATTTTTTTGAGTCGTATTCATGAAAAGAAAGGTATTGATCTACTTCTTGATAGTTACACTTCTATTGTTAAAGAAAACAAGTTTGAAACCATTCCTAAACTCGTAATAGCCGGTCCTTTATCTAGTAAATATGCACAATCTATGAAAGATTCAGTTTCTGATCGTGATGATATTATTTTTACAGGTATGCTTCAAGGAAATGCTAAATGGGGTGCTTTATATTTGAGCGAAGCCTTTGTTTTACCCAGTCATCAAGAGAATTTTGGAATTGCTGTAGTAGAAGCATTAGCTTGCAGTGCTCCGGTTTTAATTTCTGATAAAATTAATATTTGGAAAGAAATCGTAGAGGGTGAGGGAGGAATAGTTAAATCAGATACAAAAATTGGTGTAAAAAACCTTTTGGAACAATGGTTGCAATTAAATAATAGCTCAAAAATTAATTACAGAAGTACTGCTGAGAATACTTATATGAAATATTTCACTATTGAAAAAGCTGCATTGCAGTTTATTAAGCAATTAGGGATCCAATGAATTCAAAAGTTAGATTAGATTTATTTGAATCATCTTTGGGTCTTGATCGTGGAGCAAGCAAGTTTAAAGAGACTGTTTGGTATATTTTTAAATGGATTATTTTTCTTTCTGCATTCCCCTTTCCTTCATCTTTAAAAGTTCAAATTTTACGTTTATTTGGAGCAAAAATTGGGTTTGGATTGGTCATTAAACCACGTGTAAATATTCATTTTCCGTGGAAATTGGTAGTAGGAGATAATGTTTGGATAGGAGAAGAAGCTTTTCTATTAAACTTTGAACTTTTAACAATTGGCAACAATGTTTGTCTTAGTCAACGGGCTTTCCTCTGTGGTGGAAACCATGATTACAGAGATCCTGCTATGAAATATAGAAATGGACCAATTACTCTTGATAATGGCTGCTGGGTTGGAGCCTCTGTTTTTGTTGGTCCTGATGTGGTAATTGGTATGGATAGTGTTATTGCGGCAGGTTCAATAATTACCAAATCTATACCAGAAAACAGTATTTTTAGAGGTAATCCTGCAGTTAATGTAGGTTTACGATGGAAATAATTTCTAACTTATTGTTAATGTTGAGACATCTTTTATTTTTCTTTATTCTTTTTATTTCATTTGGGAATTTGTTTGCACAATCGATACCTTCAGGCTATCCAGTTTATGAAGAAGCTATTCGTAGGGGACAGCTAATTCCAAGTAAGTCAGATTCTTTAAACCATTCCTTTCTGCAGCAGCCTGGTATAAAGTTTCCTAATGCTTCCTTCGAGAAGGATCTAACTTCCATCAAGTTGGGCGTAGTACCAATAAGATTATCTACTTTTCTAAATTCTTCCAGACCTTACTGGTATAGTCCTCAGGGAATGATCCCTGGAAAAGGTCTACAGGTTTATGCATCCGGTGGTGTATTCGCTTCCCATAAGTTTTTTGAAATTGATATTCAGCCTGAAATTAATGCTGCTCAAAATTCTTTTTATGAAGGTTATCAGACTCTAACTGGACCTAACGTTGATTTTTACTTTTTTCAGGCTTTGGCACGTGGAGATCAGCCTGAAACTTTTGGCGATGGTAGCTATTCTAGAATTGGATTAGGTCAATCTAAAGTTGTTGGTAAACTGGGTGCTTTTGAAGCTGGAGTATCAACACGAAATCTTTGGTGGGGACCAGGGCAATGGAATGCTTTAACTTTCTCTAATAATGCACCTGGATTCTTTCATGTGACTGCCGGTACGCACCGACCTGCTAAAACTTTTTTTGGCAGCTTTGAATTTCAATTGATTTCAGGTCTTCCAAAATCTAAAAAATTTGAACCATTTCAAGAAGATGATTTAAATAGTCGAGTAAACCAATTTAGAAATAGACCAAGGTATCTCAATGCGCTCACTTTTTCCATACAACCAAAGTGGATAAAAGGCTTTTCCTTTGGAGCCACACGAACTGTTCAGACATTCACCGATTCTGTTAGTACTAAGAAATTTATTGATGTTTTTCCTGTATTCTGGGGTGTGAGTAAGCAGCAAGTGGGATCTGATTTAGTTGGAGAATCAGATAGGGGAAGAGATCAACAGATCACGGTTTTCTTTAGACAGGTAATTCCTAAAGCTGGATTGGAGTTTTATGGCGAGTTTGGAAGAAGGGATCATGCACTAAACCTAAGAGATTTGACCTTAAGCCCGGCTCATTCTAGAGCCTATATTCTTGGCTTGAATAAGGTGTTCAATCTTCCCGGAGAGAAGTTAATCCAGGTTCGATCTGAAATGACTCAGCAAGCCCAATCAGTGAATTGGGTGGTACGAGCCAATAGTACTACTCCTTGGGGCACAAATGGGACCATAGGTGGATTTACCAATTGGGATCAGGCAATGGGCGTAGGTGCAGGTATGGGAGCAAATGTGCAGATGATAGAATTATCTTTAGTTGAAAATCTCAATAAAATTGGAATGTACTTTGAAAGAAGAGCGCCATTTGCTGACTTCTACGATACCGCTGACCTTGCCAAAAATGGTTATAAACCTTGGGTGGATTTCACAGCAGGTCCGGTATTTGACCATCAGTGGAAGAATCTGATTTTCTCAGGAAGGATGCTTTTTACCTATGCTTCCAACTACTACTGGTCCCAGGAGTTGGGGAGTCAGCGTGACGTCGATTTCCCGACTCAAAATAACCTTTTCTCCACCAGTACACAGGTGAATCTGATTTATTTATTCAAGTAAAATATTTTGTTGAAATGTTAAAACGTTAACGCTGAACATTTTTAACCTTTAACATTTTAACGCTTAACGACTTTCAACTTTTAACTCCTTACCCTCGACTTCGCTCAGGTTGACCAAACTGCGCTTTTAACTTAATTCATGCGAGTACTAGTTTTCGGAATCAATTATTCCCCAGATCTCACAGGTATAGGCAAATACACTGGAGAAATGTGTTCTTATTTGGCTAAGCAAGGTCATCAGCTGACCGTGGTCACAGCCCACCCGTATTATCCACAGTGGAAATTGGCAGATGGTTATCCCAAATATTCATGGAAAACTGAAATTATCGGTGGCGTGAGGGTAGAACGCTGCCCGCTTTACATTCCCGAGGATCCCTCAGCCAAGAAAAAGATCCTTCATGAAATCTCTTTTCTGGCAGGAATATTTCCAGTTTGGCTGAAAGAGATTTTTAAAAAGAAATACGATTATGTGATCTGCCTGAATCCTCCTTTTCACCTGACTATCTATCCGCTATTGGTGAAGTGGCTTAGAGGAAGTAAGTTGATCAGCCATGTGCAGGATCTACAGGTGGATGTGGTCAATGATTTAGGACTTATCAAAAATAAATCCCTAATCAACCTGATGTTTGCCTTTGAGAAGTTTTACTTTCAGCAAAGTGATGTTGTCAGTACCATCAGCCTAGGTATGGAGCGGAAAATTGCCGCAAAGGGAATCGCTCGATCCAAACAATGGCTGTTTCCTAACTGGGTCGATTCGGATTTTATTACCCCACTTTCCAAGGAAGAGTCCTTGAGACAAAAATTCGGATTGAACCTAACAGATAAGGTGATACTCTATTCCGGGAATATGGGGGAGAAGCAGGGGTTGGAATATATCCTGGATGCGGCATTGAGATTCAAGGGACAGCAAGACCTTCAATTTGTCATAGTAGGAACAGGTGGAGCAAAGAAGCGTCTGGAAGAAGCTGCTGCTGAGATGGAACTGGATAATGTTCGTTTCTTTCCTCTTCAGCCTTACGAAGACCTTTCCAGATTACTTGCTATTGCCGATGTGCATCTGGTTTTGCAAAAGAAAGAGGCTTCGGATTTAGTCATGCCCTCCAAGTTGACAGGAATTCTGGCTGCGGGCGGACTCGCTTTGATAACAGCGGTGGAAGGTACCAGCTTATACGATGTGGTGCACCAATACAATATGGGAGTACTGATAGATCCTGGATCCATAGAAGACTTATACCAAGGAATTGTTGCTTGTCTAGATAATGGGGACTCTGAAAAAATCAAACAAAATGCACGGGAGTACGCTCAAAATTTTCTTGCAAAAGATGCGGTACTGGGTAGCTTTGAGGAGAAGTTACTAAAGGGTATAAACCGCTAATCATTGATCATATGATTTTTTAAGTTTACAATAACCTGTAAAACAAGAAAAGGGAAGCTGCTGCTTCCCTTTTCTTGTTTCAACCCCATCTGTGGTTTAAGCTTGCATCTGGTCCAAGTCGTGAGACTTGGATCCAAAGTATTGCAGTTTTCAGACTGGCAACTGCTACCTGCTAATTCCGTTTTCATCTTGCTGGAACTGAATCTTCGTCTCCGAAAAATGATCTTGGTCCAGCGCTGGTGAACGAATACATCCTTAAAACCCCAGGTTGCGTCGTACCTCCTTACCTAGGGCTATAGAAAGGTTAGACCACTTTGTGGTCACTGGGTCATTCTGCATCACGCTGTTTCATTATTTAATACCAACTGGAAGGAACGTCATTAGTTAGAAACTTGGCTTCTTGTGAGGGTCCGCCGGAAGGATGTAGCAGCGAGCCAGGTGGCTGGCTTGCAGGAGTTGCTTTGCTGGGGTCTTGGTCTTTTGGTTTTGGGCTAAGCCAAAAGAACAAGAGGAAAAAGCTCCCATCTGGTCTAAATCCCCCTCTGGTCTAAGTCTCATGACTTAGACCTAGGATAATGCAATCTTCAGACTACCATTTGTTCTTTAGCTGCATATCCCATAGTTCCCGTTTTATGAATTTCTAACATTGGAAGCTTTCAACGTGCTGTGGACAGGGAACTCTCGTCAGTGAACGATTATCTGTTGCTTTCTACAAACAGTCTTTAATTACTGGCATCATTAGGTATAATGAGATTCTTTGTTACGTAATTTAGTTTGAAAATATAAATAGCAAATAATCTTATATTTTTTGGTTTATATAGGGTGTTAAATGCTGTATATATCTAAATGACAATGGTTTAGGGGATTGGCGGTATCTTTGCAGATCACCCTCGCCATTTCAAGTTGAAACGAAAAGAACAATTTCCCTTTGGGAAGATTGCTGCCCTATATCTATTCATACTGGTTGGTATACTCTTACCTTTAGAATTGTCATCCCAGGGCAATAAAGCCAATACAATAGGCATAACATATGCCAAGCATAACACACCAGAGTTAGTCGGTGATGCTAACCTGTGCTTGGTACTCGGAAGGACAATTGGTACTTATAGTGCGGGAGGAAGTACTGATGACGTTTATGAATGGACTGTAACCGATTCAGCTGGAGAGGAAATTTTTAGTAATAGCGGAGGACAGCAATTTGAAACTATCCAAGTGGTGTTTAATGATGCTGGGGACTATGTCGTATCCATAAAAATTCGGCGTGGGACAAATTCTGATTTTTATCAGAGCCGTATGAATGTTACCATTCAAAAAGGCCCGGATAAAATTGCATTGCAATCGGATTATTTGCTGTGCGGTGACAATCCGGTAATTCTAACTGCACTGGACCCAGCTACGCCCAACCTAGGGAATTACTCCATAATCTGGAGGGATATAGATAAAAATGTATTAGGAACAGGCAATGTATTAATCGTTAATTCTCCGGGTATTTATTTGGTGGAATTATATCTTAATAATGATAACAATAGTAAGACCTGCACGGTAAATGGGACTACGTATGTAGGTCCTGCTATAGATTTTCAGATTCTTAAATCTAAGGCGAAAATCTGTGAAGGTGGAAGTGTTCTATTTACCACAGATATTCCCTTGTCTGGGGAATGGTTTATCCGTAAAAAATCAGAATCAAATAAAATCAGCTTGGGAAATGCTTATGAGCTTGAACTTTTATCTTCTGATCTGTCCGGCCCAGGAATTTATGAAGTAAGCTTTAGTGTCCCAAGCCTTGATTTTCCTGATTGCCCTTCAGAAAGAAAAACTGAATTTGAAATAATACAAGCTCCCCAGGTTGAAATCAGACTTCTAGATGAACCTGAGCAATGTGATAATCCTAACGGTAGCATGCAGGTATTGGTAATGTCGAATTTAGAATCGATTTCCATTCCAGAACTGGATTTTTATAAACAGGATATAGCGGCAGGGGAGGTATTTACATTTGACAATCTTAAACCAAGAGTTTACCTGGTACAACTGTTGCAAAATGGCTGCGCCACCAATAAACTGGTACAGCTGAAATCACAGGATTGGTCCAGTACTCCTCAAACTGGGCCAGATCTTGTTTTAAGCCAAATAGATGAAACCTGCGCTATAGAGGAAATAATACCTGGCAATCTTAGTGTAGCACTAGCCGGGCCAATAGAAGATGGAATGTTTCGCATACTCTCCTCAGAAGAGGGAGTAGTTGCATCTGGAGCAATTCCTGTGGATGGAAAATTCGACATAGATCTGAATGCCGGAAATTACCTG
The DNA here is from genome assembly GCF_963974365.1 of uncultured Algoriphagus sp. Classification (GTDB taxonomy): domain Bacteria; phylum Bacteroidota; class Bacteroidia; order Cytophagales; family Cyclobacteriaceae; genus Algoriphagus. Next base: position 371,722 of record NZ_CAXBBX010000003.1, on the reverse strand, counting down.
CTTGAAATTACAATCGGCAACTGCACCTACCCCATAGAATCTTTTACTATACTTGATCAGCCTCAGGTAGTAGTAAGCGTTCCTTCAACCATAAACATTTGTGAATCGTACCTGTTTATTCCCGAAACAAGCGATGAACTGCTATTTACTTTAACTTTTCCTAATGGGGAACTGCATTCTTTAAAAACCGGAGAAGGGTTTACTTTAACTGAAGCGGGTAATTATACCCTGTTAGCGGAGCCTTCGGATGGGAATTCCACTCTTTGTCCCAAAAGAGTGGAATTCACAGCAAACTTACTTTCTCCGTTTTCATTTACTCCGGTGTTGATAGAGGAAAAGTGCTTTGATCCAATAAGGTACCGGGCAGAATTGGAAGGGATCAGAGCTAGTGAAGTAAGTATACGCTGGTTCGATTCTGAAGGGACTATTTTAGGTAGAAGCATGGAGTTTTACCCTCCTTCTGAAGGGGGATTCTCTCTTTCGGTAGAGCCTATTTCAAGTGGATTCTGTACTACTGTACCTTCGGAATTTGAGGTTAAAGCTCCCATCACGCAAGTTCCCATGGACCTGGAGTTAAGTAAAAGCTGTGACGATAGGGAAGCGGTCTTCATATCTTTGACTACTAATCCGGAAATTGATTTACGTACTGAGTGGATATTTTATGATGAATCAGGCGCACGTGCAGAACTAGACTCGTTGAATGAGCTTTTTGATATACATGTCTATAAGAGTGGAACGTATGAAGCGGTAGCTTATACCAAACTAGGTTGTGAAGTTGGTAGGAATCTAATCCAAGTTGAGGTTTCCGAACCTTACCCGGCACCGGATCTAGATCTCCTTTACCCTGTCTGTTCAAAAAACAACAGTATTCCTCCTATAGATCCAGGTGAATATGACGAATATGAGTGGTATTTTGGTGATCAATTGGTATCTAATCAGCGACTCTTTAAACCATATAAAATTGGTAAATATCAGTTGAGGGTAACAACAGCGGAAGGCTGTATTCTGCTGGAAAACTTTAGCACTCATGATGTCTGCGATTTCAAGGTGGTCTTTCCCAATGCCATGATTCTGGGAAACCCACAAAAGAATTTCAGGGTTATTATAAGTGAAGATATTACGGACGCTGAGTTGTTTATATTAAACCGGCAGGGGGAACTTATTCACCATGTCTCTACCAATAATGTACCCATAGAAGCTCCGGTTTTTATATGGGATGGCAAATTCAACGGCCAGTATGTTCCAGTAGGAAATTATGCTTTTGTAGTTATTCTTCGTAACCCCCCTTATGGAATCGAGGAAAGGAAAACAGGATCATTACTGGTATTGCAGTAAGTTTTGGGCGTCTTTTTCCTGGTCTAGTCTATTGAAAGTATTCATAGAATTCTAGGGGTTGAGTTATTACTTCTGAACTACCTATAACCTTCATCACCCTAGCTTTCTTTATAGAGTTGCTCCCGAATCACCTCATACCTGGGATTTGAATATTGGGCCAGGCACTCTCCTGTAGAGCCTGGGCCGCATACGTAAGGGAAGAGGGAATTTGATAAGTTGGAGAAGGGCTTTTTTTCTATCCTTACTTTATGACTAAGCATAATTTCCATTCCTTCAAAGCAGATGAACACTTGAATACCAGCTATTAACGATAAGATCCAAAAATCAATTGATACTTCACCTTTGCGATAAATATGGAGAGGTTGAATAATAGGTGCAATGAGGTTTTTAAGGCCAGTCCGGACAATTCGATAAATTGATATCTTGATATTTTTTAAAGTCAATTGAATTTACAGCTCTCACACGCCGATGAATTCTGATTGACAAAATTTTATCTGATAATTTTTTATGGGAAAATTTTCCTATATTTGTTTTAACCCTATTGATTTTAATCAAGTATTAAAGGTAAAATTACCTCATGAAAAGCGATATTGATAAATTATTAGAAAATATATTCAGAAGTGAAGAACTACCTTCTTTAAGAGAATTATTCGAACAAAGAATCAAACAGCTGAATATAACCAAATCCCAGGCTTACGATGCATTGGAAATGGACAAAAAATCCATTGAGCCGATTTTGGACAATGATGCCAAGCAAGTCGATACTATAAAGCTTCTCAAAATCGGTGAGTTCCTTGATCTTGATGTCGAGAAAACAATTCAGCTCTATCTAAATCAGAATACGGCTGAAAAAACCAAAGAATTAAACAGGACAAGAAAAGCAAAGTTCATTTTTGAGAATTTCGACTTAGCTGGCCTTAAAAAGCTTGGGTTTATTAATGATATAAAGAATATGGCGGAAATCGAGGAACGGATTGTTGCTTTTTTTGGCCTTAAAAACATCTTTGCATACAAGGATGAAATCCTTACTAGGGTTGCTTTCAGTAAATCAAAGATATCCGCTAGTGAAAAGCAAAGAGCGTTTTGGATTAAGGTTGCCTATGCACAGTTTGAGGATATCAATAATCCTCATGAGTTTGACCGGGAAAGATTAAAACAGCTAATCAGCCGAATAAAGCCTTTTACCCGAAACGAGAGGGATGGTTTCTTTACAGTATGTAAAGCATTGTACCATGCAGGGGTTACGGTGATTTTTCAAAGGCATATTCCTCAAACTCAAGTAAGGGGAGCCACCTTCGTGGTGAATAACAAACCATGCATTATCATTACAGACCTGTTTAAAAGGTATGGGACTATTTGGTTCTCGCTAATGCACGAATTGTTTCATGCACTATACCACTTGGAGGAGATAAAAACCCGATCCTTCCATCTGACAGGCGAAGCTGATTTATGGCTTGACAATGAAGAAGAGGCAGATGATTTCGCCAGAAGGTATTTTTTGCCTGAAGAGAGATATAAATTCATCATTCCCACCATTTCCAACCATTTTGTGGTACAGAAATATGCGAAAGAATGGGATATCCATCCCTGCTTGATATACAATTTTTACTGCTATGACAACCCTTCCTATTGGCCGGCATTTCACAAATATGACCCGGGACTGGATGAATCAGTAAGCAAGATAAATGCGATGCCATTTAATAAAGAGACGGTAAGTGAAATAGTATTGGAGATCAAAAATAATTTAGAACTGGTTTAATATGAGTGAAGAAAGCAACGATAAGGAACAGCAGAAAAAGTCAGAGGAGCAAAAGAGGCTAGAAAAAGAAAAAAGGCAAAGAGAGATTGAAGAAATCCTCTCTGAAGCAAATGCCAAAACCGGGGAACAACTGGTCCTCGATGAACTTGGTGGCCTAAAATCGCAAAATGAACTGAAGGAATTTGTTTTGGGACATATCCCTGATGATCCAGAACAAAAGTACGATGTGTATTATAAAGGAGTTGAGAAGCTCTTAAAGAAATTCTTGCCCGAGGGAGACAAATACAAATCTGCGAGAGAAGTCATCCGGGAAGAGAAGAAAATCTTCTTGACCCGTGGTAAGAAGCTGGATAAAAAAGGAATCCGTCATGCCGACAGCAGAATGGGGTATATACAGGATATGGAGGAGATCATGAACCTGATTACCAAATGGGCTTTCGAAAGTAGAAATTACTTTGAGCTGTATAGCCTGCTAAGAGATAAAAACAAAGAGCTTGGATATCATGACGAGTGAGAAAGCTCAAGAAATGAAAGATGAATACAAATAAATGACTGACAGATCAACATGTTAGATAGTTTAAAATCACACACTGATCATATCGAATTTTATGAAATAACAGATGTTCCGTTATACAAAGACAGCTTTTTAGTAAGTGATGACAATTTGGAGAAAATAGAAAATCAATGGGTTGAATTTCTTGCATCTGATTGCGATTACGAAAAATGGGTACATCCAAACGGACTTATGGATTATATCCCCTGCAGTATTTCATCAGTTACCGAAACACATTTAAATATTACCATTCTGCTTGACAGAAGTTCACGCTTCCATACAATCTCAAAATCACTACCTACAAAGTTCTTCAAGACAGCTTTCAAAGTATTTCCCTCCGAGAAAAGACCTTATATTGTAGTAGACCAGAAGTGGTTTAGGAACCTTAGAAGCAGCATTTACTCTGCTTATGTCCTAATTGATTTCGTTGGAATAAGAAGTTTGCTGAATGAAAACGGTGAATTTCCTTCAGCAAAATTAAATTCTATAAAATCAATTGTAGATAAATTTTCCGATCAGAATAAAGATCTAACATTTCTTACATGTGCCGACAACATTATAATAAAATCAGGTTGGACTTTGAATTCTAACCTCTCAAAATATCAGCCTGAAAAGTTAATAAAAACTGTTTATCAGTTAATGACTCAAATAAAAAATGATACTGAAATAAGTTCTTATGCAATTCTGACCCAAGGTGCTAACTATGTTGACGAAACGAACTTGACTAATGGAAAGACTCCAGAAAATCACTTTTTTATTAGCAGTATTTCTGTTCCCTTTATTGAGGCGTTTGAAATAGACGAAAATGTGAGAAAGCGAATTAGAGAAGGAGAAATCGAGAAAATGCAATTTTACATTGAAAATAGCTTTTACACTTCAACAAAAAGGAAACATTATAGCTCAGAAGAACCAAGTTGGTTTAAAAAACTTGAATTTAAGAGCAAAAAGCTGAATACTAGGTTATCGTACTCAGGATTAAATTATCAGAATATTTGCGAGCTCATTGACTTAAATGAATAATGAATAGCTAGACACAGCAACTAGGTTTTATTGCACTCTTGCTATTTCAAATCATATTTTTTCTTGCCTCCTCAAATGGATAATCAGGAGGAAAAGGGAATAAGAAAATGAAAGAAATTAAAATCAGATAACGAACAAACTACTAGTAATGGCAAGAGAGTATATCAATGGACATTCAGTATTAAGTTATGAATACGGATCTAGAGCCAAATATTGGGGAACCTTATCAGGTTATATTATTGAGAGGTATGGTAATAATTCTTTTACTGAGCACAAAGTTGTAGAGAATATACTTTTAGACTGTTTTGATTTCTTGGCGTCTGAATTCAATTCACTGGTTCAGAAGCAAACCAAGTTCATATTTTTCCGATATGTTTTTTTGCTTCATGAGGAGTCAATCAAAATATACTACGAAACCTTAAAGGGTTTTAAGATAAATAGTGAGAATATAACCGAAAATGACTTTTCAATTTATCGGAGAATTTTAAAGCTAATTTTAGAACAAGGATGCGAAATTGATTTGGAATCTAGCAAATTCCCAACACAAGGTGAGTTATTCGAAATGAATAATATCATTCAAGATCTAATTTATATAGGTACTTGGATTTACGGCTTTGCGGATATGATTGCCTTTCAAAAAATGATTAACAACTGCCATGTGATATCTTTTGATGAAGAAAGCTTAATAGAAATTGATTGGCAAAAACATTACGGTGCAGCTTATAATTTTCTTTTCCCAAGGCTCGGTCAAAACTATTCTGGAGGTACTTATGATGACAAAGCGACACAAGAACTTGTTGACCAAGTAAGCAAGAGTTTTGGAATTGACTATAAAACTGCAGTTGGTTTAATATTTGAAATTAAAAAACATCATAACCCAGAAGATCCAGATCTTCAAACAATAGAACCTTATGTCCTTCCACTGAATCTTGTGTCGATTTTTAAGTTAGATATTCTTTTGGCAAATCAATTCTACGATGGATTATCATTAAAACGAACTAATAAATTAAGCATTTTTGATGCAATTCTTAAACCATACTCAACCGACCGATATTTATTCAGACCTATATTAGTTTACAATATCGATGGCGAGGAAAGAGCATTAATTGGCAAGGAGAAGTTTGCTGAGAGCATGCTTGTTTTATCCACGAATGCTCTTCACTGGAATGCCATGCTTTCTGATTGGAAATCAAACAAGTGCATACAACGTTTCATGAGCAAAAAAGCCGATGAGCATGATCGCATACTTGAAGATAAAATCGAAAAAATCTTATCCGATAATGAACTCATTTATCATCGGAATTTAAAATCTCTTAAGACAAAGAGTGGTCAAAATATTAGAATTGATACTCAAGAGTGTGGTGAAATTGATTTTCTTATAATCTCTAAAAAATTAAAAACTGTGTTCGTTGCTGAGGTAAAGTATAATAGAGCCAGATATGAAGGAATTGGTTACAGAAACGACTTTTCAAACTTCACACGAGATTATGAACCTAAACTGGAGAGAAAGAAAAACTGGGCGAAGGATAATCTACTGCGGATAGAGGATCACTTTAATTGTAATGATCATTCAATTGAGCTTAAAGATTATTCCGTTCAAGGTATTTTTCTGATAAATACACCAACCTTTTATATGTTTGTGGGCAACTTTTGGGCAATTACTCTTTCAGATTTATCTGAATTCTTCAATGGATATTCTCCGTATCCGATACTCAAAATTGAAACTAAAGATGGATCAACACAATCAGTAAATCATCCTTATTTTGACTTTATTAAAAGCAGCTAACATTCACTATTATCAAAAGATAAATTCTAATCTATTTCTCAACTTTATAGTAGAATACCTTTCCATTCTTACTTTTCCTAGGAACTTTTAAAAACTCTTCTTCAGCAAAGATTCTTTTTACACTTTGCTCTAAGGCTGCTTTAGTAAATTCTTTTTGGAAGTTTTCACTTTTTTTTAGCCTTTCAGTTATTTCCTTCATTTTTCGTTCCTTCAAGTAGAAGTCATCCTTTTGAAGTTCATTTTTCACGAATAAGTGAGCATTATGTTTTTTTGATTCAGATGTGAGAATATTGAAGTTCTGCAAATTTTTCTGTTTGAATATTAACAAGCTCTTCAATTCAGCAATATGTTCTGTCCTAGTTAAATGTGAATTCGTTAATTCATTTGATGTTAGGTTAAAAGCATTTGCTATTTTAAGCACAATTGCAGGAGAAATATTGGACATCTTAAGAATAGCTCTATTTACTGTAATTCTTGAGATATCTGCAAATTCTGCTATTCCCTCGATAGTTAAGTCGGATATCTCCATTAAGATTTCCACATTATCAGAGAGTGTATCTGCTCTTTTTTTATCTAATTCGCTCATAGTGAGCAAATCGATGAATAATTTCTAGTACATTTTATATCAGTAAAGTTTTGTATTGTACTTAAAATCGATATATTTGATTATTCTGAATTAGTAAATACACATTTCAGAATTTTCTTGGTATTAATCAAAAGAGTCTCCATCACAAATTCCGACAAATTTGAAAAGGGGGGAGACGGTAGGTTAATGCTCAAGGGATTATTTTGCGTACTTTCGTATGCACTATAGCTCTTGGGCCCTATCGATACTGCCCCTAAGGTGTCGGAACCTTGTGATACGGTAGAAGTAGGTGCCCAAGCTATGGTGCTCCATTTTTATCGTGATAAAGACTCGTTTTACCATTTTTCATTACTAATGAAAACGAGCATGATTGATTTTCTTCCTTTTCTGTTGCAGACAGTAGCCTGTAGGATTCACAGGGTGGGAGGTTATGCTTGGTTGGTAAGCGGGTCAGTTAGTTCTCTACCTATTACACATTATCTATTACCAGTGGAACTCGGCATCACCGCGGTAGATCGCCTGTATCCCCTGAAGCCCAAGAATCCGATTTAAGGGTTCCGGCCATGACCGTGAAAGGGGAGGTGCACAGCCCTGAGCAGATCGGTTACTACTTACACATTTATTTCTTAGTTAAAACTATTGCTGGTTGCTCGGTGGGAGCGAGGTGGGATTGCTTTGTCTGTATTTGAGTACCAAGTACAAAGTACCAAGTACAAAGAATCAAGTAGCAAGTATCAAGTAGCAAAAGTCAGAGATTGGAAATTGGAGAAAATGGGCTTCGACTTCGCTCAGCCTGACACACTTTGGTCTTCTGCCTACTGCGACTGCTCACTGCTCACTGACCACTGACTGCTGTTGACCGTGGTCTGTCGACTGTGGACTCACTTCCGTCTTCGAACATTGGTCATCGGTCACCGGACATCCAGCAATACAAACAAAAAGCTCATGAAAAAAACACTACTCATCTGCTTACTGGGATACCTATGTCTTCCCACAAGCACCACCACAGCACAGGTTGCTGATTCACCTCCGGAGACTGATTTGGTTGATTACTCCGGCATCCCAGGGCAGGAGGGCGCAAGCTCTTCTGCTTGCTTGGAAGGGATGCTCTATCTGGAAATACCTGCTGCCAGCGGGATCGATACCCTGGTATTGACGTATTGGGAAAAAATGCTTAGCAGCTCGCCCGCCATTTCTCCCGGACATACCATTCCCTTGGTAGGACACAAGGGGACCTTTTTTGAAGGAAGTGGGAATATGACAGTTTTCACCTGCTATCTTCCAGAAGAAGTAGATCAGGGGTACTTTTCCCTATCTGCCGGGAAGGTAGATTTGATCCGGAACTGGAATTTTAAGGGCTTGGACAGGGTAAGGATCCGGTTTGATCAGAGCTCAGGAATGCTGCTTTTCGGAGGTCCCCAGGCTGACTTCTACCGCACCCAGTATTATTTGGATCAGGCAGTTGCCGAATCCAAGTTTAATTCTGATCCCCTCCTGCTTGCAGGTACAAGCGAAGGATTATTTGAGAATTCCAGTTCAGGCGAGCGTTATAGACGTGCCTTGCAGAAACCTGACGACCTGTATGTCAAGCTTAAGGTGTTGGTTCCTGCTGAAACAGGTTGGGAATACCTCAAGGAATATCTAAGTATTCCTGTTACCCAAAATCCAGCTTGGAAGGTTGTACAGCGTTTTAAGGATGTTCTTACGGCTACTGAATACCAGCTTCTGGAAGCCAGAGTAGTTGGGACGATGTTGAAGCAGGGAGTAAACCGGGCTGAATTCGCATTGGATCATTTAAAGGAATCACCGGCAAAGCAAGCTGAACTTCTGGGTTGGGCTGCAGATCTACATATGGAGAGCTTGGGGGCTTCACATCCCTTATTGATTGAAGGGGCGGTAGGTCTGGCACTGGTTGAAGCTAAAATGAAAAAGGAGGACTTTTTCGGGGTGGTGGATACTTATCCAGCACGTTTGAAGGACCCGATGATAGGTAACTACGTGCTAGGCAATTACAATAAGTTTGGTGATAACCTGTCCACAACACTCGATAGAAGCATCGCTTTTGTTGAGACATCCTGGATCAAGGAGCAGTTGATCTCGCTTAAGGAAGTTCAGTTGGGCGGTTTTCTTTCAGGGGGGCTATACGACGAGCAGGGAAAATCAGTAGACCTTATTGATTATAGCGGTAAGACCTTGCTGATCCATTACTGGATTTCCGGATGCAAATTTTGTGTCGATGACTATCAGACTGTTTTGACTCCCCTGAAAGGGCTGCTAGCTGAGGAGTCAGGTTTTTCGGAAGCCTCCGACATTATACTGGTCACCATAAATGCCGATTCCGGGGAGGACAGCTGGCGCAATAGCCTTCGCACTGGCAAATACACATCCGATCAGTTTTTAAACCTGAAGGCAGTAGCTGACAGTGAGGTGCTTTCCCGCTATGGGATAGAGGCATTCCCACAAAAAATGATTGTAGGTCCGGATTCCAAGGTCCGCTTTCAGAGCCTGCATCGCCTGGCACCCCGGCAGCTTCATGAGATGCTGGACAGCATACAAGCTGGATACGCCAATCAATCTATCACTTTACATCACACACAGCCATGAAATACATTAGTATGATTTTACTGGTCTTGGCTATTTCCATAGGAAAAAGTCAGGCCTACCAACAAACACTAGCTACGCTCCGCGGTACAGTGACCGACAGGGATGGACTTCCCCTTCCCGGGGCACTGATCTATTTACGGGATACACAGTACCGGACCATTACCAATGAGGAAGGGGAATTTGAGCTAGAGGTTGCTGGGGTTGACTATACCTTGGTTGTATCCTACATAGGGATGAAAACCATGGAAATCCCACAAAAAATGATTGTAGGTCCGGATTCCAAGGTCCGCTTTCAGAGCCTGCATCGCCTGGCACCCCGGCAGCTTCATGAGATGCTGGACAGCATACAAGCTGGATACGCCAATCAATCTATCACTTTACATCACACACAGCCATGAAATACATTAGTATGATTTTACTGGTCTTGGCTATTTCCATAGGAAAAAGTCAGGCCTACCAACAAACACTAGCTACGCTCCGCGGTACAGTGACCGACAGGGATGGACTTTCCCTTCCCGGTGCACTGATCTATTTACAGGATACCCAGTACCGGACGATTACCAATGAGGAAGGGGAATTTGAGCTTGAGGTTGCTGAGGTTAACTATACCTTGGTAGTATCCTACATAGGGATGAAAACCATGGAAATGGAAATTACACTTCCGTTATCTGAGCCCTTGCTTATACGCTTGACTTCGTCCGAGACAGAGCTCAATACGGTAGAAATTGTCTCCACGGGGTATCAATCCTTGCCCAAGGAGCGTGCGACAGGTTCTTTTTCATATTTGGACAGCCAGCTCGTCCAGCGAAGGGTGAGTACCTCGGTGCTGGACCGCCTGGAAGATGTGACACCGGGACTCATTTTTAACCGAGGGAAACAGGCTGTCAATGAACCGGTTACCATCCGGGGCCGCAGCACGATATTTTCTGATACCTCACCATTGATTATTGTCGATAATTTCCCCTATGACGGACCTTTGGAAAATATAAACCCCAATGATGTGGCCTCCATTACGGTGTTGAAGGATGCGGCGGCTGCCTCTATCTGGGGAGCGAGGGCAGGAAATGGGGTGATCGTAATTACAACAGTGAAAGGAGCAAAAGGTCAGCCCTTAAAAGTCAGCTTCAATACCAATGTCACCCTGACCGAACCACGGGACCTCTATTATGTACCTCAAATGTCCATACCCGAATTTATTGGAATTGAGGAGCAGCTGTTTTCCAGCAACTTCTACCGTAGTCTGGAAAGAAACTCGAATAAACCCAGTCTTTCTCCAACGGTAGAAACCCTGATTGCAGAACGCGACGGGCTGCTCACAGGGGAGCAGGCAGATCAACTGCTTGAACTTTACAGGCAATCCGATCTCCGAAATGATGTAAATGAGTATTACTTGCAGTCTGGAATCAGCCAGCAGTATTCGCTTTCATTATCAGGAGGAAGTGATTCCCATACTTACCAGGTATCACTTGGATACGATCAGATTCGGTCAGGCATTGTAGGTAACAGTAACAACCGTTGGACCTTGGCTATGGGTGATGAATGGCAAACTCTTTCGGATAAATTGAAGGTGGGTATTTCATTGAATATTTCAAATCAGAATTCTTTGGTAGGTACTGAAATTCCGGGCGGATACGCCTACGACAGGCTTGCTGACGAGCAGGACAACCCACTCCCTATTGCCAAGTTTTACAGTACCAGATTTATAAATTCAGTCTCTGAGTTGGGCTTGCTGGATTGGGAATTCCGGCCCTTAAATGAGATAGGACAGTTGGATCACCGTACGCAAGCCTATGATATCCGGGTGAGTCCTTCCATTCAGTATTCTATTACCTCTGAACTGAAACTGGGGGTATTCTACCAATACTGGAAGAACATTAATACTACCAGGGACCGGGATCCACTTTCGCTTTTTGCCACACGGGATTTAATCAACAAATATACCCAGATCGGTGACGATGGAAATTACACCTATCCGCTGCCCCAAGGGGAAGTGTTGAACCTGGGGCAATCAGATACCTATTCCCATACCTTCCGCCCCCAACTGAGCTTTGTAAAGGACTGGGAAGGCACACACTTTCTCAATGCAATTGCTGGAATGGAGATCCGTGATCTTCAGGGACTGAACAGCTCAACTGCATATTATGGCTATCGTGACGATACTGGCATCAGTTTACCTGTGGATTTGGTGAGTCGTTTTCCATTGTTTTATAATCCAGGCCAGCAGGCGAGCATTCCCTCAGAAGATTCACATGGTGGGAGAGTGGACCGTTTTATTTCCTATTACGCCAATGTGGGCTATGACTTGAAGCACAGGTATTTTCTTACCCTAAGTGCCAGAAAGGACCAGGCCAATATATTCGGGGTAGAGTCCAATAAAAGAGGGGTTCCGCTTTGGTCAATGGGTGCTGGCTGGATTTTATCCGATGAGAAATTTGCGGACTTTCCAAAGATGCCTTTTCTAAAATTAAGAGCCACTTATGGAGTGAGTGGAAATGTCGATAAAAGTCTTTCATCAGCTGTTACAGCCAGGTACATTACATTTCTTCCCTGGGATATTTTGCCCCAGTTGACCGCTTCAGGGATAGTAAATCCTCCCAATCCAGGATTAAGCTGGGAAAAGATTCAGACCACAAATCTTGCATTGGATGTGGAAACCCAAAATGGTTTTCTCGCAGGTTCCATAGAATACTACATCAAGGATTCTCGCGATCTGCTGGGGGACTATTCGGTGGAAGCTGCTACGGGAAACACCAACTTTACCGGGAATTTCGCTGCAAGCCGGATCAATGGCGCGGACCTTTCATTGGCAGTCAGATGGTTTAGAAATGATTTTCAATGGACCAGTAATTTGTTCTACAGCGGAGTAAATGAAAAAGTGACGGACTTTGAAAAACTACCCACGGTTAGCAATTTCTTGGCAATGGCAAATACCAGTATGCCTTATCCGTATGCAGGTCGTCCGCTGTATGGTATTTACAGTTACAAATGGGCGGGATTGGATCCTGATACGGGTGATCCCCGAGGATTCGTGGACGGAGAAGCTAGCAATGATTACCTGGCGATTTCCAGGGAAGCAACTATAGAAAACCTGCAATACCATGGGCCGGCACGGCCTACCAGTTTTGGGGCATTCAGAAATGATTTTGGGTACAAAGGTTTTGCATTATCGGTGAATATTTCCTATCGCTTTGGATACTACTATTCCCGGGAATCTATCAATTATTACACACTGCTGCGTGGAACCATTGGGCATGGGGATTACGACCGCAGGTGGCAGCAACCCGGAGATGAGGAATGGACTCAGGTGCCATCACTCCCAGCTTCATCTGATACTAGAAGAAACAACTTCTATATGAATTCCGGAGCCTTGGTTGAGAAAGGCGACCATATTCGATTGAATGATGTGCGATTTTCATATACGCTAAGCAGTGCAAGTAAGCCTAGGCTTCCCTTTCACTCGGCTGAGTTGTACTCCTACGCCAGCAATCTCGGTATCCTGTGGAAGGCTTCCGATGATGCACTTGATCCTGACTTTCAGACCTCCCGGCCCTTACGATCATTTGCGCTTGGGATGAGGATTGACTTTTAGGTGATCAATAAATAAGAATACGGGCTGGGATATGGCCTTTAAAAATCAAATTATAAACACATGAAAAAATACTGTATTAATATACTATGCTGCATCAGTGTTCTCATCAGCTATTCCTGTCAGGATTATTTGGATGAAAAGCCTCAGAAATCTCTGGTAGTACCTGCTACGGTGGATGATGTGCGGGCTTTATTGGACTCATATAGTTTTCTGAATGCAAATTCGCTGATATCCTTTATTCTCGCAGATGATTGGGTGACTACATCCCAAAACTGGGAAACCTTGAATCCTTGGGAACAGAATGCCTACTTATGGAAGAAGTCAGTCTTCGAACCCAATGAACGGTCCGGGGATTACCAAAGTCTTCATGGCAGGGTGTTTTACGGGAATGTGAGCTTGGATATTCTGGAGAAAATTGATGATACCTCAGATTCCGGAAACAGTGTCCTGATCGGAGAAGCGTTAGCTTTAAGGGCTAGAGCCATGTTTGAATTGGCTCAGTTGTTTTTGCCTTCCCCCAATTCTGCACTTGCGAACGAAACACGTATTCCAGTCAATTTGAAATCTGACATCAATGCCACTCTGGAAATGTTGAATGTTTACGAAGTACTGGAATTGGCAAAAGCAGATTTGAAAGAGGCATTTACCAGGCTGCCGGATCAGGCGCAGTACAAAACCCGAGCGGATAAGTCAGTAGCAAAGTCCTTTCTCGCGCGAATCTACCTGTATGAAGGGGAATGGCAGGAGGCTTACAATTCTGCAACTTATGTAGTGCAGCAAAAAGGAGAATTAATGGACTATAGTACCTTGGATAGTGCCTCTTCTTATCCTTTCAGCCTATTTAATACAGAAACACTATTCTATAGCATGACCAGCAGTTTCCCTGTGACCGCCAGCGCCGCCACTTTCATCCATCCTGATTTGTACAGCATGTATGGAGAGTCTGACTTGAGAAAGTCACTATTCTTTACTCTCGATCAGTCTGGATTACCCTTGTTTAAAGGTTCATATACAGGAGACTTTAACCTGTTTACAGGAATCAGTATGGCAGAAGCTTACTTGGTGGCAGCAGAATCGGCCATTCGACTGGGTGAGGTTGATAATGGACTTGCTTATATAAATGCATTGGGTGCAAAACGATATAGCGATTTCGAGGAGTGGATTGAGCTGGAGGAAGAAAAGGCATTGGAATTAGTCTTGGAGGAGAGGAGAAAAGAGTTGGTGTTCAGGGGACTTCGATGGTATGATATGAAAAGGCTAAAGGAGCTAGAATCTGGTTTAGAGGCTACCAGAGAGATAAACGGAACAGTATATAGTTTGTCATCTGCCGATCAATATACTTTGGAGCTTCCTCCGTATGAAATAGAATTGGGAAACCGCTAAGTACAAAAAAGAGCCTTGGACCACAGGTTCAAGGCTCTCACTCGTTCGAAGTTTGATCTACTAATTCTCAATCGGAGTTAGTCCGTTGTTTTGGAATTTTCGGTTGGTATTTGGATCAATTGGATCACCATCTATCTCTTCATAAAGACATCCAGGCGCAGTGTCCATTACACAGTTGTAGGTGCCCGGTCCGGGAGGTTGATTTACCAGATACCAATGTTCTCCGTCAAATCCATAGACATCTGTTTGAACGTCTTCTGGAGAAGTAAATGCAAACGCTGCAAACGCTGCCAGCATAAAGGCAAACAGCGGTAATCTTTTAGTTAAACTATTCATAACAATGCCTGTTTTTTAACAGATCAAAAACAGGGAAACCGTTTTTGGTTGTTTGCCTACTCTGAAAAGGGTTTTCGGCATCTCCCTTTCAGGAATTCATCAGCGCAGACCAGCCTCGAGCTCTGGCCTCTTCGAGGGATGGATTCCCATTCTTATTTTTTGCAGCCCATTCTTGCAAAGTTTCGGGCTGCGGGGCGGTCTTCAGCAGCCGCCCCTTTTTTTAACCTTTGAGGTCTTCAAGACCTCGCAGGTTTCGTTCTAAAGGCGCGCCTTCACCATGGTCTATGTCTCCACCATGGTCTTTGTCCTCACAGACAATTTCATATTCTTCGCCCCATCTAGCGCAAGTCTTCAGACTTGTGCTTTGAATGCTGCAGTCTCCTGACTGCCCTTCCCACTGCCACTGTCTACTGTGACTTTCCCAATCTCCTGTTGTCCTGCTTGTCCAGAAGCTGGACACCTGCTGTTCGGGATTTGTAATCCCGAACCATTACCGTAGGATTTCCAATCCGAAGTTTATTCTAATTATTTTCAGAGAACGTAGACTAAATAATTTCTCCTTTCCATCTTGCTGGCGTCAGGCTTTCGTCTCCGAATAATGCTCTCGGGCCAGCGCTGTTTAACGATTATATCATTTAAACCCAGGTTTAAAACCCTGGGCTATCCATATTGCCTACCTACGGCAGGCTTTATCTATAGATCAATTACATGACACTATTCTCCCCTTCAGGGGTCGGGGGGCACAACCTCTGCACCATGGTCTTTGTCCTCACTCCATGGTCTGTGTCCACACAGACCCATTTAGCGCAAGTCTTCAGACTTGTGCTTTGAATGCTGCAGTCTCCTGACTGCCCTTCCCACTGCCACTGTCTACTGTGACTTTCCCAATCTCCTGTTGTCCTGCTTGTCCAGAAGCTGGACACCTGCTGTTCGGGATTTGTAATCCCGAACCATTACCGTAGGATTTCCAATCCGAAGTTTATTCTAATTATTTTCAGAGAACGTAGACTAAATAATTTCTCCTTTCCATCTTGCTGGCGTCAGGCTTTCGTCTCCGAATAATGCTCTCGGGCCAGCGCTGTTTAACGATTATATCATTTAAACCCAGGTTTAAAACCCTGGGCTATCCATATTGCCTACCTACGGCAGGCTTTATCTATAGATCAATTACATGACACTATTCTCCCCTTCAGGGGTAGGGGGTCACACCCAACACCGGGCATCTTCTCACCCAATTTTAAATTTTAAATTCATTCATTTTAAATTCTAAATTCCCTCCCAACTTCCCTGCTTCCCAACTTCCTGCCTCCAACTAACTATCCATCTCTATCTTGCTGGCACTTAATCTTCGTTTCCGAATGATGCTCTTGGGCCAGCGCTGGTTAACAATTACATCCTTAAACACCGGGTTAAAATCCGGCGCTACAAAGTTGTCACCCCTCTGGGGTTTTCACACTATCCAACCGCCCACCGCCCACCGCCATCTGATAGCTTTCTCCTGACTGCCCCTAACTTCATCATTCATCATTCGATATTCATCATTCGAACTTCTCGACATCCAAACACCATTCTCCCCTTCAGGGGTAGGGGGGCACACCCAACACCGGGCATCTTCTCACCCAATTTTAAATTTTAAATTCATTCATTTTAAATTCTAAATTCCCTCCCAACTTCCCTGCTTCCCAACTTCCTGCCTCCAACTAACTATCCATCTCTATCTTGCTGGCACTTAATCTTCGTTTCCGAATGATGCTCTTGGGCCAGCGCTGGTTAACAATTACATCCTTAAACACCGGGTTAAAATCCGGCGCTACAAAGTTGTCACCCCTCTGGGGTTTTCACACTATCCAACCGCCCACCGCCCACCGCCATCTGATAGCTTTCTCCTGACTGCCCCTAACTTCATCATTCATCATTCGATATTCATCATTCGAACTTCTCGACATCCAAACACCATTCTCCCCTTCAGGGGTAGGGGGGCACACCCAACACCGGGCATCTTCTCACCCAATTTTAAATTTTAAATTCATTCATTTTAAATTCTAAATTCCCTCCCAACTTCCCTGCTTCCCAACTTCCAACCTCCCATTCATTTTAAATTTCTAATTCTCAAATTTTAAATTCTTCAACCCCCACACCGCCACACCAATACACACTACATTAATAATAAAATGCTCCGCCCATCCCAGACTCTCTAAAATCCCCGCACAATTACAGGGAACCCTCGGGAAAGCCCCCACCCAGATCAGTCCCACATAAGTGAGAAATACAGTAAGCAGTAGAATGCTTCCCATATATCCCCACCAACGCGTTACCGAAAAGAGCAGGAGCAGGGCGAGTAGCAACTCAGTGATCGGAATTGCAAATGCCAGGATTTCTGCCAGCTCCGCAGGGAATGTTTGGTTATGGAACGCGTTTCTACTAGCTCCAAATCGGATCAGCTTATCAAATCCCGTGTAGGTCCAAATTAATACAAGAACCAATTGTGGAGTATAGCTGACTAGTCTTTTCATGGCCGATAATTTCTTAACATATTCATAAGCTTTTTTGCGTTTTTTCCGATTCTGGGACGAATCGCAAATATTTATAGACTTTGGGTCGAAAAATGTCACTTTTAAAAAGGAGAAAACTATCCATAGGTTAGGAATTAAACCCTAACTAAGGGTTTATTAATTCATGTAAAAACTTCAAACGGGGGTTCGTTTATTAGCCGTAAGAGAAATCTCTGTTTAACCTCTTCATAACACATCTTCCAAAGGAAGTTTTGCTTTGTGCTTATTTTTAAGCTTGGTAGCATGGTCAATTGAATATTAAGAAATAAAAAACTGACTAAATATTTTTTTATTAGAAATTATTTCTAATTTAGTTTTATTAAGGCCTTTTTTAGTTTATCCCGGGAGTGCTTAGGTGGGTGTTGGCAACGATGATTTTGCCATGCCATTGTTATCTATTTGCTGAACATTCAATGATACTTACAGAAAGAAGAATCATCTATGCTCAGGATATCATGGTTTTGACCGGAAGGAGTAGATCGTACGCATATTATTGTATGAAAAGAGTGAGGGAGCATTACGGAAAATTGAAGCATCAACTGATTACTTTTCAGGAGTTTGCTGACTTTCATGGTATCCCCGTCAGTGATCTGGGGTTTTCTCTGATCTTAAGGAATAAAATCAATTAAAAACGGGTTCCATCTTTGATGAAACCCGCTTAGATTGGGATTGTCCCACCGGAATGACGATCCGGTAAATGCATAAAATGCTGAAATAAAATAGACATGTTTTTAAACCAGGCTACTTGCAATAAGCCTGTACCGATTGCTGTTACAATTCTTCCTGAAAATTAGATCCGCGTTATTGTCGTGATGCATTCACGGAAAATACTTCCTGTGACACGATTTTTCTGTGGACCTCTTGATGATGGTCTGTTTACCTGAGTGTGGCCTGCCCGCAAGTCAAGCTGACTCATTTCTTTTTCTTTGATCATAAATTGGATTTTAATAAAATCGAGCCTGACGGATATCTCCATAATGTGAGAGTATTGTTTGACCATGCCGGATTTTATAGGTCTGATTAAAATATTATATACACATGAAAAGTATATTCAGTCCGCCTGAAATTCAGTTTTCTGGGACTAACGCCCGGATAAAGTGGATCAACGATAAAATGAAGCCATTTTTAAAAAATCCTATTCTAATAATAGTGGGCTTATGGGGTTTCTATGCATTACTTGATGGATTTACCACATATCTTTTTAAATTACCAACCCCAGGTGTGTTTTTTGCCATCATCACTGCAGTCATTGGTTTTTTAAGTTCCTGCCTGTATTTCTTTTGGCTTTTTCCATCTCTTTTATATTCAAAAAAACCACTGAATGGTATAGTGTTCTCTCTATGCGGAGTTTGCTTGTTATCTTTTCTAAGGTATTTTTTGCTCCTCCTTGTTGGGGTAGAAGCCCATCCGCCGTTAGATTTTGCAGTGTATGAGCTGATGAGACAATGGGTGTTTTTAGTAATAACCTTTACCGTGTGGGGCTTTTATGCACTGATTAGGGCACTTCAGGAAAAACAAAGAACCGAAATCAGCTTTGACAAACTAAAAATTGTCCATAACAAAGGGCAGCTAAGTCCGCATTTCACACTTAATCTTATTGGCGATATTTCCGCCAAATCACTAAAATATTCACCTGAACTCTTTGATGATATCAATCACTTCATCACCATCCTTCGCTACGCATACATTGATACAGAAAAATTCAATCCCCTTTCCGCCGAAGTAGAAGCAATACTTTCATACCTCCATGGACAAAAATTAAGATTTAAGGATACTATTTGTATTCAGGACAATATCGATAAGGATTTGCTACA
The DNA here is from genome assembly GCF_963974365.1 of uncultured Algoriphagus sp. GTDB lineage: Bacteria > Bacteroidota > Bacteroidia > Cytophagales > Cyclobacteriaceae > Algoriphagus. Next base: position 352,405 of record NZ_CAXBBX010000003.1, on the reverse strand, counting down.
CTTAGATGGCATCTATATGCCAAAGTTGCTTTTGATCACGCTCATCGAAAATGTATTCAAACATGGCGTTTTTCAGGATCCTGACTATCCTGTATCAATTGAAGCTAAGATGATGGTGGCTCATAATGGTATTTCTGTTTTTCATTTTTCAACACAAAATAAATCCAACAAAGGATTAAAGCTCGCCAAGAGTGAATTTGGCATCGAAACAGTCCGCAATCTCTTGGATTATTATTTTGAAAATGCTTCCCTCAGGACAAATATGAGTCAAAATATTTATTCTCTTAACCTTACCATTCCCTATGAAAAACCAAATCAAACTTGGCCTAATAGATGATGAATCCCTGGCTCTAGATAGACTCAATTATTTTATATCCGGTATACCGGGATATCATGTTGAATTTGCAGAGACTAATCCCTTGGATGGACTTCGATTGGCAAGTCAGAAAATATGTGATATTTTGATCACTGATGTACAGATGGAAAAACTGAATGGTCTCCTGATTTCCGAGCAAATGGAAGAACTGGGAGTTCCTGTGATCCTATGTACGGCGCACGAGGAATTTGCAATTCCAGGCATCGATCTATCTGTGGCAGGATATTTAGTAAAGCCGGTGAATTTCTTAAAGCTGAAAAAACTACTGGAAAAAGTATCCAGAAAACAAAACCTCTTAAAAGAAACTCCTCATGAAAAGTCCAAGGACTACTTTCTGGTGGAGGACTATGCTAGCTTTGGCTACACTAAAGTTGCTTTTTCCAGCCTTTATTATGTGGAACAGAAACAAAACTATTCGCTTTTTCATGCTCCTCCTAATATATACAAACAGCGCTCAACCCTGCAGTCCGTAGAGATCATGCTTCCTGAACTGACTTTTGTGAGAGTACAGAAATCCTTTCTGGTCAATATTACCAAACTCGAAAAAATTCTACACAAAGAGATTATTTTGGATAATGGAATAGTTATTCCATTAGGCGATTCTTATAAAGACCAACTTTTGAATGCTTACAAACTATTTAACCGACCGTAAATTGCTTTACCTAACCTTTTGTACAAACCATAGATTACTTTCCGTTCATACTCATTTGTATCTCTTATAAACATTCGATTACAGCACATGTGAAGATGGTTTGGGATAAGACGCATCAATTCTTCATCTTGTTCTGTTGAGATTTTTGAGAACTCCGGTAAGAAAATTTCAATAGCGTAAGTAGTCACATATTCGGTAGAAGAATAGTCAGCTTTATTTAATTCCTTTCGGTCTGCTACTGGGATTTCCTTAATCAGCCTTTGGAAATAGTGAAAAAACATTTCTTTTCTTCCGGTCATTTCAATGAGTTGATAGTAAGACCCACATACCCAATTTTGGCGTGCAGGTAAATCCCAAGTTAGCATTGGGGGAATTTTCTTTTGTTCATTGCCCAGAAGTCCCAATTCGGATTCCAGATGAAAAACTGTTTCAGAAGTGATAATACCTTTCTGGGATAGGTTGTATTTTTCATACTCAGGATAATATGGTACTGAGTCAACCGTAGTTACCCATCCAGTTTCCATCAGGCTATAATTTAATTCTGCAGTTAAGGCCTGTTTATTTGCTTCATTTGTGGGCAGTAATCGAAGCCTGATTTCAGTTTTTGGTGTGTTGTAACATAAAAAGTACCATTTCTGGATATGGTGTTGTTGTTTAAAGCTTTTTAGTATAGATGGAAATGGCTTGAGCAATAGCGGCAGTACACCCTCTTGCTTTATACTGATGCGTAAATAAATCCAATTATCATCGATACCACTGATGCGATTCAGAGAATTAACTTTCTGAACTATACGATCCTTCCCTTTCCAGGAAAAAATTAATTGTGGGTAAAGGGGCTCTCCTGATTTATTTTTAAAAGGCGAAAGATCCTTCCAAGGACATTCAAATACCGAGACTTCCTTTAACTTATTTAGTTCTTCCCATAGTATATCGATTTCAGGAGGATAATCCCAGTTAAGAATCAGTTCCCGATCCAGATAGCCTGCGAGTAAAGGACAGGGGATTTTGGACTCTGTAAGAAATTGATAAAGTTTACGTTTGTCAGCAAAATTTTTTGAGTGCAAAATCCACTTTCTTCCCTGAAGAATAATCCCTTTCCAAGTTAATCTTGGGGTGTAATTGCTGTTCAGGAAAGAAGGATTGTGGTACGGAATAAACCGCTGCTGGTCCTGATTGCCGATTTCCCAGAATAGCCTGGAAAGCGTATGGGAAATTTGGGTAGGATTAAGGGGGTGTTGTGCCACCGGTAGAACTTCCTTGTCAAGTTTTTGGCTATAGAGTTTCAAGCGATTCCCGCTGATTCCTATGAGCAGGTCATCCACTCCCAAATAGTTTTCCTGAACGCCATTTCCAAAGGGATATATGCTATATAGAAAGGCATTTTCATGACTGCAAATTTGGTTTGATTTTAAAGTTTCGAATAGAATTATGTCAGCATATATGGCTGGTTCTGACAATCCTTCCACTTTGCTTACAACCAATTTTTTGATCTCCGGATCAAAACTAAAACGGCCTGAATAGGCAAAAGGGCGATTGCATACAATATTTTCCACATAAAGGTTTGTTTCTCCCAGCAGTTTGAAGGCTATTTGTAGGTTGTGCAGATCTGTGTTTTTAGATTTATAACAATTACTTAGGTCAAATTCTTCTGCATTCCCCCATAACCTAGAAAGAATATCACCAGATCGATAATCATCCCTTTCATATGTCATAGCTTCACTATCGGAGTGTCTGATGAAATCCTGTCTATGAGCTAGAAGCGAAAGAGGTACAAAACGATCATCGAATGTATAGCTAAACCAAGACTTGAAATCCCTTAAGAATTCACTCTCTACAGGAGTAAAAAGATTACCGATTTCGGAAATCAGATTCTCTATTTTTTTCTGGACAATGCGATTTACTTTAATTCCGGAAATTATTCTTATATCTCTTCCTTGGCTTTCGGAATGAGGTTTAAATTCAGGGAAATTTTCAGGAATAATAAATCCGGATTCTAGCAGCATTTTCCAGATGTCTGTTACTTGATTTTTGTTTTTAGACTTGAAAAATTGTTGAAAGGCAGAGAAATCAAGCTGTTTTGATTGCTCAAAATAGTCCAGAAGTATAAGTATAAGTGGGTTTTTATCAAGGTAGCTAATCCTCCATCCCTCTTCTTGGTTGCAGTAAGTCCAGAATTGTACCTGTTCAGCATACATCTTTAATCCAGGTGCGGTTTTGTATTTAATAGAGATCAGGGGTTTACCTCCAAATTTCTTAAAGCAATGGTTTTCAATTTCCCGATATGCTAGTTTACCTGCTTGGTTGTTTTCTCCCCAAATACCGGTACCAACACCAGCCCATAACCCAAATGGGGTGGATCGGTATCTGCCTCTCAAAAGGTACTTATGAATTTTTGATTGCGTTGAGTAGCAAAGCGTATCGAACTCCTTTTTCTCTATTTTCTGATATAAGGAATCCGAGGAAAGTCTTATAGCCTTTTTAATCCAATTCCAATTTTTACGAATTTCTCTCTTGTCTTTAGGATCGAAGTTCACTAAGTGCATTCTGTATAAAAAATCCATGGCTTTTTACCTTCCTAATTCATAAAAACCGGATGAAAAGTCTCAACTCTGGGATATACACTTACACAGAGGGAGCATTGACGAAATCAATGCTTTTTTGGTGGGGATGACTTTGGGTTCACAAATCTAATTAAGCAAAATGTTTAGAGACTAAGCTGCTAATTTAATACGCAGTATAAGTCATTTATTAGTTCATAGAATACAGTGTTTCACAAAGAATCCACAAAATCCACAGAATCCAAGGGGTATTGGGATCAGAATAACTAAAAGATAAGATTAGGGGACTTAAAACATTTTTCCACAGGTAGGATGGGAGATAGCAACCCTAACAGTAAGTTATTTCCTCACCTACCATTATCAACATTATATCATGACAAAGAAAAGATGCATAGTCTATCCTAAAGATGTTCAGATCATCACAGGAAGGAGTGAGCGCTACGGACAGCAGCTACTTCAGAAAATCAGGGTTTACCATAATAAAAAGCCTCATCAATATGTCACGGTGCATGAATTTTCGGATTTCTCAGGTATTCCTCCCGAAGATGTCAGCGAATATCTGTATTAGAAAAGACAGGGTAAACATAGATGAAATACAATTTTAACTATAGCTGTAGTAAATCCTGAGTAAATATTCAGTCAGGGTTCCTCCCAGTCTTCTTCCACATTGCTTCCGCCTTGGTCTTAGTGAAGTAGAAGCAGATAGGGTCAAAGTTGAGGGGAAATAGTGAGTAAAGTCAAATCTGAATTTACATCCTATAATCTTCCAAAATAGTAACCAAGTAATGAGGTGTTCATTTTAAAAATCAAAAATCATGGGAATAATACACAGTAGCATGTTAGGAAGAATAAGTGGCTCTATGGGCAATTTGGTCTTTTACCAGTTGAACGGGAAAACGGTTGTCAGACAAAAGCCAGGCCCAAGAAAAAAGCCTTCTACTGAAAGGCAGCTCTACCAGCAAAAGGCTTTTAGCATAGGCCAAAAATTCGTTACTCCTCTTAGGCATGCATTGAATTTTACCATGAATAATAAGGGCACAAGTTTTGAGTCAGGTACGACCCGGACGTTAAGCTGGGTTATTAAAAATGCTATCCTCCCTGAGGAAAAAATACCGGTTCTTTGGCCCGAACGCGTAAAAATATCTAAAGGATGGCTGGTGGGATTGGAAGAGGGGATTGCAGTTCGGGAGGGAGATTCTATAAGAATTTCTTGGCGTCCAAATGCTTGGCAAGGATCAGGAAGAGATGAAGATAGGTTGTTTGTCATAGCATACGCACCCGGATCAAAGAGAGTCCATACTTTATATGAGGGTAATTATAGAAAGGCCGGAACGCAGTTACTTGAGCTACCATGGAGCGAATATGAAATTGGACTTGTTTATATTTATGCTGCCTTTTATTCTCAGGAGGGCTTTGTCCGTGAGTTTTCGGATTCTATTTGTCTAGGTAAAGTTTAAGAATTTATGCTCTTCATTATTTGGATTATTACCTGGTCAATGAAAGTAAATTCTGGTTAGTGAAGTAAGAGGAGTAATGACCTTTTTTAGTTTAGTTAGGATGAATTTACGCTATAATCTTAAGTAAAAGTTGATTTCCATTTAGGTAAGGGCGAATCATCATTCGCTCTTTTTTTTCGTTCAATAGTAATATTTAGCAACAGGATTTGGTTTGAATTATCACCACAAACCGAAAAAAGCGCACCTAAGAAAGTTCTTCTCAAACTTGCGAACAGACCGCACATTCAATTGATAACCAATGTGATAAAGCTGAATTTTCCTGCATGTTACACTTAAAACCCATATACATATGGCAAAACAAGCAGGAGTAATTACACTAAACGGAAAAGTAGGAAGACTCTCTTTCTACAAAACCAAAGACGGGTACCTCGCCCGTGAAAAAGGAGGAGTAAGCAAGAGCCGTATCATGAACGATGCTCGCTTTGCCCGAACCCGGGAGAATCTGAAGGAGTTCGCCGACAATGCTACCTCGGCAAAGCTTTTTAGGGATGCCCTAAGACCGGTTATCGCCAAGATTGGAGACAGAAGATTGAACCTGAGAATTACCCAGGTGATGATGAAAGTCCTGCAGTCGGATCTGGTCAATAACCGTGGTGAACGAATGGTAAGAGCAGGGGACTGGAGTCTGCTGAAGGACATGGAGCTGAATGCTGCAAGCTCTCTGGGAAGTACTCTCTTTCTGGAGATTACCTACACAGATTCTCCAACTGCATGGGGAGTAAGCATCCCGGCATTTGTGCCAAAGGACTTTGTTGCGCTTCCAAGGGGAGCATCCCACCTGAGAATTACCGCTACGGGAGTGGGGTTGGATTTCGCAACGGGAGGAAGATCAGTGCAGACCAGTGTATCAGGTCTGCTACCTGTAATTGATCCAGCAGCTGCAATCAACTTATCGATAGATAAGTCTGCATTGCCAGGTACACACAGAGCATTTGTGCTGAGTGTGGAATTTGTACAGGTGGTCAATGGCAGCGAGTACTCCATTAACAATGGGGCACACAATGCTGCCAAGATGGTAGGGGTAGAGCAGGTTTAAGATGAGACTGGTACTTCACCGCAAGTACAAAGCAACAGTTACCCTTGGGAGATTATTTCTCGGGCAGAAGCAGGTTTGCTTCACCCGGGAGCCTCCCAAGGCCTGCTTTGATACTGGGAAAACCTGCCTGGAAGAAGGGGTTTATGAGTTGGAAAACAGCCTTTTTCTGTGCCTTCGCAGGCCGAAAAGTGCGATAATAGAAGGTCTCTATAAGCTAGAACCTATTCATTCCGAGGTAAAAGGCTGGGAGATAGGAGTTGGAAAAAAAGGAAAGATCTCCAGTTACCTAGGAGAGGATAAGCTTGAGTCCAGGTCCATCTATCCAGTTACCAGCTATAGAGCCGATGGTACTTCGCTATTCACCAAACTCGCGTTTCTCAAATTGATTGAGTGGCTGGGGTCTGAATGGACTCGGGGGGAAGTAGTAGAGTTGCAGATAGTGTCAGAGCGAGTTCCTTATCTTCTGGAATCATGTCTGGAACAGAGCTACTGTTAAGTCTGGCGGGAGTGGTCACCATGATGCTACTTTCAGTAATTGCGTACTTTCTGAAGTTGCTGATTGAGGATACCCGACAGCTGCGGGACGAGTTAGCTAAGCTGAAGGAGCTCTTTTACCGCTTGGAGGCGGAACAGGCCTTGATCAAGACTGTAATGCAAAGGACTCGAAGTCCGACTAGCAGAAGGTCATCACGAACCACAGGAAAATGAAATCCGAATTCCGACATAGGACTTTGGACACAAGTTCTCTATTGAGGACCCGACTCGAGGATAACGGGGCTGATGAATTAAAATCTATAAAGCCGGAGGGGATTCCTCTCCGGTTTTTTGCCAATGTGATTTAGGTGTGAATCACGATTCGGCTGAAAAAATGATTGTATTTTGTAATTGTATATTGAAGGATATCAGTGGATAATTGTAACCGATTTCTAACCAGTAGCCAAAGATATAAGGGGTTATAGTATCTTTCACCGTGCTGTAGAATGTCATTGGTGGACAATTACATGCTACTTTCTAGATATATTCTGCAACTACTGGCTTCATTCCTGTCAATCATATTAATCAATATTCATTTGAAATTTAACTTAAACCGGGAGGCAACTCCAGTTTCTTAATGGATCAGAACATTCCTTTTGAAATATAAAATGTATGATTATTTACATTTTAGATGTGTTCATTTGTCGTATGGTTAATTGATAAAACGATAAATGTATTTTTAAATTCACCATTTTTAGATTAATAGAATGATTTTAGAAAATATTACTTCAGATTTGAGTAAGGATGAGGTTTTTCTCAAAGTAAACGACTTTTTGGAAAATAAAGGATTTCAAATTAACCACGTTGATAAGGGAAGGCCATGGGGAGGATTTTTTGTTATTGATGAAAATCAAATTTCAGAATTTGCAGAAATGTTTTTCATGGAGATAGAACTTTCAGAAAAGCAATTGCAACAGAAATTAAGTCCTAAGTTTTTATTGGTTGCCCCAGGTTCACGCTTGTCCTGGCAATACCATTTCCGGAGAGCTGAACTTTGGAAACTTATCCACGGAGAGGCAGGTATTGTGAAAAGTGAAACGGATGAACTAGGAATATTGCAACCTATGGAGTTTGGTGAAACTGTATCTTTGACGCAGGGTGAAAGGCATCGTTTGGTAGGTATGGATAATTGGGGAATAGTTGCGGAGATTTGGATGCATGTCAACCCAGAATTACCTTCAGATGAAGAAGATATAGTTAGGGTAGAGGATGATTATGCCAGGAAATAATTAAGGATAAGGCTTTTAATGAGCTTTGTATTGCCACGCACCTTTAATAGGGCTAATCACCTATTCATGTGTATGCTTATTGAAAGCATGAATTCAAAATATGACCTATAAAATCTTCCAATTTAAAAGGGCTTAGGGAGTTTTTGTAGCCTTAATCCAGAATATTTTAGACATGAATCTCTACGGATGAGTCAATATTCAATACTCATAAAAAAGGGGAAGCCTAAGCTTCCCCAGATTATTTATTTTAGGTTTATTTATTCAAAATGCGTTATCATGGTTTAGCAATGATTTGGCTGTCATCCAAATAATCTTAATATCCAAAAATGGACTCCATGTTTTGATGTAATACATATCCAGCTTATAGCGAAAATATATGGAATTGCTAGCATTAGTCTCTCCTCTATATCCTCTTGCCTGAGCTAGTCCTGTGATTCCAGGCTTTACCAGATGTCTGTTTTTAAATCCTTCTATTTCTAGTGAATGGGCGTCGTTTTGGACCAAAATATGGGGTCTAGGTCCTACAACGGACATATTACCATAAATCACGTTGAGAATCTGAGGTAATTCATCCAAACTTGTTTTTCTAAGAATCCTTCCAATTCGTGTTACTCGTGGATCATTTCGAGTCGCCATCTTCAGATTGGCTTCATCGTTAACTACCATAGATCTAAACTTGTAACAATTAAACCGGGAATTATAAATCCCCTCCCGTTCTTGTTTGAAAAATACTGGTCCCGGCGAATCCAGTTTAATTAGAATCCCTATAATTGGAAACAACCACCAACCAATTACCAGCATAAAACTGATTGAGCATATCAGATCAAATGTACGTTTCATAGTTAAGTTAATCCAATTCATATCTTCTGAAACAATACTTTCATTGTTTTCATTGAATAGGGCATTGGTATTAAGGTACAGCTCAGCATTCCCAAAATTTTGGATTAGATAATTTGTTCTCATATTCTTGATTTCGGTTAGTAAAAAATTTATCGTATTCCGATTACTTTGGGCACAAAAAAGGATAAATTATTAATTAACGGACAGGTAAAATATCAACCCTTTCATTATGAGTTCTTTACTCCTTTTTCTTACACTAATGTAGTATCTAATGTACATATGTGAAAGGTAAAGGAGCTGTTTTATCATAAACAAGCCTTATTTGTAAATAAACAGTCAATCATTCAGAATTGTATTTTACTAGTCTTATTAACTTTGATGAATTATTTAGGTCTGGTAAGACCTTATGGAAATAGGATAACAAAGAAGATTTGATTTTTGAAAAGTCTAAAATTTACTTTAATCAGATTTGATTATCTGTTCCCAAAATTTCCCATTGATAAATTGTAGATGAGTTTAATTTTAGGATTAATAGGCGTATTTTCTCTGTTTTGTGAATGTAAGTTAAATTGGAAAACACATTTTTCACTTTGGGAATGCATTTGGAAATAAAATTTCAATTAAGGTTCTATTATTAACTATAGATTAAATAAGATAAACTGGTAAAACCAATAGTATGAATATCACCCAGACCATTATATTGGCTCTTATTGAGGGACTAACAGAATTTCTTCCAGTTTCCTCTACAGGACATTTGATTTTAGCCTCCTCAGCTATGAAAATCCATGAGGATGAATTTGTTAAAACTTTCGAGATTTTTATTCAGTTGGGAGCAATTCTGGCAATAGCTTTAATGTATATCAAGAGGTTCTTTCAAGGCATGAAGATTTATGCTAAACTTTTTGTGGCATTCATTCCTACTGCTATTGTTGGTTTTTTTGCGTACGATTTTATAAAATCATACCTATTTAATCCCATAGTGGTTTCATTATCATTGATTATTGGAGGTATTATACTAATCTGGATCGATAAAAAGGTGATTTCCAAAGAATCGGAAGTCGAATCATTGGTAGATATTCCCTTTAGAAATGCATTTTACATAGGTTTGATGCAATGTCTTTCTATGATTCCAGGTACATCAAGAGCAGCTGCAACTATAATCGGTGGCGTGTTTAATAAATTGGACAAAAAACAAGCGACAGAGTTTTCATTTCTATTAGCAATACCTACAATGATTGCAGCAACAGGCTATGACCTGTTTAAAACCTCCATAAATTTTAATAACCAGGAGATTGTTATGCTTACCCTTGGGTTAGCTACTGCTTTTGTGAGTGCATGGTTTGCAGTTAAGATTTTTTTAAGGATTGTAGAAAATTATGGATTTAAGCATTTTGGTTATTATAGGATAATCATCGGCTTATTATTCCTCTACATAATGGCCTAGATCTGAAAAAAATGCTCTTCTGATTTCCAATAGATAAGAGTGTGGTTCCCTTGTTTGCTGAGAGCAAGAACTAAATGATGGATTCCGGAAATTTTAATCAAGGAGTTGTAAACACGCATTTAAGATTATCTCTCAGACAATTAAGTGTGAATATTACCATTGAAAAACAATTTTATTCATATGATGCAATACTTAATTCCATATCCAGATAAAGCAGGATTTATGATGTAGTAAGCTTGTTAGTCTTGAAACATTGTTTAAATGAAAAGGCTACTTTGATGTGCCCCCAAAAAGTTAGACACTTATTGGGGGCATTTTTAAGTGAAAAAGCAGAAAAAACAATTTCGAATTCCGACTTAGGATAGTGCAAGAATTCATGATGGATCGGCTCTCTTCGGAAAGCATCGGCAAAAAGGAAAACATCATTAGTTCCTTAGTTAAACGTTGGGTTGCCTTTTATAGGAAGTTTGGAGCAAGTGGTCTCCCGCCTTCTTCAAACACTTATACTGACCAATTTCGGTTGCACGTTGTTAGAACACTTAAGGCTGAATTTTTATCTTTATTTCTCGCCTGCCTCCACCTTAATGTGCCTAACAAAGCGACCGTGCTGAATTGAGATCAGGGCCACGATATCCAAGAGCCAGTAGGGTTGAGGGCGCTACGTAAAGGTAGACCCACCACTATGCCTAGAAAGCCTAAACGTCCATTAACCAGAGAAGAACAGCTTCTGGTAGAGCTGGCTAGCCTGAAATCCGAAAATGCTTATTTAAAATAGCTTCAAGCCTTGATTCAATCTGAAAACCAGAAAGAAGAAAAACGCAAATAATTCAAGAATTAAGGCGAGGATATGCACAGGATGAACTCCGAAAACATGTCGGGATTGCGCGGAGCATATTTTATTACCATCTCAAACAACTCCAGAAAAAGGACAAGTATGAGAAAACCAAATTGGAGATCCGCCAGATTTATAAATAAAACAAAGGACGATACGGTTACTGCCATACATAAGAAAAACTTCAGAAGGCTATACTATTAATTATAAGACCGATTATATACTGATGCGGGAACTGGCTATAAAAAGTATTATTAGGGTTAAAAATACATTGCATACAGCGGGGAACAGGGCAGTATAGCAGAAAATCACCTCAAAAGAGATTTCAAAGCTTCTATACCTGAAAAAAAATGGGTAACCGATATCACCGAGTTCAAGGTCAAGGACAGGATCCTATATCTCGCTCCGATAATGGACCTGTTCAACCTTTATATTGTTTCTTTTACGCTAGCCGATAGACCCGCCCTCCAATCAGTAGTGGACATGGTCAAAAAAGCAACTGGGAACAGGCTAAAATTCCCAGGATTGCTGATTCACTCCGATCAAAGATGGTAATATCTAAATCCGCAATGCCAACATCTGCTGGGAGAAAAGGGGATGCTCATCAGTATGTCCAGAAAAGGAGATGGTCTGGACAATGCGGTTATCGAAAACTTCTTTGGAACTCTTAAGTCCGAATTGTTCCACTTCAAAAAAAAACTCCAATCCATGCAAGAGCTCAAAAAAGAGATCAAACAATACATCCACTATTATAACCACCATAGAATAAAATCAAGCCTAAACGGAAAAAGCCCGGTGCAATACCGAGCTTCTTTACTAAATTTAAAACTTTCTTTAACCGTCCAACTTTTGGGGTTAGGTCACTTTGTAAGGTAGCCTTTTCATTTAAAATAAAATTCGACTATCAATGTGCATTTTCATGCCCTGTGAAAATAGATATTGCTGTCATCCAAATTATTTTAAGATCAAGTGCCGGACTCCAGGTTTTGATGTAGTACATATCCAGTTTGTACCTGAAGTAGATAGAATTTGATTCATGAGTCTCTCCTCTATAGCCTCTAGCTTGAGCCAGACCAGTTATTCCAGGTTTTACTAAATGTCTATTTTTGTAACCTTCAATTTCTAACTCATGTGCGTTATTTTGCACCAATATGTGGGGTCTTGGGCCAACTAAGGACATATTTCCATAGACTACATTTAGGATTTGAGGAAGTTCATCTATGCTAGTTTTTCTTAGTATTCTGCCAACTTTAGTAATTCTTGGGTCATTTCTAGTAGCCATTTTCAAATCAGCCTCCTTATTGACGACCATTGATCTGAATTTATAACACCTAAATTTGGAATTGTAAATGCCTTCTCTTTCCTGCTTGAAAAATACAGGACCTTTTGAATCAAGTTTTATCAAAATAGCTACGATTGGGAATAGCCACCAGCCTATTACCAACATAAAGCCAATTGCACAAAAAAGATCAATAAAGCGTTTGATAGTTAGATTAAACCAATTCATGTGATCAGAAAAGATAGACTCATTTCCTTCTGTAAGCTTTTCATTTGAATTGACGTACAACTCAAAATTCCCAATTTTGTTTCGTAAATAATTAGTCATTGTTGGATAGTTTGTTGGCTTGAAAAAATGATAATAGACTATTTTGGGACAAACAAAGGTCTTGTTTATTACTGATTTTGCAAAACACTTGCTCTAATTTTTGTAAATACATAAAATTGTACTTTGTGTTTAATTAATGTTTCAAAATTGATTTTCTCGCACGGGACTCATTTCTTTGAGGCAGTTATCTTGCCATTTTTAAAAATAATCAGTTAGTTGTATCGATAGTCAAGTTTACTTCGTACTTCCTATGATTTTATTTTAACAGTCCACTATGTATTTTGTTTTTGCTTTTTTATCGTCTTTGGTCATTGGAATTCTTTTTTTTCCAGTGCTTATAAGCGTTTTTCAGAGGTATCAAATTTCTGATATCCCTGGAGGTAGAAAAATTCATCACACCAGCGTCCCTTCTATGGGTGGTATAGGTTTTTTTGTGGCCACGGGAATTTCTATGGCAATCTGGGCTTGGGAATTTCCTGCTGTAGAAACTCCCTACCTATTAGGAGGTATATCCATCATGTTTTTTGTGGGACTCCGAGACGATATCGTAGAACTAAGTGCAATCAGAAAGATCTTAGGACAATTGATTGCAGTTATTTTGGTTGTTGTGGTGGCTGATATCCGGATAAAAAGCTTCCATAGTTTTCTAGGAATAGGGGAGTTAAACCTTTTTGTTAGCTATGCCTTCTCCTCCTTTACACTACTTGCACTTACAAATGCATTCAATTTGATCGATGGGTTAGATGGTCTGGCTGGTACCATTGCCAGTATGGTCTTTAGTCTTTTAGGGGTTTGGTTTTATTATCAAGGCCTAAACACTTATTCTATTTTGAGTTTTAGCTTTCTAGGCGGGGTTTTGTCTTTTATGATTTTCAACTGGCATCCTGCAAAGATTTTTATGGGGGATACTGGCTCTCTGACACTTGGGTTTACTATGGGGACTTTGATAATTGTCTTCATGGAGCATAATGTAGGACTTCCTGTAGGCAATAGCTGGAAAATCGAACCTGCCTTCGCTGCTGGGGTTGCTTTAATGATATATCCTCTCTATGACATGGGAAGGGTATTTGTGCGAAGGATTTCTCAAGGAAAGGGACCCATGTCTCCGGATAAATCCCATGTGCATCATTTTTTAATGAGAATGGGATTCAGGCATAATCAGGTTTCCTTGATTGTAGGGTCTCTGCAACTTGCCCTTATAGTCTTGGTGATTCTGATGAAGGATTTCTCAGATAATTTGGTGCTTCCTATTATTGTTGCAATCGCTATGATTTTAGGATATAGATTGGATAGCCTGACTCTTAAATATTTGAAAAAAAGAGTGGCTCTGCAGCCTAAAGTTTTGGAGATCAAAAGAATCAAAATTGGCCAGAGGACTAGGATTCAATTAGATAAAAATGAATTTGAAGATTCAAACGTAAACTTAAATTAGACTGAAGTAATACTGAAGTTCTAGGGCTCGGTCCCTTTTTCAAATCGAGTATCCACGCTTTTATTTGTAAAGGATTCTCTATGGAATTGTAATAGAGAGTTAAGTTCACGCAGCTTCCAATCTAATACGCTACTGATTTATGGTGACAGCTTTGTGTTGGCTCTGGTAATAGCCAAATATTTAGTTTGGGTTTGGGATATCTATTCATTAAAGGTTAGTTTAGTGGGAGTGGTTATCAGTAAATATGTATTACAATTCTTATTTTATGTTGTTTGAAATCTTTTTTTAGTCTTTCGTAACATTTTTTGGTGGTTTGATTTTAGACTGACAATTAAGATTTAGCCTAGTTTAAAACTGCTGACTAAGCTATTATTTTGCGTTATGTATTGTAAGGCTATATAGTTTAAGAATCTTATCTGTCTAGTATATAGTACTTTATGTGAAGATTCACGTGCGCTATTCCAGTTGATTTACTTAAAAATTTACCTGAATTCTCTTAAAACTCACTTTCAATTAACAATTTAATGCCTTGCTTAGGTAGTCATCTGTGCTTCTATTGGAGTTGTGCTGGGTTAAATATTGTTAGTATATTTTGAGCTTCTTAGATAAAATTTTGAATGAATTCTCAAATTCCTTTATCCTTTCCGGTTTTTAATGGTAATGAAAATCAGTATACCCAACAGGCAATAAGCTCTGGGCATATTGCTACGAATGGTAGTTTTATAAGCAGATTTGAGGAGAAATTGTCTACTAGATTGAAGACACATGAATGTGTCGCCTTGAATTCAGGCACTTCAGCTCTCCATCTTTCACTGGTTCTTCTAGGTATCTCATCGGGTGATGAAGTGATTTGTCAATCCTTTACTTTTTGTGCTTCGGCTAACCCAATCGTCTATTTAGGCGCTACGCCTATTTTTGTAGACAGTGAAAAGGATACCTGGAATATTTGTCCTGAATTACTTGAGGATGCGATTCTAAGTAGGTTGGCAAAAGGCAAAAAACCTAAGGCAATTGTGGTGGTTCATTTGTTCGGCATGCCAGCCAAGATGAATGAGATTTTAGAGGTTGCGGAGAAGTATGGGATCCCTGTTTTGGAGGATGCAGCTGAAGCTATTGGAAGTGAATTTGAAGGCAGGCCCTGTGGCACCTTAGGGCAGATTGCGGTATTTTCTTTCAATGGGAATAAAATAATGACTTCTGGAGGAGGAGGTGCTTTGATTAGTACTGATTCTGCCAAAATTCAGCGAGCCAAATTACTTTCAACTCAAGCTAGGGAAGATTTTCCTTTTTACCATCACTTGGAAATTGGCTATAATTACAAGATGAATAATATTTCTGCTGCAATTGGTTTAGCCCAGTTGGAACAGTTGGATATGTTTATTAATAATAGAAGAGCTGTAAATCAGAGGTATAGGGAATTGCTGGAGGATTTTCCAGGAATAGAGTTTCAATCAGAGAGGAAACAATCCTACTCAAACTATTGGCTCACCAGTATTTTGATTGATCAGGAAATAACTGGGTTTTCGAACGATCATTTAAAACTTGCACTATCAAAGCAGGGAATTGAAAGTAGATATCTCTGGAAACCTCTCCATACCCAGCCTGTTTTCAATTTAACACCTTTCTATGGAGGCAATATTTCCGAAGGGTTATTTGAAACTGGCCTTTGCCTTCCCAGTTCTGCAGATTTGACTCTGGAAGATCAAGAAAAGGTAGTGAAAGTGTTACAAGAAGAACTAAGTAAAACTCATAAGTAGGTGCTATATCGAAATTTGTTTAAAAGGGTAATTGACTTCATTCTGGCATTTTTGATGTTCATTTTCCTGTTTCCAATATTCCTGGTTCTTTTTGTCGCCCTGAGTATTCACCATGGAAGTTCACCATTCTTTTCCCAAGCACGTCCGGGTCTAGGGAATAAAACTTTTCAAATATTGAAATTTAAAACCATGAAAGAGCTGGTTGACGATAGGGGCAACCTGTTGTCCGATGCTGATCGAATTACCAAATTCGGAAAATTCGTCAGGAATAGTTCCCTTGACGAGATTCCCCAGTTAATTAATGTGCTTAGAGGGGAGATGAGTTTAGTTGGACCGCGCCCCTTATTAGATGAGTATATTCATTTGTATTCAAATGAACAAGCTAGACGTCATGAAGTAAAGCCAGGAGTGACTGGTTGGGCACAGGTAAACGGGAGAAATGCTATCTCTTGGGATGCAAAGTTCAAGTATGATGTCTGGTATGTTGATAATTTGAGCTTTTTGCTCGACCTAAGAATACTGTTTCAAACGCTTTTTAATGTGATACTGGGAAAAGGAGTTACTCAAAAGGGGCATGTCAGCATGGAAAGGTTCAATGGAAGTCCAAGTGCTGGTTTGAGGAAATAAGCAGCTTTTAAGCTTATTGTAGATTCATTTAGCTAATTACCTGTAAATGTATGGGTTCAATCTGGTTGATGGTCAGCACTGTAAATCTATATTTCTAACTGGTGTACCACCTATTGTTGGCGAAATGATAAATAGATATGATTATCCGCAATGATGCTAGTCACCTTAGATTCTTTACTTGTCAGGTTGGATGACCGAGGAATACCGCACTGGCGGGACAGGCTGAAGGGGGCTCAATTCTTAAGTTTAACAAATCTTACATTGCTTTTGCCTCCATACTGGTAGAAAAGCGGCTATCCATATTTATAAATTTTTTCTGGATTAAATTTACTACTCTCTAAGCTGGCCTACAAAATTGTATTTTTATAAATAAAATACATATATTGGTATTTGAATTACGTAAATTAGCGTTTAATCACCCTCTCGCTTGTTTCTGACTTGCTATCAGAAATAAGGATTTGTTAAAACAATCCCGCTAGTTTAATAAATTCTATCTCAATTTGGATATATTTCTACCATGAGTTTAATCGCCAGACTTACGATCCTTCCTAGATGGGTAATTGCTGTAATTGACGCATTAATTTTATTCTCATCAGCCTTTTGTGCTTTTTTAGTTCGATTTAACTTTAATTGGCAAGAGATAGTCGAAAACCATTTTTTGACTGGCTGTGCAGTGTTTATGATTGTTTCAGTTTTGGTTCTTCGATTGACAAATAGCCAAGAAGGAATAGTAAGACACACAGGATTTAAAGATGGTGTTAACTTATTCAAGTCCTTATTTATAAATTTCAGTCTCCTTTTTATTCCTATTATTTTTTCTGATTCCTTCATTAGCCAGGGTTATTTACTTCCTTCTTCAGTACTTATAATTGCAAGTGTTTTCTCATTAGTTCTTTTGATTTTTTATCGATTAATGGTGAAAGAACTATTTGTTTATTTCAAAAATGAAGGTTCACTCAAGCCGTCGAAAAACGGGGTGATCTTTGGAGCAGGAGAAGCCGGAATCATTGCCAAAGAAGCTATAATGCGAGATAGTAAGAGTCTTTTTAATACGATTGCTTTTTTGGATGATGATCCCAAGAAGGAAGGAAAGCATATTCTTGGAAAGAGGATTTATAAGGGCCTGGATAATCTGGAGAATTTGGCATTGCAGTTTGGGATCACTGAATTGATTATTGCAATTAGAGACCTATCCGTTGCTCGAAAAAACGAGATAATTGATGAGTGCCTTCGCTTGAAAATCTCTGTATCAATAGTGCCTCCAGTAGACCAATGGATAAATGGGGGACTGACGGCAGGAGCAATTCGAGAAGTGAAAATTGAGGACTTGTTGAGCCGGGAGCAAATTGTCCTTGACAACCCTAGGATACAACAAGATTTACAAGGAAAAGTTATTATGGTTACTGGGGCAGCTGGCTCAATCGGATCAGAGCTTTGTCGGCAAATATGTCATTACGAGCCTAAACTGCTTATTTTATTTGATATTGCTGAATCCGCCTTATACGATGTAGAACAAGAGTTTAAAGAAAACTACTCTCATTGCTCAATTAAGATTGTTCTGGGGGATATTCGGAATAAGAAAAAACTAAATGAAATTTTTAAGCTTTTTAAGCCTCAGGTAGTATTTCACGCGGCTGCTTACAAGCATGTGCCAATGATGGAAAATTATCCAGATGAGGCTATAAATTCGAATGTTTTAGGGACGAAAATTCTTGCTGATATTTCTGTGTTGGCGAAGGTGGACAAGTTTGTTTTTGTATCTACAGACAAAGCCGTAAACCCTACTAATGTAATGGGAGCGAGTAAAAGGGCCGCAGAAATGTACGTGCAAGCTTTAAATGAATTCTTAGTTAGGAATCATAAAAGGAGCTATACTAAATTCATAACTACCCGTTTTGGAAATGTATTGGGATCCAGTGGATCTGTAATTCCTTTGTTTAAAAAGCAAATAATGAAAGGAGGTCCCATTACGGTGACTCACCCGGATATTACCCGCTATTTCATGACTATTCCAGAGGCCTGTCAGTTGGTGCTGGAAGCAGGGATTATGGGTGAGGGTGGAGAGATTTATGTTTTTGATATGGGGGAACCCATCAAAATTCTTGATCTAGCAAAAAAGATGATTCAGCTGTCTGGAAAAAAAATAGATGAAGATATTAAGGTGTTTTTCTCCGGATTGAGAGAAGGAGAGAAGCTGTATGAGGAATTGCTCAATGATTTTGAAACCGTCAAAATTACGCACCACCCTAAAATCAAAATTGCTCAGGTACTCCCATCCTCTTATCACAAAATTGACGGTCAAATAGAGCTATTCATGGAATTGGTTTCCAAAAAATCAGAGAATGAATTGGTGTCGCACTTGAAAGTGATTGTTCCTGAATTTATCTCCAACTCATCGAGATTTGAGGTGCTGGATAGATTGAATTAGGTGGTCAACCCCTTACATCCTTACTGTTTCCCCGCTAGATACTCCCTAGATACCCCGTACATACCCGCATGATAAAGGCATGATAAAGGCATGATACTTTGGGTTACCTTTATTTACGCTTTTACAGTAGACTATCCAATGCTTGTGTAATCCTCTCTGCCTATGCTCCTGTGATTCCCCCCGCCTATGTTCGTTTCATTACGAACATTTCACTATTCAAAATTTTAATTACGAAAGCTACTACTCCTGCCAATTTCCACTGAGACTGCGACTGGCCACTGAAAACTTCCTTCTCACTTAAGAAAACACTACATTTGCAGACCCATTTAAGGATAAATACCTTACTTTATGAAGCAAGAATTTACATTACAATTGAGTCCTCAAGAGGCTTATGATCCGGAAGTTTTTCAGGAAGTAGTTAGAAAAAAGGCTGGGCTGCCCTCAAACTCAAGTGAAGCAATCGCACGCCAAGTAAAGCGCTCGATTGATGCTAGGGGAAGAAATGTCAAAGTAAATATTCAGGCTGAACTTTTTATTAAAGAAACGCCTCCTGCACTGCTAGACCATCAGCCAGAATATAAAAATGTAAGTAGCGCGGATCCAATAATTATTGTGGGAGCTGGGCCTGCAGGTCTTTTTGCTGCATTGCGAGCGATTGAACTTGGAGTAAAACCTATACTAATCGAGAGAGGCAAGGATGTGAGGGCAAGGAGAAGGGATCTTGCAGCTATCAACAAAGAACATATCGTAAATCCTGATTCTAATTATTGTTTTGGTGAAGGTGGAGCGGGAACCTATTCTGACGGGAAGCTTTATACACGTTCCAAAAAGCGTGGAGATATCCGCAGAATCATGGAGATTCTGGTGGCACATGGGGCAACAGAAGAAATTCTGGTCGACGCACACCCTCATATTGGTACTAATAAGCTTCCAAAACTCGTAGAAGATCTTCGTGAAAGTATTCTCCAATTCGGTGGAGAGGTTTTGTTCGAAACGCGGGTTGAAGATTTTATTTTGGATGGAAATGAGATGAAAGGAGTAGTCACTCAAACTGGAGAAAAACTCACAGGTAGAGGTGTGATACTTGCCACAGGCCACTCGGCAAGAGATATTTTTCATCTGCTTCACAACAAGAAAATCACGGTAGAAGCAAAGCCCTTTGCGCTGGGCGTTCGAATCGAGCATAGCCAAAATTTGATTGATAGCATTCAATACAATTGTGGTTTGGACCGTGGGCCATACCTTCCAGCTTCTGCCTATTCTCTGGTTTATCAGACAGAGTTTAAGAAAAAGCAGCGGGGAGTTTTTAGCTTTTGTATGTGTCCGGGTGGATTTATTGTACCTGCTGCGACTGGGCCTGGTGAATTGGTTGTAAATGGTATGAGCCCAAGTCGTAGAGATGGGAAGTTTGCTAATTCTGGAATAGTAGCTTCCGTTGAATTGGAAGACCTGCCAGAATATCAAAAGTTTGGGCCCCTGGCTGCAATGGAATTCCAGGCGGATGTAGAGAAAAAAGCATGGGAAGCTGGTGGTAGAACTCAGGTGGCACCAGCCCAGCGAATGATTGATTTTGTCAACAAAAAGGTGAGCTCAAGTTTGCTTGATACTTCATATCAACCGGGTTTGAATTCTGTAGAAATGAGAGATGTTTTGCCTGACTTTATTTCAGAACGGTTGGCAATGGCTTTTAAAGCCTTTGGTCAAAAAATGAAAGGTTATTATACAAATGAATCCCAGTTGATCGGCTTGGAAAGTAGGACCTCTTCGCCAGTGAGAATTCCCAGAGATCGGGAATCATTTGAGCATGTACAGATCAAGCGATTGTACCCATGTGGTGAAGGAGCTGGTTATGCAGGTGGTATTGTATCTGCTGCCATGGATGGGGAAAGATGCGCAGAGAGATTAATTGAAACTTACGTAAAGTGACCCAATGTATGGGCGAATAATTATTCGCCCATATGCAGTTTGTAGGGGCGAATCATTATTCGCCCTTACCTAGAAATCTGCATCCCCTAGTTTGTGCCACGAATACCGTCGTAATAAACCACACATTTAGAAAGCAAAACATATTTATGCCATTCGTGATGACACGAACGGCGGCGTGAATTAAAATCTTGGTAAGTACTTGAATTTGGAGACTACGTTGGGGAGTAAATTTCAAATTTCAAATTTTTGATTTCAGATCTCAACTCTCAAATTCACTTTACCCTAGCCAAGCTGACCAAGGAATTCTGCTGAGAATCAACACCAATCCAATAGCATACATCATGTAGATACTTCTAAACCTACCTCGTGATGCTCCAGGTTTTTTAGCGCGGATATAGCCAATTGAGATAACCACGATTGCAATGATATTGATCAAGGGATGCTCCAAAGCAACTAATCTCGCTGCTGGATCAGACATCGCCGAACCTGATTTAAGCATTTCCAATCCTAATGGGCTTAAGAAATATAAAATCAACCCTACCAATAACTGGATATGGGAAAGTATAAAAGCTATCAAACCGATTTTTCTGTCTTTCTCCGTGAATTCCCGATTGGAAAGAGACCCAATAAGCATGTAAATAATGACTACTACCAAAGCAAGCAAAGCGAGGTAGGCGATTCCTGAATGAAGATGTTGTATTCCTGTGTACATAGTAAGTTAAATTGACTGAACGAAAATAGGGTAAAAGCCGATAGAATCCCCGAATTACTCCACAAAAAGCACCAAGCCTTTTAGGTATTCCGTTTCTGGGTGGAAAATATTAATTGGATGATCTGCCGGCTGAGTTACTTGATGCAGGATTTTAACTTGTCTGCCACATTCCAATGCCGCGGCTGTGATGGTGTTACGGAAAAGTGCTTTGTCCACCACCTGACTACAAGAGAAAGTAAAGAGGATTCCACCTGATTTGATCTTCTTCAAAGCCTCAGCATTTAGACGCTTATAAGCCTGCACAGCATTGTGCCGGGCTTTCAGATTTTTGGCAAAGGCTGGTGGATCCAGAACGATCACATCGTAGTCATCGCCGATTTCACGGATGTATTTGACCACATCAGCAACTTTAGATTCATGCTTTCCTTTGATTTCCGGATTGAGTTGAATGTTCTCTTCAGTGAGTTCTATTGCTTTTGGTGAAATATCTACTGAGTGTACTTCTGCAGCACCTTCCTGTAGAGCCAAGACTGAAAATCCTCCCGAATAGCAGAAGGTATTCAGAACTTTTTTTCCTGTGGAATAGGAGGCAAGCAACTTTCTGTTTTCCCGTTGATCTATGAAAAAACCTGTTTTCTGCCCTTTTTCCCAATCAATCTTATAAGTCGCTCCATACTCCTGAACCAAGTCAGTTTTTGGTTCGCCCAACACCCATTCATTGGAAGTGATGCCGAGATTCTTAGGAAGTGTTTCTGCACTTTTATCATAAACACCCGAGATTTCATCTCCGTAAGCATTCTTTATCGCTTGGGCGATTTCCTTCAAATGCGCATGCATTCCGATTTGATGTGCTTGAATAACTGCAGTTCCATTGTAGAAATCTACAATCAAACCTGGTAGCAAATCTCCTTCACCATGTACTAATCTATACACGTTAGTTTCTTCATTCTCAGTAAGTCCTAGGCTTTTTCGTAAAGAAAGAGCTGAAGCAATTTTCTCATTCCAAAACTCCTGATCGATTTCTCTTTCCTCAAAGGAAATAATTCGAACCATGATAGAACCTTCAGCAAAATGTCCTATTCCTAAAAACTCATCTTTGGAAGAGTATACTGCTACTAATTGTCCATTTTCTAGGTTTGCGTCTTTCTGGAAAATAGCACCTGAAAACACCCAATGATGGCGTCTTTTCAGAGAAATCTCTTTTCCGTGTTTGAGGATGATTTTAGGATAGTTCATACGATACTTCAGTTTTGTTGGGGAAAAGCAAGCTTCCAGCCATCATAGCGATGGCATTGGCAAGCAATCCGTAAATGTGAGAAGAAATTTCCGGCTCAAAATTGTCTATAATCAAATAGGTAAGCATACCAATGATCATGGATAAGATGGCTCCGACTTTGGAAGACTTTTTCCAATATAATCCCGTCGTCAAAGGGATGAAAAGAGAAACCAATAAGAGAATAGATGCTCCTGCTACGAGCTCATAAATATTTGAATCTTGCAAAGCCATTACCACGGAGACAACAGTCACCGCTAGTACACTGCATCTTAAAATCCAGAGTAGATGTTTATCTGTAAGTTTGCCCTTGAAAAGTGGCTTGATTAGGTTTTCTGAAATCAAGGCTGCAGGCGCTAAGACTCCTGAACTTGCTGTACTCATAATCGCAGAGATTAATGCTCCAAAAAAGATAATCTGCACAGGTAATCCTCCATGAGCCAAAACCATGGAAGGCAGCAGCATTTGCTGATTTTCTAAATAAAGTTCTGGGTAAAGAGCCTTTGCGCCTAGCGCAATGAATAAAGGCAAAAGCCCGAAGGTGAGGTAAAAACCACCAGCCAAATAAGTTGATTGAACGGCAACCTTTTCAGATTTGGACGACATCACCCGCTGGTAAATGTCCTGACTTGGAATACTTCCCAATCCGAGAATAATCCAGGCTCCGAAGTAATTGATCCATGAATTAAATCCTGCGTCTGGAAAGAATTGGAAACTTTCTGCAGGAGCAGAATCTAAGATAACACTAACTCCTCCAGCTTCACGGGTTACTAATACTGAAACAACTATCAGTCCCAACACTATCATCAAAGTCTGAATAAAGTCAGTTATAGAAATAGCCCACATACCTCCTAGGAAAGTATAGATTAAGACAATACTTGCTGCGATTAAGATACCTTCGGTCAAGGTCAATCCCGTGACAGTGCTCAAGATTAGACTTAATGCCACCAATTGGGCTGCTACATATCCAAAGAAAACAGGAACCATAAATACGGTGGAGAGGAATTCCACTTGTTTCCCATAGATCCTTTTGAATACATCTCCAATGGTAAGCACTCCCATACGATACATGGGACGTAGGTAAAACATGCCAAAAAGTACTAAGCATAGTGCTCCTCCGAAAGGATCTTCCATCACCCCTTGAAGACCTTCATCCAAGTAAACAGATGAAGCTCCAAAGATGGTCTCCGATCCAAACCAGGTGGCAAAGAGGGCAGAAGCAGAAAGAAATAAAGGGAGCGAACGACCTGCCAAAACAAAGTCATTCGATCCCTTTACGAATTTTGAAGCCCAAGCTCCGATGGCGATTGTGATCGCCAGATAAATTATGATTGCAGTGAGTAGCAACTACCTTCGGTTACTTGGATGCATACATTTTCTCCCTCAAAGCCTTGATTTCTTCACTTTCCAGGTAATCATCATAAGGCATTCTTCGATCTATTGTTCCATTTGGCGTGAATTCCACAATTCTATTGGCAGAAGACTGAACGAAAGCATGGTCATAAGATGACATCAATACCGTGCCTGTGTATTCTATGATTGCATTGTTAAATGCTGTAATCGATTCTAGATCCAAGTGGTTGGTAGGCTCATCCATTACCAGAAGGTTTGGATTCTGTAGCATCATCTTAGAGATCATACAACGAACTTTTTCCCCTCCCGAAAGTACCGAACACTTTTTCAAAGATTCCTCACCTGTGAAAAGCATTCTTCCTAAGAATGTTCTCACATAAGCTTCTTCCTGATTACCTGAAAATTGTCTTAGCCATTCGATTAATGAAAGATCGGACTTGAAATATTCAGAGTTATCGTTTGGCAAATAAGCTTTGTTGATCGTAACACCCCATTTGAAGCTTCCTTTGGATGCAGGGATTTCCTCCATGATTACCTGGAAGAATTTGTTTACAGCCTGCTTGGTTTTAGAGATAAAAGCGATTTTGTCGCCTTTGTCCACCATCAAGTTTACGTCTGTAAAGTATGTCACTCCGTCAGCTTTCAACTCAAGGTTCTCTGTCATGAAAATCTGATCGCCGGCTTCTCTTTCAGGTTTGAAAATGATACCAGGATATTTTCTCATCGATGGTTCGATCTCATCGATGTTCAGCTTTTCGATCATCTTCTTACGCGCTGTCGCCTGCTTTGACTTAGCCACATTAGCAGAGAATCGATCGATAAATGCCTGCAATTCCTTTTTTTTATCCTCAGCCTTCTTATTAGAATCCGAACGCTGCTTCAATGCAAGTTGGGAAGATTCGTACCAGAAGGTATAGTTACCTGAGTAGATTTTGATTTTCCCAAAGTCAATATCCACAATGTGTGTAGAAACTGAATCAAGGAAGTGTCTATCGTGGGAAACGACGATCACCAAGTTTTTGAAATCAAGCAGGAAATTCTCCAGCCATTCTATGGTAGATGCATCCAAATCATTGGTAGGCTCATCGAGAATCAAAATATCAGGATTACCAAAAAGTGCCTGCGCTAAGAGAACTCTTACCTTTTGGTTACCGGCAAGATCCTTCATTTGCATGTAATGCAAGTCTTCGGTAATCCCCAAGCCTGAAAGTAATGCTGCTGCATCAGACTCAGCATTCCATCCATCCATCTCAGCGAAGTCTGCTTCCAACTGGGATGCACGCAAACCATCCTCTTCAGAGAAATCCTCCTTCATATAGATGGCGTCTTTTTCCTCCATGATGGCATACAGGGTCTTGTGACCCATAAGGACCGTTTTCAGGACTTCTACCTCATCAAAGCCGAAGTGGTTTTGACTCAATACAGCCATACGCTGACCCGGAGTGATGCTGATACCACCGCTGGTACTTTCCATTTCTCCTGAAAGGATTTTCAAAAAAGTTGACTTTCCAGCTCCGTTTGCACCGATTACACCATAGCAATTGCCAGGGTTGAATTTCAGCGAGACCTCGTCGAAAAGTGTTCGTTTGCCAAATTTGAGTGATAAATTATCTACTGATATCATAATAGGGTTTTCTTCTTTTTTGGAGGCGCAAAGATAGGAATTAAATAATTGAAGACTCAGGGATTTGCAAGGTTTTGGGGTTCAAGTAGGTGCTTTGTGTCAGATGGCGTGTAATATTTTTTTCAGTTAGCTATATTGGGTAATTAAATCGTTTTTAAACTTTGAATGAGGGGATTTTACCGGCTTCTTTATTTAGTTCTATTCTTACACTTTTTTGTGTTGGAATCCCATGGCCAAATCTCCACGATCGGTAAAGAATTTTGGGTGGGATTTATGGAAAATAACAGAATCCTTCCTGGCGCTTCAGATCGAGCTGTTTTAGAAATCACTGCTATAGAAGATGCTACTGTTACAATTGAATATTTGGGACAAACACGTAATGCTACCCTTGCCAAAGGAGGTAGATATAATTTCATAGTCGATTCAGAGACACTTGATCTGCTTCATCGATCTGCTCAGCGGGTAGAAAAAAAAGGGATATATATCAATTCTACTGGAGATTTATCAGTTTATGCCTTTAATGAGCGAGTTAGAAGTGCAGATGGGACCGTGGTGCTGCCAGTGGGGGCTTTAGGCAAAGACTACCTGGTGACTTCTCACTTCGAAAGACTCACTTACCCGGTGGAGTATGATGGCAATGTGGATAATGAAAGTCTTTTACTTGTCATTGCAACAGAGGATGATACGCAGGTGGAGATCACCAAAAGTTTATTCAGTGCAGCTCCCATCACGATCACACTTAATAGAGGTGAAAGTTATCAAGTGAAAGAACGCTATGATCTGACAGGTTCCAGAGTTAGGGTGGTAGGAGATGATGCAAACTCCTGTAAGAAAATAGCTGTTTTTGGAGGAAATAAGTGGACTTCTGTTGGGAATTGCGGAAGTGCAAATGACAATCTTTTTCAGCAGGCATACCCTATAAACACCTGGGGGCAATCATTTATACATGTTGCCTTGGAAGGAAGAACTTCCGGGGAACTGGTAAAAGTGCTGGCCTCTGAGGACAATACCCAAGTATTCGTAAACGGTATACCAAGGGGATCTATTAACGCAGCTGAGTTTGTGACCCTAGATTTTGCAAAAAATCAAACGGCATCAATCACTACTTCCAAACCTGCATCAGTTACTGTATTCTCCAAAAGCCAAGGGTGTAACGAAGTGGGCGATCCCAATTTTGATCGCGGGGATCCTTTTATGATTTCCTATAGCCCAAATGAGCAATTGCTCAAAGAGGTAAAGTTTTCTGCCCTTTCACTTCAGTCAATTGAAGCACATTTTGTCAATATTATAGTTCCGGCTGGAGCCCAGTCCAAAACGGTTTTGGACGGTAGAAATATCGGTAATTCATTTTCCCCAGTCCCTGGCAATTCATCTTTCTATTTTGCGCGAGTGAGTGTTTTTCAGGGAGTGCATGAATTGATCAATCCGGATGGTTTTATAGCATATGTTTATGGTTTTGGGTTTTTGGAATCCTATGGATATGCTGTTGGCGCTGCTTTGGATAACCTGAATTTCGAAGTGAAGTCTGAGTATGAATTTGAAGTGGAAGGAGACCGGATTGCTTGCCTAGAACAGGAAGGAGTCTGGACTATCACTCCGGAAAGTGACGCTTTTACTTATTTTACCTGGGATTTTGGCGATGGATCAGCTCTCCAAGAAGGTCAGGAGGTCAAGCATACCTATACAGAGCCAGGGATCTACGAAGTCACAGTCACCTCTTCCCTTAGTCCTAATACCTGCGATCAGCAGGAGGATGAGACCTTTGAGGTAGAAGTGCTAGAGTCAAAAGCAGAACTCATAGGTGAGCAGTCTGTCTGTCCGGATATAGAAGAATTGATGTATAAGCTAGTAGATAAGGAGCATATAAAGTCAGTGACTTTCGATATTGAAGGTGGGACTATCGTAGAGAATTATGGCGACTCAATTTTGGTTAATTGGGGCCCTGCAAATCCTGCTGCTAAAATTACAGCCAACATAATCGGTACAAGTGGCTGTTTGATAGACCCGATTTCACTTGAGGTGGTCATTAATTTAAAATTGGATGCCGCTTTACCTGCCGGAAACCAAGAAGTTTGTTTTGATCCTCAGACCACACATTTCTATGAAGCTCCGAATTCAACTACAGGTAGAGGATACGATTGGACAGTCACAGGAGGAGAAATTATTTACGGCCAAAATCAAGCCAACGTAGAGGTAAGTTGGAATGTGCCGGGCACTGTTGGAACTTTAAGTTATACCACGTATAGCTTGGTCGATCAATCCTGTGAGGGAACCTCAGAGGAGTTGGAGATTACCATTGCAGAGGAATTTGTAGTTTCCGTTGGAAGTATTTTGCCGGTTCAGTGTTTCGGTGAATCGAGTGGCAAAATCGAATTAGAAATTCAAGGTGGTGTCGCACCGTTTGAATTTTTATGGTCACATGATTCTACAATGAATGAGTCTAGTGCCGAGGGATTACCTGCTGGGCTATATTCTGTCACCATCACAGATCGTATAGGGTGTGAGCGGATATTGGAAAACTTAGTGATTACTGAGCCTGAACTGCTCGAGCTAACCTCACTTTCCGTATTAGGAGCGAGTTGTTATGGTAAAGAGGATGGAGTTTTGGATTTGGTTGTAATTGGAGGCACCGCACCATATACTATAGAATTGGACGGGGAAATTGATTTTTCTGGACAATTAAACTTATCAGATGTTCCTCAGGGAGTTTATGAGACTACTGTTACCGATCAAAACGGTTGCTTTATTCCTGTTTCCTTCGAAATCACTTCTCCTCCAGCTTTGGAAGTAGATGTTCGATTGACAAAGCCTGCCTGTCCAGGAGGAAGCAATGGGGAATTGTTTTCCTTTCCTTCAGGAGGCAAAGCTCCTTATGTTTACTTTTGGGAGGAGGAAAATACTACAATTAATATGCTGACTGGTTTAGCTAAGGGGACCTATTCAGTGTCTGTTTTGGATGCTTCCGGATGTGTGAGTTTGGGGATGGGGGTAGTTACTGAGAAAGCTCCCGATGTAAGAATGCCCACAGGATTCAATCCCCAAAAAGATGAAGGGATATTTAAAGGGGTATCCAATTGTGAGATTAATTTTAACCTCTGGATCTATAATCGCTGGGGCCAACTAATTTATGCCGGAACAGAAGGCTGGAACGGATTGGCGAATGGAGAAAATGCTATCCCGGGTAGTTATACTTTCTTGATGCAGTATAGTTTTCCACTAGAAGGCGAAATGCAAACAGTTGAAAAACGAGGAGCATTCGTTCTTATTAGATGATTGACATTTAATAGCGTAGGATCATTTATCAACTTTTTGAGCAGAAACCTTACTGGATTCTTTACCCAAAACTAATCCGAAAAGAATTCTATAATCCATCCTTTTGGATAGTTTTGTACCTGCAAACTTTTAAACTAGAATGAAAAATATTTTAATAACAGGTGGGGCTGGTTACATAGGTTCACACACAGCGGTTCAATTAATTGAAGCTGGTTACAACCCGATTATCATCGATAATCTTTCAAATTCTGATGAAAAGGTACTCGATAGATTAGAAGAAATCACTGGCAGAAAGCTTACATTTTATAAGGGTGACTGTAGTGACCGTGCCCTTTTGGATAAGATTTCCTCAGAACACCAACTAGTTGGAGTTATTCATTTTGCAGCCTTCAAAGCGGTGGGAGAGAGTACCTTGCAGCCATTGAAATATTACCAGAATAACTTAGGTTCCTTGCTGACAATCCTTGATTTTATGAAGTCAAAGCAAATCAAGGATTTGGTTTTTTCTTCCTCATGCACGGTGTATGGTCAGCCAGATATATTGCCGGTTACCGAAGAAACACCACGCCAGGATGCCGAAAGCCCATATGGAAATACAAAAAAGATTTGTGAGGATATTTTGGTCGATTTTGTCAAAAGCCAAGCTGGAATTCGAGTGATTTCCTTACGTTATTTCAATCCCGTAGGCGCACATCCAAGTGGTAAAATAGGAGAACTTCCCATCGGAACACCTGCCAATTTGGTTCCTTTTGTGACTCAGACAGCCGCTGGCATTAGAGAAAAGCTTACCGTTTTTGGAGATAATTATGATACAGCGGATGGATCTTGTGTTCGAGATTTTATTCATGTGATGGATTTGGCAGATGCCCATGTAAAAGCATTTGCTTATTTGGGTGAGCAAAAAGATGATTTCTACGATGTATTTAACGTGGGAACTGGAAACGGAAATACTGTTTTGGAAGTCATTAGAACATTTGAAAAAGTAAATGAAGTCAAAGTGAACTATGTGATCGGGGCAAGAAGAGCGGGTGATATAGTGAAAATCTGGGCTGATACAGCCAAAATTAATAATGTGCTGAATTGGCACCCAAGTTATTCCCTTGAAGATTCTCTAAGAGATAGCTGGAACTGGCAGAAGGCATTGTAATTTATGCGGCGTTAAAAGCGTATAAATACTACAACTAAAAAATGAAACTCTCCTTAAAGTAAATTATATTTTAAGGAGAGTTTTTTCGTTTGTATGGTCTGGTTCAGGACGAAAAGCTTTAATCTTTATTTGATAAACATTTACAAAGGGTAATGAGGTGAGATAGATGAATGTCTTTGTCTTCTGAGCCAGAATTCAAATTTTTGATTCAATATCCTTTTATTTTTATTGTTCTGAAACTGTCATAATTTGACAGGAAATTTAAATCAAAAGAGTACGAATCAGCTTAAAAATCGGAGAAAGTCCTGATGTATATTTCTTGTTTCGTATCGCAAAAAACTCAAAATAAATCGGGGAAAGCTACACTATGGAAGAGTAACTACTTTACTGTCATGATATCACTATAGAATAGCTATCGCGACTTTTACGTGTAGCACATCAGTGCGAAGAAAATATCAGCCTTGTCTATGTCTGATTATTCCAAAGTGGATTAGTCTAAAAATTTTAATTTAGTTATGAGTAATAATTCCGGGAAAGGAAAGAGTAAGTCACAACAATTGTCAGTTCATAGCTATCAAAATCTTGACCCTGTTCAGGATGTGTCATTGTATAGGATTTGCCAATTGAGTACAATTGTTTCAGGTGCTTCCCAAGCTCTTATCCTGATTGAAGGGACAGAGTTAGCTGGGTTCAAAGTAGCAACTGGTATAAGCATAGAAAATAGAGAGCTTACCACTTTTTTTAAAAGTCTAACCCTAGAAAGTCAATCACTTGTTAGCTGTACTGAAGTGCAGAGTAGTTCTCTTCCAGATGATATTCAGAGGGCTTTTGAGGCCCAGGGAATTAATTCCTATGTAGGTGTACCTTTGGTTTCCGAGAACAGGGAATGGGTTGGTTGTTTATTTATTTTTGATAAGGAACCTATACACTTGGATGCAAAGACTATAACCGCGCTCGAACTCCTTGCTAGTGAAGCTGTCATTATAATTCAGGAAAGGCAGTTGATAGCAGAGTTTAGTAATGTGGAGAAGTTATTTAACCTTTCCAATGATTTGGTTTGTATAGCTGGTACAGATGGTTTTTTCAAAAAAATCAATCCCTCATTCACAAATTTGCTCGGCTGGGACAATGAGACGCTTCTTACTCGATCATTTTTTGAATTAATTCATCCGGAAGATATTGCCAAGTCTAAGAAGGAAATAGAAAAACTAGCTTCAGGTGAATCTTCAATTGAGTTTTCCCATAGGTTTCTATGTAAAGATGGTACCTATAAGGTTCTTTCCTGGGTGTCCACCCCAGACCCTAACACAGGCAATATCTTCAGTATAGCGAGAGATACTACTGACTCTCAGGCCAAGGAACAGCAATTGGCAAAGAGTGAAGGTAGATTACGGGCGTTTTTCGAAAACTCCCAAGGTCTGATGTGTACACATGATTTGAAAGGGATATTTATTTCTGTGAATGAAGCAGGTGCTAAAAAAATAGGGTATTCAGCTGATGAGTTGATCGGAAAAAGTCTGTATGATATAGTGCCAAGCTATCGTCATCAACTAATAGACCAATATCTTTTTGTGGTTCAAAAAGAAGGGAAAGCCAGTGGACAAATGATCACTCAGCATAAGGATGGTTCAGAGCTTATTTGGATGTTCAACAACGTGCTGGAGACTGATCACTTTGGAGTAGGGGATTATGTGATTGGAAATGCAATAGACATCACCAAGCGTGTGAAACTGGAGGAAGAATTATCACATGCCCGAAAGCTACTCGAAGAAACAGGGAAAGTGGCAAGGGTAGGTGGCTGGAATCTAGACATGAAAGAGCAGCTTTTAAGCTGGACACCCACCACGAAGTTAATTCATGAAGTGTCCGAGGACTTTGAGCCTGATGTGAAAACTGGTATAAATTTCTATAAAGAAGGAGATAGCCGAGATGCTATCACTGTAGCTTTGCAAGAGGCAATGGCCACAGGAAAGCCTTGGGATTTGGAGTTGCAGTTAGTTACTAGTAAAGGAAATGAACTTTGGGTTCGGGCCATAGGTCAAGCGGAATTTGAAAAGGGAGAATGTATACGCGTATTTGGAACTTTCCAGGATATTGATGAGAGTAAGCGTGCTCAGATAGATTTGGAGCAGACCCGAAAAGTGCTGGATGATGTGATCAATGCTTCCTCGGAAGTCTGTGTGATTTCTACGGACAAGGAAGGGTTTATAACTGTTTTTAATGTAGGAGCTGAAAAAATGCTAGGTTATTCTGCCAAGGAAATGGTGGGGAAGCAAAAGCCTAGTGTGCTTCACAAGCCGGAAGAAGTCAAAGCCTTTAAAGCAGAGTTGGAACTTGATTTTGGAAGGGAGATTAGTCCAGCTGAAATTTTTACTGCAAGGGCTGACCGTGATGGGGTGGAGCAACGTGATTGGACATTTGTAACAAAAACCGGCGAGGAAAAAGTTGTATCATTGGTTGTTTCTCCTATGAAGAATTTGGCGGGGGAATCAATCGGCTATCTAGGTATAGCTATAGATATTACCGAGAAAAGCAAAATAGAAAATGACTTAATTACAGAAAAAAGCAGGCTTAATGCATTTGTAAAACACACTCCAGCTGCTGTTGCTATGTTGGATAAGGACTTGATTTACATTGCTGCAAGTAATCAATGGAAGAAGGATTACTTTCTGAAAGGAAAGGATATCGTAGGTAAATACCATTATGATTTATTTCCGCAAATAGATAGCGCGGGAAGAGCGCGCGATCAGCGTGTTTTAAACGGTGCAGTCGAGCGAAAGGAAGAAGATGTAATCAGAATGCCAGGTGATACAGAGAATCGCTATGTGACTTGGGAAATGAGGCCTTGGTACCTTCACGATGGAGAAGTTGGCGGCATGATGCTTTTCACCCAAGACATTACCAGCCTTGTTAAGCAGCGGGAAGAATTGAAAAAGGCAAAAATTCAAGCTGAGGAAGCGAGTGTTGCCAAGTCAGAATTTCTGGCGAATATGAGTCATGAGATTCGAACACCTTTAAATGGCGTAATAGGTTTTACTGACTTGGTTTTAAAAACAAATCTCAACGAAACCCAGCATCAATATTTATCCATTGTAAATCAATCAGGAAATGCGCTTTTGAGCATTATCAATGATATTCTTGATTTTTCTAAAATTGAAGCTGGCCGACTGGAGCTCGATATAGAGAAGTGTGATCTGTACGAAATCAGTGCTCAGGCGACGGATATTATTACTTATCAGATTCAGAATAAAGGTCTGGAGATGCTATTGAATGTGGCAACCGACTTGCCAAGATTTGTCCACACGGATTCTGTGAGGTTAAAACAAATTTTGGTAAATCTATTGGGCAATGCATCCAAGTTTACCGAAAAAGGGGAGATAGAATTGAAGATTGAAATTCTGGAATCTGAAGGTGAATTTTATAAAATGCGATTCGCTGTACGAGACACTGGTATAGGAATTAAACCTGAGAAGCAGGCGAAGATTTTTGAAGCATTCTCTCAGGAAGATAGTTCTACGACCAAGAAATATGGAGGTACAGGCCTTGGATTGACTATTTCAAACAGTCTTCTCAGGCTGATGGATAGTCAATTACAACTTGTGAGTGAGCCAGGAAAAGGAAGCACATTCTTTTTCGATGTTACTTTGAAAACAGAAGAAGGTGATGCCATCGATTGGTTTGACGTAGAGAAGATAAATAATGTGCTTATAGTTGATGATAATGAGAATAATCGATTGATTGTTAGGCAAATGTTATTGCTGAAAAACATTCAATCAGTTGAAGCCTCCAATGGATTTGAAGCCTTGCAAGCTTTAGCAACTGGGCAAAAATTTGATGTGATTTTAATGGATTACCATATGCCATTTATGGATGGACTGGAGACTATCCGTAAGATAAGAGAGACTTTTGATTCATGGGGATCAGATGAGCCAATCATGCTGCTTCATAGTTCATCTGATGACCATAAAATCATAGAAAACTGCAAGGAACTGCGTGTACATCATCGATTGATCAAGCCAATCAAAATTCAGGAATTCTATCAAGCATTATCCAAGCTTCATAAATTCGATGCTAACATGGAAGTGGAAGCATCGGAGGAAGTAGATAATACGGTGAAAGATTTTACTGTACTTCTAGCTGAAGATAATATGGTAAATATGCTTTTGGCGAAAACAATCATAAAAAAGATTGCGCCTAACGCCACCATAATAGGAGTGAATAACGGGTTGGAAGCTTTGGAATATTGTCAAAAGCAATTTCCGGATATTATCCTGATGGATGTACAGATGCCGGAAATGAACGGCTACGAAGCCACGAAGAATATAAGGTTGCTCGAAAAGGATTCGAGAGTTCCTATTGTTGCTTTTACCGCAGGTAATGTGAAGGGGGAAAGGGAGAAATGCCTTCTGGCAGGAATGGACGATTTTGTAGTGAAGCCAGTCGTCGAAGAAACTGTAAAAATGGTTCTCAATAAATGGTTAGATGAAGGTGATGCAAGTTCAAATTTGACTGAAGGAAAAAGCTTAACTCAAGTAGATAAGCGTTATAATCCTGAGAAACTTCGTAATTATACTTCGAATGATCAAGAGTTTTTAGAAAGCATAAAACTATTAGTAAAGACTGAGCTAAAAGGTTCTCTGAGTACTATTCAGGAGATGATCGAGTCCAAGGAGATCACTTTGATTAATGAGGCTGGTCACAAACTCTATGGTACAGCAATTTCGGCAGGTATGGGAAATCTATCAGAAATTGCAAATGAACTAGAGCATATGGTTGAGTTTGACTCAGATCGTTTAAGCAAATTGTCCAAGGAACTAAAGGAAGAAATTGATTTAGTGCTGGAGATGATGGAGATATAGTCTGGCAAAATAAATAATATGAGATCCGCAAGGATGCCAGTCAGCCTGCTTTTGCCGCCTTACTTGTAGAAAAGCGGATACCCAAAATAAAGAAAAGCTTCGGGCCTTTATTCTTGTAGCATTTGATACTAATAGGTCTTCTTTTAAATAGGAAGACCTATTGCTTTTTTGAAGTGGTCAAAAAAAGTAATAGCCATCAATTCCCCCAACTTTTAAGACTGATCCAAGGATATAAGCGAAAAATTCCATTTACTAATAAAACAAAAAAGTCCCGAATTTCTTCGGGACTTTAAGCGGAATGGACGGGACTCGAACCCGCGACCTTCCCGATGAATCGGGACAAACATTCTAACCAGCTGAACTCTCAGTAATTAAACCATCAATATATGTTCTGGATTTTTTCATTTTAATAAATCTCTCCATTTGTAGAGCTTCATTTTTTGTGGAAAAAGATTTTAACCAAACAATCTTCCATGGTTGCTTTCTTGCTGTGTAACCACTATGCATTCGATTGTGCTTTTTCAGCCTTTCCGATGGATCCTGGCTGGAACCTATATAATATGACCCATCCTTTTGTGATTGAAGGATATAAGCGAAAAATTCCATTTACTAATAAAACAAAAAAGTCCCGAATTTCTTCGGGACTTTAAGCGGAATGGACGGGACTCGAACCCGCGACCTCCTGCGTGACAGGCAGGCATTCTAACCAGCTGAACTACCACTCCAATATTTTTAATTGTCACTAGATGATGAACGTTTTCATCATTTTTAAGCGGAATGGACGGGACTCGAACCCGCGACCTCCTGCGTGACAGGCAGGCATTCTAACCAGCTGAACTACCACTCCGTTTACAACAAAAATTGAGCTGTTGTTGATTTCTCTTCAACTACTCCGTTTTTGAGTGATGCAAAGGTAGGTTTTAGATTTGTTATTGCAAAAGTTGAATTGATTATTTGACTTTAGTTTTTGTATAAACTTCTTTCTCAGTGAGATAATTTTCATGATAATACTTAACCTGACCCTATCGAGGGGGAATTAAGGTGATTTTAATAGTGCGTTTTACAATGCAATACTGATTCGCAAAGCATAAAACTGAATCTGGTAATTTACCTTCACTTAAAAATTTTAATTCCCAAGGGTATATGCTTATCTTTGTTTTTCCCAAAAATCACCAGAATGGTATTAGAATTCGAAAAACCTATAGCTGATTTAGAGCAGAAACTTCAGGAAATGAAGGAGTTGGCTACCGGCAGAAATATCGATTTAAGCTCAGATATTGAATCCCTTGAAGATAAAATTCTTGCTTTGAAAAAAGAAACGTTTCAAAATCTGACTCGCTGGCAGCGAGTTCAGCTCTCCAGACATGCTGAAAGACCCTATGCACTAGATTATATCTATGAGATGACAAATGATTTTGTCGAGCTTCATGGAGATAGAAATGTAGCCGATGACAAAGCAATGGTTGGTGGCTTAGGAGACTTGGACGGTCGATCCGTAATGTTCGTCGGTCAGCAAAAAGGTAGAAATACCAAGCAACGCCAGATGAGGAACTTCGGGATGGCAAATCCTGAAGGGTACAGAAAAGCACTTCGTCTGATGAAAATGGCAGAGAAGTTTGGTAAGCCTATTGTCACTTTGATCGATACTCCTGGTGCATTTCCAGGTTTGGAAGCTGAAGAAAGAGGTCAAGGTGAAGCAATCGCCCGAAATATCAAGGAGATGTTTATGCTTAAAGTCCCTGTGATCTGCGTCATTATTGGCGAAGGTGCATCAGGAGGCGCTTTGGGTATAGCTATTGGTGACCGGGTGATGATGCTTGAGAACTCTTGGTATTCTGTTATTTCTCCTGAAAACTGTTCCACTATTCTTTGGAGAAGCTGGGATTATAAGGAACAAGCTGCAGAGTCTCTTAAATTGACTGCTACAGACATGAAAGGCAATGGCTTAGTAGATGGGATTATTCCTGAACCTCTTGGAGGAGCCCACAAGGATATGAAAAAAATGGCTATTACGCTGAAGGAAGCTATCCTCCAAGCCTTGAAGGAGCTGGATAAGATCAAACCTGAGAAAAGAATAGAACAGCGCATCGACAAGTTTTGCTCGATGGGTGTAGTTGTTGAGTAAAATATTTAAAGCCCGGATTTCTTACAAAGTCCGGGATTTTTCTTTCATATCATGGAATTACACGCAGTCAATACAGGATTTTTCAAATTGGACGGAGGAGCCATGTTTGGTGTGGTGCCTAAGACACTTTGGTCGCGTACCAATCAAGCTGACGAAAATAACCTTTGCACTTGGGCTATGAGATCTCTTCTCGCAATAGAAGGAAATAGGATCGTGTTAATTGATAATGGAATAGGAAATAAGCAGGACGCCAAGTTTTTCTCCCATTACTATTTACATGGAGATGATTCACTAGATAAAAACCTGAAGAAACTTGGGGTGAGTGCCCATCAAATCACCGATAATTTTCTTACCCATTTGCATTTTGACCATTGTGGAGGCGGAGTGAAGTATGGCTCACATGGACAGTATGAGATGGCTTTTCCTAGGGCTACTTATTGGTCAAACAAAGACCATTGGCAATGGGCCACAGTTCCCAATCCCCGCGAAAAAGCCTCTTTTCTAGAAGAGAATATACTTCCAATGCAGGAGCTGGGTCAATTGGATTATGTCAATTTGGAAAGTAAATCATTTCTTCCTGGCTTTGATTTTATCACGGCGGATGGGCATACGGATAAGCAGATGCTTCCGAAAATCCAGTATAAAGGAAGGACGATTGTTTTTGTGGCGGATTTGCTTCCTTCTGTTGGACATATTCCTTTGCCTTATGTGATGGGCTACGACACGCGCCCACTTCTTACAATGGATGAAAAAGCTAAGTTTTTGGAGGAAGCAGCAAGGGAAGAATACATTCTATTCCTTGAGCATGATGCTGTCAATGAATGTTGCACAGTGAAAATGACAGAAAAAGGAGTTCGTTTGGATCAAACATTCAGACTTGATGAAATCTAACCTTAAGATTGGAATTGCGCTCTCAGGTGGAGGAGTAAGAGGAATTGCCCATTTGGGCGTGTTGAAAGCACTTACTGACTCTGGTATATTTCCTACCAAAGTATCTGGAACGTCGGCGGGGGCTATTGCTGGAGCCATGTTTTGCCAGGGCTATACACCCGATGAGATTCTTAAAATAATTGTTGAAACGAATTACTTCAAGTTTCTGAGACCTGCTATTTCCTTGACAGGATTTCTCAAAATGGACTCTGTAGGAAGCCTTTTTAAGCTCTATCTGGATCATGATGATTTTGCAAAACTAAAAATACCACTTACTGTAGCTGCGACAGATATCAAAAAGGGGAAAGTTCGCTATTACTCAGAAGGGGAGCTGATTAGGCCAATCATGGCATCATCCTGTATTCCAGGTATGTTTGATCCTATTGTAATTGGCAAAAGATATTTGGTAGATGGCGGAGTGCTGAATAATCTTCCGGTGGAGCCACTGGAAGGGATTTGCGATTTTGTGATAGGAGTGAATTGTAATCAACTTCCTGAAGAGGCGAATATCAGTAACATGAAAAAACTGATCGAGCGCTCTGTAATTATGGCGATGAATTACAATGTCTACAGCCGAAAATCTAAATGCGATTATTTCATCGAGCCTCCTGGCTTGGGTAAATATGGCGTATTTGATATCAAAAAGGCTTCAGAATTATTTGGAGTGGGATACGATCACACCATGAATTATATTGAGGAAAATCCTTCCATTTTAGAATTAGCTGAACAAAGCAATAAATCTGTGAAAGCATGATGAAGTTTCTATCCCGTATTGTGTTTTGGGTTTCGGGTTGGTCCCTAAATGACCAATGGCCAAAAGGACTTAAAAAAGCGGTGCTTATAGCTATTCCTCACACGTCAAATTGGGATATCCTTTACGCAAGATCTGCTTTTTTCTTAATGGATATACCTGTTCGCTTTACGATTAAAAAAGAAGCTATGGTTGGGCCGCTGGGTTGGTTGCTTAAAGGGTTGGGAGCAATAGCAATTGACAGAAAACGAGTTCCTGGAGGACGAAAGCAAACATATTCAGAGTCTATGATTTCAATGCTAAATGAACGGGATGAGCTTGTGATTATGGTGACTCCAGAAGGAACTAGAAGTCAGGTGAAAAAATGGAAGTCAGGTTTTTACCATATTGCACTCGGAGCAAACGTTCCAGTAGTTGTGGGCTATCTTGACTATAAGAAAAAAGAGGCAGGGATCGGTCCTGTGATTTACCCAGATGGAAATATGGATGCACAGATCGAAGAGCTAAAAATCTTCGGAAGAACTGTTACTGGCAGGCATCCTGAGAAAGGGATTTTGTAGGATTTGAGATTTGACATGTGAATTTCGCTGGCAGAAATCCCTTTTAACTTTTTGTAACATCTCTGGTTCCACATATTTGGAAGTTATCAATTACCTTTTAGTACAATAAATTTTTAATTGAACTTCAAAATGTATTGCTATGAGATTGTTTACTGGGATTTTACTTTTATTACTTGCGAGTTCCTGTTCTTCATCCGAAGATAAAAAATTGACTGTTTCAGATCAGATTAAAGTATCACTAGATACTGTGATGATAGATGCAGGGCAGGAGTTTCTTTATTTACAGGATCAGCTGTATTCCTCAAATTTGTCAGTTGACAAGAGCTACCTGATTAACTTCAATAGAAATAATAATTCAGCGGAGAAAGTTGATTTAAATAATCTGCAATTGGAAAGTAAGATCCAATTTGAAAAAGAAGGCCCAAACGGAATTGGCAATTATCCTCAATTTTCAATTTTACCAAATCAACAGATACTTTTTTGGAACTATCAATTCTATAAAATTTTTGATCAGAATGGTGAGTTAGTCAGAGATCTGGAGTTGGAAAAAATAGCTGAAGAATACCTCGGGGTTAACGAGTATTTTGCTCGTTCCCTGCAACAGGATGAAAGCAATCCTGAACGGTATATAGCCTTAGTCACACATTGGCAGAGTAACACTGAATTCATACTTGATCTTGACGTGAAAAATCGAACCTACCAAAAGATTGAACTCCCTGATTGGGCTAAGAATACTGAGCGGTATATAAAAATTTTATATAATGGGAATGATGCGGGTGGTTATGGAACAGGAGCTTACCCATTACTAGCGAATGGAAACTTTTTGGTAAGTTCAAACGCATTCAACGAAGTACACGTGTTTGATTTCAAAGGTGATAGTGTTCAGGTGAAAAAATGGGATACTCCACTGTTGGGATATGAAAAGGAATACGTGCCGCCCAAGACTGTAGAATATACCTCAGGAGGTATAAAAGATGTCGAACGGAAAATAGGGGAGGAAATTTCTTATGGAAAGTTATTCTGGGATGAAAAAAACCAGCGCTATTTCAGGTTTTCAGATAAGAAGAATTATAGTGAAGAACTCAATGAATATGATAGCTATGTCAGCACTGGAGCAGAGGTTTATCTCAGCATCTTTGACAAAGACTTCAATTTAACAGCAGAAGCTCAGATCCCAGAATTGACCCAAACTCCAAATGTTCATTTTGCCAAAGATGGAAACATCTGGATTTTTGAAAATATCGATGATGAAATGGCTTTTGTTATAGTGGAAATTGAGATGATGTAGAATTTGTTCAAAATTATAATTGAGGTCACTTCAGCCTGTCCCGTTAGTACGGGAGTCTTCGGTCATCGGTCTTCCGACCAGATAAGCAAAGAATCTAAGGCAACTGGCATCATTGCGCAAAATCACATAAAATTAAATCAGCTGATTACTTCTCTTTCTCAAAATCCAAGCTCACCGAATTAATACAATATCTAATTCCTCCCTGGTCTGAAGGGCCGTCTGGAAATCTATGTCCTAGGTGCGAACCGCAATTGGCGCAAAGGATCTCCTCACGGATCATTCCATGGGTATAGTCCATGTGTACGTCGATAGCTTCCGGTTTTACCGGTTTGGTGAAACTTGGCCAGCCGCAACCGCTGTCGTATTTATTGGAGGAGTGAAAAATCTCGTTCCCACAGGCCTTGCATTCGTAAACGCCTGTTTCTTTATTTAGGTAGTATTCTCCCGTGAATGCTCGTTCAGTTCCTTTTTCCCGTAGAACTCTGTAGGAGTCTGGATCAAGTTCTTGACGGTATTGCTCTTCAGTTTTCTGTACTGGATATACTTTCTTGTCTTGATTTTTCATGGTCTTTTCCTTTGTGTGTTAAACTCTCTGATTTGATAAGAAGTTTCGAATAATGAAAATGTAGAAATTCTAATCAGGAAAAACCTTTTCAATTGCCTTCAAAATCACCTCACATGCTTCATGAATCTGCTCCACGGTGATGGTAAGAGGTGGTGCTATTCGCATAGCATCATCGCAAAATAAAAACCAATCAGTGATCACCCCCATTTCAATGGCGGTATCGATAATTGGTTTCAACACATCAAAGGACTCAAACTCAACCGCCATCAACAATCCCTTATTTCTGATGCTTTTGATTTTTGGATGTATCAGGAGGGACTTGATCAAATTGGCTTTCTCTTCTACAAGCTCTATGAGCTTTTCTTCCAAAAGAATCTCGATAGTCGCTAGAGAAGCAGCAGAACTCACTGGATGTCCTCCAAATGTAGTAATATGTCCAAGGATAGGGTTGTTTTTGAAAACTCCCATCACTTCCTTATTAGCGATAAAGGCACCGATTGGCATGCCTCCGCCCATTCCTTTGGCACAAACGACGATATCTGGGATAATTCCAACATGCTCGAAAGCCCAGAATTTACCGGTTCTTCCAAAACCACACTGTACTTCATCGAGTATCAATAAAGTTCCTGTTTCATCACATCGCTTACGT
This sequence comes from uncultured Algoriphagus sp., assembly GCF_963974365.1. Classification (GTDB taxonomy): domain Bacteria; phylum Bacteroidota; class Bacteroidia; order Cytophagales; family Cyclobacteriaceae; genus Algoriphagus. Next base: position 310,502 of record NZ_CAXBBX010000003.1, on the reverse strand, counting down.
AGAGCCTGAAAATATTTTTTCTCGGCAACTCGGATTCCTGCTTCACCCTGCACGGTTTCTATCAAAACAGCTGCTGTCTCTATATCAATACTTTGCAAATCAGAAATATCCCCATAATTGATATGACTAATCCCTGGAAGTAACGGTCTGTAGGCTTGCTTAAAAATCTCGTTTCCTCCGACACTTAGGGAGCCATGTGAACTTCCGTGGTAGGCATTTACAAAGGAAATCAACTTTGGCTTTCCGGTATATCGCTTTGCAAGTTTCAATGCGCCTTCGATTGCTTCGCTTCCGCTATTCACCAGATAAACATTATCCAATTTCTCAGGTAGCGTATCACAAAGTGCTTTTGCCAATAAAGACTGAGGACTTTGTACATACTCACCGTACACCATGAGGTGCAGGTATTTATCCAGCTGGTTTTGAATTGCTTCCAGTACTTTTGGATGCCTGTGTCCGACGTTGCTCACTCCGATCCCAGAAATGAGATCTATGTATTTCTCTCCCTTGGGTCCAAAAAGATAGATTCCTTCCGCCTTTTCCACTTCGATCATCAAAGGGAAATCAGTTGTTTGTGCTAGATGCTGGAGGAAAAGTTGGCGGTTATTCATTACTAATGTGTAGTTAAAAGCTTGAGAATCTAAAGAAGATTCCCAGCGGTAGTTTTTTGTTTTGATTATCCTGAAGATAGAGTTCCCCGTGTTCGGGATTCTGCACATTCTTGAACGTAGTATTGATCAGATTCGCAGCGATCAGGGATGAAAAACTCAAGGAATACATGTTGAGCAAGAGGAAGTGATCTTTTGGATCCAAGATCTCTGCACATACTTTGAGCATTTCATTGATTTGCTCTTCCAGAACCCATTTTTCTCCGTCCGGACCTCGGCCGTAAGCGGGAGGATCCAGGATAATTCCATTGTATTTATTGCCTCGGCGAGCTTCACGCTTGATGAATTTCATCGCATCATCTACCATCCAGCGGATGTCGGATTGGCCGGAAGATTCCATGTTGTGTCTCGACCAAGTCACTACTTGTTTTACAGAATCCAAGTGAGTGACATCAGCACCTGCGGCTTTTGCAGCTACACTTGCAGCTCCTGTATAGGCAAAAAGATTTAATACTTTTGGTTTCGAAACTGGAGAACGCTGTATCGTTTTGTAGAGGTAGTCCCAGTTTACAGCTTGCTCAGGAAAGAGACCGATATGCTTGAATGAAGTTTGGGCTAGATTAAGCTTTAGGCTCAAGCCTTCAGGGTTGTCATATTCAATTGCCCAGTTATGAGGCATTTTTTTCAATTGCTCCCAATTCCCTTTTTCAGGATTACTTTTTTCTTTTGCAAAATGCGCATGAGCTAGATTTCTCCATTCACTTTTAGGAAGGGTTTTATCCCAGATTGCCTGTGGCTCCGGTCTGCTGAGGATAAATTCTCCAAATCGCTCTAATTTCTCAAATCCTCCAGTGTCAATTAGTTCGTAATCTTTCCAAGGGCCAGGACAAAGTGATAATATTGATTCGCTCATAGGGTGTCTTTATTAGGGTAGCAAAAATAAGAAATTAATCGGAGGCTGGACCAGACTGAGTCTTTTAGCCAAAATCTCAAGATGTTCGGGGGGAAAGTTTCCTAGGGGCTGAGTTTTCAACAAGGCTAAATTGGATTAATTGTTTGTTCAACCATGGCCCTAATTGGTCATGATTCAAATTAAGTGGATTGGTTTTCAGGACTCTAATTGCAGTAGGCTTTCCCTATCGTAAGGTTAAACCTGATTTTTTGTACTTTTAGCTTTATTTCGAAAATTAGAGAGAACAAGTTCTCAATTACTTCATCGCCCCATTAGCAACCTGAGCTCTAAGATGTCTAAGAAATTTATTGACATAGAAAAATCTATTGAATCCAAAAACCCTGCGCTTTTGAAGTGGATGCCGGGCTTTTTGCTCAGGTATATAAAGAGAGCTACACACGAGCAATGGATGAATGAAGTGCTGGAAAAAATTGATCATTTACATGGGATAGATTTTGCGAAAGGATTGATCCGTGAGCTAAATATTGATGTAGAAATTAAAGGAGTAGAGAACATTCCGAAGACAGGAGGGATTATTATTGCGGCCAATCATCCTTTGGGAGGAATTGACGGTATAGCTTTGATGAAGGGTATTAGTGAGGTTAGAACAGACATGAGATTCCTTGTCAATGATCTTTTGATGGCTCTTAAAAATTTTCATCCCCTGTTCGTTCCAATCAATAAACATGGAAAAAATTCTGTGGACACGTTGGCCGCAATTGAAGGCGCGTATTCAGAATCTTATGCTGTTTTAATTTTTCCTGCCGGGCTAGTTTCCCGTAAGAATGAATCAGGAATTAGGGATTTGCAATGGAAAAAGAGCTTTGTGACTAAAGCGAAGAAATACAAAAAAGATATATTACCTTGTTTTATAGGAGGTGAAAATTCCAAATTTTTCTACAATTTGGCTTATTGGAGGAAGAAGATAGGCATCAAAGCTAATATTGAAATGTTCTATCTGGCGGATGAATTGTATAAGCAACAGGGAAAAAAAGTGGTGATCACTATAGGTGAGCAGATTTCATATACGAGCTTGAACTCTTCCAAAACTGATAGTCAATGGGCTGAGGATTTGAAGGATAAAGTTTACGAACTAGCTAACAAGAATGAATAAAGAAGAAGAAATAATTCCGGCGATTGATAAAGCACTCTTGAAGGCAGAATTGACTCCGGATCGATTTTTACGCTATACAAATAATGGGGATAACTTAGTATACCTGGTTAATTTCCACAATTCCCCTAACGTGGTTCGAGAGATTGGAAGGTTGAGAGAATTGACCTTTAGAGCAGCAGGCGGAGGTACAGGTCTTGAACTTGATTTGGATGAAAATGACATCTGCCAGAATTGCTATGAGCAGTTGATCACCTGGAATCCTGAATTTGAAGAAATAGTAGCAGGTTATCGTCTGATTAACTGTAAGAATTCCATTAAAGAAGATGGGAGTCTGAACCTCTCAACAACTCATTTATTTGATTTTACCGACCAATTTATACGTGATTATATTCCTTATACTATTGAATTGGGCAGGTCATTTGTGCAGCCAAAATATCAGCCAGCCTTAGATAATAGAAAGGGGATTTTTAGCCTAGACAACCTGTGGGATGGGCTTGGAGCTGTGGTTTTGATGAATCCGGACGTCAAGTATCTCTTTGGGAAAGTGACCATGTATCCTCATTTCAGTCGTGAAGCGCGTGACTTATTGCTGATGTTCATGAATTACTATTTTCCTGATAAAGAAGGACTGGTAAAGCCTAAAGATGAATTGAAGTTGGGTTACGAAACTGATCTTCCCAAAGCTGGAAATCCATTTGAAGGGCTCGAATACAAAGAAGGCTACAAGTTGCTGAATGGCAGGATTAGGGCTTATGGAGAGAATATTCCTCCGTTAATCAATACCTATATGAATCTATCTCCAACGATGATGACTTTTGGTACTGCCATGAATGATGAATTTGGTGAAGTAGAGGAGACTGGGATTTTGATTACTCTAGCAGATATCTACGAAACTAAAAAACACCGTCACATGGACACCTTTGAACGGGATAAAACTTTTGGAAGTAGATAAGATGAATGAAAAGCTGACACTGATAGTAGGGGCGACCACTAATCGCTCGAGGTATGCCTATTTTGCAGCGAGTAGATTGGTTGGAGCTGGTGTGCCTTTTGTTCCTATAGGAATAAAATCCGGAGAAGTTTTGGGAAAGCAAATCATTGACTTGAGAGCAAAACCGCATCTTGACAATATTCACACCATTACGCTATATGTAGGTACAGCAAATCAATCGGAATGGATTGATTATTTGATCAGCTTAAATCCAAAAAGAATCATCTTTAACCCAGGAACTGAGAATCCTGTATTTTTTCAAAAGGCAAAAGCTCAGGGGATTGAAGTTTTAGAAGCCTGTACTTTGGTGATGTTGAGTACAAATCAGTATTAACATCCCTGCTAATCAGTCTGTTAAAGTGATAAGTTTAGCCTAGTATTTTGTGCTAACGAGTACGGCGAAAAGCTGTGTAAAGTCACATTTTTTGCCTAACTTGCCGAATCTTAAAAAGAACTTAAAATCACCTTTTTAGCCCCATTTTGAGGGTTTTCTCCAAAACATATGAGTGAAGAAAAAGCGAATAATCTAGGCGAATACGGTGCCGGCAATATACAGGTATTAGAAGGTCTTGAAGCGGTTCGTAAGAGACCTGCTATGTACATCGGTGATATTGGCGTCAAAGGACTCCATCACCTAATTTGGGAAGTTGTAGATAACTCTATCGATGAGGCACTTGCGGGACATTGCGATACCATCAAGGTTACTATCAATGAAGATAACTCAGTTACAGTCGAAGATAATGGTCGTGGGATACCGACAGATATGCATGCCAAGGAGAAAAAATCTGCTTTGGAGGTTGTGTTGACTGTGCTCCACGCTGGAGGTAAATTCGATAAGGATACGTACAAAGTTTCCGGTGGTTTGCACGGTGTAGGTGTATCCTGTGTGAATGCACTTTCGGAAGATTTGAAGGCTACGGTGTACCGCAACGGAGTAATTACGGAGCAGGAATTTAAAATTGGTGTACCTCAGTATCCAGCAAAGCAAGTTGGAACTACTGATCGAAGAGGGACTACCATCCACTTCAAGCCCGATGCAAGTATTTTTGCTATCACAGAATATAAGTACGAGACGATTGCGAACAGACTTCGTGAAATGTCCTTTTTGAATGCAGGAATCAGGATTTTCTTAACTGACTTGCGAGAGACTGAAGATGACGGTTCTGTGAAATCTGATGAGTTTTACTCTGAAGGCGGACTAGTAGAGTTCGTGCAATACCTCGATGTAAGTCGTGAGAAAATCATTGACACTCCGATTTCTATAGATACTGAAAAGAATGGGGTTCCTGTTCAGGTGGCTATGAATTACAATAGTTCTTACACTGAGAATGTGGTTTCCTATGTAAATACAATTAACACCTACGAAGGTGGTAGCCACGTTTCTGGTTTCAGAAGAGCTTTGACCAGAACGTTGAAATCTTATGCTGATAAATCCGGCATGTTAGACAAGCTTAAAATGGAAGTTTCAGGTGATGATTTCCGTGAAGGACTTACTGCTGTTATTTCTGTAAAAGTAGCTGAACCCCAATTTGAAGGGCAGACAAAAACTAAATTAGGTAACTCTGATGTCGTTGGTGCAGTAGACAGTGCGGTGTCTGAAGCATTGCAGATTTGGCTAGAAGAGCATCCTAAGGAAGCTAAAATAATTGTTGGTAAGGTGATTCTCGCTGCACAAGCTAGACACGCAGCTAGAAAAGCGCGTGAGATGGTGCAGAGAAAAAACGTGCTTGGTGGGGGTGGATTACCGGGCAAACTTGCAGATTGCGCGAATAGCGACCCAACCGTATGTGAGTTGTATCTAGTGGAAGGGGACTCAGCAGGTGGATCTGCTAAACAGGGTAGAGATCGAGATTTTCAGGCGATTTTACCTTTAAAGGGAAAGATTCTAAACGTAGAAAAGGCCCACGAGCATAAAATCTACGATAATGAAGAAATCAAAAACATCCTAACAGCTCTTGGTGTTAAGATAGGAACTGTCAACGATGACAAGGAGTTAGACTTGTCTAGTTTGAGATATCACAAAATCATCATTATGACGGATGCTGACATTGATGGATCTCACATTCGTACCTTGATTTTGACATTGTTCTTCAGGTATATGAGAACACTGATTGAATACGGATATGTATATATTGCCTTACCTCCTTTATATTTATTGAAGAGAGGAAAAGATGAAAGATACTGCTGGACGGAGGAAGAGCGCAAGGTTCTTACCGCTGAAATGGCCAAAGATGGTAAGGAAGACAGTGTTGCTATTCAGCGATACAAAGGTCTTGGGGAAATGAACCCTGAGCAGCTTTGGACTACTACCATGGATCCAAATGTCCGAACTATTAAGCAGGTTAATATTGAATCAGCCGCTGAAGCAGATCACCTCTTCAGTGTGCTCATGGGAGATGAAGTCGCTCCTCGAAGAGAGTTTATCGAGAAAAACGCTAAATATGCGAAAATCGATACCTGATCATTCAAAGGGGCTTTTCAGCCCCTTTTTTTAATTATTAACAAATTGATAAACCCAAAATTAGCGAGCATAACTTAACTTGCTTTCTTAATATTAACTTTGAATGCGATGAAATTGGAAGTTGTAGAAAAATACGATTCGATAATACAACAAAGTGACCTGGTAAGCCGGGATTTGAGTTGGTTAAAATTCAATGAGCGTGTTCTGGACCAGTCTAGAAAGACGCATCGTAGTGTGTTTGAGAAACTTAAATTTCTTGCAATCACTGCGTCTAATTTGGATGAATTTTTTATGATTCGCGTAGGTTCGCTTTACAATTATCTTGATTACGATAAAGAACGAGTTGATTATTCTGGCTTACGCGAAGAGCCATTTAAGGCCAAGTTGATGAAAGAAAGTCATTCCTTTCACACAGACCAGCATGAGCATTTTACTCAGGTGATTATGCCGGAGTTGCAAGAGCAAGGAGTGGTTCTATGCAATATTTCGAAGCTTACCGAAAGAGAACAGGAGAAAGTTCACGATTACTTTGTAAAGGCGATCTACCCAATGCTTACGCCAATGGTGTATGATGGCTATCGTACTTTTCCGATTTTGATGAATAAACTGTTGGTTTTTGGTGTAGTGACTACCAGTCCTGGCGACAGACAGGATATGCGCAAAATGAGTTTTGTGCAGATCCCAGCAAATATTCCAAGGTTCTTCGAAATCGAGCGAGAGGATTCTTTACTGCTGATCCCAATAGAGGAAGTGATCCGGGAGAATATCATTTCCCTTTTCAGAAATGTGGAAATCGAAGGAATCAGTCTTTTCCGAATCACTCGAAATGGAGATTTTACTTTGGAAGAAAGTGAAGACATGGACGCTAACTTCCTGGAGGAGGTAAAGCGGAAATTGATGGAAAGAAAGAGCGGAAGGGTAGTAAAGATAGAAATCGAGGAAGGCTACAGTAAGTGGATGATGAATTCACTTTTGGAGAGATGGAATTTGAAAATGGATTCTGTATTTCTGATAAAAAGAGAGAGCCTCATAGATTTTACTGGGCTTTGGCAGATTGTAGGAAACAAAAAATTCCGTGAGCGTTTACCGCAAATTCCTGATCCGGTAAAGCCACTCTCTTATCAGGATGAAGGAGTTGCAGACATCTTCGATGTACTGAAAGAGAAAGATATTCTTCTTCATCATCCCTATAACAACATCGATTCTATTTTAGATTTGATAGAAAAAGCATCTGAAGATCCGGATGTGATGGCGATCAAGATGACCATTTATCGTCTTGCCAAAGAAAGTAGAATAACCAAAGCATTGCTAAAAGCTGCTGAAAATGGGAAGCACGTTTCGGTGCTTTTTGAGGTCAAAGCTAGATTTGATGAGGAGAATAATATCCGTGAGGCTAAGAAACTTCAAAAGGCAGGTTGCTTTGTGATATATGGGATTTCTCATTTGAAAACACACACCAAATTACTACTTATCGTAAAGCGAGATGGAGGTGAAATCACTCGTTATGTTCATTTAGGTTCTGGGAATTATAACGAGGATACTGCGAGGCTTTACACAGATATTGGATTGATGACTACTAATGAGACGCTGGCGAATGATGTTTCAGAGTTTTTCAATGTAATCACCGGGCATTCCATGCCTTCCCAATATCAAAATCTAATTACAGCTCCTCGTGATATGAGGAATCAATTGATAGAGTATATTGAGAAAGAGGCCGAGAATGCGAGGAACGGTCTACCAAGTGGTGTATTTATCAAAGTGAACTCTCTGGAGGATTCGGAGATGATATATGCTTTGTATCGTGCATCGCAATCTGGTGTTACCATCAAACTGATTGTTCGGGGTATTTGTTGTATCAGGCCAGGGAGAATTGGCTTGAGCGAAAATATCGAGGTACTTTCTATAGTTGGGGATTTCTTGGAGCACTCCAGAATTTATTATTTCCACAATAATGGAGATACCAAGACTTACGCTGGAAGTGCGGATATGATGGTTCGTAGTTTTGATAAAAGATTGGAAGCGCTATTCAAAGTGGAGTCACCTTTGCTCGAAAAGCAGTTGATGAATATTCTTGCTTATAACCTCAAGGATAATGTCAACGCTTATGTGATGCAAGAGGATGGTACTTATTTGGCAAAGCATCCAGTAGGGGACGAACCTGAATTTAATGTGCACCGTGAATTTTTTAATTTGGATGCGGAAAATGTGGTTCAAGTGAAGCTTGTTGATTAAGTTTTAAGTTTCTGTTTTGATAAAAAGGAAAAAGCATTGAGTTAAGACTCGATGCTTTTTTGCTTTAAACTCAATGGGAGAAATTACAATTCTTTCTTGGGTACTCGTATCATTAGTAGTACTATCTTTCAAAAAGGGAAGAAATAAGGGATTCCAAATGTGGCTACTACCCAAAGTAGTAGATTGAGTGGAGTGCCCACTTTGATGTAATCACTGAATCTATAATTCCCAGGCGTATAGATCATGGTATTTGTTTGGTAACCCATAGGTGTCATGAAACTTAGGCTGGCAGCGAATGTCACGGCCATGAGCATAGGCCTAGCATCTACATTCAAGGCTGCAGCTATACTGATCGCAATTGGCGCAAGCAAAGCCGCGGTCGCATTATTTGACATCACATTAGTCATGATAAAAGTCAAGGCAAATAAAGCACTCATAACTGCTCTTGGGCCAAATTGGCCTACGCTTTCCACTATTGAGGTGCCGATAAGTTGAGATCCGCCAGTTTTTTCGAGAGCTAGTCCCATGGACAAAACCCCAGCTAGCATAAGAATTACCTTCCAATCTATGGCTTTGTAAGCTTGCTCTGTGCTAAGTGATCCTACCATGATTAAAGCAATCGCCCCTGCGACTGCCGTGACAACGATTGGAAATACCTCAAAAGAAGCCAAACCTATGATCAGAGCAAGTATCACTAACGTCAACACAGTTTTTAGCGTATTGAATGGGTGGCTTTTTGATTCTGAAAGTAAAAGCAGATCATCACTTGTTTCTATGCTTTGAATTGATTCCTCTGTTGCTCTTAGTAGCAAGATATCACCAGCGCGTAAGGCTGTTTTGGAAAGGAGTGCGTTGAGCATATCAGACCTATGTCTTATCCCAATGACCAGTACTTGGTTGTATAGTCTTTTGAAATTCAGTCCTTTAATGCTTTTTCCTATCAGAAATGAATTAGGGGTGACCATAGCTTCATAAAGTCTTTCTTCCTCATCGAGAATGTTTTCCTCATTCCATTTCAAGTCAGCTTTTATCTCAATTCCCTTCCTGTTTTTTATTTTTTCTAGGGTCTCTTTATCGCAATTGATGCGTATAATATCACCTTCTTGAATTGATGTGTTTGGATAAACCCTAACTTTTCTTCCATCGGAACGGATAATTTGCAAGGGTTTGATAGGAAGCTTTTCAAAAAGGGTCTGTTTTAATAGGGGCTCATTTAATTGCTCAAAATCAGGTAGTATAATTAATTCAGAAAGATAATTGCCAAGCTGAATACTGTCGCCCAGTTCTGATTTTGGTTTACGATTAGGTGTAAGCCATCTCCCTATAGTCAGCATATAAATTAATCCTGTGGCAAAAAACACCAGGCCCATCAGACTCATTTCGAAAACACCAAAGGAAGGAAGTCCTGCTTTCTCGGCTATCCCGCTTACTAAAATATTGGTGCTTGTACCTAACAATGTACAGATGCCGCCCATCAATGCGCCAAATGAAAGCGGCATTAAAAGCTTAGATGGAGGGATATTGTCTGTCTTGTGAAGTTTGATCACAGCTGGCATAAGCAGAGCAACCACTGCGGTGTCACTGATAAATGCCGAAAGAAAACCGGCAGATAGCATTAAAGTGAATAGGAGGTGAGTTTGACTTTTGCCAGCTTGGGAACTTAGCTTTTGAGTAAAACTATCAAGTAGGCCGGTATTGAAAATCGCTGCTGAAACCACGAACATTGCAGCGACGGTGATAGTTGCTGGATTTGAAAACCCAGAAAGACCTTCTTCTACGTTCAGAATTCCAGTCAAAAGAAAGGCGACCATTACGCCAATAGAAACGGTGTCAATGGTGAATTTTTCAGTAAAAAATAATATAATGGCAAACCCAATTATTGCAAAAACGAGACCGATTTCGAAAGTCATGAATTACATTTTTAGATAGTTTCCTTTTTTGAGTTTTTGACGGATACGAAAGTAGCTCATAAACCCGACGATAATAAAAACGAAACTCAATCCAAATGCCAAGTAGCCCAAGTCCCGTACATGGTCTAATTCCTTCACTTCAAACAGCGCTGTACCTGAAACCAAAAAGTATAGTGATGTGCGAATAAAAGAGAGCAAAGTCCTGTTATTTGCGAGTGTTGTACGTTGTCTGGCCAAATAATCACGAATTATTAATTCTCTTTCCAAGTCATTTTCCATATTTGCATTGTATTTATTTATATTGAAATAATTCAACATCTATTAATTATGAAAAGAATCTCTACACTTTTCCTCTTTATTTTATTTTCTGGGCAATTATTTGCTCAGGAAGATCTGACATTGACACCTAAAGATACGAGCTACTGGCTTAAAGAACTTCAAGGCGGATTAAATCTAAATCAAGCAGCATTTAGTGGTAACTGGCAAGGCGGTGGAGTCAATTCGGTTGCTCTGGGTGTCTACCTTAATGGTCGCGCAAATTATGCCAGAGACAAATGGTCGTGGGACAATACAATGGATTTCATCTATGGTGTGGTGAAAAATAAGGATGAAGAAGGGCGTAAATCAAATGACCGTATTTTCCTTGATTCAAAAGTAGGTTATAAGATTAGCGACAAATGGAATTATTTCTTCGCTGTTAATTTTCTTTCTCAGTTTGCTCCTGGGTATGAGTTTCCAGAAGATTCTGAGAAAATATTGATTTCCAAGTTTGCAAACCCTGCATACCTCACCACCTCATTGGGCGTGGAATACAAGCCGAATGACGAGTTTAGCTTACGTATTTCACCCTTTTCACCAAGATGGACTTTTGTGACTGACACAGATCTTTATCTAAATGTACCCAACAACTATGGGGTGGAAATAGGCGAAACAGTACGTACAGAGTGGCTGGCTTTTAGTGTGTTGGCGGATTACAATAAGAAGCTTTCTGAGAATCTATCCTTAATGGTTAGATATCAAATGTATGCGAACTATGAAACTTTCGCCTTTGATGCGATTGATCACCGCTTGGACTTCGGCCTTACTGCCAAAGTTTCCAATCTAGTAAACGTTAGTTTAACAAGTTTAATGATCTATGATTTGGACCAAGATAGTAAAATTCAATTTTCCCAAGGTTTAGCATTAGGAATTGCATTTAAACGAGGTAACTTCCCAGAGAAGAAATAATCTTAACAAATTTTTATTTGGAATTTTGATTCTATTATAAATGTATTATTTTTGAATTCATTGTGGTAGTTAAATAATAGTTGGTTTAGTTTTCAAATAAAGGGCAGGAGATTTTCTCCTGCTTTTTTATTGTATATATACTATACCAATAAATTTTTACTTGAAATAATCCTATTTTTTTAAAATGCTCAGGAGGTTACCTTTGGTATTCAATACCTATTTAACCTAAAATGAATAAAAAATTAATTCTGATTTGTTGTTGCCTGTTTATCAAGGCGATAACATCTGTAGCACAGGACAGCCCAATTCCATTTGAGGTGCTACCTCTTCAAAGTTTAAGTGAATTTCAAACAACAGGTAACAACTGGCAGATCGTCGGAGATATCTATTATGACCTAGATGGAGGTAAATCTAAAACCACAAGTGGTGTAGGCGTACTATTGAATACTTTGCAAAAAGGTGATAACGAAGCGTTAAAAACTTCCTTTGAGCATGGGGATATTGAACTCTCACTTGATTTTATGATGCCAAAGGGAAGTAATTCAGGTGTTTATCTTCAAGGTAGGTATGAAGTCCAATTATTTGATTCTTGGGCAGAGAAAGATCCTAAATACTCCGACGCCGGAGCAATCTATCAACGATGGGATGCTGGTAGGGGAGCAGGTAGAGAAGGTTTTGAAGGGCATCCACCTCTTGTAAATGTCAGCAGAGCACCGGGCCTTTGGCAATCTCTTCGAATTGTCTTTCAAGCTCCCCGCTTTGATTCTAATGGGAAAAAGGTGGCTAACGCCAAATTTGTTTCCGTTTACCAAAACGATGTTTTGGTTCAAAAGAATATTGAAGTAACAGGTCCAACCCAGGCCGCTTTTTTTGAAGATGAGCAAGCCTTAGGCCCTCTAGTGATTCAAGGAGATCATGGTGGAGTAGCTATTCGAAACATCAAGTACAAAACTTATGGATCAGGAAAGGTGACTTTGAAGGATATGAAGCTCACTTATTATGATAGCATCAGATCCATCAACGATTTTGCGAAAGCAAAGCCAAAGGGAGAAATGCCTATCGATGTATTGGCTCATTTGGCACCAGCTACAAGGAATGAGTTTTCAGGAACTGTCGAAGGGTCCTTAGAGATTCCAAGTGATGGGGAATATTTCTTCCACCTAAATTTAGCATGGGTTCCTGATGATACCCCGCCAGGCAACATTAATGGTGCAGGTAAGCTTTTTATAGATGATAAGGAAGTGGTCTATGTGGATGGTGTAACAGGAAAAGCGAACGGATCCACAGAATTGACAGCTGGAACTCATAAAATCAAACTGAACTACTTCAAAAAATACGGTCACTGGTATGCCCCAAGTAATGACATCACACTGACTGTCGAAGGAAATGGAGTAGCAAAAACAGCATTAAATGTTCCCTTAAGAGCTGATGATCCTGTGGGACAGATAGCAGTGAAAGTAAATGACAGGGCTGAAATGCAACGCGGATTTATCATGTACGATGGGGAAAAGCGCACCCACACAGTAGCAGTCGGTGAACCTGGTGGTGCAAATTATGCCATTGATTTAAGTAAAGGTGAATTATTGAGTGTGTGGAGAGGGGATTTTGTAGAAACTACTCCGATGTGGTATGGCCGTGGAGAAACTCAACTGATGTTGCCAATGGGAAATGTGATTGAGTTGGCAGGAAAGCCAAGCTTAGCAGTGCTGGATTCAAAGGATGAAGCTTGGCCTAGTGGAATCGATGGATTTAGCTACGAAGGTTATAAACTGAAGACCAATGGTGCTCCTATAATTAGCTACCGGATTCCAGGCGTAAGTATACAAGAGACTTTTGATACCAAGGAGTCTGGTAAGAAATTAGCACATACCCTAAAAGTAGTTGTCGAGAATGAAGATCTGGAAATTTATAGCTTGATCGCTCAAGGGACTACTATTGAGAAGTTGCCAAATGGACTTTATGCTATTGACGATAAATCCTATTATATAGAATTAACGGGTAAGCAATCACCGATTATCAGAGATTCTGCTGATGGTTTACAAGAATTGATTTTACCTATCAAATTGATAGGCAAATCTGGAGTGGTTACTTATTCAATTGTTTGGTAATAAATAGGAAGCAGCATGAAAAATCTAATGAATTTTAAAAATACTAAAGGATTTGCTTTTGCCTTAGCTTGCCTAGTTATCGGACAAGTTGAATTAAAAGCGCAGGATAAAGCCTTGATGATGGTGCCAGAAACTGAGGATGATTTTTATAAAATGATCTCGCTTCCAGTTCCTGAAGATGTGATTTTGGAAGTGGGCGGAATGGCTACGTTACCGGATGGGAGCTTGGCTATTTGTACGCGAAGAGGTGAAGTGTGGATAGTTTCCAGTCCGAGTATTTCCGGAAGTGAAAAGCCCGTATATAAGAAATTTGCTTCTGGATTACACGAACCCTTGGGATTAGCATATAAGGATGGCGATATCTATGTGACGCAGAGAAGTGAATTGACTAGGCTGAGTGACACCGATGGAGATGGTCAGGCAGATGTGTATGACAAAATATACTCCTGGCCTCTTTCTGGGAATTACCACGAGTACTCTTATGGACCTACTTTTCTTCCTAATGGCAATATGCTGGTGACGCTCAATGTAGGCTGGAGTAATAGCCTTGGACATGGAGTTAGTTTGGTTCCTTGGAGAGGTTGGGCGTTGGAAATCACACCTGATGGTGAAATGATCCCTTTTGCTGCGGGAATGCGGTCTCCAGCTGGATACGGAATGAATGCTGAGGGTGATTTCTTCTATACCGAAAACCAAGGTGACTGGGTTGGTTCAGGCAGAATTTCTCATGTCGAAAAAGGAGATTTCTTGGGAAATGCGGAAAGTTTAGAATGGTCTGACTTGTCAGGTTCTCCGGTGACACTGAAGAAGGAGGATATTCCAAATACAGGTGAACCAATGTATGACGTAGCACAGCGAGTATCAGGACTGAAAGCGCCGGCGATTTGGTTGCCTCATGGGATTTTGGGGATTTCTACTTCAGGATTCTTAAATGATAATACAGAAGGAAAATTCGGGCCATTTGCCAATCAGGTATTTGTTGGAGATCAAGGGCAGAGTAATATAGCTCGTGTTGATTTTGAGAAAATTAATGGTGTTTACCAAGGGGTAGTATTTCCATTTAGGGAAGGTTTTTCCTCAGGAATTCTGAGAATGGTCTGGGGAAATGATGCTTCCATGTTTGTAGGTATGACAAGCCGTGGTTGGTCTTCCACTGGCAAAGAGTTATTTAGTTTACAGCGATTGGTGTGGACTGGTAGAATGCCTTTCGAAATGAAGACGATCAAATCAAAACCTGATGGTTTTGAGATTGAGTTCACGGAGCCGGTAGATAAGGAGCTGGCAAAAGACCCGGCAAACTATCAAGTAACTGGTTTCACCTATAAATATCAAGCGCAATACGGTAGTCCAGTGATCAATAATGAGCCTTGTGATATTATTGGTGTGGTAGTTTCTGAGGATGGAATGAAGGCTAGATTGCTGGTCGATAATCTACGCTTAGGCTACATCCATGAGATCAAAGCTGAAGGAGTGAAGTCTACTGAAGGAAAACCTCTTTTGCATAATGTAGGATATTACACGCTGAACAATTTTGGTGCAGGGGAAAAAATAGATCAATCTCCCTTTTTGGCAGCGCGTCATGAGCATGAGATGTTGATGAAAGCTGTGGCAGATAGTGCAGCAAAAGCTCAGGCAGATGCAGAAGCAAAAGCCAAAGCTGCCGAAGCGAAAAAGCAGGCGGCTGCAACTACTCCAACCGCTCCAAAATTGGCAAAAAATACCACAACTATGCCAGCAGCATGGGATGGAAAAGCTGATGTTACGATAAATATGGGAACTAAGCCAGGTCTGAAGTTTGACCCAGCCCAAGTTCAAGTGAAAGCTGGAAGCAAGGTGAAGCTAGTTTTCCAAAATGTGGATGATATGCTACACAATTTTGTGATCGTGATGCCTGGAACTGCCATAGAAGTAGGTGAAGCAGCGATGAAGCTTGGACTGGAAGGTCAGCAAAAAGACTACATCCCGAATACAAGTAAGGTACTGGTTAATACAAAATTGCTTCAGCCAAGTGAATCGGCTACGATATATTTCATCGCTCCAACCGAGCCTGGCGAATATACTTATGTGTGTACTGTTCCTGGACATTTCTATACCATGCAAGGAACGCTCAAGGTGGTGAAGTGATTTGGCTGGAAGACAGAAGATCGAAGTATCCTGATTTTTGTAGATAAACTAATCCTAGGTTGCTTCAGCCTTTCAATAAAAAAAGCGCAGATTGTGAGGTCTGCGCTTTTTTTGATTTCAAATTTCAAACCTCAAATTCCTCTCACTTCTGAATCTGATAATGCCTAATCGGTTCTTCGCCCAATAGATGCTCAATGAAATAATCCCAGCGCTTTTTGGTAAAATAATCGCCGTCGGTTCTTCCAAAGCTGTGGTTTCTGCTTGGCCAGATAAATAAGTCAAAGTCTTTACCTGCTTTGATTAGCGCTTCAGCGAATTTGAAAGTTGCCGAAGGGTTTACGTTTTCATCTATCCCTCCATGGGCTAAAAGAAGATGACCTTTGAGTTTGGATGCATTGGTGATGTTGGATTGCTCATGATAGAAATCGCCAATAGGATAGCCCATATACATCTCAGGCCACCAGGCTTTTTCCATACGATGATCATGATCCCCAGCGGAAGCTACTCCAACTTTATAGAAATCCGGATGTAAAAGCATTGCTCTGCCGGCATCATATCCACCTGCAGAATGTCCAAATATCCCTACTTTTTCCACATCCATGAACTTGTTTTTAGATGCCAATTCTTTGATGGCAAGTACATGATCTGTAGTTCCATCGCCTAGGTTATTGTAAGATACGTCATTGAATGCTTTGCCTCTTCCGCTTGTGCCTAGGCCGTCAACCGTCACAACTACAAATCCCAATTCGGACATTGGCTGTTGTAAACCAACGAGGCCAGCCCGAAATGTCTTTGGAGTAATATCTATGTGAGGACCAGAATAAGTATAGTCAATGATTGGGTGTTTCTTTTTGGAATTAAAATCTGTGGGTAGATAATAAATGCCATAGATCGTGGTTTTGCCATCCTTAGCTGTTGCAGTGAACTTTTTAGGGCTTTGGTAGCCTTTCTTCAACAGATTGGAAATATCAGCTTTAGAAATTTCATGGACGATTCTACCTGTCTTTAATTCTCTTACTACTGAAGTTGTTGGTTGATCAACAGTTGAATAATTGTCCACAAAATAATCTTCCCCTCGACCATAACTGATGTCGTGAAAAGCTTTTTCCGGAGTCAATAATTCCAGTCCAGTTCCATCAAAATTCACTTTGTAAACAAAGGAATAATACGGATTTACATCCTTTTCCTTCCCCGCTGCTTCAAAATAAATAATGCTATTTTCCTCATCGACTTTGAGTAGATTCTTGACTACATAATCTCCATTAGTAATTCGATTAACCAATTTTCCAGATGCCCAATCCATCAGATACAGCTGATTCCAGCCTGATTTCTCTGTTCCAAGGATAAATTGCCCATTATCCAGTCTTCTGAAAATATTATTGTTATTGATGTGAGTGGGCGAAGATTCGGAATAGACTTTCCGGATTTCTTTGGAGTCCGTATTGATCTCAAGTAGGTCAAAGCTTTTGAAACCTCTTTCCAAGTAAGTTCCGAACATGTGCTTACTATCGGCATCCCAATTGAAATACATCCCCATAAAATGAGGGAGTGAAAGCCCTGGGAATTTTGTGGCTTCTTGGCTTTCAATATCAATTAAAACCGGCGTATACATCACTACAGTAGTGTCCCCTGGCGACGCTCTGTAATATCCCATGAGCTGAGGACGAAATTTATCATCCTGACTATTGTCTAGAAGCAGCATCTTTTCTGCCAATCTCAAATCTACTATCTGGGTTTGGATCTTCTTCGAATCAGGAGACCAATTGATACTTAAGTGCTCTGGCCGTGTTCCGTTTTCGCCCAAAACCATATCTGACCAGCCCCAGAATGAAGCGTATTCATAGTCTTTTTTTCCATCATAGCTCAATTGGGATTCCTCTCCAGTTTCTAGATTTTCTACGAAAAGATTGAAGTTTTTCACATATGCCTTCCAATTCCCATCTGGAGAAATCGACACTGATCTGTCCCTAGAATCCTGGGCAACTTTCTTTGACTCCAAATCCCCATCGATATAGGTCCAGTTTTTATTCTTCCATTCGAAAGAAATAGACCTATCTTCTTTGAGCTGAATTCGACTAAAAGGAAGGTTGCTGCTATCGATAAAATCACCACTACTCTCGGAGAGAAGTTTAGCCAGCGCTGCATGGTCAAAGGCTACTTTGGTTTCCCCTTTTTCTATGTTCGTTATAAAAAAACGTTTCCCCTCCTTCGTATAGGTTTGATGCCAAAAACTCTTTTTATCATCCAGCCAATTTGGAATCACATCTAAGTGATAAACTTTTTTTTGAATGTTTCCACTCAGGAAATATTCGGCTTTGTGGTAGGTGTCTTCTGTGATTTGGGCATAACTGGAATTAGTAAGTGCAAAGACAGTGAACAGTAAGACTGAGGCTTTATAAATCCTTTGTTTCATCATGTGGTAGTTTAGAACTACAAAATGCAAAAATGAAGTCTAAGGAATAATTTCAGGCTTAAAAATCTTTGAGTGTATTACTTGACCGGTCGAAATGGTCACGTAAATCTTTATGGAATTGCTCAAGAAAAGATCGATGTAGTGTTGGTTATTTTCGAAAGTGAGAGCCCATTGTTCCGGCAATTCCTTGCCCGTTTTAATTTCAATCAATCGAACAGTAGACTTGAATTCATGCTCCCAGCTTTCATTCAAGGATTTAAGATTTTTGTAAAAATCGACTTTTACTTTATGAAAATAGATACTTTTAGTCTCGGTATTTACAAAAGAGAACTGTAATTTTTTGCCTAAAAGAGGTTTATCTCCCAAAACAAAGTCATCGTAATAATCTCTTATTTTCAGATTTACGAGTATGCCGATTTTGTTAGCATTTTCGTCCTTTTTCTTATCAAGGATATATTTTTTGTAGCCCAGCCAAGCTGCAAAAGCGGCGACACAAAATGCTAAGGCTTGGATTAGATTGAAATCTCCCATTGTTATCCGGCATTTTCATATGCCTTTTTTATCCATTTCATCACTTCATTTGATACTTCTGATTCATTAGCCAAGTGAATTTTGTGGCTACACATTCCATTGGTTTTTGTATCAATTTCCAAAATTCCTTCCGCCGGGTGACCTTTTAGATTAATACCAATTTCGTATCTGGTTTTTGTGGCAGGGATTAGCATAGCAAATTGTTTTTTGCGCTTGATACTCACGTAGGAGTTTTTTGGAGCGAATTCCACATCAGAGCCAAGAGCCTTAATTTCAGCACTCAGCTTTTCAAAAATAGGTAAAAAGTGTTCTTTGCCTTTGTATTGCTTGGTGATCAATTCATCCGTGTCTGACGCTGATCCTGCATCTGATTTCAAGGTTTTGTGTGCTACTAAATTCGCAAACCCATGAGTAAATTCATGTTCTGTCTTTAGAAATTTGACGATTTCTCCATGCTTTTTTAAATCTTCTTTTTGAACGATTGCAACCCATTGATCTAGGCTTTTGCCTGAGTTTTTCGCTAAGTTGTCGATCATTGTTTGTGCAGCTTGATCCATAGTTTTTTAGGGGTTTATTGTTTCGATTTCACAAAGTATTGGGAAGTGATCTGAAGCTTTTTTCAGGGAATTACTGATAGACTGTATTGATGGATTATCTTTTTCTAGGTATGGATTCCAGACAGTTCCATTGATAACTTTTATTTTTTGGCTTGCGAGGATATGATCAATCAATACATTTACCTCATCTCCCGTGATCCGATCTCTATAACGACTGGAATTTGGGGTATATCCATAGCTATTCAATTTAGGTTTTGGCAGAACAGATTTGAGTACAAATTCCGGCTTCCAAAGATCACCGAGCAATATTTCTACGGCACTTTTGGAGAATTTATTTTCATAGAAATCCAACTCAAATCCGTCGTTGATATCTCCCATCACCATGACTTGTTGGTCTTTTTCCAAATATTCATCACAGCGCTCCCGGATCGACATGCATTCTGCAAAGAGCTTCAGCCGATCACGTGCTGAAATCTGTTCGAATCTCGCATAATCTACCATATCGAAAATGCCTTTCGACTTTGTGTGGGCAATAACCACTTTTGTGATCAGTGAATCATCCAACCCTAAAATACTGAGTTCAAGTGGTGGACGATAGTGTTTGTATTGCTCTTTGATCAATCTGTTAGTAGTGTCTTGAAGAAATGGCTCATCAAACCGCTTTCCAGCTTTTGTCTCTGGTGTGAATAGAACATTGATTTTGTCAGGTTTGTAAATGGCGCAGAGTTCCTGCTGTCCTGCGGAAGGGAATCCATGAATTCCTTTGTAATTAGATCCCGGAATAAAGGTTTGGGTCCAGACTTCCATTTGCAAGGATGCTGTTTTTGAACCGTCGACTAAGGTATTTGGTCCTTCTACAATTCCGAGAAAATCAGGATTCATTGTTTGGATAACTTCGGCCAATTGTTGACTTCTCGCCAGTTCCTTCCCAGTCATTTTTGGATTTCCGTCGGTGTCAAAAAGATCCCGCATCCATTCCACATTGTAAACTCCGATTCTCAGTATCATAAAAATGCAACTTAAGGTGAAAAATCACCCTTAAGTTACATTTTTATAGGTATTTATCTGATAGTAAAATTATTGTATTTATACTTTTATGTAGATTTTTCTTTTGTCCATCCCTAATCCAATCAGCCAAATGACCAGCATGTAGCTGAATGCGAAAAGGAAGGAAGCCATTTTGGGTGAAAGCCAACTCGTATAAAAATTCTGATAAATAAACCCTTTCAACGTAGTGTCGCCTATAGGAATGAGAGACAAAATAGTTACTAACAGACCAGATAGTACATAAAGAATCAATGGATTTCTCCCAAAAACTTCGAAGAAATAAGTCCAACCTTTCCAGTTTTTAATTTCGATAACTCCCACTAGAATTGCCAATAAAAGCATGTCAATTCCCACAGTCAGAAGTACGTAAGAGCTCGTCCAGATTTTTTTATTGATAGGAAAAAAGATATCCCAAACGTAGCTTACGATAATCAGAACTACTCCTATAGCGAGCAATCTCTTGATGGCTGGCATTGTATTGCCCAGTTTTTGAATCATTTTTCCAGCCAAATAACCGGCAAGAACATTCACAATTGCAGGTAGCGTACTTAAGATCCCTTCTGGATCAAATGGAATTCCTTCGCCACCATACATTCTTTCTGGTCCCATGAGTGCTAGGTCAAGTTTGATGGCCGCATTACCTGTAAGGGAATAAGGGGCTCCTGGATCACCAAAGAAATACATGATTGCCCAATAGCTAAGTAGCGCAATGGCGCTAAATATCCATGCTCCTCTGATTCCTCCATAATACAAAACAACTGCACCAAAGAAATAGCATAAAGCGATTCTCTGCAAAACTCCGAAAAGTCTCACTTCAAGAATATTTGTCACATCATAAAATGGGAATGCGCTCAAGAGCCACCCAATCATAAAAATCAATGCAGTCCTTTTACCTACTTTTTTGAAGAAATCAGTGCTTGACATTTGCTGAAGTTTTCTCATAGAGAAACTCATCGCATTACCCACAACAAATAGAAATGTGGGGAAAACCAGGTCAGTAGGAGTGAAACCGTGCCACTTGGCGTGAGCAAGCGGTGCAAATAAATTACTCCAGTCCCCAGCTGTATTGGCAATAATCATGAATGCAATAGTCAACCCGCGTAGGACATCCAAGGCCAGGTATCTATTGTTCACGCCATGAGAGATAGAATTTTGGGTCATTTAAGTGTAGGATAAGGGATAAAAGATGGGGTTTTTCTGTAGGGTTAAGATAAAATATTATCTTGTTCTTTACTTGAAAACAGACTTTTTATATATCCAAAAATATAAATCAGATGAAAGATATTTCCATTGACGACTTTAAAGTGACCAAAACTATTTCCCTCAAAGATGTTCCAACATCCATAGACTTGGAAGCTTCTGAAAAAAAGAAGGAGAAGGAACTCAATAAGCTGAGGGAAAAATTAAGCAATCATCAAGACACGATGTATGCCCATAATAAATACGCTGTCCTCATCTGCCTGCAAGGAATGGATACAGCGGGGAAAGACAGTTTGATTCGGGAGGTTTTCAAAGAATTTAATCCACGCGGAGTAGTGGTACATAGCTTCAAGACTCCATCGACTCTAGAGCTTCAGCATGATTATCTCTGGAGACATATCGTAGCACTCCCTAAACGTGGCAAATATGGGGTTTTCAATAGGACACATTACGAGAATGTACTGGTGACGCGAGTTCATCCAGTCTATATCTTGGGGGAAAATATTCCAGGGATCGATTCTGTGGATGATATCACTGAGGAGTTTTGGGAAAAGAGATTTGAGCAGATCAATAACTTCGAAAAGCAAATCAGTGATAATGGTACGATTGTCTTAAAGTTTTTTCTGCATCTGGGGAAAGAGGAACAGCGGCAGCGATTGCTAAGACGCCTCAATAAGGAAAAACATAACTGGAAATTTTCCCCGGGTGATCTCAAAGAGCGGGAACGCTGGGATGACTATCAGAAGTGCTACGAAGAAGCAATTAATAAGACTTCCAAACCACATGCTCCGTGGTATATTATCCCGTCAGATAATAAAGAAGCTGCTCGTGTTCTAGTTGCAAAAGCTATTTTGGAGAAAATGAATTCTCTAAATGATATTCAGGAACCAACACTGGAAGAAGAAGTTAAGCAAAATATAGAGATGTATAAGGAGATTTTAAGTAAGGAAAAGAATTGAAACCTCTTCCTTATTTATTGAAAATCACCTCATCAACAAACACCCAGCCTTTATCACCAGCAAATGGATGCCATTTTGGGAGGCTAGAAAGTGGTGTTAATGTAATCTTGAGCTTTTCGTAGTTGCTACTCGATAGGTTCATATTCATTAGCTCCGTTCTCGCTGGTGCAGCCATGGCTGATACTTCCGGAGAATTACTGGCTAGGAGTTGCCATTTCCCATTTTCCAATCCCTGAATTGTCACTTTGGAAGGAGGGAAGATATGAGCCCCCTCATTATAAAGTAAACTGATTGACACTTCAGTCGGCTTGCTATCCTGCTCAAAACTCACTTCCAACACCATGGGATCGTCCTGAAAACCCAGCCATTTTTGCCCATGATTTGGAGGATCTGCTTTTTCTGAATCGAAAAGTGTGGCAACTCCCGTTGCTTTGTATTTAGGGTTTGGATCGAAAGCTAAAGATGACTCAGAAGGTTTGAATCCTGAGTGTATAAAAACTGATTCAGAACCCTTTGAACTCTTCCAGTCAGGAGCAAAAGCTTTCGCTATTAATTTCCCTGTCTTTTTGGTAAAAATTGGCTTTGAATAAATTGGGCTGCTAATACTATCCGGCTCTGTGCCATCTAATGTATAGCGAATCTCTGCAGTTTTGATAGGATGAGAAATGCTAAGTTCCAAACTGTCCTCATAGATCATTTTATCCTGAGAAATAATAGGGCTGTTCAACTCATAAATAATCCCTTTTCCATCAAACCCAAAATCTATTTCAGTGTCTGGAAGTGCTTTTTGAATGGATTCCTTATCCTGCGAACTTAATCCAGTTTGCCAAATGAAAAGCTTTTTAAGTCCATTCATCGTTGAGAGATTTTGTAAAGATGAATTATCTATTACATTCCCTGAAATAGCTAGTACTTCAAGACTTTTGAGTTCAGAAACTATTTTGAGCTGCTCAGCATCTAAGTCTGTAAAATTCAACTGGAGTTCTTCCAAGTGCGTGAAATCCTTCAGGAATTTTAAATCTATTCCAGCTAAAGGCATTTTATTTAGGCTAAACCGAACTACCTGATCCTTTACTTTTTTAAGGTCAGTCAGGGATTTAGGCTGAAATGCTGAAATACCAAAATAGGAAACATCCAGTGCCGGTGATTCAGGAAAAAGCGGCATCACTGATCGGAATGAAGTATTCAGCTCATCTATGGCTTCTGGGTCTGCTGCTTCAAAAGAGTAAATTTTATTCCCTTCAAACTTCACAGAAGCCAATTGGTAGAGCTCGTTTTTGGCTGGAAGAGTTACTAGTTTCTGATCAAAACTAGCTCCAGTGGCTACCCACTCACTTAGAATCAGCAGTTCTTCATCTGTTAATTGTGCCTTATTCTTGGGAGGCATGTGTTTTTTATCATCTTCTGGGAGATTGATTCGCTGGATGAGCAGGGATTTTTCGAAATCCCCAGCCAAAACGAAAGGACCTGATTTGCCACCTTTTTGTAGGCCTTCGATATGATCCATTCTTAGCTCTCCTTTAATTTTACCCTCTTTGTGACAGCTTACACATTTTGCCTGCAAAATAGGCTGGACTACATCTCCAAAAATCTCAGCTTCCGCTAAAGGGATTATTTCAATTTCGTCAGTCTGAATGGGAGCCAAAAGAAAGTCTTCCCCATGTGTCAAACCCGCGCCCCAATGTCCAGTCGCAATGATAGCCAATGCCAATGCTATACTCGAAAACCTAATAAGATTGGCTTTGATTGATCTAAAGAAATAGAGTAAAACACATCCAACAAAAACCGCTAATCCGCCCCATTTATGCCAGATTAAAATCTCTCCAGTATATTCTTCCTGAGCTAAAATCAATCCTGCTATCACGGTAATGCCAGCAAAATTACAACCGGCCAGAAAGCTGATTTCTCCTATTTCTCTAATCTCAGGTTTTTTGTCAATTCCTGGGATCCAGAAGAAGAGTAAACCCATTAAGAGCAGAACAATAGGAAAGTGTAATAAAATAGGATGGCTTCTTCCAACAACCTGAAGCCAATCTGGTAAAACCAGTGCGTTTCCGGCAAGTGTTATGATAAGCGTGAGACCTATCCAGATAAAAAGGGTGTTTTCCAGAATAGATCTAATCGAAGAAATCTTAATCATCCGTCCTTATGCAATTAAATCTTTCACTACATGACCAGAGACGTCTGTGAGACGATACCTTCTTCCTAGATGCTTGTAGGTCATTCGCTCATGATCAATTCCCATCAGATGAAGCATGGTGGCTTGGAAATCATGCACATGAACTGGATTTTCGGTGATGTTGTATCCAAATTCATCTGTTTCTCCATAGACCATTCCGGATTTCACACCGCCACCTGCCATCCAGATAGAGAATGCACGTGGGTGGTGATCACGACCGTAATTGTCTACTTGTATTTTTCCTTGGCAGTAATTTGTTCTGCCAAATTCTCCACCCCAGATCACTAGTGTTTCGTCGAGTAAACCTCTTTGCTTCAGATCTGTAATCAAAGCTGCCGATGCCTGATCTACATCTTCGGCTTGCAGACGCATTTCATTAGGCAGATTGCCATGCTGATCCCAACCTTGGTGATAAAGTTGCACAAAACGAACACCGCTTTCAGATAGCTTTCTAGCCAAAAGGCAGTTTGCTGCATAGGTGCCAGGCACGAGGCAATCAGGCCCGTAAAGTTTGATTATACTCTCCGGTTCCTTGGATACATCGGTCATTTCCGGTACGGCTGTTTGCATTCGATAGGCCATTTCATACTGCTTCACTTTAGCAGATATCTCAGGGTCATTGAATTGCTTCATGCTCAGATCATTCATAGCAGCGATTTGATCAATCATTTTTCGACGCTCAGAACGACTCATGTTTTCGGGGTCTTTGAGATAAAGTACAGGGTCTTCCGAATTCGAAAATTGCACTCCCTGATGCGTGGCATCTAGAAAGCCATTACTCCACAGCTTAGAATAAACTCCTTGTCCATTTCCTCTACCTCGACTAAGTAATACAGAAAATGCTGGTAAGTTGCTGTTTTCACTACCTAAACCATAGCTTAACCAAGATCCCATGCTTGGGCGATTTCCAACTTGGGCTCCTGTCTGGAAAAAGGTGAGTGCAGGGTCATGATTGATCGCATCAGTATGCATGGATTTCACAATACAGATATCATCAACTATGCCTGCGGTGTGTGGAAATACTTCCGATATCCAAGCTCTAGACTCTCCATATTGATCAAATTTATAATTGGATCCAACCAAAGGGAAGGAGGATTGACCGGCAGTCATTCCTGTAAGTCGCTGGGTACCCCGAATGGATTCTGGAAGTTCTTCTCCCATTCGCTTAATTAATTCCGGCTTGTAATCAAATGACTCCAGTTGACTTGGAGCGCCATTCTGAAACAAGTATATCACTCGTTTTGCTTTTGGAGCAAAGTGTGGGAGGGCATGCATCATGGCTTCTTCAGCCTCTGATTTGCCTGAGAATAGATCTGGGACCAAAAGCGATCCAAGTGCTAAACTTCCAACACCAAGGCTAAGTCTGGATAGAAATTTTCTCCGATTATGATTCAGCCCTTCTTCTAATATTTCCTTTTCCATGTTAGCTCTTGGTAATAGTTTCTTCCAGATTGTATATACTTACGATCACTTGCATAAGTGCTGCTGTTTCCGGGTTTATGTTCTTTTCTTCCAGTGGATATTCTCCTACGCTCAAGGTAGGGAGAACCTGATCTGGATTATCTTTAAATCGTGCGAGTTGATCTTCGTAGTAGGAGAGCAAGATTGACATTTCCTCATTACTCATGTCCCTACAAACGATGCGTTTGAACGATGTAGAAATAGCTTTTTCACCATCGGTATTTTCCTCCCACATTTTGCTGGCAAGCACTCTCGAAGCTTCAAGGATCATAGGATCATTCATCATCACCAATGCCTGAAGCGGAGTATTTGTCCTACTTCTACCAATCTCACATCGATCCCTATTACTGGAGTCAAAAATGATAGCCTTTGGAGGTGGTACAGTTAATTTGATAAAATTGTACAAGCCTCTACGATAGAGTTTATCACCTTTATCTTGAATGTAAGTAGCCAAAACTCCCCGTCCAGAAGTTGCTGCTTCCCAAATTCCTTCAGGCATGTATGGTTTGACACTTGGCCCTCCAAGTTTTCTTACAAGCAAGCCACTACTAGCCAATACCAAATCCTGAATATTTTCTGCTGGAAGTCTAAGGCGAGGAGCTCTTGCTAGATATAAATTCGCAGGATCAGTATTGAGGTGTTTTTCGGTGATGACTGCTGATTGTTTATACGTAGCTGAAGTTAGAATTTGCTTCATTAAGCGCTTGATATCCCAGCCATTTTCCATAAAGTCCACAGCCAGCCAATCCAATAACTCAGGGTGCGTGGGAAGATCTCCCTGCATGCCAAAGTCTCCTGCGGATTTGACGATTCCTTGTCCAAAAACCTCTTGCCACATCAAATTTACAAATACACGCGCTGTCAAAGGATTGTCTCGATTTGTCATCCATTTTGCAAGTCCCAACCGGTTTTTCTCTAGATCTTCCGGGAATTCCATGATAGAACTAGGGGTAGAAGCGGCAACTTCTACCGTAGGAGCATCATACAGCCCACGATCAAGAATATAAGTTGGTCTAGGTTCCTCCAATTCTCCCATCACCGAAACACTCAACTGAGATGTATCTGCATAATTGATGAAACTCATGATGCCGGAAAGGTCTTCCTGATCTACAAATAGGATAGGAGTTTTGGCAGGTTTGGATTGAGATACATCGCCTTGGTAGCCTTTCTCAGGAGTATTATTAAAAAAGGCAAACATCTCATAATATTCCTTTTGGGAAAATGGATCATACTTATGATCATGACACTGGGCACATTCCATGGTGATTCCCAGCAGCCCTTTGCTCACTGTATTTGTTTTATCAAGCACATATTCAATACGGTATTCTTCGTCGATTACGCCACCTTCTTCTGTGTATTTATGATTTCTGTTGAAAGCTGTTGCTAGTATTTGCTCTTTATTCGCATCGGGTAACAGATCTCCTGCGAGCTGCCAGGTGACAAATTGGTCGTAAGGCATATTTTCATTAAAGGCATGAATCACCCAATCCCGATAAGGCCACTGCGTTCGGATATTATCGTCCTGATATCCGTAGCTATCCGAATACCTGGATATATCCATCCAGAGGATAGCCATCTTCTCTCCAAATCCCGGATCATCCAATAATCCATCCAGCAAATCCTCGTAGGAAAGTTCACCTGAAAAATCTCCAAATCTATCCAAAACTTCTGGACTAGGAGGAAGGCCTGTAAGGTCTAGACTTGCCCGCTTGATCAATTCATGTGGTTCAGCTTCAGGGTTAGGTTTTAGACCTTTCTCTTTCATTTTTTTTAATGCGAAGCGATCGATTTCATTGATCGTCCAGTCTGTTTCTTCCGGTAATTCAGCTTTTTCTGCTTTAATAAAAGCCCAATGTGGTTCGTACTTTGCTCCTTGTTCAATCCACTTTTTGATCAATTGAATTTCCGTTTCTGACAAAACAAGATTGGATTCTGGCGGTGGCATTAACTCTCCCGGGTCTTCAGAAATGATTCTATGATAAACTTTGGATTCCTCTACACTCCCTGGCATGATCACGAATTGTGATGGATCATCCTTTAGCGCTGCATAAGCACCTGCTTCTGTATCGAGTCGAAGATCAGCTTCCCGCTTATTTGCATCTGGCCCATGGCATACAAAGCATTTGTCAGAAAGAATGGGACGGATATGGAAGTTGTAGCTTACCTGTTCGATTTCTGAAAGTTGTACTTCATCGCTCTGTTTTGAATTGCAACTTAACATTGCAAAGCCAAAACACGAGAATGCGAAGAGTTTAATAAGTGAGGGAGTTGTCATTTTTGGGTTAAATCGATATCAAAAGCACTTTCAAACTAGTGATAATTTGGACAAAAGCTGTCCTGAAACCAATAAATATCACAACTTTTTTTCGACAAAGAAAATTTACTTTATGTAAATTATTAATAAATAGAAGAATGTTTTGGTAATTTTCGGAATAACAATCGAAGCTTATTTTAGTAGGGAGAAATAGGCAACAAAAAAAAGCTGCCCAATTTGAGCAGCTTTCTTACATGTAGTATGATGAGAGATATTACCCCTTTATCACAGAGAAATCAAAGTCTTCCAAGAACTTCGTCGTGAAGTTTCCTTCTTTGAATTGCTCGTTTTCGAGAAGAGCAATGTGGAAAGGAATGGTGGTTTTGATCCCGTCAATTACGAATTCTTCCAATGCTCTTTTCATTCTTACAATCACTTCTTCTCTTGATTGCCCACTCACAATCAGCTTGGCGATCATAGAATCATAATTCGGAGGAATTATATAGCCCGCATAAACATGAGAGTCTATACGAACACCACGTCCTCCAGGAATATGAAGATTCTGGATTTTACCTGGACTTGGTCTGAAACCATTCGCAGGGTCTTCCGCGTTAATCCTACACTCCATCGCATAAAGCTTAGGATAGTAGTTTCTACCAGAAATCGTATCTCCTGCAGCTACTTTGATTTGTTCTTTGATTAAGTCAAAATCGGTTACCTCTTCAGTGATTGGGTGCTCTACTTGAATACGGGTATTCATCTCCATGAAGAAGAAATTGCGGTGCTTATCCACGAGGAATTCTACCGTACCAGCACCTTCGTATCCGATCGCCTCAGCGCCTTTGATGGCAGCTTTTCCCATGGCTTCACGAAGTTCATCCGTGATGAAAGGGGAAGGGGTTTCTTCTACCAGTTTCTGATGTCTTCGTTGTATGGAGCAATCTCGCTCAGACAGGTGGCAGGCTTTACCTGTTTTGTCTCCGATGATTTGAATCTCTATGTGACGAGGTTCTTCCACATATTTTTCCAGGTACAAGCCGTCGTTTCCGAAGGCTGCACCTGATTCCATTCTTGCGTCATCCCAAGCTTTTTTGAAACCAGCTTCTTCTTTCACGATCCGCATTCCGCGACCACCACCACCGGCAGTTGCTTTTAGAATGACAGGATACCCCATTTCATTAGAAAGTTTGATCCCTTGCTCCATGGTATCCAAAATCCCTTCAGATCCTGGGATTGTCGGAACGCCAGCTGCTTTCATGGTTGCTTTGGCAGTAGCCTTATCACCCATCTGATTGATCATTTCGGCGCTAGCTCCGATGAATTTGATTCCGTATTCTTCACAGATTTTAGAAAACTCTGCATTTTCGGATAGGAAACCGTAACCAGGGTGAATAGCATCTGCATTGGTGATTTCTGCAGCGGCAATGATTCTTGGGATATTCAGATAAGATTCGCGGCTAGGCGCGGGACCTATGCAGACTGCTTCATCAGCAAACCTGACATGCAAACTATCCTTGTCCGCAGTGGAGTAAACTGCCACTGTTTCAATCCCCATTTCCTTGCAGGTACGGATGATTCTAAGTGCAATCTCGCCTCTGTTGGCAATAAGTATTTTTTTAAACACAGCTATTTATTTTGGGTGAAAAAATTAACCTGCTGGATCTACCAAGAATAATGGCTGGTCGTATTCTACCGGTGTAGAATTGGTCACCAATATTTTTACGATTTTACCAGAGATTTCTGATTCGATTTCATTGAAAAGCTTCATCGCCTCAATGATACAAACTGTTTCTCCTGTTTTGATGGAATCGCCTACTGAAACAAATGGATCTGCATCCGGGCTGGACGTTAAATAAAATGTACCGATCATAGGTGATTTGATCTCAACTAAATTTGATGGGGCTGGTTCTGTCGCCGCTGGAGCAGGGGCTGCAGCGGGTGCCGGTGCTGCCACTGCTACTGGAGCAGGAGCCGCTGGTGCTTCTACCATTCTTGGCGCAGACGATTCTGCATATTTCTTAATAGATAGTTCGAACTCGTCAGTTTTGATTTTAACTTCCGCCAAACCAGAATTAGAGATGTAATCGATCAACTCCTGAATCTCTTTTGCTTTCATAGGTCTACTATTTAGATGTGCCAAATGGCACTATTTTTAAATGGGTATAAAAGAATAAAGCTGTGTAATTTAAGGAAATCACACAGCTTAGCTAAGTTATTTTACTCTTTCTGAGTAGGATCCATCACGGGTGTCAACCTTAATCATGATGTCTTGCTCTACAAAAAGCGGTACCATTACAGTGGCCCCAGTCTCTACAGTAGCAGCTTTCAATGCATTAGTAGCAGTATCACCTTTGATACCAGGCTCAGTATAGGTGATCATCAATTCGACGAATGCAGGAAGCTCCACAGCAAGCGGTGTTTCTGTCTCGTCATGAATCAATATATCACAAAGCTGACCATCTTTCAGAAGATTAGCTCTTTCGATCAGTTTCTCTTCGATAGATATCTGCTCGAAAGTAGTGGTGTCCATGAAGTTATAGCCCATATCATCAGCATACAAAAACTGATGGGGTCTTTTCTCGACTCTAGCCGTTTCCACTTTCTCGCCTGCACTGAAAGTTTTGTCAAGTGTTTTTCCAGAAGTGATGCCTTTCATTTTGGTTCTTACGAAGGCAGGTCCTTTACCTGGTTTGACATGCTGGAACTCTACGATAGAGTAGATGTCATTATTCATTACCAGACAAAGTCCGTTTTTAAAATCTGCAGTACTAGCCATAATATTATTTTCGTATTATTCTTAAAACTTATTTTGGGTCGTAGCCCCACTTAAGATAAATGGAGCCCCAAGTGAATCCACCTCCAAATGCTGCCAACACCAAGTTATCACCTTTCTTCAATTGACTTTCATAGTCCCAAAGGCAAAGTGGAATAGTAGCAGCTGTTGTGTTACCATATTTCTCGATGTTCATCATCACTTTTTCAGATCCGATCCCCATACGATTGGCTGTGGCATTGATGATTCTAAGATTTGCTTGATGCGGCACTAGCCAAGCGATGTCATCACCTGTTAATCCATTTTTCTGCATAATCTCAGCGCTTACGTCAGCCATGTTTGTTACAGCGAATTTGAAGACAGTTGAGCCTTCCTGAAAAGCAAAAT
This sequence comes from uncultured Algoriphagus sp., assembly GCF_963974365.1. Classification (GTDB taxonomy): domain Bacteria; phylum Bacteroidota; class Bacteroidia; order Cytophagales; family Cyclobacteriaceae; genus Algoriphagus. The sequence goes on along the minus strand of NZ_CAXBBX010000003.1, from coordinate 279,014 downwards.
GCTCATTCGCATCAAGAGTAGCTTGAGTAGCAGGTCTACGGCTGCCTCCAGCTTTCATGTGAAGATAAGGAGCACCAGAGCCATCAGATTTTAAGATCGCATCTACAATTCCCAAATCTTCTGTGGTAGGCTCAAGCATTACTGCTCCAGCTCCATCACCGAACAGAATACAGGTGGCACGATCAGTATAATCAACGATAGAAGACATCTTATCTGCACCTACTACGATCACTTTTTTATGAGTACCTGTTTGGATAAATTGGCTACCCAACTGAAGGGCAAACAGAAAACCTGAACAGGCAGCACCTACATCAAAACTATAGCTGTTTTTGGCTCCAACTAGATCAGCGATGATATTTCCAGTTGCTGGAAAGGGCATGTCAGGTGTCACTGTGGCACAAATGATCAAATCTACATCTAGGGGATCAATACCAGTTTTCTCCAAAAGGCCTTTTACTGCTTCAGCACCCATAACTGAAGTACCTTGATCTTCGCCTTTTAGGATTCTTCTCTCTTTTATTCCTGTTCTTGAAACTATCCACTCGTCGTTTGTCTCCACGAGTTTTTCAAGTTCTTTGTTCGTCAACTTATATTCCGGAACGTAACCTTGTATTCCGGTGATCATGGCTCTGAGTTTGTCCATTATGCTGGGTTTAAGTTAAGATGATCAATTTAATGTCATCTCAATCTGAATGTTGTGGATGTATTCTATCCTGTAAGGAAGGCAAAAATATTACAATTGTCATTCTCAACCAAAAGAAATCCATCAATGGAAAGTAATACGCTTGATAACAAGGTATTTGAATTGTGCTGAAAACAAAAAAAATCCATTCGCGATCTGCGAATGGATTTCTATTAGATTTAGATGGCGGATTAAGCCAAGATTTCTTTTTCGATGATAACTTGTCCTTTGTAGTACAATTTACCGTCCAACCAGAAAGCTCTGTGTGGTAGGTGCATTTCGCCTGTTGTAGGACATTTTGCCAAACCTGGAGCCTCCAACTTGTAATGAGTTCTTCTTTTATCTCTTCTGGTTTTCGAAATTTTTCGTTTAGGATGTGCCATTTTATGCGTGGTTTATGATTATTCCTTGTTTTTTAACTTTTTTAAAAGATCCCATCTAGGATCAACTGGTTTATTATCTTCTTCAGAATCAGATTCGTCTTCGGAAGATTCAGAATTCTGCCCATCTATATAAGCGTAGATTCCTTCTCCTTCGTACTCTTCGTCATCCATTTCATTTCTGTAATCGGGATGAATCTTTTTTAAAGGCAATGCCAACAAAATAAATTCATATATCAATTGAGCGACGTTGACTTTCGGGGTGTCCCGGGTAATCATGTAAACGTCTTCGTCGATTTCTTTTTCTTCAGCTCCGAACTTGTAAAGCATCTTTTCATGGAAATCTAAAGGCTGTTCAAAAGGCTCTAAACTTCTATCACAAATCAAGGTAACCTTACCTGAGATGTGAAAATCCATTTCAATTACATTAGCTCCGACTTTCATTTTGACCCGTGCGGTCAAATTGCCTTTGTCGACAAGTTCATTGTCTTCGAAGTGTTGGAAGAATGAATCTCCAATTTCGAAGTCAATTTCGTGGATGCCTTCGAGGAACTTAATGACCTCAATATCAAATGTTCTCCAGAATTTCACGATACCTCCTCTCGATTTAAGACCGCAAAAATAGTGAATTATTATAAAAGGATGAAAGAGATTTTGAAATAATCTTTGGTTTATTTCAATAAATCTCTGCTTTTCCTTTTTAATCCTCCGATTCTTGCGGGTTGTGTAGTTGAATAATGTCTGCAGCTAGGAATATTGCAGCTCTCATGGAACCTTCATCGGCGACGTTTTTCCCAGCTATATTGTATGCTGTGCCATGATCTGGCGAGGTTCTTACTACAGGCAAACCTGCGGTGAAGTTTACCCCAGTGCTGAAAGCCATTGATTTAAAAGGCACCAAGCCTTGGTCATGATACATGGCTAGCACCCCATCAAATTTGGTTTGATGCCCCATTCCGAAAAAACCATCAGCAGGGTAGGGACCAAAAACCATTTTGTTTTGGTCCTTAAGCGCATGAATAGCTGGTTTGATGATTTTCTTTTCCTCTTCACCCAAAAGTCCATCTTCACCCGCATGTGGGTTCAGTCCGAGAATTGCAATTTTCGGTTTATTGATGCCAAAGTCTTTTTCGAGGCTTTTAAGCAGGAGATTGGCTTTCTGAATGATTCTTTCCTGAGTCACATTCTCAGCAACTTTTGCCAAAGGCACATGTCCAGTAACTAATCCTACCCGCAATTGCTCAGAAACCATCAGCATCAAACTTTCTTTTGCTCCCACCTCATTAGTGATGAATTCTGTATGCCCGATAAAGTGAAGTTCCTCAGAATTCACGTTGTTTTTATTCAGTGGGGCAGTTACTAAAGCTTGGATCTTTCCTTCCTTCAGATCATTTACCGCCATTTTCAACGTTTCAAGCGCAAATTTTCCTGCTTCCTGTGTTTCCACACCTGGAATTACTTCAGGGCACTCTTCATTTACATTGATTACATTGATACGTTTGTGCTGGATTTCCTCAATACTTCTAATTTGTGCAAAATTGAAATCATCCATTCCTAACTGCTTTCTGTAGAAAGTCAACGCTTTGCCATGGGCATAGATCAGTGGAGTGAATGTCTTATAGGTTCTATTGTCGAGCAAAGCTTTCATAGTGACCTCAGCTCCTATGCCGTTAATGTCGCCGATACTTATTCCGATTATAGGTTTGATCTTTCGTTGATGCATATTGGATGTATGGTGGATTTGCAAAATGGATTGGTAATGCTACCGCAGCTAAGCTAGTCCTTTAGAATTATTGTCTTAATTTTAGGCTGCAATTTATAAAAAATTATCAGAGCTAACCGATGGAAAAGGTCAAAGCCAAGAAACACTTGGGACAACATTTTTTGACCGATTTGAGTATTGCGGAGCAAATAGCTCAAGCGGTCAAAGGACATCATGACGTAACCAAAGTCCTTGAAATTGGGCCTGGTATGGGGGTGTTGACGGATTTCCTTTTGAAGGAAAAATTGGAATTATACCTTATTGATATCGATAAGGAATCTATCGCCTACCTGCATAAAAAATATCCTGATTTGGGAGAAAAAATTATCGAAGGGGACTTTCTGAAAATGGACTTATCAGAGTCATTTAAAGATAAGTTCGCGATAGCAGGCAACTTTCCGTACAATATTTCTTCACAGATTTTCTTCAAAGTACTTGAAGTCAAAGATCAGGTGACGGAAGTGGTGTGTATGTTGCAAAAAGAAGTAGCAGAGCGGATTGCCTCTCCAAAAGGGAACAAAGACTATGGGATATTGTCTGTGCTTTTGCAGGCCTATTATGATATAGAGTATCTATTTACTGTGCCTCCACATGTATTTGATCCTCCTCCCAAAGTCAATTCAGGGGTCATTCGCTTGACGCGGAATCTCACTGAAACGTTGGATTGCAATGAGAAGCTCTTTAAGCAAGTTGTTAAAGCTGGTTTTGGTAATCGCAGGAAGACGCTTCGGAATTGCATGAAGCCATTTAATCTCCCGGCTGAATTCAATTCAAATCCTATTTTGGATCTACGCGCTGAGCAACTCGACGTGGCTGATTTCATTTTTCTAACCCAAACTATCGAAGCTTCCCGTGGAAATCATTAAGCAGTTTGAACTTTCGAAAGAATACCTAGAAAGTCTCCGTCAGGCGATTGAAGCAGAAGACTTAACCTTTATCCATGAATCTTTGGATGGAGTAAATGTGGCAGATATCGCTGCGCTCCTCGATGAGCTATCGATGGAGGAATCCATTTATGTGCTTCGGGTTTTGGACGCGCAGTTGGCAGCAGATATTATCATTGAGCTGGAGGCTACTAATCAGCATAGAGTTTTGAAGGAACTCGATGTGCCAGAGATGGCGAATTTGATTGAGCTGATGGACTCCGATGATGGTGCTGATATTTTGAATCTCTTCCTAGAAAGAGAAAGAGAAGATATTATCAGCCATTTTGAGGATAAAGTAAAATCAGACCAGATACTTGAGCTTCTTCGCTACGATGAAGACACCGCGGGTGGTATTATGGCTAAGGAATACATTCGAGCGAATAAAAACTGGAATGTGGTGCAGACGATCAATGAGATTCGTCGTCAAGCAGAAAATGTAAGTAAGATTTACTCCATTTTCGTAGTGAACAATAGACAGCAATTAATGGGAATCGTATCTCTTAAGCGTATTGTTTTGGCTTCAGATGAGACCAAGATCGAGGATATCTATGAAGAAGAAGTGATCTCTGTACCGACCTATATGGATCAAGAGGAAGTAGCAGAGGTCATGAGAAAGTATGATTTGGAATCACTTCCTGTTGTGAATAGTAAGAATAAGTTGGTCGGGAGAATTACCGTAGATGATATTCTGGATGTAATCAGAGAGGAAGCCGAAGAGGATATTCAGGCAATGACTGGTATTTCGGATACTGTCGATGAATATGACAGTGTTATCAAACTCTCCAAAGCCAGACTTCCTTGGTTGTTGATTGGTATTTGTGGGGGACTACTTGGAGCTGGATTCATTGGCTTTTTCGAAGAAGGACTTAGTAAGGTGACTGCGTTAGCATTTTTTATCCCGCTAATCACCGCGACCGGAGGAAATGTAGGAATCCAAACTTCTTCTATCGTTGTTCAATCTCTTGCCAGTAAATCTATTTTCGACGATTCTATGGCGAAGAGGTTTTTGAAAGTGCTTTTAGTTGCTGTTTTAAATGGTTTGATCTTGGCCACTTTCGTCTTTGGGGTGGTTGTTTTGTTTTATAAAACAGATGTGTCATTTGCCTTAGTGGTTTCAATTGCCCTGTTTTCAGTAGTGCTGCTTGCCTCATTTATGGGGACAATCACGCCGATCATACTTGATAAAATTGGAATAAACCCTGCTTTGGCATCAGGCCCATTTATCACCACAGCAAATGATCTAATCGGCCTCGCGGTGTACTTTTTAGTAGCGATGTCATTATTACATATTTAATTCCTTCAAAAAAATGAAGATTCTTATAATCGACGAAATGCACGAAAGTATCATGCCGCTACTTCAGAAAGAAGGACATGAAGTCGTGTATGCTCCGGAAATTACACGAGAGGAAATTGTAGCAACCGTCGCTGAATATGATGGATTGATCATTAGATCAAAAACTCCCATGGATCGGGAGCTACTTGAGCGAGCCACGAGGTTGAAATTCATCGCTAGAGCAGGAGCGGGGTTAGACAAGATTGACTTGGACTACATGGCTGAAAAGGATATTAAGCTTTTTCACGCTGCCAAAGGAAATCGGGATGCAGTCGCAGAACATGCTGTAGGGATGCTGCTAGCCCTTTTTAATAATCTCGAAAATGCTGACCAGCAAGTTAGAAAGGGTATTTGGGATCGGGAAGGTAATCGCGGTCATGAGCTGATGGGCAAGACCGTGGGGATCATGGGATTTGGAAATATGGGCAAGTCATTTGCTCACAGACTTAGAGGATTTAAAGTAGATATACTTGCCTATGATAAGTACAAGTTGGACTTTGCAGATGACTTCGTCCAGGAAGTGATGTGGGAGAAGCTGAAAGCTGAAGCAGATATCTTGAGTATACATGTGCCGCTCACGCCTGAGACCAAAGATTTTTTCACCTTGAAAGAGTTAAAGAGTTTTGCCAAACCGTTTTGGTTGATCAACACGGCTAGGGGCGAAGTGGTTAGTTTCAAAACCTTAAATGAAGCTTTGGATCTGGGTATATTGAGAGGAGCATTGCTTGATGTTTTGGAAAATGAAAAGTTTCAGAAATTCAGTCCAGACCAAAAAGCAGAATTTGAGAAGTTGGCGGCGAGGGATAATGTGTTATTTAGTCCACATGTAGCCGGTTGGACTTTTGAATCCTATGAAAAGATTAATAAAGTTTTGGCCAAAAGGATTAAAAAGGCCTTTAAGTCCTGATAATTGGGCTTTTGAAAGAATCTGGGCAGAAAGCATGCTTTGCTTTGTTTCAAAGGTTTTGCTATCTTTGCTGATCAAATACAAGCTAATAATAAGGTAACGGTCCCGTCTTGCGACCGTTACTTTGTTTTTGTAGCTTATAACAGAGTTGAATATGGGAGAAATACAATATTATACAGAAGAGGGCCTGAAAAGATTGAAGGACGAACTTCAAATGCTTAAAACTAAAGGGAGAACTGATATCTCTCTTCAGATCGCTGAAGCGAGAGATAAAGGTGACCTAAGTGAAAATGCAGAATATGATGCGGCGAAAGATGCCCAAGGTCACTTGGAACTTAAAATCGCAAAATTGGAAGCTGTTGTAGGGAATGCTAGAGTGCTAGATAGCTCTCAGCTGGATACTTCGAAAGTTGGAATTTTGACTACAGTGAAGATCAAAAACGTAAAAAATGGAATGACTGTCAGCTATACCTTAGTTTCTGAGCAAGAAGCTGATTTGAAAGCAGGCAAGATTTCTTTAGGTTCTCCTTTTGGAAAAGGATTAGTAGGAAAAAAGGTAGGAGATATCGCTGAAGTAAAAGCTCCAGCAGGTACTCTTCAATTCGAAATATTAGATATTACATTCTAACTAAATCCCGGCTTAGGTCGGGATTTTTATTTTTAAGATTATGGCATCAATTTTCACCAAAATCATCAACCGTGAAATCCCTGGTCACATTGTAGCAGAGGATGAGAATTACATAGCTTTTTTAGATATCATGCCTTTGGTAAAAGGTCATGTATTGGTAGTTCCCAAGCAGGAAGTAGATTACATTTTTGATTTAGAGCCTGAAGTGATCTCTGGCTTACATCTTTTTGCGCAGCAGGTAGCCAAAGCCATGGATAAAACGATCAAGTGCACTAGAATTGGAGTAGCTGTGATTGGTTTAGAAGTTCCGCACGTTCATGTGCACCTTGTGCCTCTTAGGACCATGGATGATATCAATTTCACGCGTCCTAAGTTGAAGCTAACCAATGAAGAGTTAGCGGAGATTGCTGAGCGTATTCGGGAAGCGGTTTAGTTTATAGTCCTTGTGATAAGTCGCAGTTTGCAGTGATCAGTATTTAGTGTTCACTGCTATTGAAAACTGAGACTGATCACTTTATATTTCAGTAATCTCATACCTAGGCGTTCCTCCTTTTTTGCTCGCTACGAAAGCTCCTAATTTACAAGCAAAATCCAGCACTTGATCTAGTGGCTGCTTTTCCAAATAGGTCTTGATAAAGCCACTGAGAAAGGCATCTCCTGCACCTATGGTGTCAGCGACTTGCACCTTGTATCCCTCATGTGTGATGATCTTTCCCTTATTATAAATCATCGCACCTTTTGATCCTTGAGTGACGCAGATGAGATCCATGGGGTAATGCTGGTCTAAATGAGCACAAACGCTATTTACGCCAGAATCTATATTGAAGTAGTCAGCAAAAATCTCCAATTCATCCTCGTTGATTTTTAGAATATCTGTAAAACCTAAAAGTGTCTCGATTATCTCAAAATCATAGAATGGAGGTCGGAGATTTGCATCAAAAATGCGGATTGTCTTATGGTGAAGCAATCTAAGTAGCGTGGTCAAACTTTCAGAATTCCGAACACCTAATGTTCCAAATACGAAAGCATCTGCAGAAGCAACAGCTTTGTCAATTTCTGGATTCCAGTGAATAAAATCCCAAGCAACTGGTGAGACTATAGTGTACTTGATGTTCTCAGGATCGTCGTCATTGACTAAAACTTTTGATGTTTCCTGTTCCTGATTTATTTGGATAAATTCTACAGGGAGGTCGAACGTATGTAAAAACGCTAACAGGTTCTGTCCATCAGCATCATTTCCTATGGAGGAGATTAATCTTGAATTCAGCCCAAGCTGATGGAGATTAAGCGTGACATTCATAGGCGCGCCACCAGGCACAGGACCTGAAGGCAAACAGTCCCAAAGCATTTCTCCGAATATGACTACGTTATGCGGCATTGGTATTATGTAAGTCTTGTTGAATTTCTTCTAAGGATCGGCCCTTTGTCTCTGGCATTTTGAATTTCACCCAAAGTAATTGCCAAACCATCATCAAAGCGAAGAATGCAAAGATGTATCCAGGGCCAAATTGATTGGCAAAATAGGGGAAGATATTTGCTATCAAAGCTGCCAAAATCCAATGTGTGAAACAACCGATGGATTGCCCATAGGCGCGTAATTCATTTGGAAAAACCTCAGATATAAATACCCAAATAACAGCGCCTTGTCCTACTGCATGTGAAGTAATGAATGCAAAGACAAATATTGGTAGCCAGAAATTGTCAATGCCACCGACAAGGAAATTATAGGCCATCAGCGATAGCGAAATGATATAGCCAAACGAACCTATATACATTAGTTTTTTCCTGCCAATTCTATCAATCAGGTAAAGCCCAACGAATGTGGCAAGCAGGTTGACTACGCCTATTCCTATGGTGGAAAAGAGAGCTGATTCCGTAGAAATTCCCGCCATTTCAAATACTCGTGGCGCAAAATAAATGATCGCATTGATACCGGAAACCTGATTGAAGAATGCAATGAAAATAGCGAGCATTGTTGTCGAGATAAATGCCTTGCTAAACAGTGCAGAGAAGCTGCCTTTTTCTTTGATGGATTGTTCTTCAATAATTGCCAATCGGATTGCTTCATCAACTCCCTCAGGATCGGTTCGTGTCAGAATTTCCCGTGCCTTAATTTGGTCGTTGAACTTAGCGATCAACCACCTTGGACTTTCTGGGATTCTAAAAATCATCGCAGTATAAATCAGCGCAGGAACCGCTTCCATTCCTAGCATCCATCTCCAGTCATTTGCTATTCCCGCTGTTCCAATCAGGTAATTGGATAAATAGGCCATCAGGATACCAAAAACGATGTTGAATTGATAGAGAGCCACTAGCAGTCCTCTATTTTTTGCTGGAGCAATTTCGGAAATATACATAGGCGCTACTACTGATGAGGCACCCACTCCCAATCCTCCAATGAACCTAAAAAACATAAATGAAATTTCATCGGGAGCCATTCCTGAACCCACTGCAGAGATTAGATATAATGCTCCAATCCAAAGCAGACTCTTTTTTCTTCCAAATTTGTCAGCAGGGACTCCTCCGAACAGAGCGCCAATTACAGTTCCGTAAAGTGCCATTGCGATCGCTAGACCATGCATTAAGTCATTGAGCTTCCAAACGTCTTGAATTGCCCGCTCTGCTCCTGAGATTACAGCAGTATCAAAGCCAAATAAAAAGCCGCCCAATGCGGCAGTGATAGACAGGAAGAAAGCATATTGTTTGGAGGACATGGGATCTGTTGGGTTATTATTAATTTGCTAATCTAGAGAGAAGCAGAATAAATCAAAACTATGTGGTTCTAAATCCGGAATCATCTTATTCAGGAAGCCGTATTTACTTAATTTTTTTGCCAAATAATATTTTGTTTTCCATTTAATAGCGAAAGTGAAGCACTTTTTTAATTGCTATATTTGTAACCAGAGTTCCAGAAAGCGGAGAAGCTTACTGACTCATAAAAAAGAATACTGTATTAAGCTAAATAACCTCCATGACTACCATTCCTGAGAGCTATAAACCCAAAAATCACATTAGAATTGTTACTGCTGCCTCGCTATTTGATGGCCATGACGCTGCAATTAATATCATGCGCCGGATTATACAGTCGACAGGCTGTGAGGTAATTCACCTTGGTCACAATAGATCGGTGCAGGAAATCGTGGATTGTGCGATCCAAGAAGATGTGCAGGCAATTGCGATCACTTCTTACCAGGGCGGACACGTGGAGTTTTTTAAATACATGTATGATTTGCTTCGCGAAAAAGGAGCAGGGCATGTGAAGATCTTTGGTGGAGGGGGAGGAACTATACTTCCTGAGGAAATCAAGGAACTTCAGGATTATGGTATCAACAGGATTTACGCGCCAGATGATGGACGTTCCATGGGATTGCAGGGAATGATCAATGACTTGGTAAGTCAATGTGATTTTGCAATTGGAGATGAGCTTCCGGAAGGGTTTGTACTTGGAGTTGATAATAAAGAGCATGTAGCAAGGGCGATTTCTGCTTTTGAAAATTTCCCTGAAAACTCTACCCAACTTTTAGAAACAGTAAGAGAGCAAAGTAAAGAATGTAAAACGCCTGTTTTGGGAATCACGGGTACTGGTGGTGCAGGAAAGTCTTCACTGGTGGATGAATTGGTACGGAGATTCATTATGGATTTTGAAGATAAAACGCTGGCTATCATATCTGTTGATCCATCTAAGCGAAAAACAGGTGGAGCTCTGCTTGGCGATAGAATTCGTATGAATGCGATTCATCACCCACGGGTATATATGCGCTCTTTGGCTACTCGCCAATCTAATCTTGCACTATCACGCTACGTGCAAGATGCTGTAGATACGGTGAAAGCTGCTGGGTTTGATATGGTGATTTTGGAGACTTCGGGAATTGGCCAATCAGATACCGAGATCATTGAGCATTCCGATCTTTCACTCTATGTGATGACTCCAGAATATGGAGCAGCATCTCAATTGGAAAAAATCGATATGCTCGATTTTGCTGATGTGATTGCGTTGAATAAGTTTGATAAACGAGGGGCTTTAGACGCCATTCGTGATGTAAAAAAACAGTTTAAGCGCAATCATAATCTCTGGGAAGCCAAAGACGAGGATCTTCCAGTTTTTGGTACGATTGCTTCCCAATTCAACGATCCTGGAATGAATCAGCTGTATCGCACGTTGATTTCTAAGATCGCTGAAAAGCATCCGAAAATGCAAAGTGATTTTGAGCTTACAGCAGGGAGCTCTGAGAAGATATATATTATTCCTCCAGCTAGAACTCGCTATCTATCCGAAATTTCAGAAATCAATAGAAATTATGATGTCTGGGTAGAAGAACAGAAAGAAATTGCACAAAAACTTTACAGCATAAGGAAGTCAATAGAAGCTATACAGAACACCAACGTGGAGGATAAGGATCGTTTGATCAAAGAACTTCAGGAAGTATATGCGCAGGTAGAATTGGAGTTTGATCCGAAAAACAAAAAATGGTTAGAGGATTGGTCTTCTGAGTCGGCAAAGTATTCGGAGGATTTTTATGTGTTCAAGGTTCGTGATAAGGAAATTAAGATTAAAACCTTCTCTACTTCTTTGTCTGAGACTAGAATCCCAAAAATTTCTTTGCCGAAATATGAAGCTTGGGGTGATATTCTGAAATGGGGATTACGAGAAAATGTCCCTGGCAAGTTTCCTTACACTGCTGGAGTTTTCCCATTCAAACGGGAAGGTGAAGACCCTACGAGAATGTTTGCTGGAGAGGGAGGACCTGAGCGTACAAATAAACGCTTCCATTATGTATCAAAGGATATGGATGCTAAGCGACTTTCAACAGCTTTTGACTCGGTGACGCTTTATGGTGAAGATCCCGATCACCGTCCGGATATTTATGGTAAAATAGGAAATTCGGGAGTTAGTGTTTGCTGTTTGGATGATGCTAAGAAGCTTTACTCTGGCTTTAATCTAGTAGACCCAATGACCTCTGTGTCAATGACTATTAATGGTCCCGCTGCTACTATGACAGCATTTTTTATGAATGCTGCCATCGATCAGCAATGTGAGGTTTATATCAAGGAGAATGGTCTTGAAAAAGAGATTGATGAGAAAATTAGTCAGATCTATAAAGATAAAAACCTTCCTAGACCAAGCTATAATGGGAAAGTCCCGGAGGGAAACAATGGCTTAGGTTTGATGCTTTTGGGTGTGACCGGTGATCAGGTTTTGCCTGCTGATGTCTATCAAAAAATCAAAGCTAATACGATAGCTAAGGTAAGAGGGACAGTACAGGCTGATATTCTGAAGGAAGATCAGGCACAAAATACCTGTATTTTTTCAACAGAATTTTCCTTGCGATTGATGGGAGATGTGCAGCAATACTTCATCGAGCAGAGTATCCGCAACTTCTATTCGGTATCTATTTCCGGATATCATATTGCCGAAGCAGGGGCTAATCCTATTACCCAGTTGGCCTTAACACTTTCTAACGGTTTCACTTATGTGGAGTATTATGTGAGCCGAGGTATGGATATCAACCAGTTTGCTCCAAATCTTTCCTTCTTTTTCTCCAATGGAATCGATCCTGAATATGCGGTAATCGGTAGAGTTGCACGTCGTGTTTGGGCGAAAGCAATGAAGCTAAAGTACGGAGCAAATGAACGCTCTCAGATGTTGAAGTACCATATTCAGACTTCTGGTCGCTCGCTACATGCGCAGGAAATTGACTTCAATGATATCCGTACTACACTTCAGGCCTTGTACGCGATTTATGATAATTGCAACTCTTTGCATACCAATGCCTATGATGAAGCGATCACCACGCCTACTGAAGCATCAGTTCGTAGAGCAATGGCTATTCAATTGATTATCAATAAGGAATTGGGGCTAGCTAAAAATGAAAATCCTATTCAAGGTTCCTTTATCATAGAGGAGTTGACAGACTTAGTAGAGGAAGCAGTTTATGTTGAGTTTGATAGAATCACCGAGCGAGGAGGAGTGCTAGGAGCAATGGAGACTATGTATCAGCGAGGGAAAATTCAGGAAGAAAGTATGCATTATGAAATGCTGAAGCACACGGGAGAATATCCTATTATAGGAGTAAATACATTCCTTTCTTCAGATGGCTCCCCAACAGTAACTCCCGGGGAGGTGATCAGAGCTGAGAAAAATGAAAAAGAGGCTCAGATCAAGACCTTGGAAACCTTACATGCTGCCAATCCTGAGCTGGTAACTAAGCATTTGCAGAAACTGAAGAAAGTCTCTGTAAACAATGAGAATATATTCGAGGAACTAATGGAAGCTGCAAAGTATTGTTCACTTGGACAGATTACGCATGCACTTTACGAAGTAGGTGGGCAGTATCGCCGAAATATGTAATCTTATTTCAAGATTGAAAAATTGGAAGATTTCAAACTTCTTAAGAAAAATAAGTCTATTGATTAATTAGAGATAAAATGGCAAAAAGGAATGTGACGGTTCGCATGAAAGCGGATCACGAATATGAGGCAGTAAATCCTCAAGGAAATCTTGTAAAGATCGACATGTATGATCCTCAGGATAAAAAAGCGCAGTCGCCAATGGATTTGGTTCTTTCAGCTTTAGGTTCATGCGCTTCAGTTGACGCAGTTTTGATGATGAAAAAGAAACGTAAAACGGTTCTTGATTTGATTGTAGAAGTAGAAGGTATTCGAAATGATGGTGTGCCAGCATATTTTACTGATATCAATTTGAATTTTGTATTGATTTCTCCAGATGCTAAAGAGGAAGAGTTTGCAAAGGTGGTTGCGCTTTCTGTAGAGAAATACTGCTCTGTGGCCTCTTCGTTGAAAGCAACTATAACCTTTTCATCAGAAGTAAAAACGGCTGAATGAGAGTTGTGAAAGAATTTATACAGGAGGACATACGAATCAGTGTGTTCTCCTGGAATAATAAATACATCATCAAATTTGAATTCGGTCCGTTCGAACAGACTTTTAAAATCTCTGAAATGGATGTGCTCGATGAAGCGGATTTGGACGTTTTTTTGTCTGGAGATTTTTTTGAAAAAGTGAAATCACGATTTAAGGAAATGGGACAAACATTTCGTGCTGAGATGGAAAATTTATAATTTCCCGTCTATCAGCAGTCTTATGAAGAAACTTCTTTTTTTGATTTTCCCTGTATCCATCTTTCTACATTCCTGTGAGCCTTCCTCAAATTCTTCTAGGGATCAAAGTTTGGTCATGGATCAGTCAATCATTCAAGAAATGGAGGTTGAGCTATTTGAGCTGAATGATGAAATAATTCACCTTAAAGATCATTTTGAATTTTTGCTGGCAAACAGAGATAGTTTACTTCAGATTCCAACCCAGAATGAGTACAGTTTTGATCAAGGCTACTCTACCAATACACCTCAAGATTCAAAAAAGCTAAGCTCGGTAGTAGTCCTGAACACTTCGAAAGATTTTGAAAAATCCATGGAAAATGTGATGCTCACAAATAGCATGGATTCACTTTTTAGACAGACTTTTGAGAAATATAGTATGCTGGCCCAGGTCTATTATAATACAGCTGATCAAGTTTCTCGTGTTTTTCCAGCATATGATGCCAAAACACTTTTAGATCCAGATGTTGATCTCACAAATTTTAATTTCTACTACGAGGGCGATTTGGAACATAATCCCGAAAAAGGGCCAGTTTGGATACCTGAAGTTTATGTTGATCCTGCGGGTAGAGGCTGGATACTTTCCTTAGTTCATCCTGTATACGACGGGGAGGAGCTCTATGCCGTACTGGGTCTCGATATTACAGTAGATGAACTGATTGGGAGGTATTTAGATAATCGCGAAGGAGAATTTTTAATTGTAAATAATAAGGGGGATATAGTGGGTGGAAAATCAGCAGCAATAGAATCCTTAAGTTTTCCTCCGTTGAAACACCACGTTTATAGAGAAACCATTTTAGCTGATAACTTCCGGATTTCAGACTTTAATCTGTTCAATAGTAAAAATAACGAGGTAAGAAGTATGGCCCAAGTATTTGTGATGGAGAAGGAAAGCCACTTCTCTTTTACGGATGATTTTAGTCCTAAGGCTGCATACGCTGTTCCATTTACACTTCTTGATTGGTATTTAATCGAATTAGAACTTAGGCCATAATGAATAGAAGAAGTGGATATCGCAGAGATTTATGGCTAACTATAGTTAGTGGAAGTGCATTAGTACTTTTGGTGATTAGTCTCGCTGTAAGTTTTTTTTCAACAATTAATGATGCCGAATTAAATTCTAAAAAGCAGTTTTTAAGGAAGCAGACGGAGATTGCAGCTACGGAAATTGAAATTGAGGTTGGTCGATTTGAGGAGAATGCCGAAGAACTGATAGATTATTTGGAGGACGAAGATTTGGATCCAGATGATTTCAGGGGAGATTTGACCAAAGCTGTAAGGAGGATTTTTAACAATTATCCAGGTTTGGTGGACACCGTTTGGGTGAACCTTCAAGATTCTGTTGTTTTCCTAACCATGACGGAAAGGAATGATTTTATTAGAAATAAAGCTAATAAAGGCATTCCGAATAAGGGAAAGCATGATTTTGAATATTATACCAGCGGCAGTGACTTTGGATTTGAACTCATGTTTTCCCTGAATCCTGTCAGATTTACTCGGGATTTTGTGACCCATTATTATTTGAATAAAGGGGGAAGTAAACTCCTCATGCTGGACGGGGAACTGTTCAATTTAGATCCAAGTCAGAATATGACTGCCCTTTCTTTGGACGACAAGTCTCTCTCTCATATTAAGAATGATGTATCGATAGGAGTCATAGGGATTTATGAGATTGATTGGACTAAAGGTGGGGATTTAGGTGGAGGGCTTTTGGTCCAATACCCTTTTGACTTCGGCGAGTTTTATGAAAATGCGGCACTCATTTTCATGATTGAATCGGAGGTGATGACAAGTGGAATATACAGTACATATCTATTCCTTTTCATTGGTTTTGTCCTTTTGCTGATATCCACTGTGATATTCTTTTCATTTTCATTGAAAAATAGAATGGAATCTGAGAAGTTGCTTACGGAGAGTGCTGAAGAGATTTCTGAGTTGTTTGATCAGCAAAATATTTTGTTAAAAGAACTACGAGGCTTCGTATTTTTCCATGATTTCAAAGGAGTAATCACGCGTGTGAGTGACGAAGTGGAGGAAGTTCTCGGGCATCCCAAATCTGAATTCCTGACCGCATTTAGTGAGGAAGAAGGGCATTTGGATGCGCTCAATGTCAAGGAGCTAGTGAGAGGTGCACTGAGTCAGAATAAATCTCACGTAGATTTGGAGTATGATTTTCAAAAGCCTGATGGTTCAAAAGTAAGACTAAGAATTTTCGAGAAACTGATTTTTGACAAGCAGGGTAGGTTTAATGGTGGACTCGGTATTTGCACCGATGTAACTGATCAATTCGAAAGTAAACAAGAGTTGATTGATAGTGGAAAGCGTCTTCAAAATCTAATAGACAATATTCCGGATGTTATATTCTCTTACGATAATGAAGGAGTTGTTTTGGAGTCGCACATTAGAGATCAAAAGTTGATAAAAGCTACAGGTGAAGAAATTGAAGGCAAATCTCTTTTTGAAATCATACCTAAACAACAACGGGAACAAACCCAATTTGCTTTCAACCTTGCTAGAAAAACCGGACAAATCCAGACCGTAGATTTGCAATTAATATCAATGCAAGAGAGCCAATACTTCGAGGTTAGGTTTTTCCCACTAGATGACAAAAGAATGATGTCTATTGCCAAGGATATTACAAGTCAACGTATCTGGGAAAAGGGACTAGTTGAGGCAATGAATGCGGCAGATCTGGCGAGCAGGGCTAAGTCTGAGTTCTTGGCAAATATGAGTCATGAGATCAGGACACCCATGAATGGGTTACTTGGGATTATTGATTTGCTGGATCAAACAAGTTTGGATGAAGAACAGCTACAATACTTGGATATCATTAAAACTTCGGGGAATTCTTTACTGAGCATAATCAAGGATATTTTAGATTATTCAAAAATTGAAGCGGGTAAAATAGATATTAATACATCAGTTTTTTGCCCTGCCGAAGAGTTAGAAAAGCAGGTTCAGATCTTTTATGGTTTGGCTCAAAAGAAGGGAGTATTTATTAATATTTCCTGCGATCCGCAAACCCTGCGGATGATGGAGGGAGATGTAGAGAAGATTAATCAAATCATTCTAAATCTGGTAGGCAATGCTGTGAAATTCACCTCTAAGGGAGGAAATGTCTTGGTGAAACTTGAAATGGAGAATATTTCGGGAAAGATTAATTACCTGAAATGTACAGTTCAAGACAGTGGAATCGGCATCTCAAAAGAAGAGATCCCTAGGCTTACAGATCCATTCTTTCAGGTAGAAAGTTCAAGTTCCCGTAGCTATCAAGGTACTGGGCTGGGATTAGCTATCGCAAAAAAGATTGTGGAATTAATGGGTGGGGAACTCACCATCTCGAGTGAAGTAGGAAAAGGATCTGTTTTTGCCTTTTCGGTGATACTAAAGGATGCTTCTGATATCACTACCAAGACTCCTTCCAATGAATTGCCTCAGCGGACGAATTGGAATGGAATGGCCGAGGAATATCCTCTTAGAGTCCTTTTGGCAGAAGATAATGAACTGAATTTGCAGCTGATGACCCTCATGCTAGAGCAATTAGGTTATGATTTTGAAGTAGCAAAAAATGGAAAGGAAGCGTTGGAAATGGTGATTCATTCTGAATTTGATATTGTCTTGATGGATGTACAGATGCCGGTCATGAATGGCTTGGAAGCAGCAATTAGGATTAGGGATTTGGGAGAAAAAGGGGAGGTGTTTATTGTAGGACTTTCGGCAAACGTTTTTGATGAGGATCAGAAAAAGGCCACTGAAGCAGGCATGGATGATTATTTGACTAAACCTATTCGCCTGATTTCTTTAGCTGAAAAACTAAAAGAATATTCTTTGAAAAAGGAATTTAAAAAAGTCAACTGAAAAAAAAGCCGGTTTTTATACCGGCTTGTGTGTTTATTATAGGGGAGTGTTAATATCAAAGGCTTCCAAATAATCAGAAACTCTCTTAACAAACCTACCTCCCAATGAACCATCTACCACTCTATGATCATAAGAGTGGGAAAGGAACATTTTGTGTCTGATAGCAATCACATCTCCTGTAGGAGTTTCCACTACCGCAGGTTTTTTGACTATTGCACCCACGGCCATTATTGCAACCTGAGGTTGAGGAATGATCGGAGTGCCCATCACATTGCCAAAGGAACCAACGTTAGAAACGGTGTAAGTTCCTCCCGCTAAGTGATCTGCATTCAGCTTATTGCTTCTAGCAAGGTTAGCCAGCTCATTTACTTTCTTAGAGATTCCTACTAGGTTTAGCTGATCAGCATTTCTGATGATAGGGACAATTAGATTTCCGCTAGGCAATGCTACTGCCATACCAACATTGATATCTTTTTTTCTAATAATTCGGTCTCCGTCCACTGAGATATTAATCATTGGGAAATCCCGAATTGCTTTTGCTACTGCCTCAATAAAGAATGGGGTGTAAGTGATCGATTCTCCGAATTTCGCTTTGTATTCATCCTTATTTCTTTCTCTCCAAAGTACAATGTTCGTCATATCAGCTTCTACAAATGAAGTGACATGTGCCGAAATCTGCTTTGATTCGATCATGCGCTTGGCAATCATCTTTCGCATGCGATCCATTTCGATAATCTCATCCGAGCCAGAAATGCTAACGGGTGCTTTTGGTGCAGAAATAGAAGGAATTGATGAAACTGGTTTGGCAGAAGAAGATCTTGATTCCAAGTAATTGAGCATGTCCTGCTTAGTCACTCGAGCGTCTTTGCCTGTTCCTGGTACTTTGGCTAGCTCAGTCTTAGAGATTCCCTCTTCCTTTGCAATACTTTGAACTAAGGGAGAATAGAATCTGTCATCGCTTGTGTCAATTAATTGCGGAGTTTCCTCTGTTGAGAGAATTGCAGCAGTATTTTCGGGTGCGGCGGCTATTAATTCTTCTTTCTTTGTAGCTGTTTGTGACCCCGCAGGAGTTGCAGCGTTTTTTTCTTCGCCCTCAGTCTCTATGATTGCAATAGGAGCACCCACAGCGATCACATCTCCTTCTTGTGCGAGGATTTGCTTTAGGATGCCTGCATGGGTAGAAGGTACTTCAGTATCAACCTTATCAGTAGCGACTTCCAATACAGATTCATCCTGTTCAATCGTGTCACCCTCTTTTTTAAGCCAAGTAAGCACTGTACCTTCTATGATACTCTCGCCCATTTTGGGCATCAGCATTTCTACAATTGCCATGGTTATGAATTAATGATTTATTGGGTTTATATTCAAGTTTTAAAATTAAATTTTATAAAACTCTATCCCAAACCTTTCAATAGAAATTTTATTCGTTATTTCTCTAAAATACAAATTCTAAGTAGATTCAAAACCGCAACAGCCGTAAGTTGAATATTGAGCATTCTATCCTGCGTAAGCTGAAGTTTTTTCGTTTCTACAAATCCTTCTCCGGCACAAGCAATCCAAACTGTCCCTACAGGTTTTTCTAAACTCCCTCCGTTTGGACCTGCGACTCCACTGCTGGCTAAGCCGAAATCAGACCTGAACAACTCCCGAACTTCTGCTGACATCTCTCTTACAGTTTCTTCGCTTACAGCTCCAAAGTCTGCTAGGGTTTTTGGATTTACATGAAGAACATTTTCCTTGAATTGGTTGTGATAGGGAACTATTGCTCCTTGAAAATACGAACTACTACCCGAAATACTGGTGATTAGATGGGAAATATAACCACCAGTACAGCTTTCAGCTAAAGCTACAGTTTTCTTATTTGTCTGCAAAAGTTTGCCGATGGCCGTTTCCAGCGACTCTGTATCGTAGCCATAGACGTATTTTTCGATGGTTGGTAATACTAAATCAATTTGCTGTTGGATAGCATTTTCTATCTCGTTCTTGTCTGTTCCAAAGCCAGTTAGTCTAAGCTTCACATGCCCCAACGAAGGTAAATAAGCCAATCGAATAGTAGAAGGAAGTGCATTTTCCCATTCTCGTATGAGATCTGCTAGCCAGCTTTCACCAATTCCAACTGTCTTAACCATACGGTGAACAATGACAGGAAGTGGAAATAGGGTTGGAAGTTTCGGCAACACAAAGTCTGTCATCAGCCTTTTCATCTCGTGAGGAACACCTGGCATAGACATCCAGTAGGTTTCGTCACGCTCAAACCACATTCCAGGCGCTGTTCCCACTGGGTTCGGCACATAAGTAGCGCATGAAGGTAAATGTCCTTGAAGTAGGTTTAGAGGTGTGATTTCTCTACCACGCTTTTTGAAAAACTCAGTAACAGCTTCTACTGCAGCTGGATTTTCTACGATGGGACAATTAAAGTACTCCGCCATGAGCGGTTTGGTCAGATCGTCTTGAGTTGGCCCCAAACCGCCGGTGATCAAAATGATATCTGCTCTAGCTTCTGCTGAAGCAAATGCGCTAAGAATATCTTTTCGGTCATCACCTACAGTGGTCTTGCGCACTACTTTTACACCCATGAGATCAAGTTCCTGACTGATCCAGTGACTGTTGGTATCAACTATTTGCCCGTAAAGAAGCTCATCTCCAATGGCTATTATTTCGGCTCTAACTACCTTCATTATGTTATCTTACTTCTGATTTACGAAGTATTTTAGTGAAAATCGCAGGAACAAAACGTTTCAAATAGATTCCCATTGTTTCCTTTCCACCGATATAAACTTCTTCTTTTTTGTTTTTAAGTGCTTTGAAAATCTCCTTAGCACAATCTTCAGCGCTCATACCGTTTTCTTGCGCTTTGTCCATTTCATTGAGAGGAGTGCCGTCAGCTGTCAGTGCATTTTTGGAAACATCTGTTTTGATAAAGCCAGGGCAAATCATTGTCACTGCTATATTTTCTTCAAAATGCTCTAATCTCAAAGATTCGAAGAACCCATGAAGCGCATGTTTAGCCGCAGCATAGCTTGATCTGTAGGGCGAACCAAATTTTCCTACCAAAGAAGAAATCACCCCAAACTGTCCTGATTTTCTTTCAATAAAATGCGGGAGTAGTTCTTTGGTAAGCGCGACAGTCCCAAAGAAATTTACCTCCATAAGTTTGCGATCTACAGCGATCGGAGTGTCTCTAATCAAGGATCTCTGACTGATTCCTCCATTGTGAAGTATGATATCTATATGACCAAAAGCAGTAATTGCTTCTAGTGTCTTTTCCGCAAAAGAAGCTTGATCTACCAAATCAAGCGGTAGCACTTTGCAGTGCTGTGGACTGGAACTTGAGTTTTTGACTCTTTCTAGCGCTTCTTTATTTCTTGCCGAAAGGACGACTTTGTATCCTTCCTGGACGAACTTATAGGCTGTAGCTTCACCAATTCCTGAAGAGGCTCCTGTGATCCAAATTACTTTTTCAGACATTGTGGTTTTGGATTCTTTGGTAAGTGACATAGGTGAAGGCAAGTAGATGACGCTCATCTGCGGGGTGATATTCGCTAAATGTCACTTTCCAATCATTCTTGTTGAACTCTGGGAAGTAAGTATCTCCCTCGGGTGAAGCATGTACTTCGGTAAGTACGAGCTCATCAGCTATTGGAAGCGCTTGTTTATATAGTTCACCTCCTCCGATTACATAAAGTTGCTCCACATTTCTCTTTTGGCAAAAAGCAAACGCTTCTTCTAGGCTTTGGAAAGCATAATGACCTTCAGGTGCTTTATATGATTCATTTCTTGTAATCACGAGATGAGTTCTATTGGGAAGAGGATTTCCCAAAGACTCCATGGTCTTTCTACCCATCAAGATAAAATGATTGGAAGTGATTCTTTTAAATCGTTTGAAATCATCCGGTAATCTCCAAACTAGATCGTTTTCCTTACCTATTACATTGTTAGTAGCCAATGCTGCTATAAGTGATATCTTCATGCAAAATGCTTCTTGCCTTGAAGATAATAGGCCTATCCCGTTGAAAAAATAAAATAGGATAGAATTACTTCATGCCCGCAGAATTCATAATGTTGGGGTATTCGGCCATAGTAAGAGACTTTGGAGAGTCTTCTTCGATTTCTATCACTTTCATCTCTACTTTTTCAGAATCTTTAGAGGTGAAAGTCAATTCCATGAAATTTCCTTCTGGCATATTTTTAAAATGTTGCGCATATCTTTCTTGTGCTTTCGAAGTCATCATAGGGCTATTGGCACCCCAAAAAGAAGCATAACCTCCAATAGGTTTCTCTGTCAACCAGTAATAGCCTTCTCCATCCTCACTGACCACATGATATTCCTCACAGGCATAGCCTAGAATATCTTTGGAGTTTCCTGTTTTTTCGATTGTAATATCGTATTCCTCAGTTTTTGAATCTAGATTTTCATCAACCATTTCATCCAAATCATCCATATTCAGTTTGTAAGCGAAACTCGATTTTTCGCCTTTATTATCTAGGAAAACAATTGATGCTTGATTTTTCACATCAAAAACCATTGAAGTAGTGGCTTTTGGGTTTTTAGGATCAATTAATTCCATTCCAGTATATTCGGAAGATTCACCTAGATATGATTTTAAAAGAAAAGGATCCTCAGTCTTTCCTTTTTCATTTGTGCTGATCATTTCGAGAACTAAATATCCAAAAAAATCATACTCGTCTTCGGTATCTACTGGCTCACCAAGACCACCTAGTATTTTGCCCATATCCAGGCCTCCCATGGAGCTACTATCTGCGTCTCCATACATATCTGAAAAGACTTTCTCAAGTTGCTTTTCAGTCATTTTGGCTGCTTCCTTTTCTACCTTATCTTGAATAGCTCTCTCCATTCCCTTATTCGCTGCATTTTGAATTTTTTTGATGAACTGAGCTTCGGCAGAAAAGGATAATGAAGTGATGAAAAGCAATAATATGATGCTACTTAACAGATTTTTCATGATTATATAATTTAAAAATTGGTTTAGATACTGTCCTTAAGTTCCTTAAAATCAGGTTAAAAATAAAATATTTTGCTCTTTTTTCGATAAAAACCCTTTTTAATTGAATTTGTAGCCTCTAAGTAAATCCTCCACTTTCATCCGTTTTTTACCTTCTAGTTGCAGTTCTGATATCTCCAGCACACCTTCACCTGTTTGGACTTTCAAATAGCTTTTGTTGTCAGTTTCTAATTGCCCAATTTGTTTGCCCGTAGATTGGTTTGTAGAGAATCTTGTTTTGTAAATTTTGCAGATTTTCCCGTCAAATTTAGTCCAAGCAGCAGGGTAGGGAGAAAGTCCTCTTACTAGGTTATGAATTGATTCTGCTGAGTTGCTCCAGTCGATTTCGCCAGTTTCTTTGAAGATTTTTGGAGCATGATGAATGGCTTTGGATTCGTCCTGAGGCAAAGCATTGACTTTATCTTCGGCAATGTCTTCCACAGTTTTGAGCACTAATTTTGAGCCAAGATGCATTAATTTTTCATAGACAGATCCTAGATCGTCGTCATCTAAAATCTTTACTTTTTCTTGATAAATAATACTTCCAGTATCGATTTCATGCTTAAGGAAAAAAGTGGTGACACCAGTCTCTTTATCTCCGTTGATTATTGCCCAATTGATCGGTGCGGCTCCTCGGTAATTAGGTAAAAGCGAGGCATGAAGGTTAAATGTGCCTAAAGGAGGCATGTTCCAAACGGCCTCTGGTAGCATTCGAAAAGCCACTACGATCTGCAAATCTGCTTTCAAAGCGCGAAGCTCTTCTTGAAATTCAAGGGATTTGAGATTGGTAGGCTGAAGTATATTAAGGTCAAGTTTGATCGCTGCTTCTTTGACTGGAGATGGAATTAACTTCTGCCCACGACCTTTTGGTTTGTCCGGAGCGGTGATTACGCCCACTATATTCCAACCGTTCTGCACTAGCAATTCTAAGCCGGGAACAGCAAATTCCGGTGTCCCCATATAAATGATTCTGAGATTCTTGTTCATAGTTAAATTAGTTTGCAGTTAAAACGATGAGCGCTAGTTCTGACTGCATTGATTTAGATTCAATAAGTTGACCTGCCAAAAACTCCATTCCGAGTTAGGCTGTAAACCCTACAAGTAGCTATAGCTTAGATGAGTACTAGTATAACTGTTAATTTTTGGTGAGATTTCTGCGTCTAACTCGACGGATGAATCAGCGTGAAATGGCTCTCTTAAATTCAAATATTAAATAAAGGGCGAAAGTTTCGTTTGCTTCATGCTATTTTGCGTTCTAATCGAACAAATTAAAGCAGTCCTTTGAACCTTTCCTATTTCATAGCCAAAAGAATCAGTTTTAAGAAAGCTGGGGGATTTTCGGCCACCATACACAAAATAGCCGTGGGAAGTTTAGCCTTAGGGCTAGCCGTATCTCTAGTTTCCTTTATGGTTTTGGGAGGTTTTCAGAGTACAGTCTCCGAAAAAGTTTACGGGTTTACAGGGCACTATCAGGTGCAGCGCTTTACCATGAGCAATTCATTTGAAGAGGCACCTTTTTCATTGAACTCCCAATTCAACAAATCATACCGTACGCTTCCTTTTGTCAAAAAGGTGCAAGCATTTGCCCACAAAGCTGCATTGATCAAAGGAGAGGATGAGGTTCAAGGAGTGTTGATGAAAGGGGTGGGGCCAGACTTTGATACCTTGGGATTTCAAAAATACGTGATTGACGGAAGGATGCTTCGAATTCCTGAAGAAGGAACGAGCAACGAGGTCATGCTCAGTCAGTTCATTGCAAATAAATTGCTATTGAAAGTAGGCGATAAAATCACGCTTTATTTTGTACAAGACCCACCGAGATTTAGAAGGGCTGAGGTAGTAGGCATCTTTCAAACCTACCTGGAAAACTTCGACGAAAAGATTATCATTGGTGAATTGCAAACCATCAGAAACCTAAACGATTGGACAAACGATCAAGTCGGAGGTTTGGAAATTTTTGTTGATGACTTCAATAATATTCCGACATATACTTCTTCATTAGAGGAGCTTATGGATTATGATTTAAAGCTGGTTAGTAGTCAGGATAAATTCCTGGAAATCTTTGATTGGCTTAGTCTTCTGGATAACAATGTCTATGTTTTTATTGGCTTGATCGGTTTTGTGGCAATTTTCAACATGGGAGCGATACTTTTTATCCTGATCATGGAGCGTACCCAAATGATCGGTCTCCTGAAAGCGCTTGGTACTAGGAATACTCAAATCCGTCGAATATTCTTTTGGAATGGAATTAATATCCTACTCAGAGGAATGGTTATCGGAAATGCGATAGGACTGGGCATCGGCTTTTTGCAGGATCAATTCAAATTGATACCTCTGGATGCTGGGAGCTATTATATGAGTTACGTGCCAATTGATTGGAATTGGTCAGCATTTGTTCTCATCAATATTGGAATTGTGGTACTTACCGCTGCAGTCTTGTGGATACCTGTAATGGTGATTTCTAAGGTAGATCCTATTCGGTCAATCCGCTTTGATTAAGCTGGTAAGGGCTGAAAATGCTTTTGATTTTCATAGAAATCACTCCAAACCCCGCTTCTTTAAAAATCCCCCGACTCATTTTTGACGTGCCTTTGGTACGATCCGTAAAGATGATCGGTATCTCTACCAACTTGAACCCAAGCTTCCACGAGGTAAATTTCATCTCAATCTGAAATGCGTAGCCAACAAATCTTACTTCATTTAATTTGATTCCTGCGAGTACAGATTTATGATAGCATTTGAATCCTGCGGTCGCGTCCTTTATCGGCAAACCGGTGACGAATTTCACATATACACTTGCAAAATAAGACATCAAAACTCTGCCCATAGGCCAGTTTACTACATTTACTCCGGTGATGTATCTAGAGCCAATTGCCAAGTCAAAACTTCTGTCTGCACAGGCTTCATACAGTTTAATTAAGTCATTTGGATTGTGGGAAAAATCGGCATCCATTTCGAAAATAAAGTCGTAATCCTTCTCCAGTGCCCATTTGAAGCCTGTGATGTAGGCTGTTCCCAATCCTAATTTGCCTTTTCGTTCGATTAGGTGAAGTCGTTCGGAATATACTACTTGTTGGCCTTTCACCAAATTCGCAGTGCCGTCTGGACTACCATCGTCAATCACCAGAAGCTCAAATCCACCCGAAAGATTCATCACGGCATGGATCATCTCCACGATGTTTTCTTTCTCATTGAAAGTTGGGATTATGACGAGTTTTCTGTGGTCCATTTTAAGCAAAAGCCAAAAGTAACCCTATTGACTGATTTTTAAAGAATGATCAATGTATTTTTTGGTTAAAGTATAGCTTTGCAGAAAAAATCTACATGAATCAGCAAATCGCTATAGTTAGCTATTTTTCCGTAGGCGCTTACGACACAAATACCACTGACGAAAATGCGCTCCTTTCCTCTATTCTCTGCGATATGGGCATTTCCCATCAGGTCGTCATATGGTCAGATCCAGCTATAGATTGGTCAAGTTTCAGCTGTTTGTTGATCAAATCCACCTGGGACTATTTCGATTATTATGAAGAGTTTAAACAATGGATAGCAGCTATGCGGAAACTCGGAATTCCAGTTTTGAATAGTTTGGATACAGTGGAATGGAATTCGTCGAAGCGATATTTATTAGAGGTATCAGCTAAAGGATTTCCTGTTATTTCCGGGTTTATTTTAGAAAAAGGAATGCAAGTTTCGCTCTCTACTATTCAAGCCAAGATTTCTTCCGAAGTAATAGTTGTTAAACCATTAGTAAGTGGTGGGGCAAAAAACACCTTAAAAATCACTACAAAAGATTGGCAAAAACACCAGTCGCAGGTTCAATCACTTGTAAATGAGGAGTCATATTTGGTACAGCCATTTGTAAAAGAAGTTGAAGAAGTAGGGGAATACTCGCTTATTTTCTTCAATGGGTCGTTCTCCCATGCTGTGCTCAAAAGCCCCGCGAAGCATGATTTTAGAGTTCAACATTACTTTGGAGGAACAATAGAGCAAATCATACCTTCTTCGAAAATGCTGAAATCTGCTCAGGATTTGGTGGGTAATTTCGCAGCTGATACACTTTATGCCAGAGTAGATGGCGTGCAATGCAACGATGAATTCTACCTGATGGAATTGGAATTGATAGAGCCTTACTTATTTCTTGATATTTCTGAAGAAGCACTTTCCAACTACAAGAAGGCTATTGCTGCACGTTTGCTTTAAACACTGCAAAGCTCCATTTGTGATTTTGCGAGCTCATTCCCTTGATTTGCTGCTTTTTGTATGAACTCACAACCCTGTGAATCTCCAAGGTATTTCATGCAGATTCCCTTTTGTGTCATTGCTTCCAAGTGATTTGGCTTTGCCTTCAGAACCGCGTCAAAGTCTTCTAAAGCCCACTCCAAAAAGCCTGCTCTCATCAGTGCAAACCCGCGGTTATATTTTCCAACCATATTATCAGGTTCCCGACTGACATAAGAATTAAATGAGGCCGCACAGCCTAAAGCATCGCCTTGATAGGCTAGCGCCATTCCTGTGTAAAAATAAACTTTCGCATGATCAGGATTTAATTCAATAGCTAGTCTCAGGAATTCTTCTGCTTTTCGGAATTTCTGCGTCATGAGCATTGTACGGCCAAGTAAGTAGATAATATCAAAATCTTCGGAATCTAGCGTTGCGGCTCTCAACAGACTCAGTTCAGCATTTTTATAATCTTTCTGCTCAAATAGTAATTTCCCTAAACCAGCATATGCTTGGGCATATTGGTCATCAATTAGGATGATTGTTTCGTAATCCGCCTTGGATTTTTCCAGTTCACCCAGTTCTTCATAGCACCTTGCGCGCATATGTAAAGCTTTAACATCTGTCACATGAAAAAATAGGTATTGATTGAGGTTTTCTATAGCGTCTTCGTATTTCTTATTATTGAAAAGTTGCTCAATATTTTGAAGGCTGCTTGAACAAGAGCTAGTTGAGTATACTAATAAAAGTATAGTCATTATACGGAAAAGTCGTTTCATGACTAAATGAACAAAAAAATAAGGATTAGGAAAAACTTTTCATGTAAAACTTTCCTAATCCCTACGAAATTTTCATAAACAATCTTTTCACTTATAGAAAAGAGCGTAATCTGCTGATTATTATAGCACTCCCTTGGTACTTGGAAGTTGATTGATATTCCGGGGATCACGCATTACGGCCATTTTGATCGCCCGTGCAAGTGCCTTGAAAATCGCTTCAATTTTGTGATGCTCGTTGGCTCCTTCTGCTTTGATATTTAGGTTGCACTTTGCGGTATCTGAGAAAGATTTGAAGAAATGATAAAACATCTCGGTTGGCATATCGCCCACTTTCTCGCGCTTGAATTCAGCATCCCAAACGATCCAAGGTCTTCCACCAAAATCAATAGCAACTTGAGCTAGTACATCGTCCATAGGAAGTAGAAATCCATAGCGATAGATCCCTTTTTTATCTCCCAATGCCTTCAAATATGCGTCTCCTAGTGCCAATGCGGTATCTTCTATCGTGTGATGCTCATCAATATGCAAGTCACCATTTACTTTGATTTCTAAGTCAGTACTTCCGTGCTTACCTAGCTGCTCTAGCATATGGTCAAAGAAATGTAAGCCTGTCTTGATGTCGCAGTGTCCATTTCCATCCAGATTCAACTTGATGTAAATATCAGTTTCAGAAGTTTTACGGCTTACTTCGGCAGATCGGGGAGGCATTTTCAAAAACTCATAAATCTCATCCCAATCCTTCGTGCTCAATGCGGCATTTTCTACCTTTTCGCCAATGAAAATTGCTTTGGCTCCAAGATTCTCAGCAAGCTTTACGTCAGTGAGTCTATCTCCGATCACATAGGAATTAGCCAAGTCATATTCTTCCGAAAAGTAAGCCGTCAGAAGACCAGTGTTAGGCTTTCGTGTTGGCGCATTTTCACTTTCAAAAGTCTTGTCGACGTGAATTTCCTTGAAGAAGATATTCTCTTGTTCCAGCGTTTTTAGCATTTTGAATTGCGCTGGCCAAAAGGTGTTTTCAGGAAAGGAGGCTGTTCCCAATCCGTCCTGATTTGTCACCATCACCAATTCAAAGTCTGTTTCTTCCGCGATCTTGCGAAGATTCGAAATTGCTTTTGGAAGAAACTCCAGCTTCTCCAAACTATCTACTTGATAATCAGTAGGTGGTTCTTTGATGATAGTTCCGTCCCGATCTATAAAAAGTACTTTCTTTGCCATGGTTTATAGGTTGAAGCTTTCAGTGTATATTTTTCTTAAAGCTTGGATGAAAGCTTCGTTTTCAGATCGTGTACCTACGGAGATTCGTAGGCATTCTTCGCAAAGCTGAACTTTTGATCTGTTCCTTACGATGATTTTCTCTTCAATCAGATCATCGTACACATGTGCTGCATTTGGGATTTTTACCAAAAGGAAGTTGGCATGCGAAGGATGGATTTTCTCTACAAAATCAAGTTGATTCAGCTTCTCTTTAAGGAATTCTCGCTCTTGAAGAATATCCGCGATCATCGCATTTACTTTATCAACTTTCTGTATTGCTGCCAAAACAGTATCCTGAGTCAATCCAGAGATGTTGTAGGGAGGTTTGATACGATTAAGAATCTTGATCATCTTCTTGCTGGCAAAAGCCATCCCAAGTCGCAGCGAAGCAAGTCCCCAAGCTTTTGAGAAAGTTTGCATTACCAGCAGATTTCCAAACTCCTCCAAATGTGTGGTAAAACTCGGCTCGTCGCTGAAGTCAATATAGGCTTCATCTACTACGACTAACCCATTGAATTCGCGAAGGAGTCTCAGAATATCTTCTCTATTTACCTTATTTCCGCTCGGGTTGTTCGGTGAGCAGACGAAGATAATCTTGGTGTTTTCGTCAACAGCTTTGAGAATCAAATCCGGCTGAAGTTGAAAGTCAGGAGTCAATGGGATTTTGCGTGTTTCCACATCATTGATACCTGCGCTCACTTCATACATTCCGTAAGTAGGTGGTAAGAGAATTACATTGTCTTTTCCAGGATTGCAAAAAGCTCTGAAAAGTAAATCAATAGCCTCATCAGATCCATTTCCCAAGAAAATTTGGGATGCTTTCACCTTCTTGATTTTGGCGATTTCATCCTTTAATTCAAGTTGGTACGGATCAGGATAGCGGTTATGATCCTCGTCCGTCACAGAACCGTAAGGGTTTTCGTTTGCATCCAGAAATATGCCTTCTTTGCCGGTATACTCATCTCGAGCGGAGGTATATGGAAGAAGGTTTACGATGTGTGGTCTAAGTAATGGGGTTAAGTCAAACTTCATTTCTTCTGTTTTTTAAGATGTTTGAGTCTTATTGATACGGCATTTTTGTGTGCCTCTAGCAGTTCATTTTCTGCCATGATTTCTATTGTAGGTCCTATGTTTTTCAAACCTTCAGTACTGATTTTTTGATACGTGATTTTCTTCACAAAACTATCCAGCGATACCCCGCTATAGTTTCTGGCGTAGCCGTAAGTTGGAAGGGTGTGATTGGTGCCTGAAGCATAATCACCTGCAGATTCTGGTGTGTAGTTTCCAATGAAAACCGACCCTGCATTATAAACGGCATTGACTGCTTCATCTTCCTGGGCCACACTTATAATCAAATGCTCTGGTGCATAGAAGTTGATCAGCTCCATAGCTTCTTCCGATGTGTCGATGATCACTGCTCTGGAATTTGCCAAGGCTTTTTTTGCAATGTCCTTTCTAGGGAGCTCTTCCAGTTGCTCATCTATTTCTTTGATTACTCGCTTCGCAAATTTCTCAGTATCGGTCACCAAAATCACCTGACTATCCACACCGTGCTCTGCTTGAGAAAGTAAATCAGCTGCAACAAAGGCTGGATTTGCTGATTCATCTGCATACACCAGCACTTCAGATGGCCCGGCAGGCATGTCTATAGCAACTCCATACTTGGTAGCTATTTGCTTTGCAGCGGTTACAAACTGGTTTCCAGGGCCAAAAATTTTGTCCACTTTGGGTACGCTTTCAGTTCCAAAAGTCATTGCAGCAATTGCTTGAGCTCCGCCTACTTTTACGATTTTGGTGATACCAATTAGCGAAGCAGTGTAGAGAATAGCAGGATGGATTTTCCCTTCTTTGCTAGGTGGCGAGCAAAGCACAATTTCTTTGCAACCAGCCAATACTGCCGGAATTCCAAGCATTAATACCGTACTGAATAGGGGCGCAGTTCCCCCTGGAATATACAATCCCACTTTCTGAATAGGGATGCTTTTGCGCTTGCATACCACGCCAGGCATGACTTCATCTACTAACTCAGGAGTCGCCTGAGCCATATGAAATCGCTCTATATTAGCTTTAGCTACGTTGATAGCTTCCTTCAAGGCAGGAGATAAAGCAGCTGAAGCCGCTTGTATTTCTATCTCTGAAGGAAAAAGTGATTCCAATTCCACATGATCGTATTCCATGGCGAATTTGAATAGGGCTTTGTCGCCATTTCTCTTCACTTTTCTCAGGATGGGTTTTACGATCTTATTTATCTGCTTGGTCTTAAAGGTTGGTCTAGCCAACTGCTTTTTCCAAGTTTCCTTACTAGGATTGTCCAGGATTTTCATGTCATTTCTGGTCTTGAGTTTTGCAAATAAAAATGCAGGATTAAAGAATCATCTTTTCGATGGGAACAACTAAAATTCCTTCTGCTCCAGCTGCTCTTAATTCCTCGATGTTTTCCCAGAATTGATCTTCATTCAACACAGAGTGTACGGATGACCAGCCTTCCTGAGCTAGTGGCAGAATGGTAGGACTTCGCATTCCTGGGATCAGGTTTGTAATTTTCTCAATCGATTCGTTTGGAGCGTTTAGAAGCACATATTTGCTGCTTTTTCCTTTTTGGACAGCGTTGATTCTAAAGAGAAGTTTTTCGGCGATTTCTTTTTTCCATTCTGGCAGATCGTTATTCGCGATGAGGACAGCCTCGGATTTGAAAATCTCCTCCACTTCCTTCAATCCATTCATCATCAGGGTAGATCCTGAGCTTACGATATCACAGATTCCTTCCGCTAAACCTATGCTTGGAGCGATCTCTACTGAACCGGAGATTTCGTGGATATCAGCATTGATATTCTGGCTTTTTAAGTAATCACCAAGAATTTTAGGGTAGGAGGTTGCAATATTTTTTCCCTCGAAAAACTCCACTCCAGTGTATTCCTGACCTTTTGCTACAGCAAGGGAAAGTCGGCATTTGGAGAAACCTAATGCCTTCATCGTGGTGACGTTCTTGTCTTTTTCTACAACTTCATTTTGACCTACAATACCAAGATCAGCAACTCCATCTGCTACATATCCAGGGATGTCGTCGTCACGAAGGAAGAGAAATTCGATTGGGAAATTGGTGGAAGTAGACTTGAGTTTACCTGTTCCGTTATAAAATTTGATGCCACATTCTTTGATGAGGCTGAGTGAGTCGTCGGATAGTCTGCCGCTTTTCTGCACGGCAATACGGATTATTTTTTCCATGTTGGCAAGTTACGCTAAGAAATAAAAGGGTTAAAGTAAATGTTGGCGAAAAGCGGAATCCCTATCATCGGCTTCACCGGGTATGTGCAACTATTCCTCAGGAGGAATGATGGAAATGGTGCATCAAGTTAGCTTGATGTGTTGTTGCTAAAAAGTCAATATTTCTATTGGTGTTTTCCATTATCGTTGGCAAAGATAGGAGGCGATTGAGAAAATGCAAATTGAGGGCAATTATTTTAAGGATAAGACTATGATCAACATTTAGTTTTAGTCCTTTGTTTCCAAGAATTTCTCTAATTTTTGCCAACTTCCTGACAATCCCTCCTTAATAAGTTGGTTCCACCTAGCTTGGGCATCTTTATTTATGCCATTTCGAGTTTCATTGTCATAGACTTCTTGGAGAATATTCATCTCCCGGTAGCCATCGAGATAGATGTCGTTGAGCATTGCTTCATACAGATTTGGTTCTAATTCAGCATTTTTCAGCCTATAAATCATTCTGTCCGCTGCTATTCTGGTTAGATCAAAATGCCGCTGTTCGTGATTATTTGCATAGTCATTTGCATGTTTTACCCAAGATTGACCAGGGAGCATATAAACTTTGATTTCTATGTTTTGTAAAATCTCTCCATTCTGAACCACAGCCTTGCCTTCTATTGCTATGCTACTAAAGATTGTTGCATTGAAAGAGCTACTAGGATTGGGTGTTTCTCTGAAATCATCCCAGGTTAGCGGTTTTGCAGGATCATAATAAACGGTGTCTTTTGTACTTGGTCTTTTAGGTTCTAAAACATTCACCCTGACTTTCTTTACCAATGCCCTGTTACTTAGATACTGTGAGCTGAGCCAGGCATCGAAGTAGGTCCAGCTATTTTCAAATAATTGGTGGATCGCTGTGTCCACGTTATTCGTTTGATTGGCAGGTCTGCCATATTCAGCTGTGCTATTGAAATCTACGAGTGGTACTTCAGATCCTTCGGAAATCAGAAAGAACCCTAAGCTGAGTTGAATATCACCTTTATAACCGCGGACATTGGGGACGTATATTTCCTTGAGATCAAGATTGTAGATTTTTACTCGAATCGAATAGGAGGGATTTTTTGAAGTGGTGATGTTACTGTTAAAAAAGGCCAAGGTTTGCTGATCTAATTTTCCTCCAAAACTTGCAGTATGCTTATTTCTATCAGAATCGTAGACCAGACCGATTGATTTTTGCACGCGTATATCCATGACTTCTTTGAAAAAATAGTCACGTGGTTGTGCTGGATTCTGTTGAAGCGAAAGCTTCAGTATCATTTCTTGACTTAAGCAATAACCTAGTGAAAGCAAGAATAAGAAAATTGCTAAAAGTGAAGTTCTCATGAGTTGGCAAACGGAAATCTATACCTCTTGTTGGGGATATAAGAAAAGACTCAAACTGTTCTTTTACTAATTATTTATAATTCAGCCTTCGAATTTAAAGTCACCTTGTTCAAATTAAAAACAAACCTAGGATACTTCAGTCGTCAGCCTTACCAATAGAGAGATTTGTCCTAAATGGTAAATGTCATGGTGAAGAATTCCATGGATCAGTTCATAGTAGTTATAGTTTTTGTTGACAACTTGTTTTTCAAAAATGGAATCGTCCAGATTAGATAAATATTCCAACCACCCCTGTTGGGAATTACGAAAACGATTAAGTGTTTTTAGCCATTCTGCTTCAGATGGATCTATAATAGCCTGAAAGTAGTTATCCTCAGGGCTTGAATACGTGTTTTTTGGCAAGCTAGCTAAAACCACCTCCCGCCAACTTATAAGGTGATTAAGTATTTCCCAGATGGAGTTAGTTTTAGTAGAAAATTTGTAAGTAGCCTGGTTAATATTGATTTGGGTTAATTTTTCTTGAAAATTCACTCCAAGCCAGCAATCTCCATCGTATTGCTTGGCAAAGAGACTTTTTACTCGCTGGGATTCTTTCATCATTTGGCTCTATGTGAGCTTTCAAAATACAAAAATGTATCAAGTTTACGTTTGAATAGAATACAAATAATCACTTCGGTTGAGGCAAAAAAAGAAGTGTAGCTTTTGACTACACTTCTTTTTTACTGGTGACTCTAAAATTAGTTGAATAGCACAGGAGCAAAGATACTTAAGTAATCTCTCCAGTTTGCCCAAGTGTGTCCACCTGCACTTTCATGATATTCATGTTCGAGACCAGTTTTATCAAGGATTGAAAGCAGACGTTTGTTGGAATCCATTACAAAATCATCTACACCGCAGGCTACCCAATATTTTTCAACGCCGGAAGCCTTAAGAGCTGTGAATTTTTTCTCCAGTTCTGCCATATCAGCATTTGCATCAAAAATACCAGAACTGAAAACTCCGATGTAACCGAAGGTTCCAGGATTCTCAATAGATGCAGTGATGGTATGTCCACCTCCCATAGAAAGCCCTGCAAGTGCTCTACCATCTTTATTGGCGATCACGCTGTAATTTTTTTCAATGTAGGGGATCACATCTTTCACTAAGCTTTCCTCAAACTTACCTTGGAATTGCGCTCTATTTTCTCTCGTGATTGTTTCTACACCAGGCTTGTTTTGCAGCGTACTGGTTTGCCAAGCATTTCCGTTCGTCATGACAATCAACATTGGTTTTGCTTTGCCTTCTGCAATCAGATTATCCAAAATGTAATTTGCTCTTCCTAATGCAGACCAAGCATCTTCGTCACCTCCAGCACCATGAAGCAAGTACAGAACCGGGTATTTATCATTTCCGGAATCGTATCCAGGAGGAGTGTAAACGTACATTCTACGATAGCTTTCAAGAGAAGGCGATTGATACCAAACCTTGGAAATATTTCCGTGAGGCACTTTATTCAATTCAAAAGTGCTAGCTCCAGCTCCAGGAACCATAAGCAAACTTGCATAGCGAGTTCCATCTCTCAGCGCTTCAGGATTGGTCGGGTCAATAGCAGATACCCCATCAATAAAGAAATTGTAATGATACATAGAAGAGGGAAGAGGGTCTATGGTTGCAGACCACACGCCATCTTCTCCTTTGGTTAACGGCAAGGTTTCTCTGAAGCCCATCCAGCTGCCATTCACAGTGACTTCATTTGCATTGGGAGAAAATACCCGAAAACTCACAGAATTATCTGGACCAACTTCCGGGGAGACCACTTTGGGTGCCTGCATGGCACTGATCTCCTGTGCTGGGGTAGTATGGACGCTTCCAAATACTAAGAGAGCGGATAAGGCAGATTTTAACATGTGTAGTTTCATGATCTTGGGGTTGGATTACTTGAATAATTGAGGAGCAAACTGAGTTAAATACACTCTCCAGTTTCTCCAGATATGTCCGCCTTCTGATTCTACATATTTATAAGGCATTCCCATAGCATCGAGCTTTGCACGGTATTCCTTATTTGCATCATATAAGAAATCAGTTTTGCCGATTGCAATCCAATACAATTTGTAGCCATTATCCATCTGAGCTTTCAAAGTACCATCGATATCATTATAAACTTTGCTAGTTGCATCTTCTCGAGGCATAATCGCAGCAGAGAAAAGACCCATGTAATCAAACGTGTTTGGGTAAAATCTAGAAATGTGCATGGTGTGATATCCGCCCATAGAAAGACCAGCAATAGCACGATTGGTTTTGTCAGCTTTGATTTGGTAGTTACTTTCTACGAATTTAATGATGTCGGAGAAACTTGCTTCATAAGTTCCATCCATGGTTTTTGGGATCATAAAGGCAGGCTTATACATTCCTTCATTTCCTTCTCCTGGAGCTGCGTCTTGGATCACATTACCGTTTGGCATTACAACAATCATTGGTTTTGCTTTGCCTTGAGCGATTAAATTATCCATGATTTGTGCTGTTCTTCCCAAAGCAATCCAAGCTTCTTCATCGCCGCCAGCTCCATGCAATAAGTAAAGCACTGGAAATTTTTCACTTGACTGCTCGTAACCTGGAGGCGTGTAAATGGTCAGCCTACGGTCCATTCCCAATGTCGGAGAGTCGTACCATCTTTTGGCAACTGTGCCATGCGGAACATCTTTTACTCTATATAAAGAAGCTTGTCCTTCCCCGACCAAAAATACATTGGTGACAGAAGCCACATCACGGATCAAAAATGGATTGTTCGGATCGGTTACTTTTAAACCGTCCACAATGAATGAATAACTATAGAGTTCAGGCGATAGGGACGTAGAGGTGAAGGACCAGACCCCTTTATCATCTTTAGTCAATGCTGCTTTTCCAGGACCATCCATTTGTCCCATTGGAGTTTCCATTTTTACAGTGGGAAGAAAATCCCCTGTAATTTCCACGTCAGTGGCATTGGGAGCAGCAAAGCGGAAAGTAACTGTGCTGTTTTCGTGAATTTCCGGAGAGGTAATTTGCTGAGCACCGAAGAGTGCTTCTTGTGCCTGAACAATTGTTCCGATCAAGACTATCGACAATAGGGTTAGGAATAGATTTTTTTTCATGAGATAGGTATGTATTAGGTTTTGATTCTTGGGTTTAAGAAGTTGAAATAACAAAACAAACAGCTATTGTGTCATGGTGACAATTAAAGAAGAATAAGGAGAATTTCCTAAGAAGTAATGACAAAAGGAGCTAATGATAATTGTATCAAAATGTGTTTTGGGAGAATATTTACTTCAATTTCCACTGCTCCACCTTTCCAACAGTGAATAAAAAGCTGCATATGGCCCAGAAGGACTAGTATAAATGCTATCGGACGAAAGGTGTACGCAATTGTACAGTTTTGAAATAGGCTTTAGAATCAAATTCACAGTTTATAAAATTTCTCAAAATTAAATTTCCTTAACACCGCAAAAGTGCTGCAACCTAGTTTTTAGTAGAAAATGGAAAAAACTGTCCGCTTACATTACAGACGGTCAAAGAAGTGCTCAGTAAGTGAACAGGTTTTGTTAAAAAATTGTGATCGAATCAAAACTTAATTCTGAATATCTGTTAAAAAATGAATGGATTTAAAAAATATGAAGGTTTAGGAAAAGAAAGTTTTATTGGATTGGTATGCCATTAGCATTAGAGCAAGCACAACTCTAAACCAACATTTTATGAAAACTTTACTAACAGTAGCACTTGCCTCAGCATTATCTTTTAGCTCTTTTATCGCAAATGCAAGCGAAGATTTGAAAGCACTTTCAAGTGTAAACTCTAACTACAAGAAAATCAATGTCACTCTTAATGAAGGGGTAGGCACAGCGAAAATTTCCATTCTAAAAGCAGATGGTAAAATATTGAGTAGTAGAAACGTTCGTGTTAAAAATGAGAATTTGATGGTTCCCTATGATATGAATAGTTTGCCAGCCGGTGATTATCAAGTGAAAATTGTGACCGACAAAGAAGAGGTAGTTTATACAGTCAAAACTACAGAACGTCCAATTGCAACTGCCGATTTGCCACTAATGGCTTACGGTAAAATCATAGATGAAAATACCGTGAGTCTAACTCTAGTAGGGTTAGCGGAGCCAGGAGTACAGGTAAAAGTATTTTCTTCTGAGTCAGGAAAAATGATTTATGAAGAGAAAGTGGATGAGCCAAAAGGATTTAAAAAGAACTATTCCTTCAATGGTGTGAATTCAAATGAAGTTTACCTTGAATTAAAAGACGCTCAAGGAAGAAGTAAAACACTTTACTTCTAAGAGCTAAGCCAACTATCACTACAAGCCCTGATCTATGGAGGTCAGGGCTTTTTTATGCTTTAACCAAAGTGGTCTCAGACAATTTGGTAGAGGGCACAGTTAGCTCATTTCATATGAACCATGTTCCCTAACTTTCATAAGTTTTTCCACTACAACCACTTTTTCCGTTTGAAGTAAATAAAGGGCAAGATTGCAGAGCAAATCATGGCAATTAGTACAATTGGGTAGCCATAGGCATATTTCAATTCAGGCATTATTTCAAAATTCATCCCATAAACTCCCGCGATAAACGTAGGGAGAGATACACAAACCGTGACCACTGTAAGCATTTTAAAAATATGATTTTGCTCCAGGTCAATTTTGTTTGAAACGTTCTCTCTCAAATCATCCAAACGGTCAAAATTGAACTGAATATAATCGGAAATCACAGTCAGGTCATTCAATTCTGCGCGAACATTTTCTCTGAGTTCTGCATGTTCTTCCCAGTTACTTTTGATGTATAATCGTAATACTCGAGTTGTTTCAAGCAGTGCTTCTTTGATCAATAAGTTGTTGAAGTTATACTTTGTGATGATGTCCATTACATTGCTTGAGAATTCCTTTTCTATCAGAATTTCGTTGGCTAATGCCTTTACTTTTCTACTGAGACTCTCTGTGATATCTGCGAAATAGTCTGATATAAATTCAAACTGAAATTTGAAAATACCATTCAATTCAGGGATTCTTTGTAAAGAATTGATTTTGGCAGGATACATCTCATTGAAATAGGTATCAAGATTGGCGCTGGTAAAAAGGAAAAGACCAGTTTGAGTTATGATAATGAACAATGGCTCTTCGATCATCCTTTTTTCAGCATTGTAGTAAGGTATGGAAAAGTGAAATGCTGCCTGGGTATGGTTTTCCAAAAAGTGGGAGCTGATCTCTATATCCTCATAATGCTTCATGATCGTGAAGTCAAGTCCATAATTCTGCTCAAGCCATTTCAAATCAGCGTTGCTGTAATCCAGAAATTGCATCACATGAAAATCCAGTTCAGTAACTGAAAGTTCACTCACCGCTTGAGCTTTGAAGGATTTTTTGTTTTTGAGGAGGATTTCGATCATACTATCAAGGTATTAAAAACTGAAAGCTATAACATTTGAAGGAGGAGAAATTCAAATTTGACGGTTAAATGATCAATTAACTTTTCTATTCCTAACAATCCAAAATGCTACCATGATATTTGGTACCCAGCACAGCCATGCGACAATGTGATATGCTGGAATAAATTGCCCGTCGTGTATGGCTATCAAAATAGGCAACCAGATTCTCAATGTAACTGCCGCAAAACATGCCGCATAGCTAAAGATCATCCAGTTTTCGTGTGAATCAAAATCATGTTTTTTCGCAGTAAACCAACCCATCATGGTGGTGCTTAACCAAATGACTCCTAAGGACACAAAACCTAGTATGCTGACCATTCCTCCTGTTGCAAATATTCCAATATAAATACCAGCTATACTGCTAAAGAAAGCGAAAGTAACATACGCCATCCCTATTTTCTTGTGGATTTTCCGGTTCCTATCTCGAAAACCTTTTGGGAATTGTGTCCAACCAATTACTAGTGCGAAGCCTCCGAGGATGATATGGGTGTAAAAAGCCAGGTTCCAAATCGGGCTGCTAAGAAGTTCTGCAGATTTCGACTGCAGTAAGCCAAAATTCCTTTCCAGAATAAAATAGAGTAGTGGGTAGAGACCGGTTACAATACACATGACAGCAAATATCCACCAGCCAAACTTTCTAAAAAAAGTTTTCATAGATGCTCGATTTTAGATCAAGTGGTGTTTTGAGTATAGAATATTTGCATAGTTAATTACTTCGAGAGGTACTTTTCCAACTGGTCAAAAGTGCCTCCAAATCCGAATTCCATATTGCCGATGTTATCTTCGAATACCTTTTTGGATTCATCAGAAGCATTGTGAGGAAAGGAAACCAGATCTATTCTGGACTTCTGGTCATCCTCATAAAACTCCAAGTCCAAGATCATCTGCAGCGGCCAATCAGCTCCAAATGGTATTTCTGGGGCTTTGACCGTTTCACCAGCTTCATTTGAAAAAGAATTTATAAACTGAAGCTTGGAAGATTCTTTGATTTCTTTAAGAACCCATTTTGCCCACATCTCAGTGCCGTCTTTTCCCCGGAGCACAAAGTGAACCGTACCTTCTGGATAAAATTCGAAAGTCTTTATTTCCATTTCAAATCCCAGTGGTCCCCACCATTGCTGCAAGCTTTCGGAAGAAGTAAAAGCCTTGTAAACATCTTCTTTGGATTGGGTAAAGTATCGGGTGATTTCGAGTTGTGCTGACATGTGTGCAAAGGGTTAATATTATTAAAAACTGAAACTGTTTACTGACCACTGCCTTCCGCGTGATCCACCATTTTCCCGTCTAGTGTCATGTATTCGCCCATACAGTCGGCTGTCATGCAAGAATGAACGGGAAGAATTCCCAAGATGTCGCCAACTTTCACTTTTGCGAGCAACTCATCCGAAGCTTTAATAATCCCATGCTCCTGAGAAATGCTTTTTAAGAAGGATTTGTCTTCAGGGATAGTCCAGCCATTTTCATTAAGGTAGACTACTTCTCCGAAGTTCTTCAGGCCATTTTCTCCTACGAGCACATCTTTAGCTAGGTGAACTCCGCCACCATGAACCAAAATTTCTTTGCGGTCCTTTTTGATGTCCACTACAGGGACAGCCAGACAAACGGCGATGTCCTCTTTATCACATCCACCTAGTTCTGCTTGCATCAAATCGTAGAAGACAAAATTTCCAGGTCCCATTTCATCGATATCTCCAAAGTCTTCCATCACTGCGCAGCCAGGAGTATCGCCAGTTCGTGTAACTAGCTTTGGGTATTCGGAATTGTACTTATGTTTTAGCATACTCAGGGCATTGCGGGTTTGCTCATAAAGCGCCGGAATATCAGGCATGTAATAGGAGTGACCGGCATGAAGGTAAAATCCTTTGAAATTGAGTTTGTCAGACTTTTTGGCGATTAACAAAATTTCCTCGATCAAACCGAAATCAGATACTTCTACGCCTGTTCTACCGTAACCTGCATCAATTTCAATGAAAAAGCCAACAGGATATTCCAATTGGTCTACCAGCATTTGTGCTGTGGTAGCATTGATTACCTGAACTGAAATAGATTGCTTTGCTGCGATTTTATTGAGTTTTGGGATCTCCAGTGGGTTAAATGGAAAAGCGATGTGAATGTTGACCCAGCCTTGTCCAGCCAGGTATTCAGCCATTTTCATAGAAGAAGCAGTCACTTCGGTGATATTATATTCTTTTGCCCAATCACCAATTTGGTTGGACTGAGCGGTTTTGAAATGCGGAACAAGCTTCATGTCATGACGTGCAGCTTTATCAGCCATGCGTTTGATGTTTGCCCGGCAGATTTTTTCGTCCAGTAGAAGTGTAGGGGAGGTTATTTTATTGAGGTAGCTCATGAGGAATTGTTGAGTTATTAAAAATTTTATTGAAAGTAAGAAAGATTTACGAAGTGGGAAGAACGATTTAAGAGATTCCTAGGAGTTGAGGTTTGGTTTTTCTCGCGGCGGCGCAGCGGCGCAACGATAATAGAGATTAGTGAAAACCCCGAAGGATATTATCTGCGAAATACGATTTACAAGATTTCTGAAAAATTGAAATGATTTTTAAAATCAAGCTAACCTCAGGCTGGATGAAATTAGAAATTGTGCCTTTACCCTCTAGTTGGATATTCTTTAATTTCGTTCGGAGTAAATTCAAAA
Source organism: uncultured Algoriphagus sp. (assembly GCF_963974365.1). Classification (GTDB taxonomy): domain Bacteria; phylum Bacteroidota; class Bacteroidia; order Cytophagales; family Cyclobacteriaceae; genus Algoriphagus. The sequence goes on along the minus strand of NZ_CAXBBX010000003.1, from coordinate 237,486 downwards.
AACCTTCGAGGTTTCGAAAACCTCAAAGGTAAAGAAACATGAAATTGCGCCTTTGCGCCACCGCGGGAGATATGACAAGAGAAATTCTCATCCCAATGCAGGTAACACCATCAATTCTGTTAATTTTGTCACCCAATAAAAACGGCCGAAATCGGCCTAAATAGCATTCTTAATTGCCTCAAAACCTTCATGGAAGCAAAGAAAATACGGAGCACCTTTATTGAGTTTTTCCAATCCAAGCAGCATCACTACGTTCCCTCATCACCGATTGTGGTCAAAAATGACCCAACATTGATGTTTACAAATGCTGGAATGAACCAGTTCAAAGACGCATTTCTAGGTAATGAAACCGCCAAATATTCCCGTGTCGCCAATTCTCAGAAATGCCTTAGGGTAAGTGGTAAGCACAATGATCTCGAAGAAGTGGGCGTGGATACCTATCACCACACCATGTTTGAGATGCTGGGCAACTGGTCTTTTGGAGATTACTTTAAGAAGGAAGCGATCGAATGGGCTTGGGAGTTATTGACTGAAGTTTATGGCTTGGATAAAGACAGGTTGTATGTGTCCGTATTCCAAGGCGATGCCGGTGATAACTTAGGTCTCGATCAGGAGGCCTATGACCTTTGGAAAGCTATAGTTCCTGAGGATCGTATTATCATGGGTTCCAAAAAGGATAACTTCTGGGAAATGGGTGATGTGGGACCATGCGGACCTTGTTCGGAGATCCACATTGATTTGAGACCGGATGCTGAGAGAGCTCTTATTGCGGGTAAGGATTTGGTGAATAATGATCATGAGCAAGTGATCGAGATCTGGAACTTGGTATTTATGCAGTTCAACAGAGTCTCTGATGGATCCTTGAAGCCATTGCCAGCAACGCATGTAGATACAGGAATGGGCTTTGAACGTTTGGTGAGAGCTATTCAACACAAATCCTCCAATTACGATACCGATTTATTTGCGCCATTCTTGGCTGCTTTGTCTAAGAAATCTGGCAAAGTTTACGGAGAAGATTTGCCGACAGACATTGCATTCCGTGTAATTGTGGATCATATTCGTGCGATTTCATTTACTATCGCTGATGGGCAGTTGCCTTCCAATAATAAGGCTGGATATGTGATTCGTAGAATCCTGAGAAGAGCGGTTCGTTATGGATATACCTTCCTAGGTTTCCACGAGCCATTTTTATATGAGTTGACCAGTCTGATTGCAGATAATTTCGGAGATATTTTCCTGGAAGTAAGACAGCAGCAGGAGTTTATATCCAAAGTGATTTTCGAAGAGGAGACTTCCTTTCTTCGTACGCTGGATAACGGCCTGAAAATGCTCGATCAGATTAAATCTGAATTGAGTGAGAAAGGTGAGAATGTCATTCCAGGTAAAACTGCTTTTGAACTATATGATACTTTCGGATTTCCACTAGACTTGACATCTCTGATTGCCCGTGAAAGCGGATTGTCTTTGGATGAAAAAGGCTTTGCGCAGGAAATGGAAGCTCAAAAGACTCGCTCCCGTGCCGCATCTGAATCTGAAACAGGCGATTGGGTAATTGTGAACGAAGATAATGGTGTTGAGTTTGTAGGGTATGATTATCTCAAAGCGCATGCTCAGATCATCAAGTATCGTGTGATTTCTGATAAAAAAGGAGACAAATACCAATTGGTTTTGGACAAAACGCCTTTCTACGCAGAGAGCGGCGGACAGGTAGGAGATACAGGTTGGCTGATTTCTGAGACGGAGAAAGTCAAGGTAATTGATACTAAGAAAGAGAACGATCTGATTGTTCATTTTGTAGAAAAGCTTCCAACTAATCCTGGTGCGCAGTTCGGTGCTGAGGTGGATGCTGATAAGCGTTTTCTGACAGAGAATAACCACACGGCAACACACTTGCTGCAGTCGGCTTTGAAAGAAGTATTGGGAGACCACATTCAGCAACGTGGATCTTTAGTCAATCAGAATTTGCTTCGCTTTGATTTTTCCCATTTCAGTAAATTGACTGATGAGGAGATCTCTAAAGTAGAGGATATTGTAAATGAGAAAATCAGACAGAATATCCCTCTTTCAGAGCAAAGAAATGTCCCAATTGAAGAAGCTAAAAAGCAAGGTGCTACAGCGCTTTTTGGAGAGAAATATGGCGATTATGTTCGGGTAATTACCTTCGATAAAGATTTCTCAGTGGAACTCTGTGGTGGAACTCACGTGCCGCAGACCAGTAAAATAGGTTTGTTCAAGATCGTATCTGAAGCATCTAGTGCTTCTGGTGTCCGTAGAATCGAAGCTATCACAGCCAAAGCTGCGGAGGATTATTTCCGCAAGCAAGATCATTTGGTGAAGGAAATTCAGGAATTACTGAAAAACCCTAAGGATCTAATGAAGTCTATCGAGACTTTGCTTCAGGAGCGAAATGACCTGAAGAAAGAAATTGAAGGTTTACATTTGGAGAAATCGGCTGGAGTGAAAGTTGAGTTATTGAAGCAGTTTGTAGCTGGTGACGGTATCAATACCTTGATAGCTCAAGTGGAACTGCCAAATGCGGATTCATTGAAAAAGCTGGCTTATGAGCTGAAAAATGAGACTGAGCATGCTTTTGTGATTTTGGCAGCAAAAGTGGAGGATAAACCTCAGATTGCGGTGATTATAGATGAAGAGTTAATTGCTAGTAAAAATCTAAATGCAGGTCAAATCGTTAGGGAATTGGCTAAAGAGATCCAAGGTGGAGGTGGTGGACAAGCGTTTTTTGCCACTGCTGGAGGAAAAAATCTAGCTGGACTAGAAAATGTAGTGACCAAAGCCAAGGAGTTATATCTTTAGAAAATAGAAAAAAATGCGCGGATGCTAAGCGAAGAATTAAGGAATAAATATCAATTGATCATCGGTTTGGAGGTGCATGCGCAGCTTTTGACTGAGAGTAAAATGTTTGCTGCTGATGCTAACGAGTATGGCAAATCGCCGAATACACAGATTTCGGTAATTACCCTTGGTCACCCTGGTACCTTACCGAAAGTCAACCGGAAAGCAATTGCCTATGCCATCAAAATGGGGTTGGCTTGTAATTCTGAGATTACCCGACACAATGTCTTTGCCCGCAAAAATTACTTTTATCCGGATCTTCCAAAAGGCTATCAGTTGACACAGGACAAAGGTCCAATTTGCGTAGGCGGGACTGTACCGATTCAGCTGGCTGACGGCCGTAAAAAGGATGTGATTCTCAACCGTGTCCATATGGAAGAGGATGCCGGAAAATCCATTCACCTAGCTGAAGAACCGGATACTTTAGTGGATTTTAACCGCGCCGGTACTCCATTGATAGAAATCGTAACTGAGCCTGATATTCATAGCCCAGAAGAAGCCTACGCTTTTCTTGCTGAGGTGAAAAAGCTGGTGAAATACTTAGATATCTGTGATGGAAATATGGAGGAAGGTTCGCTACGCTGCGATGCCAATGTGTCTGTGATGCTGAAAGGCTCAAAAGAATTAGGCAAAAAGGTAGAAGTGAAGAATATGAATTCCTTCCGCAATGTATTCCGTGCCATTGAACATGAGCATGAACGCCTGATAGGTTTGATAGAAGCTGGTGAAGAGGTGATTTCCGAAACCAGAACTTTTGATGCAAATACTGGACTCACTGCTAGTATGCGTACCAAAGAGGACTTGAACGACTATCGTTATTTCCCTGAACCGGATCTGAGCCCGGTGGTAATTTCCGACGAATGGCTAAATGCTGTCAAAGCTAGCATGCCAGTTCTGCCTAGAGATCTTCACAAAAAGTTTGTGGAGGAATACGGTCTTCCTGCCTATGATGCGAGCTTTTTGACGGAGACGAAGGAAGTTGCCTTATGGTTTGATGAGCTTTGCTCCAAAACCCCAAACTATAAAGCAGCGTCTAACTGGATGATGGGATCTGTGAAGTCCTCTTTGAATGAGCAATCTCTTTCAATCGTAGATTTCCCTATCAGTACCGATTCTCTTGCTGCGTTGATCGCTTTGGTCGATGCTGGAAAGGTAAGTAATACAGCAGCTTCGCAAAATCTCTACCCGGAAATGCTGAAGAGTGTAAGCGAAAGTCCGATGGAAATAGCGCAGCGACTGAATTTGATTCAGGAGAGTGATGAAGGCTCGCTAAGGCCTATAGTAGAGGAGGTTTTGGAAGCAAATGCAGCAAAGGTGAAAGAATATAAGTCCGGTAAAAAAGGCTTAATGGGCTTATTTATGGGACAAGTGATGAAGAAGTCCCAAGGAAAAGCAGACCCAAAAGTTGCGACGAAATTATTGACAGAATTATTAGAGAAATAACCCCATGTTAAATCGAATGAACGGTATTGTTTTACTTATCCTTTTGTCCATTTTTTCCTGTGAGGAAAAGAAGGTAAATGACGGGAAAGTTCAAATTTCAGGTACTATAGAAAATGCGCCTGCGGGGGCAGTGATACTTTCCCAATTTACTGAAAGTCGTCCTAAGGTTCTAGATACTCTTCAACTGGATAACAAAGGTAAATTTGAATATGAGGTAGCAGTGGATTCTCCTACATTCTATGAATTGAATTTGTATGGGCAAAAGTCAGTGAGACTGGCTCTTTTTAAAGATGACGTGAAAGTTGCTTATGATTTTTCAAATCCTGAGAGCTTGGCGATTGAAGGCTCAAAGGATTCTCAGGAGATGCTGAAGATAGAAAAGCTTATGGAGGCTTATCAGACTAAGGTCAATGCTCTCAATGAAGCGTATTATAAAGCGATGGGGGAAAATGATACAGAAGCAATAAAGCAGATTCAAACTGATGCAATGGCCTTGGAAAGTAACCAGTCAACTGAAGTGAAGAATGTGATCAACAGTATGGGAGATAGCTTTGCTTCTTTGGCGGCTATAGGACTTCTGAATCCTAAGAATGATTTCCAGTTTATGGATAGTCTAGTTGCCAAATTAGATGAGAAGTATCCAGAGACGAAGACAATTATTCAGCTCAAGCAGCAATTGGATGATATGAGAGCATTATCCATGGGGCAAGTAGCGCCTGAAATTGAACTTCCAAATCCTGCCGGAGAGACTGTAAAGCTTTCTGATTTACGTGGTAAATATGTGATGATTGATTTTTGGGCAGCTTGGTGTAAGCCATGCCGGGAGGAAAATCCAAATGTGGTCAAACTCTACAATGAATATAAGGACAAAGGTTTTGAGGTTTTTGGAGTATCATTAGACCGGACCAAAGAAGCTTGGGTTGATGCAATTGCGGAAGATGGATTGACCTGGACTCAGGTTTCTGATTTGAAATATTTCAATTCCGTAGCAGCGGAGCTCTATCAGGTAAATGCAATCCCTGCCACATACCTAATAGATCCAGATGGAAAAATTATTGGAAAAGACCTACGTGGCCCCAGTCTGAGGGCTAAGCTTGAAGAGATTTTTAACTGATCCTTTGCTCTGAGGAAACCATCAAAAAAGCCTTCTGATTTATATCGGAAGGCTTTTTTGATGGAAAGAGAAACATGAAAGGAAGGAAGAAAAAGTACCAAACAGTCCTTCCTTTAAAAATCGTTTCATTGAAAAAGGAATTGCAAAAGTTGTTTATCACCCGAGACAAATCTAGTGAAAAGATTCAAAAGAAAAACAATGATAAAGCTATTCTTATTGAATTAAATAGTAATTTTTCCTGATTTAGATTTAATATTCCTTGAATATTACTAATTCATTACCAAATCGATTATTTCGCTATTTTCTCGTAACTGGCAATAACCCCTCTTACCATTGCTGAACTGAACCCTTGGTGCTCCATTTCATTTAATCCTACTATTGTGCAGCCTTTAGGTGTGGTTACTTTATCTATAGCAGCTTCGGGATGCATGTTTTTTTGGATCATTAATTCTGCAGCACCTTTTACAGTTTGGTTTACTATCTTACTTGCTGTGACCGAATCAAAACCGATTTGAATTCCACCTTGGATCATAGCCCTCATAAACCTCAACACATAGGCAATTCCACAAGCGCCTAACACAGTTGCTGCTTCCATCAAGCTTTCGTCAATTGGAATAGTAAATCCAATACCATCGAATAGTTCTGAAACCAGCTGAATTTGATCCAGATTGGCATGTTGGGAACAAACACAGGTCACCGATTCCTGAATGTCCGCCGCAATATTTGGCATGGCTCGGAAGGCAATACTTGTAGGATCAATTACCTGATACATTTCTGCCAACGTTATTCCAGTCGCCAACGAGATGATGATTTGTTTAGTAGGATCTAGAGTAGGTTTGATCTCGTTCAGAATAGGAGTGATGTTATAGGGTTTCACACCTAGAATGATGATGTCTGCTCCTGCTGCAGCTGATACATTGTCACTTTGGATTTTCACCCCTTTTGCAGCAAAATCACCCAGACTATCTATATGCCTTTTGGTAAGCGTTAAGTTTTTTGGATCAAAATCATCTCTTCCCAACAAGCCATTTGCAATAGATGCTCCCAGGTTACCACAGCCGATGATGGCTATTTTCATTTTCGAAATCATAGAAAATATAATTTTTGATTGGATTTATTGTTTAAAGGTAAACAATACGACTGTTTTTATGCGAATTCATAAAATATTGTACAGGTTTAATTCCTTTAGTCAATTTTAAATTTAAAAATGGTAGACAAAAAAGCTTGACATAAAGTAAAGTTTGTTTTACATTTGGTAAAATAATTTTGTCTTATGAAAGAGAAATCAATATTACATGTGCCATTACTTTCTCCTGTTTGGAAGAAAGTAGCGTTTATGTTTTTCCCGCTTCCTGTTATCCTAGTCATTGGGATGGCTATTACTAAGATGGATATAAGTCCGGATGAATCTGCCCAAGTGATTTACGGTTGCTGGGCAATTGGCTTTGGGTTGCTGAATCTTTCCAGAGAGAAAGATGAAGATGAGATGATTAAGTCGTTCAGACTTCAGGCATTTCAAACAGGCTCTTATTGGCTGATTTGGGGTATTAGTGCTTTAATGCTAACCAACTACCTACGCTTTGATAGTATTAACTCAGAGATATTCACAGCCTATTTAGTATTGTTCTTGTTGAACGCTTACATCTACGCAGCATTTCAATATCAGAAGTTTATGGCTTCAAAGGATTAAGGATTAATGTGTTGTAATTAGTTTGAATACCGAAAGTACTATTGCCATAAATGAAAAATACCATAAAAATTGAGCGTGCCAGACATAATTTGACACAGCAGGATCTGGCGGAAAAAGTCAGTGTGTCCCGGCAAACTATCAACAGTATTGAGGCTGGGAAGTATGTGCCTTCCACTGTCTTGGCTCTTAAGATTTCAAAGATCTTTGGAATTAGACTAGAGGAGATTTTTGAGTTGGAAGAAGGGGATTGAACTAGTTATTACTGTTTTAGGTATGGAGAACAACTCGATTGTATGCAGTACTTCTTGGAATTTTTAAAGTTTTGAAAAAAGAAGAAGTAGTTTGATTCGAGAAATTACCTTTCTTGCGGACTATTTGAAAGTTTATGAAAAGACAAATTTCTCTCTTGATCATGCTTGTGGTCATGTCTCAGGTAGCATATTCACAGATTAACATGGAAGACTCCACAGTGAGAACAATTGCTTACTGGGATTTAAAAGAGACTAACTCCTACCAAATTACGCTAGCTTCATTTGAAATAATAGGTACTGACACGAGTAAATGGAATGAGATAGCGTATGTGGTAGATATGGAGGTTTTGGATAGTACAGAGAACAGCTATGAAGTGTCTTGGACATATCGGGATTTTGTATTGAATCTAGGGGAAAGGGATTCTGCATACCAAAGTTTAATGGAAAAGTTGATGACAATTTCGGAGGGTTCATTAGTTAAATTTCGAACAGATGAATATGGAGCTTTTCAAGAGGTGACAAACTGGGAAGATATTAGTGAGTTTTATAGAAAGAGCGGAGATACTCTTAAGTCGATGTTTGGAAACGTCCCTCAGATTAATGAAATGGTGGATCAAACCTTCGCAAGCTATAAAACCAAGAATTCCATTGAAACACAAAGCATTAAGGATGTCTTGCAGTTTCTTAATTTTCACGGTGCTGAATACAAACTTGGAGAGGAAATGTCCGGGGTTATAAACTCTCCAAATGTATTAGGGAAGAATAGGTTGGAAACCCAGGTTTATGTCCTTTTGGAAGAAATTTTTCCTGAAGACAATGATTATAGGATAGTATCGCTTTCAGAAGCAAATTCTGAGCAATTAGTTTCCGAAACGAGATTAGTACTGAAAATTATGATGCCAAAAGCCACGGAGGAAGAATTGAATGGATTGATGGCTGAAGTTGGTTCACTTTCAAATACTGTAGAAAATGTTTCAGTAATTCATGGTTGGGGTTGGCCTATTTATTCAGAAGAAATAAGAAGTGTTGGCTCTGATCAAAAAATTAAAGTCGAAATTCGAACAATTGAAATTCTATAAGCCTACTTTTTGGAATACCATTTGCATTTTTTCAGGGTTAAAAGACTCAAAAGTCTTACCTTCGTCGTTTTAGATAGAAACCCTTTTTGATGCCTAAACTTATTAGAATAACCACCGTTCCGATTTCTCTCAAACTGCTACTCGCTGGTCAAATGAAGTTTATGAGGGAGCAGGGTTGGGATGTACTGATGGTAAGTGCCGATGGCAGAGAAGTTTCCAAAGTAGTCAAGGAGGAAGGAGTTAGGCATGAGGTGATTCCTTTTACCCGTAAAATTACTCCATTCCAAGATTTAAAATGTCTGTGGCAATTGTATCAGTTAATCAAGAAAGAGCAACCTGATATTGTGCACACACATACCCCAAAAGCGGGATTGTTGGGGATGATTGCTGCGAAATTAGCTGGTGTGAAAGTAAGGATCCACACGCTGGCGGGGATTCCATACATGGCTGCTGAAGGTGGAAAAAAGAGTCTTCTGGAGAAAATGGAGAAGATTACCTACAGCTATGCTTCTCATGTTTGGCCAAATTCTATTGGCTTAAAAAACTTTGTGATTGAGAATAATCTATGCCCTTCTGAGAAATTGACAGTAATCGGTAAAGGGTCTTCAAATGGAGTGGATTTGGAGAAGTTTAACCGAGGAGTTTTGAAGGAAAACCATTTAGTAGCTGCCACCATGCGGATTCTTCCGGGAGAGGATGATTTTATCATGCTTTCGGTTGGTAGGTTGGTCAAAGACAAGGGAATCGAAGAGTTGGTTGATGCTTTTTTGAGTTCGAAAATCGTAGGTAAATCCAAACTTGTGCTTCTGGGAAGTTTTGAACAGGATCTAAATCCGCTCAGTCCTGAGACAATTAAAATAATCACTGATCACCCTAGAATTGTTCAGATTGATTGGTCTGACCATGTAGCTCATTACTTAGCATTGGCAGATGTATTAGTTCATCCATCACATCGTGAAGGTTTTCCAAATGTGCTTCTTGAAGCAGGAGCGATGGAACTTCCAGTGATTTGTTCAGATATTATTGGAAATACAGATGTAATCACTCAGCAGAAAACTGGATTAATTTTTCCTGTTAAAAATGTGGAAATTTTGAAGGAGGCGATGGAGTTTTCCTATGTCAAACGCGACAAAATAGCAGAGTTAGCGGCTAATCTTTACCAAGAAGTTTGTCAAAACTATGAACGAACTCAAATTCAAAATGAGATTTTCACTCAATACCAGTTCCTTTTGAAGGAGGCCGATAGCGTGGAATAGCTTATATTTAGGCGTCAAAACACTTGAATTTTCACCTATGAAATCAAGCATGACAGAAATGTCACATCCTGAGATGATTATTTAGTATGCTAGATTCAGATTGGCCTTTAAAAGACAAATCATAATCATATGAAATACCTGGTTACCGGAACTGCCGGATTTATTGGTTTTCACGTTGCACAGCAGCTTTTGAACAGAGGAGATGAGGTAGTCGGGCTAGACATAATCAATGATTACTACGATATCAATCTGAAATATGCTCGACTTGAGCATATGGGAATTCATCGAGAGCAAGTGGAAAAGGGGCAGATTGTCCAATCTACAACCAATTCAACATATAGATTTATCCAGCAGGATCTTGCTGTTAAGGAAACACTTCTTGATCTTTTTGCACAAGAAAAGTTTGATGTAGTCATCCATTTGGCTGCTCAAGCGGGTGTTCGATATTCTTTGAGCAATCCAGAAGTTTATATAGAAAGTAATATCGTCGCTTTCTTGAATATACTGGAAGCCTGTCGCTTTTATCCAGTCCAGCATTTGGTCTATGCCTCCTCCAGTTCTGTCTACGGTTCAAATGAGAAGATGCCATTCTCCACTTCTGATTCAGTAGATCACCCGATCAGTTTGTATGCAGCTTCAAAGAAGTCTAATGAGCTGATGGCGCATACCTACAGTCACTTGTTCAATATTCCTACCACAGGCTTGCGATTCTTTACGGTTTATGGTCCATGGGGTAGACCAGATATGGCATTGTTCCTGTTTACAGAAGCCATCGTGAAAGGTGAGCCGATTCAGGTGTTCAATTATGGCAAAATGAAGCGAGACTTCACTTACATAGATGATATAGTGACAGGTGTGATCAAAGTTGCAGATAGGCCCGCACGTCCAAATGTTGATTTTGATGGGCAGAATCCTGATCCGGGAAGTTCTGTAGCTCCATACAAAGTATACAACATTGGGAATTCTGCTCCAGTTTTATTGATGGATTACATACATGCTGTGGAGAAAGGATTGGGCAAAAAAGCCGAAATGAATTTGCTTCCAATGCAGCCAGGAGACGTACTTTCATCTCACGCAGAAGTTTCTGATTTAGTAAGAGATACAGGCTACAAACCAAATACACCAATTGACCAGGGAGTGAAATCTTTCACCGATTGGTATTTAGACTATTACAAAAAATAAGATGAGCAAATCAATATTGATCACAGGTGGAGCCGGATTTATCGGCAGCCATGTTGTACAACTTTTCGTTGAAAAATATCCACAATATAAGATCGTCAACCTCGATGCGTTGACCTATGCTGGAAATCTTGAGAATTTAAAAGCTGTAGAAGGAGCTTCAAATTATGCTTTTGAGAAAGCTGATATCCAGGATGCAGAAGCACTTGCAGCTATTTTTACAAAGCACAACATCACAGATGTAATACATCTGGCAGCGGAATCACACGTAGACAGATCAATCACTGATCCATTGGCTTTTGTGAGGACCAATGTTTTTGGAACTGTCAATTTGTTAAATGCAGCAAAGGAATTCTGGAAGGATAATCTCTCTGAGCACTTGTTTTACCACGTTTCTACGGATGAAGTTTATGGCTCCTTGCATGATGGTGGGTTCTTTTTGGAGACTACTTCATACGATCCCCAATCTCCCTATTCAGCTTCTAAAGCAGCATCAGATCATTTTGTAAGAGCTTATGCGAACACCTATCAAATGAAAACTGTGGTCTCGAATTGTTCAAACAATTATGGTCCAAACCATTTTCCTGAAAAGCTGATTCCTCTTTGCATTCACAATATCAGAAATAACAAACCTCTGCCGGTATATGGTAAAGGGGAAAATATCCGTGATTGGTTATTTGTGAAAGATCATGCGAGAGCTATAGATACAGTTTTTCATCAAGGAAAAGCTGGAGAAACCTACAATATTGGTGGATTCAATGAATGGAAGAATATTGATATAGTAAAGTTACTTTGCCAAAAAATGGATGAGAAGCTAGGTCGTGATGCTGGAACTTCTGAGAAACTGATCACTTACGTAAAAGACCGAGCCGGACATGACATGCGGTATGCCATCGATGCTACCAAGATCAAAGATGAGCTAGGCTGGGAGCCAAGTTTACAGTTTGAAGAGGGGATAGAAATTACTATCGATTGGTATTTGAATAATCAGGAGTGGCTTGATCATGTGACTTCCGGTGCATATCAGGAGTATTACGATAAGCATTACGAAAGTTAAATAGTTTAAAGGACTTGATATTTTAAACAAGGGTACCAGAATGATTCTGGTGCCCTTGTTTTTTACAGGTGGTTTTGGAACGCTTTTGGATTTACTTTTCTTTGTCAAAAAAATAATCACTATGCATATTAAGTTGGCTAAGCCTGTTTATGGGCTTTTTCTTTTAATGATACTTAGCAGTGAAATCTTTGCACAAACAGGAAGATTCCAACAAGCTGCTGATTATCAAATGGACGTCACTATGGACGTCGAAACCAATCAATACAAAGGAACGCAGGTATTGATCTACACAAATAATTCTCCTGACACGTTGGACCGGGTTTTTTATCATTTATACTATAATGCTTTTCAGCCAGGTAGTATGATGGATGAGCGGTCTAGAAGTATTGCTGACCCTGATCGCAGAGTTGGAGATAGAATTAGCAAATTGAAGCCAGATGAGATTGGTTACTTACGCGTGAGTAGCTTGACAATGAATGGTAAGCCATTGAAATATAGTGAAGTAGGGACTATACTTGAAGTAGAACTTACAGAGCCGATTTTGCCAAATTCAGATGTTAAGTTTGAAATGTCCTTCAATGGTCAAGTACCTCTACAAATAAGAAGATCAGGAAGAGATAGTGGTGAAGGAGTGAGGTATTCTATGTCTCAGTGGTATCCGAAAATGTCTGAGTATGATGAGCAAGGATGGCATGCGAATCCTTACATCGGTCGCGAATTTTATGGTATTTGGGGAGATTTTGATGTGAAAATCACCATTGATAAAACGTATGTACTTGGAGGAACGGGCTACTTGCAAAACCCAAATGAGATAGGTCATGGCTATGAAGATGAAGGAGTAAACGTAGCTCCTGCAAAAGGAGAGAACCTGACTTGGCATTTCAAAGCGCCTAAGGTACATGATTTTATGTGGGCCGCAGATCCTAAATACCGACACGATAAATTTCTTATGGAAAGTGGCGTGACAGTTCATCATTTATATATTCCAGGTGATGATGTTACTGAAAACTGGGTAAAACTGATGGATTATACTCCTAAGGCTATCGAGTTTATGTCTGAGCATTTTGGTCAATATCCATACAAGCAGTTCTCAGTGATTCAAGGCGGAGATGGTGGTATGGAATATCCAATGTCGACATTGGTGACTGGTGGTCGTAACCTCAATGGCCTAGTAGGTGTAATGATTCACGAGTTGGGACATAGCTGGTATCAGGGTGTCATCGCAACCAATGAGGCGCTTTACCCATGGATGGACGAAGGATTTACCAGCTATGCTGCTTCTCTAACCTCTTCTGCTATTTTCCGTCCTAGCGAAAACCCGCTTAGAGGTTCATATGCAGGGTATTATAGATTGGTGAGTTCTGGTAAAGAAGAGCCGATGAGCACTCACTCGGATCATTACAATACCAATTCAGCTTACAGTGCTGCTGCTTACTCTAAAGGTGCCGTATTCATGGCTCAAATGGGTTATATTATTGGCGAGGAAGCTAGAGACAAAGGAATACATAGCTATTTCAACAAGTGGAGCTTCAAGCACCCAAATGTGAATGATTTTGTACGCATTATGGAGAAAGAGAGCGGCTTGGAACTGGATTGGTACAAAGAATACTTTGTATATACTACCAAAACGATCGATTATGGAATTAAATCTGTAAAAGGCCAAGGTGAAGAGACTGAAATCACGTTAGAGCGAATAGGTTTAATGCCAATGCCTATAGATTTGGTCATTACATACAAGGATGGTACCTCGGAGATGGTTTATTTGCCATTGGAAATCATGAGAGGTGAAAAAGCTCCTGAAGCTGGAGCTCCTTCCAGAGCGATTTCCCAGGATTGGCCATGGACTAATCTTACTAAGACCATTACGATTAATAAAAAATCAGATAGCATCAAATCTATCGAGATTGACCCTAGCAAAAGACTCGCAGATATCAATGAGGACAATAATAAAGTGGAGTTTTAAACTCCATTTTATTTCATTACACATAAAAAAAGGTGACTAATTAGTCACCTTTTTTTGTTTTGGGAATCAACCTGCGTTCTTCATGTCTTGAACTTCTTTGCGAATGTCCTGAGCCATATTTTTCAAGTCCTGCATTCCTTTTCTAACTCGGGTACCTGCTGCCTGATTTCCCTTGTCATAGAACTTTTCAAAATCGTCTTTAAGAGAATTAACGAGTTCGCTTACTTCACTAAATTTGCTCATAGTAAAAGTGTGTTTTTAGAGTTGATGATAAGTTTATTTACAATTCAATATAGCCCAAATACTTGCTAAATCAATCCAGAGGGCATTTTTTTTGAATTATTTTTACTCACCAACCGAAATTGCAAACTCGGAATTTTTATAAATACCGCTGGTTAATTTCTCCTTTATTGCAGCAAATGCAGTGATCGTTTCTTTTACATCTGCCAAAGTATGAACAGCTGTAGGAATCAGTCTGAGGATAATCATTCCTTTAGGTATCACAGGGTAAATTACTACAGAACAGAAGATACCGAAGTTTTCTCTAAGGTCTTTTGTCAAGGCAGCAGCTTCACCGACAGTACCGTTCAGTACTACTGGGGTAACAGGAGAATTTGATTTCCCAGTGCTAAAGCCATTCTCATGAAGGCCTTTTCTAAGTGCGTTAACAATTGTCCAAAGATTATCTTTAAGCTCAGGCTGAGTTCTCAGTAATTCAAGACGCTTCAAGGCACCTTTTACCAAAAGCATTGGAAGAGACTTGGCGAAGATCTGAGAACGCATGTTGTATCTCAAGAACAAAATCACCTCAGGATCACCCGCAATGAAGGCACCAATACTAGCCATAGACTTAGCAAAAGTGGAGAAGTAAAGATCTACTTGATCCTGAACTCCTTGCTCTTCATCTGTACCTGCTCCGGTTTTACCCATGGTACCAAAACCATGCGCATCGTCAATTAGTAGTCTGAATTCAAATTTCTTCTTGAGCTCAACGATTTCTTTCAACTTGCCTTGATCTCCTGTCATCCCGAAGACTCCTTCGGTAATTACTAAGATTCCTCCGCCAGTTTCATTAGCAAGTTTGGTGGCTCTTTCTAATTGTTTCTCGCAGTTTTCAATGTCATTATGAGGGAAAACGTAACGCTTACCCAAGTGCATTCTAAGCGCATCGATGATACAAGCGTGACATTCAGAATCATAAACAACTACATCTTTTCTGTCTAAAAGCGAGTCGATCACCGACATGATACCTTGGTATCCGTAATTCAATAGGTAGGCTTTTTCTTTCTTGACAAATGCTGCCAATTCATCCTCTAATTGCTCGTGAAGGGTGGTTTGTCCTGACATCATACGTGCGCCCATAGGATAAGCGGCACCGTATTCAGCGGCCGCATCAGCATCAGCTTTACGTACTTCAGGATGATTTGCTAGGCCTAGGTAATTATTCAAACTCCAGGTTAGAACATCCTTCCCCTGAAATTTCATTCTCGGAGCAATTTCCCCTTCAAGTTTTGGGAAGGAGAAATAGCCGTCTGCAAACTCAGAGTGTTTGCCCAAGGGGCCCATGTTCATTTTTAATTTTGCAAATAGATCCAAAGCGTTTCGAATTTAAGTGATAATGGATTTAATGATCTGTTCATTAAAATCCGACAAAAATAAAACTTAAATGCCTCCCAAACAAAAATCGTTGGTGAAACAAGTGATTCTTAACAAAGCTCAGAATATTTTCTTTATTTAGCCAAAACCCAAAATATTAGCTTTTAATACCAGAGATAATGGCAAAAATCAAAAAAATACTTGTTGCAAATAGGGGAGAAATCAGCTTGCGGATTATGCGGACAGCCCGCGAAATGGGCATAGCAACGGTAGCTGTTTATAGTGAGGCAGATAGACTTTCTCCACATGTACTTTTCGCTGATGAAGCGGTATGTTTGGGTCCTCCCCAATCCGCTAAGTCCTACTTATTGGGGGAGAAGATCATTGAAGTGTGCAAGGATCTAGTAGTGGATGCAATTCATCCTGGGTATGGATTTCTTTCTGAGAATGCGGATTTTGCTAGAAAAGTAAGGCTGGCAGGATTGATTTTTATTGGTCCTTCTCCAGAAGCTATCGAAGTGATGGGATCTAAGCTTGCAGCGAAGCAGGCAGTAGCGAAATACAATATTCCCTTAGTTCCTGGTACAGAAGAAGCAATTTCTGACATTCCTGTGGCCAAAGCTCGAGCCTCAGAGATTGGTTATCCAATATTGATCAAGGCCAGTGCCGGCGGAGGAGGAAAAGGAATGAGGATAGTCGAGAATGAGGAGGAGTTTGAAGAGCAAATGCAGCGTGCAGTGAGCGAAGCTCAATCGTCGTTTGGTGATAGCGCAGTTTTTATAGAAAAGTACATTACTTCTCCCAGGCACATTGAGATTCAGGTACTGGGAGATCAGCATGGAAATATTGTGTACCTTTTTGAGCGGGAGTGTTCTATTCAGCGAAGACATCAGAAAGTAATAGAGGAGGCACCTTCAGCGGTGGTTTCGCCAGAGATGAGAAAGGCTATGGGCGAAGCAGCAGTAGGCGTGGCGAAAGCATGTGATTATTATGGAGCTGGTACGGTGGAATTTATTGTGGATGAGAAATTGGACTTCTATTTTCTGGAAATGAATACCAGACTTCAGGTAGAGCATCCTGTCACAGAAATGATCACGGGGAAGGATTTAGTACGAGAGCAGATTTTGGTGGCTGAGGGTAAGTCACTATCATTTTCTCAGGATGACCTGAAAATTAACGGACATTCACTGGAAATTCGTGTTTACGCTGAAGATCCATCAAATAATTTCCTTCCAGATATTGGGAGATTGACTACCTATAAGCGGCCACAAGGAGCTGGAATCAGAGTAGACGATGGATTCGAAGAAGGAATGGATATTCCCATCTATTACGATCCTATGATTGCGAAGCTGATAACGCACGCAGAAAATAGAACCGCTGCAATTGAAAAGATGGTACGCGCCATCGATGATTATAAGATTGTTGGAATTCAGACTACACTAGAATTCTGCAAGTTTGCGATCACGCATGAAGCATTTATAAGCGGAAATTTTGACACCAAGTTTGTAGAGAATTATTTCACTCCATCAGTGTTGGATCAGCAGTTTTCGGAGTCAGAGTTGGAATTACTTTCTGCCTTGGCAGTGGAGTTTTTTACTAAGAACAAGACTTCGGGAAATTTCCAGTCTGATTCAACAGCCAAGGAGGAATCAGCGTGGAGAAATAGGCTTCAGTAACATGGCAGAGATATTACCAGTGAAAGCTTGGCGATATGCTGAAGCTTTGACGCCTAAAATGGAGGAATTAACTGCACCGCTATTTGATGTAGTTTCAGCAAGACAGCGGCAGTTACTCTATGAAAATCCGCTAAATAGTATTCATCTCTCCGTACCTCAAGGAAGTGATCCTGCTCAAAATGCTCTGGAAACAGTCATCAAATGGAAAAGAGAAGGAATCATCGAGCAGGATACTTTGCCAGGGATTTATGTGTATTATCAGTACTTCAGACTTCCGGGAGAGCATGACGAGCGTTGCAG
Source organism: uncultured Algoriphagus sp. (assembly GCF_963974365.1). Classification (GTDB taxonomy): domain Bacteria; phylum Bacteroidota; class Bacteroidia; order Cytophagales; family Cyclobacteriaceae; genus Algoriphagus. Next base: position 220,029 of record NZ_CAXBBX010000003.1, on the reverse strand, counting down.
AAAGGGATTTATAGCGCAGATCAAGGCTTATGATTGGAGTGATGAAGTGATTTTAAGACATGAGAATACCATCGTGTCTGCGGTGAATGATAGAATAGAACTCTTGAGTAAAACACAAATCCAAGCGAGCCCAACTCATGGCTTATATGTGGATCCTGAGGAAGAGCTCGAGAAATACATGGATGAGGTGATTGCTGCGCCTTTGTATGAACTTGAAGATTACCAAGGCGTGCGCGAAGTCATGGCTGTGATTCAGGATCCCGTGATTATTCGGGAGTTTGTTCAGGTATTAAAAAATAAGCAGGTGATTCTTGCTGATGGACACCACAGGCTAGAAGGAGCTATTGAATATAGAAAATCGATGCAGGGTAAACTGCCTGATACTAAATGGAAAGGCTATGATTATCACCTGATGTATCTCACAAATACGAGTGGAAATCATCTGAAAATCCTTCCAACACATCGGCTGTTTTACGGATTGGAGCTATCACAAGAAGAGTTTCTCGAAAAGATCAATCAATGGTTTATTGTGAAGAAATTTGCAGATCCTGAGGAATTGGGTGCGTATGCTTTTCATAAACAGTATACCTTTGGATTAGTAATGGGAGAGGAGAGCTACACCTTGCACTTGAAAGCAGGAAAAGAGAGTGAGATCAACCAGCATTTGCCCGAGAGCATTCGAAAGCTTGATCTTGCAGTGCTTCATGAGGTGCTTTTTGCGAAGATTTTGGGCATTGCAGTGGCGGATCAAAGAAATTCTGACCAGCTAGTTTACGAACGTAATTTCTCCAGATGCATTCAAGAAGTGCGCTTAGGTAAAGCAAGTTTCGCGGTGATTACTCGGGAATTAGAATTAGCACAAGTATTGGAAGTTTGCAGGAGTGGTGAAGTGATGCCACAGAAATCCACCTATTTCTACCCAAAAGCACTCGGCGGATTACTATTCGCCAGTATTAAACAAGATGAATTTGAATTCGAATATGGAGCCTTTTTTAAGTAACCTTAAAAGCAAAAAAATTATACTAGCCTCTAATTCCCCGAGGCGTCAGGAGTTATTGAAAGGGTTGGAAGTGGAGTTTGAGGTGAAAGTCAACTCGGTGGATGAGACAATACCGAAAGATATACAAGCAGAATATGTAGCAGCTTACCTTTCTAAGTTAAAGTCAGAAGCATTTGACGACGAGCTGGCTGAAAACGAGATCTTAATCACTTCAGATACAGTTGTGATTTCTGATGGTCATGTGCTAGGGAAGCCAAACTCAGAAGAGGAAGCTTTTGATATGCTGAAAAGTCTTTCTGGTGCCACTCACTCAGTGATGACAGCAGTCACGTTTAGAGATAAAACAAGACAAATCACGCTGGAAGATGAGACGATAGTGACGTTCCGGTTTCTGGAAGAAGATGAGATCTGGCATTACATTCATAGATACAAGCCCATGGATAAAGCTGGTGCGTATGGAATTCAGGAATGGCTTGGGTTTATGGGAGTGGAGAGAATAGAAGGTTCATATTACAACGTGATGGGATTTCCGCTGCACCTGATCTATACACAACTTAAAAAGTGGCAATAAAGTCTTATGATTTAGGATATCTAGCTACAATAAAAACCCCGGTGAAACGTAGTTCACAGGGGTTTTTATTGTTAAAAAGTGAAAAGAATACTCTTTCGAATTCTAACTATTAATCTTTTTTGATTGCTGTGATTTTGCCTTCTACAGGAGCTACTTTATCACCTTCCTTCAGATCTTTACTTACAATGAAATAAGGTCCTGAGATGATTTGATCTCCTTCAGCTAAGCCTTCCAATACTTCGATATTCTGAAAATCAGAAATACCGGTTTTGATTTCTTTTATTTTGGCAACGCCACCATCATTGATAAAAACCAACTCCTTTGCACGGGTGGTCCCAGCTAATAAAGTGTCTTGCTTACTCTCACGTGTGGTCACAGCAGCCAAAGGAACAGAAAGCGCATTGTTTTTGGAGTTTGTAAGGATCTCAACAGATGCAGTCATTCCTGGACGGAAAGGGTATTTTTTTCCTTCGTCAACTAGATCTTGGTAAGAATCATTCAAGATTCTGATTTTCACTTTGAATTCAGTAACTGCGTCTGAAGATGCTTTTGCATTGGCGGTGTTAGCAATACTGGTCACTATGCCTTTAAACGTCTTACTGGTGTAAGCATAGGCATCTACATCTATTATAGTAGTGTCTCCCAAGCTCAATCTTACGATATCATTCTCATTTACATCGACACGAACTTCCATTTTAGATAGATCCGCAATAGTCAACATTTCAGTCCCAGCCATTTGCTGAGTTCCTACTACACGTTCCCCTTGCTCCACCAAAAGGTTGGAAACAATCCCGTTCACAGGAGAGTAAACATTGGTCAATCTTAGATTTTCAGATGCTTCATCTACAGATGCCTGAGAACTTTTCACTACGAATTCTGAGGCACGAACACTTTGTTTGGCTGCTTCTAAATCTTTTTGGGCAGAGATGAAATCTGCTTGAGCCTGTTCAAAATCGGCATCAGAAATAGCCTTTGATTCATACAAAGTCTTTTGTCTGTTGAAATTTTGCTCCGTTTGAGTGAATTGCGCTTCAGACCGCTGAAGGGCAGCACGGGATTGAGATAGATTAGCTTCCTGCTGACTGAAGTTAGCTTTGGTTCTGTCCAATGCAGATATGAAGTTATCAGGTCGGATTTTCACTAGAAGCATTCCAGAAGCGACAGAATCACCTTCTTTTACATTCAAGGAGATAATCTCACCTGCCACATCAGGACTAAGGTTTACTTCTACTTCAGGCTGAATCTCTCCAGATGCACTTACTTTCTCTACAATAGAGACTCTTTTCACAGTGGCTACTTCTACTTGAGTTTCTTTTGCTCCGCCTATCCATCCAGCATTTTTAGCGATTACAGCAAAAATAATTAGGACTACTATTCCACCAAAGAGGTAATACAATAGCTTATTTGATTTCTTATTGGCCATGGTTTAATTAAGATTAATTGGATTGCCCAGGTAAAAATCTAGAACTTTTACTCTGAAAATGTAGGTGTATTTGTCGTAAACAAGTTGAGATTGAGCAGAAAATAGGTTGTTTTGAGCCACCTGAAAATCTACTGAATTTATAGCTCCCAATTCGAAGCGTTGCTGTGCGATTCTAAATGATTCTTCCAAACTCGTAATTCTAGTCAGTGAAGCTTGGTAAGATTGCTCAGATGCCAACGCATTTGTGAAAGCAGTTTCTATGTCCTGTCTCAATTGGTTCTTAGCTTCCAATTCGGCGACTTCTGCCAAACTCTTTTGAACATTTGCACGCTGAACGCTTGCTTTATTGTTCATTCTAGAGAATATCGGAACACTTAATTGTAAACCTGCAGCCTGAGAAAAGTTGATGTCTAGCTGTTCTCCAAATTTTGCTTCATAAAGATCCACATAGTTTGTTCCCAAATTTCCAAATATTGATAACGTTGGATAATATCCTGCTTTGGCCATTTTAATTCCATATTCTGCACTTAGAACTCCTAGTGATGCAGCTTTGATTTCTGGCATGGTTTCTACGGCAGTCTGGTAAATAGTAGAAGATGACTCAGTTACCATAAATGTGTCATCCACAGTTAGTTCTGGCTTCTCAATTTCAAAATCGCTTGTATAAGGGATTTGCAGTGCTTGTGCCAAAGTTAATAAAGAACCATTCAGGGTTGCCTTTGCATTGATCAAATCCACATTATTTGTGGCTAATTGAGCCTGCAGATCCAGCTGATCCGAATATGGCAATGAACCTGCATCCACTAATTTAGTGGTCCGAGCCAATTGATCTTGAGTCGTTTTGAGTTGGTTCTCAGAGATTTTTACTTGCTCTTGATTAAAAACTACATTGACGTAATAATTAATCACATTTAGCGTAATGGTGTTTTTAGTAGCTTCAATATTAAAAAGCCCCTGCTCCAAAATAGTCTTAGTCTGATTTACCGTGTTGTTAATTCTGCCGCCATTAAATAAAGTAGCATTGGAAGAAGCGTTCAGGTTAATGTTACCGATTCGCTGGGTTTCAAACAAGTTGGTAGCCGGGTTGATGGATCTACCCCAGTTAAAATTAGATGAGCCACCAGCTGTTAGACTTGGGTATCTAGATCCCTGATTTTGAAGTAAGGTGGCTTCATTAGAGAGTTGATTTAGTTCACTTCTTTTTAGTGTCAGGTTGTTTTTCAAAGCAACTTCAACAGCAGTTTCCAAATCAATAGGAAAGGAAGGGGTAACTGTTTCTTGTGCGAATGATGAAAAACCAATCCCAGTCACCAAGGCAAAGCCTAGTAGGAATTTTCTCATTGTGTAGTTAAAGGTCAATGTCAGGTATATAAATTAATTCGGTAATCCAGGATAATGATTTTAAATAGGTAAGCGTAATTTCTTGGATCCCAGAATCCATTTCTATCACGTGGCAAGCAAGATCATTTTTGCCTTTTCTGGAAACAGACATGGTGGCAATGTTTGCTTTCTCCTGCGCGATTACTGCTGATATGAAGGCAATTGCCCCTGAGATATCTTTAGCTTTAATAATAAGTGTATGATCTGCAGCTGAGAAATTAGCTGTAAATCCATCTACTTCTGAAATGTTGATCACTCCACCACCCAAGCTTTCACCTACCACTTCTACCGTTCGTTCTCCTTTTCTGAGGTTAAGTTTGATCGTATTAGGATGATGTATCGATGAATTACCTATTGATTTAAAACGATACGTAAATCCATTTTCTTTAGCTATTTCAAGTGAATTTTTGATGTTTGCATCGTCAGTTTTAAAGTCCATCAACCCTCCGATAATAGCCCGATCACTCCCGTGCCCTTCGTAGGTTCTAGCAAAAGAGTTGTAAAAGGTAATAGATGCATCGTCAGGTTTTCCTCCCAAAACACGAACTGCAGCTCTTGCGATTCTCACTACCCCAGCGGTATGTGAAGAAGATGGGCCAATCATTATAGGTCCAATCATATCAAAAACGCTACTTTTATTTGCCATCCGGTTCTTTTATTCCAATTTTGGTGCTAAGGTAAAATCGTTCTAGGTATTTCATACAAGAAATGAGGTTTATTGTATTAAATGCTAGTTAAATGGTCACATATTTAAATAGTTTAACATCTTAATTTATCTACAAAATGGTCTTATGACCGATTGTGAACACTTTTATGACCGAAATCGAAACAATCTTTCAAAAAACATCCGGTAATGAAATTTGGTCAGCTGATGCGAAAGTAAAGTTCCCTAATCGCGCAATGAGCTATGGAGATGGATTATTTGAAACTATGGTTTGGAATGGGTATGAAATTAGATTTTTTGACAAACATATTCAACGTTTGAAGTCAGGAATGTTAATTCTTGGGTTAGATCAGGAAGCGATAAATGAGAAAGAGCTTCTTGATTTGTTTGCTGCTGAATTCCCAAATCAACGAAAACGTATTAGATGGAACGTGTCCCGGGCTGGGTCTGGAAAATACACCCCTGAAACCTCTGAAATTGAACAAATCCTTCAAGTTACCGAATTTAAGACCGCCCCTTCGGTGAAGCAGAAAGCTGATGTTTCGACGAAAGTCCAACTTTTCCCCACACTTTGGAGCTCATTTAAGTCTCTTAATTCATTGTCCTATGTATTAGCAAATCAAGAAAAACTTGAACGAGGATTGGATGAAATGATCTTACTTGATTACCGTGGTTTCATATCTGAAGCTAGCATAGCTAATATTTTCTGGACAAAGGATGGGATGGTTTTTACTCCAGCTTTAAGTTGCAGCTGTATCAATGGGGTTAGTCGCCAAGTGATATTGGATATCCTAGATCAAAAAAAAATACATTTTGAAGAAGGAGAATATTTAATTTCAGATTTGGAACTTGCAGATCGAGTTTTTGTAAGTAACTCATCTGGAATCAGCTACTTAAGTGAGTTTAGAGGGGCGGAGTTTTTGACTGATCCCTTAGAATTTCTCCAACTAATATTTGATTAATTTTAATAAGACACTTTTTATTATCCAGCTTATCTTGAAAATATTATCTTTATCGTCCTATTCTAATAAGATTAGTAGTTTACCCAAACTAACTGCCCAAAACCTAACCTAATATTTATGCTCTTAGAACCTTTAGATTTAGCCGTCTTTATTGGCTATTGTTTGCTCATCATCGGGATGGGTATTTTTGTTTCCCGTGAGAAGAAAGGCCACGTAAAAAATTCTTCAGATTACTTTCTTGCCTCCAAAGCCTTGCCATGGTGGGCGGTAGGAGCTTCCCTGATCGCATCAAATATTTCTGCCGAACAATTTATTGGGATGTCAGGATCTGGATTTGCATTGGGATTGGCTATTTCCACTTACGAATGGATGGCTGCAGTGACTTTATTAGTAGTCGCTATTTTCTTTCTACCTGTTTATATTAAAAAGGGCATTTATACCATGCCTGGTTTTTTACTTGATCGTTATGACACACGGGTAAGAACTACAATGGCCATCTTCTGGCTGCTTCTGTATGTATTTGTTAACCTAACATCGGTATTGTATTTAGGTGCATTGAGTTTAAATACTATTCTTGATGTGCCTATGGGGTATGGAATTGCTGGTTTGGCGCTATTTGCCATGATTTATTCTATCTATGGAGGTCTGAAAGCTGTAGCTTGGACAGATGTGATTCAAGTGGTTTTCTTGATCGCAGGCGGTCTTGCGACTACTTACATTGCGCTTCAGATGGTAGGTGGCGGTGACGCTTGGGAAGGCTTAGGTCTTTTAAGAAGAGAAGTTCCAGGACACTTCTCAATGATTTTATCCAAAGGAGAAATGATGATTCCTGATGGGTCTGGAGGAACGCGCGACGCATATCTTGATCTTCCTGGAATTTCTGTATTGGTGGGAGGTATGTGGATCACTAACCTCAGCTATTGGGGATTCAATCAATACATCACCCAAAGAGCCTTGGCTGCCAAGAGTTTGGATGAAGCTCAGAAGGGGATGATTTTCGCTGGTTTCTTGAAATTGCTTATGCCTTTGATCGTAGTGATTCCGGGTATTGCGGCTTATGTGATTGTAAACAATGGCATAGACGTAGGGTTCATTGAATCTATGAAAGACCCAGTTACTGGTCTTGTTAAATCCGATAGAGCATACCCAACTTTACTTCAATTGTTACCAGTTGGATTGAAAGGTCTTGCCTTTGCAGCATTGACAGCTGCGATCGTTTCATCGTTGGCGTCTATGGCGAATAGTACATCTACCATTTTCACGATGGATATTTATAATAAATACATCAAGAAAGACGCTTCTGAAGCCAATCAAGTAAAAGTTGGACGAATTACAGCGTTGGTTGCTTTTGCTGTAGCCTCCATCGTCGCTCCGGCTTTAGGAGCACTTGATCAGGCATTCCAGTTTATCCAAGAATATACTGGTTTCATTAGCCCAGGTGTATTTGCCATTTTCTTCTTTGGTGTTTTCTGGAAAAAAACAACTTCAAATGCCGCTTTGACAGGTGCTGCTTTGAGTATTCCGCTGTCAGTACTTTTGAAGATTATATTTCCTGCGCTTCCTTTCCTCGACAGAATGGGAGTAGTGTTCTTAGTTTTAGCCGCATTGATGATCATCATTAGCTTGGTAGAAGGCAAAGGGAAAAATCATCCAAATAGCATCGACATCAATAAGGATCTGTTCAAGACAAGTACCACGTTCAAAATTGGTGCGGTTCTGATCGCTGGTATCACAGCGGCATTATACATTGTATTCTGGTAAAATAATTTTAGATGAGACGTTTATTACTAGGGATTGACATCGGGAGCTCCTCTGTCAAAACCTCCTTGCTTGATGCAGATACAGGTAAGGCTTTGATTTCAAAAGCTTTTCCTGAAGAGGAAATGATTATAGATTCCCCTGAAAAAGGCTGGGCAGAGCAAGACCCAGAGACTTGGTGGAAATATGTACAGCATTCAATACGCTATGTGATCAATAAGGCAGCCGTGAAAAAAGGCGAACTTAAAGGAATCGGAATAGCCTATCAAATGCACGGATTAGTTCTCGTTGATAAGGATCAAAATGTCCTCAGACCATCTATCATTTGGTGTGATAGTCGGGCAGTAGGAATTGGAGAAAAGGCGTTTAGAGAGCTTGGAGAAGAGTATTGCCTAAAAAACCTGCTCAATTCCCCCGGGAATTTCACAGCTTCCAAACTTCGCTGGGTCATAGAAAATGAGCCAGAGCTTGCGTCTAAAATTCATAAAATGATGCTTCCGGGAGATTTCATTGCGATGAGATTAAGCGGAGAGATTTGCACTTCTGAAACTGGGTTATCCGAAGGGATTTTCTGGGATTTTCAGAAAAATGGCTTGAGTGAAAAAGTTCTAGACAACTATCAAATCTCCAAATCATGGATTCCTGAAGTAGTTCCTTCCTATTCTATACAAGGAAGAGTATCTGCCTTTGCATCCGAGGTAACTGGGATCGAAGAAGGAGTGCCTATTTCATACCGTGCTGGAGATCAGCCAAACAATGCATTCTCGCTTCAGGTATTGAAGCCTGGAGAATTAGCTACTACTGCTGGTACCTCCGGAACTGTTTATGGAGTTGCGGATAAGCCACTTCATGATCCTTTGTCAAGAGTTAATACCTTTGTACATGTCAATCACTCTGAAGCAAACCCATCTTATGGTGTATTACTTTGTGTGAATGGAACGGGTATTTTGAATAGCTGGCTGAAGAAAACCATGGGCGCAGCTCATATCGAGTACGATGAAATGAATAATCTTGGCGGTTCTGCACCTATTGGTTCAGAAGGGCTGACTTTCATTCCTTTTGGGAACGGTGCTGAGCGTATCATGCAAAATAAGCATGTTGGAGCGCATATGATGGGATTAGATCTCTTGAAACATGATAAACGACATATGATTCGTTCCGCTCAGGAAGGTATTGTTTCAGCGCTTACCTTTGGGTTCAGAATCATGCAAGAAATGGGTCTTGACCTCAATACTGTAAAGGCTGGAAAAGCAAACATGTTTCTGAGCCCAGTTTTCAGGAAGACTTTTGTTCATATGAATAAAGTAGTACTCGAATTATATGACACTGATGGTGCTCAGGGAGCTGCAAGAGGTGCCGGAATTGGGGCAGGAGTATATGCCAATGAAGCAGAAGCGTTCCACGGACTTGAACTGCTTGAGACAGTGGAGCCAAATGAACATTTCTTTGACCAATACGAAGAAGTATATTCCACTTGGAAAAATCATTTGGAAGCAATCCAAAAAATGGATTAAAAAGAATGTGATTATCCGCTCCTGAAACCATTGCGGATATTAAACTTAAGAAATTTCAAACCTATAAAAACCTAATAAATCTCAGTAAAATGTCAAAAACTTATTTCTCGTCAATCGACAAAATCCCTTTCGAAGGTAAAGAAAGTGATAACCCATTAGCATTTAGATTTTATGATGAAAATCGTATCATCGGTGGGAAAACAATGAAGGAGCACTTCAAATTTTCTATTGCTTATTGGCATTCCTTCTGCGGAACTGGTGGAGATCCGTTCGGCCCAGGTACTATCGTACATCCATGGGATGCGGCTGCTGATCCTATTCAGCGTGCAAAAGATAAGATGGACGCGGCTTTTGAATTCATCACCAAAATAGGGGCACCATACTATTGCTTTCATGACATTGACTTGATCGACGAAGGAGCAAATCTAGCCGAGTATGAAAAAAGAATGCAGATCATCACAGAATATGCTAAGCAAAAGCAGGCGGAAACTGGTGTGAAATTGCTTTGGGGAACTGCCAACGTATTCAGCAATCCCCGCTACATGAATGGTGCTTCTACCAATCCTGATTTCAATGTAGTTTCTTATGCAGGAGCGCAGGTAAAAAATGCAATTGACGCTACTATTGCCCTTGGTGGTGAAAACTATGTGTTCTGGGGTGGCCGTGAAGGTTATATGTCTTTGTTAAATACCGACATGAAGCGTGAGACTGAGCACTTAGCTCAATTCCTAACTGTAGCTCGTGATTATGGTAGAAAGAATGGTTTCGAAGGAACCTTCTTCATCGAGCCAAAGCCAATGGAACCAACCAAACACCAGTATGACTACGATGCTGCTACAGTAATCGGGTTCTTGAGACAGCATGGATTGGACAAGGATTTCAAATTGAATATCGAAGTGAACCACGCTACTCTAGCAGGTCACACATTCCAACATGAGCTACAAGTATGTGCGGATGCAGGTATGCTTGGAAGTATCGATGCTAACAGAGGTGACTACCAAAATGGATGGGATACTGATCAGTTTGCGATGAACTTACAGGAAATGACCGAAGCTATGTTGGTGATATTGACCTCGGCAGGTATCCAAGGCGGTGGAGTGAACTTTGATGCGAAAATCAGAAGAAACTCAACTGATATGGATGATCTTTTCTTGGCACATATCGGAAGTATGGATGCATTTGCAAGAGGGATGCTGATTGCTCAGGATATCTTGGAGAAATCTGACTACCTAGAAAGAAGAAAGAATCGCTATGCTAGCTTTGATTCTGGAAAAGGTAAGTCTTTCGAAACAGGTAATTTCACGCTGGAAGACTTGAGAAACCATGCTGCTGAAGTAGGTGAGCCTCTTCAGATTAGTGGCAAGCAAGAATACTTCGAGAATCTATTGAATAGATTTATCTAAATATCTTTTATAAATAATTTCTGAAAGTCCGGTTGAGAGTTGTCAACCGGACTTTTTTGATGTAAAATAGTACCTGGTTTTGTTAAAAATTGAGATGGAGATACAATTTTCCCTTTAATTCTCATAATTTGGCCCCCATAGTTACTGGTGTATGAAAGGAAATGTGGTAAGTGGAATAGCTTGTGTTTTGATGCTTTGGGCGGGATCAGTTTTTGGTCAGGCTGAAGTAGAGAAGCTGGTGTTTCGAAACCTGGATGAAAGTCTGGGATTATCCAATTCCAATATTCTGAGCATGATCAGAGATGCAGATGGGATGATGTGGTACGGCACAGCTTACGGTCTATATAGATATGATGGTACGCGCACTAAAGTTTTTTTGAATACCAAGGATTCCACATCCATTTCGCACAATAACATCAGCAAGATTTTTGTAGGGCCAAAGGATAAACTTTGGGTGAAAAATGTCAACGGGATTTATGATATCTACAATCCTGAAAACGAGCAATTTTCTAGGGGTGTTACGGTTTTTTCTTCCACCTATCACCTAGCTTCTGATTCAGTGGGAATGCTGATGAAGGACCGCCAAAGTAGATTTTGGTTTACCCACCCAGCCAAAGGTCTCAGTATTTATGATGAAGAAACTGGAAAGACTAGCTATGTGCAAAAGACAAACGAAAAGGGGAGCCTTTCCTCTAATCAAATTGCAGCCATAGCAGAAGCCCCTGATGGAATGATTTGGGTAGTCCACAGTTCCGGAATCATTGATTTGCTAGATCCAAATCGCCTGATAGTCACTAAAACATTGAAGCTTCCAAAAGGGAAAATTCCCGCTGTTGCTACTTATGAAATCATGGTTGATTCGGATGGAGATGCCTGGATATTTGATCCTGAGCGTGATTTGGGGGTTTTTCGAGTTGATGGATTTTCGAATACTATAGAAGCCAATCAGGAAGATCAAGGTACTTTTTGGTTGAACAATAATATGGTGAAGGCCATCGTAGAATCTAAAAAAGGGCAGATTTGGTTGGGAACAGATCATGGAGGAATCAATGTACTGGATAAGGCTACAGGAACTGTCAAGTATCTGACGGGGGAGAATTCACAGGATAATTCTATGCCTCACAATGTGATCTATTCTTTGTATAAAGACAACGAGGACATTATCTGGGTAGGTACGCATAAGAAAGGTGTTGCATACTATCATCAAGGTCTACTGCGCTTTTCACATGTGCGAAAAAATTTCGCTGATCTGAATTCGCTTCCATTCAATGATGTCAATGCTTTTGCAGAAGATAGTTTAGGAAACCTATACATAGGTACAAACGGCGGAGGGCTTTTTTATCACAACAGAAAAACTAATACGTATAAGCAATTCAAGCATGATCCCGACAATGCGTCAAGCTTAACTGGTGACGTGATTGTGGATTTGATTATAGATCGGGAAGGGGTTCTCTGGGTAGGAACCTATTTGAATGGCTTGGGAAGTTTTGATGGAAAAGAATTTAAAAATTACCAGTATTTGCCTGAAAATACATCTGGGATTCCCGGGCCAAGTATATGGAAACTTTTTGAGGACAGTACTGGCAAAATATGGATAGGAACATTGCGTTCAGGGATTTCTATGTTGGAAAAAGACAGGAAGACATTTCATAATTACCCAGCTGGGAGTGCTCCATTTTTCACCAATAATCAATACATCACAGGCTTCGCGGAAGACAAAGATGGTAACATTTGGGTGTCTGGTGGAAGCGGTCTGAATATGCTGAATTATGAGACAGGCCAGAATGCTTTTTATTCCGAAACCCAAGGGAATGGGTTCATAGATTCGAATATCAGCGATCTGTTTGTGGACAGAGAAGGGGTATTGTGGGTCACTAGTATGAGTGGCTTGTACTATTTTAATAAACCTGATAGCTCATTTGTACACTTTGGTGAGGAGGAAGGGCTTCCTACAGATTATCTTGTTGATTTGCTGGAGGACAATGACAGCAATCTCTGGATAAGTACTCAGATGGGCTTAAGCTATGCAGAAGTTAATCGTAATGAGAATCCATACAGCATTACTTTCCAAAACTTTGATCAGAAAGATGGTCTTCAAGCAGCTTTATTCAACAAAAATGCAGCGTTAAAAACCAGGAATAACGAATTCATTTTTGGTGGACCAAATGGCTACAATATTTTCAAATCCGAAAATTTTGCTTTCGAACGTAACAATCCAGCTGTTGTATTTACCGACTTCCAGCTCTTCAATGAGGAGGTGAAAGTAGGGGATATGCTTTCCAACCGAGTTCTGCTTCCAAAATCTCTGGAGAATATGGACAAGTTAGTATTGAGACATGATGAGAATATTTTTTCCATTGGTTTCAGTGCGCTGAATTTCCTTTACCCAGAAAAAAACAAGTACAGATACAAGTTGATTGGCTTCAATGACGATTGGATCTATCTCAACGATGACCTGGCAAAAGTGACCTTCACTAACCTTGATCCTGGGAATTATACCTTGATCGTGCAGCCGGGGACAGTTTTGGATGGCTGGAGCTCTTATGAGTACAGCTTGGATATTAAAATTCTGGCTCCGTTCTGGAAGACACCGATTGCATATTTCTTGTATCTAATGGCTATTCTGGCTTTTATTTTCTATTTCAGAAACTCTTTTCTTACTCGTCAACGTGAAAAATTTGAACGTGAGCAAGCAATGCTCGAAGCCAAGCGAGTACAGGAGTTGGATCGCTTGAAAACCAAGTTTTTCACCAATCTCAGCCATGAATTCAGAACGCCACTTTCCTTGATTTTGACTCCAACGGAGCATTTGATTTCAGGCACTGAAAACACAGGATTGCTTAGCCAATACAAGATTATTCAGCGCAATGCCAGGAGATTGCTCAAGCTTATCAATCAACTGCTGGATGTGAAAAATGTAGAAAAGGGGGGCTTAACTTTTCATCCTTCAGAAGGCGATGTGGTCCAATTTATCAAAGATTGCGTGGCTGATTTTCATGAATTGTCAGAGAACAAGCATATTCATCTGAGTTTTGAGACCAATACCCATGGTCAACAAGCTATTTTTGACCAGGACAAGTTGGAGAAGATCATTTTCAATTTACTTTCCAATGCCTTTAAGTTCACGCAGGAAGACGGTGCAATTACGGTTGCCCTAGAGCTGCAACAGGAAAATGAGGAGAAGGGGATTTTGATTCTGTCGGTATCAGACACAGGAGTGGGGATTTCGGTGGAAGATCAGCATAAGATTTTTGAGAGGTTCTATACCACAGAAGGTCATGGACAGCAGTTGAATCAGGGGAGTGGCATTGGCTTGTCCTTAGTGCAGGATTTTGCACGAACTATGAAAGGAGAGATCACCGTGGAGAGTGAGCCAGGCATGGGGTCTGTGTTCACACTTAGTATTCCTTTGGCATTGATTATTCCGGAGAATTGGGAGGAAGATGATGAGGAGGCGGCACTTGAAGGAGGCGGACTGAAGGAAGTGATTTTGATAGCAGAAGATCATGTGGAGTTTAGGAATTACCTGAAGGATTGCTTGACTGATACCTATCAAGTATTTACTGCAAATAATGGGGCTCAAGGTTGGGATTTGGCGCAGCAGCACATCCCAGATTTGATTATTTCAGATTTGATGATGCCGCAGATGGATGGGAAGGAGTTTTGCCAAAAAGTGAAAGGGGATATTAAGACCTCGCACATCCCTGTGATCTTGCTTACGGCTAAAAAATCTGAGGAAGCGATGCTTCAAAGTTTGGATAGCGGTTGCAATCTATACTTGACCAAGCCGTTTAATCTGGAGATTTTGCAGCTTAGTATTAAAAACCTTTTGCGTGAGCGAAATGTAATCCAGGAGCAAAATAGAAACAAGATTCAGATCAATGCATCGGAAGTGAAGGTCACCTCGCTTGACGATCAGTTGATTCAAAAAGCAGTGGCGGTAGTTGAAAAACACATGGAAGATCCGCAGCTTTCGGTAGAATTCCTCAGCAAGGAATTGGGGATGAGCCGAGTTCATTTGTACAAAAAACTCCAGTCAATCACTGGAAAAAGCCCTATTGAATTTATAAGACTTATCCGTTTGAAGCGTGCGTCACAACTGTTGGAGAAAAGTCAGTTGAACGTATCTGAAATCGCCTACATGGTTGGATACAATAATGCCAAGTATTTTGCGAAGCACTTCAAGGCAGAATTTGCTATGCTTCCATCAGAATATGCCGCTAAGCGACAAGAAATAGCTACAGAGTAATAGAACTCTTTTAGCTAACTCGCTCATCGATAGCTTGAGGGATAAAAGTAAACAGAGCTCTACTTTTTGCTGATCTACTTCATGAAATAATAGACATAGCTCTACTTTTTGCTGACAAAGCTCATGGAATTCTAGACATAGCTCTATTTTTTGTTGAATTGTGTCTATTAAAAGATGACCCATGTCTAGAAAAAGATGACAGAACGAACATATTTAACGTTCATTACCCTAATCAGAAACAATTGATACCCGAGATGGAGAATAGGTTTGTGTAAAATTGGTCTTTCAATTAACATAACCCAACCCATGAAAAAAATGCTAGTCATCGCAGGTTTGATTCTTTCATCCTGTACTGAAGCTTCTGCACCTGACCCCATACCAACAGCACCTGTAGTCACCACACCCGATCCAGTCGGTGAAGTCCAGTACTTTGGCCAATTGAAAGTGACAGATGGTAAACTGACTGATAGTACTGGCGAAGCGGTGATGCTAAGAGGAGTGAGCTTTGGCTGGCATAACTGGTGGCCGAGATTTTACAATACTTCAGCAGTGAAATACCTGAAAAGTGACTGGAATGCTAATATGGTGCGTGCTGCGATGGGAGTAGACCCTGCCGATGCCTATCTAGAAAACCCAGAGTTTGCTATCGGGAAAATCAAAGCTGTAGTGGACGCTGCTATCGCTGAGGATATGTACGTGATCATCGATTGGCATAGTCATGATTTATATCCTGAGCAAGCGAAGGCTTTTTTCATAGAGATGGCACAAACCTATGGCGACAGTCCCCATGTAATCTATGAGCTTTTCAATGAGCCTGATTACGAGACTTGGGAAGAAGTCAAAGCCTACAGCGAGGAAATCATCACTGAAATTAGAAAATATGATCCTGACAATTTGATCTTGGTGGGTTCGCCTACTTGGAGTCAGGACATTCATATCGTAGCTCAGAATCCTATTTTGAATCAGGAGAATATCATGTACGTTTTACATTTCTATGCAGCTACGCATAAGGACTATTTACGTGAGCGAGCGGAAAAGGCCTTCAAAGATGGTTTGCCGATTTTTGTAACTGAGTGTGCCGGTATGGAAGCCACGGGAGACGGGCCTATTGACACTGCGTCTTGGAATGCTTGGCTTAGCTGGATGGAAAGCAGAAAAATCTCTTGGGCGGCTTGGTCTATTGCAGACAAAGATGAGACCTGCTCTATGGTTTTGCCTTCGGCATCCTCAGAAGGAAACTGGACAGAAGCACAGATTAAGCCTTGGGGTCAAGTGGTCAAAAAAGCGCTAGAAAAGAATCTGAATTAAGACATAGAGAAATTGTCAAGGCTCAATTTTCAAACTCAACTTTCAAGTGGATAACTACTGAACGGAGAAAGGCAAGGGTGTGGCAATGTTAAGGAATAACACTTCTGCAGATTGAAGAGATTTGGATTATAAGGAATAGAAACTCTACCATTCAAATGGCGACATCAACGCTATCCTCTGAGTCCTTTGCGGTTAAAAAAAGAATTATAATGGAAAAAAAACATGATTTCAAAAACAAAAAAACAGCCTTTAAATGCTTTATGCAAACGATTTCGGAGAGGTTAACATTTGATACCCCTATTAAAAACATTTGAATACCCTTCAGCTAGTGTACTAAAACTACATTTATTCGGATCAAAAGCAGTAAACCCAAAAACCAGATCCCATTCCATTACTATTGAATTATACAATTCAATTCGTATCGAAAATGCAAGTTCGATGCTAGGAATACTTCTCAGTTTTTGGTGTTTGTTACGATGATTTTTAAACAAAAACCCAAACTGAATTAAGCAAAAACTACTACCTATTAAACCTAGTTTTACCTCGGGAAAATCTTTTCCTGCTCAATACCTACTTACCAATTTCTTACAATTAAACCCCTCATGATGAAAAAACTATTACCACTTTGGCTCATGCTTCTGGTAGGTGTAGTTCAAGCTCAGGTCACGGTCAAAGGAACCGTGGATGCTGTAGGCGATGGACTTGCTCTCCCAGGTGTAACAGTGCTGGTGAAAGGAACCACTACTGGTGTAGCAACTGAAGTTGATGGAACGTATTCGATTACTGTTCCTTCTTCTGAATCCGTCCTGGTTTTTAGCTTTATTGGCTACAAAGCTCAGGAAGTCGTAGTAGGTAATCAATCCACAATTAACATCTCCATGGAAGAAGATATGGCTTCTCTGGATGAAGTTGTAGTGGTAGGTTACGGTACTATGAAAAAGCGTGATATGTCCTCAGCACAGGTATCTGTGACTTCTGAAGATATAGAACGTACAGTCAATACAACTGTAGAGCAAGCCCTTCAGGGTCGTGCTGCTGGTGTATATGTGACACAAAATACAGGTGCTCCAGGAGGAGGTATTTCTGTAAACATTCGTGGTGTTAACTCTATTGGAGGTACCAACCAACCGCTCTATGTAATTGATGGTGTTCAGATTCAGCCTGCTGCTGTTTCTTATGGTAACACTTCTTCTACAAATCCACTGGCTGGTTTGAACCCAAGTGATATTGAATCTATGGAAGTGTTGCAAGGCCCTTCTGCAACGGCGATTTACGGGTCTAGAGGCACAAATGGTGTTATCATGATTACTACTAAGCGTGGTAAGGCAGGTGACACCAAAATCACTTATAATTATCTGTACACGCTTCAGGATAAGCCAGAAAATCTAGACGTTATGTCATTGAGCCAATATGCTACAATGACTAATGATATCCGCGAAATTACTGGTGGTGATCCTCCAGCCGCATTCTTGGATCCTACGCTCTTGGGTGAAGGAACTAACTGGCAAGATGCGCTTTTCAAAACAGCGCCATTGAACAAACATAACATTACGCTTTCTGGCGGGGATGAAAAGACTAAGTTTTACATTTCAGGTGAATACTTCAATCAAGAAGGTGTAGCGATAGGTTCTTCCTTTGATCGTTACTCTTTTAGAACAAACATTGACAACCAAACTAGAAAATGGTTGAAACTAGGTTTGAACATGCAATTGTTCCATACGGATGAGCAGTTGGCAACTGGTAGCTCTGATGTAATCAACAATGCTATCCAGATGGCTCCTAACGTACCAGTAACAAATCCTGATGGTTCCTGGGGCGGAGCGGATCCTGTAAATGGATCAAGCTTGCAGTTTACTCCAGCTAACCCGATCGCTTTGGCTAATCTATTGGATAGAAGCTACAAAAGAAGAGGTGCCCAAGGTGGTTTCAACGTAGAAATTGACATTGTGAAAGGGCTGAAGTTCCGTTCTATGGTAAACGCCAACGTTAATTATAATAACGGTCACTTCTTCACTCCAACCTATACGCTAGGTGTAGTGACTAACGATACAAACACCCTATCTGAAGAATCTAGCAATAGCTTCTATTGGAACTGGAATCAGATGTTTACCTACAACGCAGTTTGGGGCAAGCATGCTTTAGACTTGATGGCCTCTCATGAGGCACAGGAATCTCAATATGAATACTTGAATGCTGGTAGAGTAAATTTCCCTTCCAATGATCTTCAGGAACTAGGGCTTGGATCTGCACAAGGAGCTACTAACAGCGGTGGTGCGAATAGCTGGGCTATGGAGTCATTCTTTGCGAGAGCAAATTATACCTTCAATGAGAAATATATCCTTTTGGGTGCATTCAGAGCTGATGGTTCTGCCAATTTCGGTCCTGAGAATAGATGGGGATATTTCCCTTCTGTATCAGCAGCCTGGAGAGTTTCTGAAGAGAACTTCTTACAAGGAGCTACCTGGATGGATGAGTTTAAAATCAGATTTGAAACTGGCCTTACGGGTAACCAAGGAGATGCAGGTGCAATTTTCGCGCCGCTTAGTTCGCCAAGTGTTCCTACTCCATGGGGTGGTGGATTCTTGGTTCAAAGATTTGGTAATCCAAACTTGAAATGGGAAGAGACTTCTACTGTCAACCTTGGTTTCAACTTGAACTTGCTTAATAACAGACTTCAGATTGAAGGTGATTTCTATTTGAAGAAAACTGACAACTTGCTTTTACCTAATCCGCTACCTTGGTACATGGGTACATCTGCTGAAGGAAGCATCGGTACTCCTACTGTGAATATTGGAGCTCTTGAAAATAGAGGTTACGGTATAACTATCAACACGATCAACATCGATAACAGAGCAAGTGGATTCTCTTGGAGTTCTAATTACAACTTCTCAGGTTTCAAAACTGAAGTGACCAAATTTTTCTCTGAGACGGCTTTCATTGATCGTACAGCGTGGTGGTTGAACAACTTTACTGCAAGAGCAATTCCTGGTCAAGCGCCATGGTTGTTCTACGGCTATCAGGCAGATGGTTTGTTCCAATCTCTTGAGGAAGTAGAGACTAGCGCTAGACCAGTAGATAACTCAGGAAATCCTATCCAAGTAGATCGTGATAATGGTATCTACGTAGGTGACATCAAGTACAAGGATATCAACGAAGATGGTGTGATCGATGAGCGTGATCAGACTTTCATTGGTAACCCTTGGCCAAAATTTACTTTTGGTATGACTCAGCAATTTGCTTACAAAGGCTTTGCACTTGACATCTTGTTTACAGGAGCTCTTGGAGTTGATATCTATAATTACAATAGATTCCTCAACATCAACCCTAACAACGTGAACTTGGGTAGAAACATGCTTTTGGAAACATACGATTACGCAAGAATCGAAATGGATGAAGCAGGTAATCCTTTCATCTCAAATTCGGATACAGAAATTCCTAGAATCACTGCCACTGATCTGAATGGAAATGGAACTAGGATCTCTGACAAATATGTGGAAGATGGTTCTTATGTCAGAATTAAAAACATCAATCTTTCTTATGTGTTCCCAGATGAATTGCTAGGTAAACAAAATGTAGTTAGAAGTTTAAAATTGGCATTCGGTGTACAGAATGCATTCACTTTCACCAAATACAAAGGATACGATCCTGAAGTAGGTGCTTCGATTGGTAACAACGTATCAGCTGGTAATCAATTGATCGGTGTGGACTACGGTAGATATCCTCAGACGAGAATGTACACATTCAGCTTAGGTGTAGACTTCTAATCCAAAAATTATAAACACATGACAACAAACACGAAATTCCAAAAATTAGTCCTTGGAGCAACTTTGCTTCTTGGAGGAATGGTGGGCTGTTCGGAGGATTTCTTGGATAGACCCCCTTTAGATGCGATCGTAGATGCCAACTTCTACAAGACTGATGATCAGATTTTGTCGGCTTCCGCACCGCTGTATAATTTAGTATGGTTTGCGTACAATGATAAAGCAAGTCACGGGATTGGCGATGCCAGAGGTGGTACACTTACCTCAGGATCCTATCAGCTAGAAAACGTACGATTCAATACGACAGGTGAAACTGCCGAAAACGGCGCTTCTTGGAGAGCTTTCTATAACGTAGTCGCACAATCAAACAGCTTAATCAATAACATCAATGCCTTTGCAGGCGAAGATGTGACGGAGCGAATCAAAAATCATGGAATTGCTGAAGGCAGATTCATGAGAGGTTTGGCATACTCTTACTTGGTTCAAAACTGGGGGCCAGTTCCGATTATCACCAATAACACGGCACTACTTCAGGATACTACTATCGCCAGAAACACAGAAGAAACTGTGTGGCAATTCATCATCAAAGACTTCAGATTTGCTACAGAAAATCTTCCTGAAAGTTCTGTTTTGAACGGAAGATTGACTAAATGGAGTGCTGAAGGCATGCTAGCCAAAATGTATGTAGTAGCTGCAGGAGTAGGAGGGACTAGAAATCAAACCTTCCTTGATTCGGCTGCTTATTATGCTAAGCGAGTGATTGATAACTCTGGTGCTTCTTTAATGGATAACTATGAGGATTTATTCAAAACTGCTAATAACAATAACGTAGAGACACTTGCTGCACTTCAGTGGGTATACAACGCTGGACAAGCAGGAGCTTGGGGAGCACAAAACTCCGTTCAGGCATTCTTGGCTTTCGGTTCTGAAATCACTGGATTTGGTGACGGATGGGGTGGAGATATAGGTGCCTCTAAGTGGATGCTTGATATGTATGATGACCTTGTATTTGATGAGCGAAGAAAAGCCACATTCATGTTCCCAGGTGATCATTATAACTACATCACGCAAGTTCCTCCAGGTGGGTCTGCTCAAGAATTGGAAGTGCCAGCTAGAAGTGTAGATGGAAGTAGAAATTACAATTCCCGCGCTTGGGTGAAAAAATATGTGGTAGGTCGTCCTGAAGACAACGATGGAAAAGTCGTTCAGCAAGGCACTGAGATCAACACGTATATCCTTCGATTGGCAGATGTTTACTTGACTTATGCAGAGGCTGTATTGGATAAAAATCCAGCGGAAGCATTGAAATATGTGAATATGGTAAGAGCGAGAGCAGGTGTGAGTCCGCTTACTTCTGTTACTTGGCAAGATGTCTTCGAAGAGCGGATTAAGGAATTTGCAATGGAAGGTCAGGCTTGGTATGAGTTTACCAAATTGGAATATTACGATCCAGCAAAAGCTTATAGCATACTTTCAAACCAAGATCGTGGTACATTCAGAATTTATGCGGATCAGATTCCTGATCCTACGCTATGGGAAATTGAGATTCCTGCGGATGATTCATCTCCTAGATACTTTGCTGTGAGCGAATCTAACTTCAAGATTCCTATTCCTTCTTCGGAATTGTCTAGAGCACCAAACTTGAGAAAACCTGCTGTACCGTATGATTTCTCTGCCCAAGAAAATTGATTTGTGGCCTTACATTGAAATGTTAAACATATGAAAATCATAAAAAATATAAGATCCTCACATTCACTCCTGGTAGCTTCAGCACTAGTATTGGTACTCGGGCTGGGAGCATGTCAGGATGAAGATGAAATAAATGTAGGACCGCCAACTATTGAGCGTGTCCGAAGTACAGATCCTACCACAGCTGACAGTGCATTCACTTCAGCCACCCTAGGTAGTACGTTGGCTATTTTGGGAAATAACCTATTGGGTACTCAGCAAGTGTATCTTAACGATTATCCGCTTGGAGTGAACACGGCTTATGTTACCAATAACACAGTGATCGTAACCGTAGGAGATTCAGTTCCTACAGTTGCTACTGATCCGAGTGTTCCAAATACCTTAAGACTTGTAAATAAAGCTGGAGAGGCTATCATGGAATTCCAGACACTTCCTCCAGCACCGCAAGTGCTTCAAGTGAAAAACCAGTATGTTAAAGCTGGTGATGACCTGACACTTTTGGGTAGATATTTCTACTTCGTGGATACAGTGTATTTTCCAGGTGAAGATGTATTTGTTACTTCTGGTTTTGAGACTAATGCTGCCGGTTCTTCCCTTACAGTGAAAGTGCCTGAAGGAGTCGATTTCTCTGAAGGACAGTCTGTCAGAGTTGTGACCAAATCAGGTGGATCAGCGACCAATAGAAATACGCAGATTTATGCTGAAAAAGGCATGGTTGCTGATTTTGATACCAATGGCGCATTAGTATGGCCATGGGACTGGGGATGGGGGATATCCGGTGAAATGATCCAACCGTCACAGCCAGGTATCTCAGGCCTAGAAGGTAGCTTTGGTGGTATGAATCAGGCATTTCCAGCTAATTATGGTTGGAATAATGACAAAGTTATCAATCTGACCAACTGGGGTGGAGCTCAAATTTTCCCTGAAGGTGAAGGGTATGAGCCAAGTACTCCAGCTACTAGCTTTGATATCAGATTCGAAGTGGCAATAAACACTTCTGCATCGATAGCAGGATTAGAAATGCAGATCTGGTATCCAGATTCTAATGGGAATGAGCTTAGCTATAACATTCCAATGAGTGATTTCATCACTAAAACCGATGGTAGCTGGTACACTTTGTCAGCTAATATGACTCGATTAACAAATGGATCTACTCGATTGAATACCTATGGTGACTTCTTGAAAGGAGACGGTGGCGGAGTTAAGCAGTTGAGATTGGTAGTTACCAATACCACTTCAAATGATATTCAAGCAGTATTAGGAGTGGATAATGTTCGAGTAGTTAGAGCAGTAAATTAAATAGTATAGCATAAGAGGTTTATTAATTCAATCTCCGGGGCAGAGTGTTCTGCCTCGGAGTTTTTTCTGAAACCTAGATAGTCTCTTTAACCGCAGAGAACGCCAATATTTCACAGAGAGCTCAGCTAATTAAATTCTCTTTTGTTGCAATGAAAATGGGCTATAAATCGAGAATGACCTAGTCGGCTTCAAAAGCTTTCTGAATAATCCTGAGCGATAGTACTCCACAGGTAAGGGTAATTCGGTCAACTTTCATCTGTCTTCCCGCCCGATGAACAAATAAATTATGAGCAATTTCCCCATTATGGGAAATTACAAAATCAATAAATCACTGAGCTTGATCTCCCAACTCACATTTAGAAAGAATACACTAGTAAAATCAATCCAAGTCATTGGACTGGGAGCTGTATTTGTATTTTCTGCTTGCCAGAAAGAAAATGATAAATCAATACCTACACTTTTTGAGGAGGTTAGTGCTGACTCGACAAAACTCACTTTTACCAATCAAATCCAGGAAACTGAAGCTGCAAATATCCTTACTTATCAATATTTCTATAATGGTGGGGGTGTAGCCGTAGGTGATTTGAATAATGATGGCTGGGAGGATTTGTATTTCACAGCTAATCAGGGGCAGAACAAACTTTTTTTGAATCAGGGAAACCTGAAATTTCGAGACATCACGTTGGCTACAGGTACCTCAGGCAAAGAAAATGCATGGACTACAGGTACAGCGATCGTTGATATCAACAGTGATGGACTCAAAGACATTTATGTATGTTATTCTGGTGATTTGCCAGAAGAGCAGCGAAGAAATCAATTGTTTGTCAATCAGGGATTAGACAAACAAGGAATTCCGTTTTTTAAAGAAATGGCTGCTGACTATGGATTGGATGATCCGGGATTCAGTACCGCAGCATACTTTTCAGACTTAGACCAGGATGGGGATTTGGACATGCTCCTTCTCAATCATAATCCGAGATTATTCAGTAATCTCAATATCAATGCGTTCGAGGCCATGCTGAGCTCAGCTGATACGATGAGCAGTTCGAAAATTTATAAGAATGAAAATGGCATTTTTAGGAACTCGACCAAGGAATCAGGCTTGACTGAAACAGGGTTAAGTTATGGATTGGGAGCCTCAATAGCAGATTTTAATGGAGATGGCTTTCCAGATATTTACCTCGGAAATGATTACTCAGCTCCTGATTATCTATACATTAATCAGGGTGATGGCACTTTTGTCGATCAATTAAAAGAAAGAATTGGTCATACCAGTCTTTATACCATGGGGGTGGATGCTGCTGATATTAATAGAGATGGCGAATTGGACTTGATCAGTTTGGATATGCTTCCCGAGGATAATGCCAGACAAAAGTTGCTTTTCTCTCCAGAGAATTACGAGCATTACAACCTCTTTCTGAAAGCTGGGCTTCATCATCAGCTCATGCGAAACATGCTCCAATTAAATAATGGGGATGGTACTTTTTCTGAGATTGGACAGCTGGCAGGAATAAGCGCTACAGACTGGAGTTGGGCACCATTATTTGCCGATTTTGACAACGATGGATTTACGGATCTCTTCGTCAGCAATGGCTTTTTGAAAGATTTTACGAATCTGGATTTTATCAATTATAGAAATGAATTCCTTCAAAACTCCAAGGTAACCGGAGCCGGGATCAATGATTTGATCAAGAAAATGCCTGCGACCAAAGTTGGAAATTATGCCTTCAAAAATGTCAACGGAATTCAGTTTGAGAATCAATCTAAAAACTGGGGACTGGATACTCCAGGAAATTCAAACGGAGCCGTTTATGCAGATTTGGACCTTGATGGTGATTTGGATTTGGTGATCAATAATTTGAATGAACCTGCTCAGATTTTTAGAAACATGACCTCTGATCGTTCTAATCCTAATTTTCTTCAAATCAAACTCAAAGGACTGGAAGGAAATCAAGATGGAATCGGGGCTCGGGTTACAGTCTATCAAAATGGTAAACTCAACTATCAAGAGCAGCAGATATACAAAGGTTACCAAGGAAATGTGAGTGCGATTCTGCACTTTGGATTAGGCAATGAAAAGGTTGATTCAATCGAAGTACGATGGAAAAACAGCAAAATCAACAGGATAAAGAATGCCGACATCAATCAAATTCTGGAAGTTTCTGAAGCTGATGCCGAAATAGAATATAGAATTGAAGCTAAAACAGAACCCTATTTTGTTGCTTTGGGGGAGTTTTTGATTGATAAAAAAGTAACTCTTCCGAATGATTACAAGCGGCAAAGCCAGTTGCTCTATAGCCTTTCAGAAAGCAAAGTTTCGATGCTTGAAGCGGATTTGAATAGTGATGGTGTAAAGGAAATAATTGTATCTGATGGATCATCGATCAAATCCTATCCAAGAGAGGTTGGAGGATATAAAGAGAAATTTGAATTGCTTTATTCATCTGAAAACCCAGCCATTACCTCAATGGTGGCATTGGATACAGATGGAGATTCTGATCTGGACTTATATGTAGCAAAAGGAGGATATTTTGACCTAGAAATTAGCGATTCCAGACAAAAGGATGTGCTTTTGATCAATAAGGGAAATGGAGTATTCACCGAATCCTCTTTTGACTTTGGGACATTTCCCACAGAGTTTGTCTCTTCTTGGGATGCCAATGGAGATGGACTGGATGACTTGTTTGTAGGAGCTGGATATATACCTGGAAGATGGCCAGAATCAGTTTCCAGTCAAGTATGGATCAATAAAGGCGATGGTACTTTCTCACCGATTTCTCTCGATACTATTTCCAGAGTCAAGGCTTCCCAATCCTATGACCTAGATCAGGACGGTCTTGATGAGCTGATTGTTGCATCTGAGTTTGATAGAATCCGAATTCTGAATTTTAAAGAAGGGAAAGTTGTAGATCGCTCGGAAGAGTTTTTGCCCGGTGGAGAAACAGGACTTTGGTCTGCTATTTTGATTCAGGATCTGGATGGAGATGGAAGGCCTGAAATGATCGCTGGAAATTGGGGACTGAATTCCAGACTGCAAACTGATGATAATAATCCAGTTCGGATCTATTTTGAAGATTTTGACAATAATGGATCAGTTGATCCCCTGATGACTTTTCCGGTGATGGGAGAGGAGTTCCCTTTCTTTTCCAGAGATGAATTAGCTGCTCAGATGTATAAGAAAAAGGCTATGTTCCCTTCTCACAAGTCATTTTCCAAAGCTAGAATCCAGGATATTCTTACTGCTGATGAGCTAGAAAAAGCCAACAAAGTGGAAGCTCAAAATCTGGAAACGAAGATGTTTTCTTTGAAGAATGGGCTTTTCCAAGAAATAGCTTTACCAGCTATTGTTCAAGCATCTCCTATTCAGGCTGTAAATGCATTGAAAAAAGGTACTGGATATGATTTGGTATTTCTGGGAAATCAATTGGAAGCTAGATTGAAAATCGGAAGAATCGATGCAAATCCAGGATGGATTTTAAGGAAAAGTGCAGATGGGGAATGGAAAGTTTTAAACAGGGAAAACAATGGAATGGATTTGAAATCAAATGTTTCCAGTTCTTTGAATTTTGATAATACGCTCTGGATTGGAATCCCCAATAAAGGAGCCTTTAGATATCTATATTAATTGAATCGATGAGTAATAACACAATATACATCAGGAAATTAAGTAAAATGAGTGCTACTTCAGTAGCATTGTTTCTCTTAATGTTAATTGTGGGATGCAAAGCTCCGATGATAGATGAAAGTCTGGCAGTGGATGAATCAATACGTTTGAATCAAATTGGTTTTTACCCTAATCAGGAGAAACTAGCAGTGATACTAAATCATGAGGAGGTAAAGAATTTTGTGATTTGGGATTTGGATAATAATGCTATCGTTTATGAAGGTGAATTATCAATGGAAACTAATAAGACACGCTCTGGGCTAACCTCTAGAATAGCTGACTTTTCCAGTTTCAGTCAATCTGGAAAGTACGTTTTAGTGCTAAATGGGGTTGGGAAATCCTATTCTTTTGAGATTAACTCGCAAATAAATCAAGCGCTAGGAAAAGCGAGTGTTAAGGCATTTTATTACCAGCGGGCGAGTGCAGAGTTAGAGGCTGAGCATGCTGGGATTTGGGCTAGGACTATGGGACATCCTGACGATCAGGTGATGATACATCCATCAGCAGTGTCAGAATCTCGGAAACCAGGTGTTGTAGTGGCCTCACCAAAGGGTTGGTACGATGCTGGGGATTACAATAAATATGTGGTCAATTCGGGTATCACAGTAGGCACACTTTTGTCACTTTATGAAGATTATCCGAATTATTTTCAAACATTAGACTTGAATATTCCGGAGTCCGGCGATCAAATTCCTGATTTGCTGGATGAGATCAAATGGAATCTGGACTGGATGATCACCATGCAAGATCCGGAAGATGGAGGAGTGTATCATAAACTGACTACGGCCAAATTTGAAGGAATGGTCGAGCCACATATGGCAGTTTCACAGCGGTATTTAGTAGCAAAAAGTACTACTGCAACGTTAGATTTTGCAGCGGTGATGGCACAAGCGGCTAGAGTTTATAAAGCATTTTCCCCAGAAGAGTCAGTGACCTATCTGAAAGCAGCCGAAAAAGCGTGGAACTGGGCAAAAATAAACCCTGAGGTGTACTATAAGCAGGATGAGATGAACGAGGGTTTTGATCCAGATGTCGTAACGGGTGCATATGGCGATTTTAGTGCAAGGGATGAACGAATTTGGGCGGCTTCAGAACTTTTTATTACCACGCATAACTTGATTTACTGGGATGAATTGTCTGATGCAGATCAAAGCTTTAGACTTCCTTCCTGGAACCAGGTAACTTGGATGGGATACTACTCCCTGCTTCGGCATGAAGGTAATATAACTTCATTGCCACAGGAGTGGTTGGCTATGCTAAAAATAAACTTGCTTTCCGCAGCAAGGACACAACTTGAAGGAATAGAAGCCGCTGCATTCCACAGTCCAATTGAAACTAATGTGAAGAATTTTATCTGGGGCTCAAATGCCGTGGCAGCAAATCAGGGCATACTCTTACTGTATGCTTACAAGCAAAGTAATGAGCATGTTTTTCTAGATGGGGCGATTGATACGATGGATTATATATTAGGTAGAAATGCGACTGGATATTCTTACGTTACAGGGTTTGGAAGCAAGTCTCCCTTGCACCCGCATCACAGATTGGCAGAATCCAGACCTGATTTGCCGCCATTGCCCGGATTTATAGTTGGAGGGCCAAATCCAGGTCAGCAGGATGGATGTACTTATACAAGTTCATTTGCAGATGAGTCTTATACAGACGAAAACTGCAGCTATGCCTCCAATGAAATTGCTATAAACTGGAATGCTCCTTTTGCCTATTTAACCAATTCTCTAGAAGCTATTATCCAATAATTAGCCTGTGATTTGTCTCCAGTAGCTGATCCTTCGAATTAAGTTTAGATGTTTCAGAATTTTTAGGCAAATTCAGATTAGAATTAACCACGCCCTATGAAACATATCTGGAAATTGTTTACCCTTTTCATCCTATTTTCTTGTGAGTCTTCGAAGTTTGAATCGGAAGTGACTTTGCCTAGGCTCTTTGGAGATGGGATGGTTGTCCAGCGAGAGGAGACTATTTACGTTTGGGGAAAAGGAGTTCCCGGTGAAAATGTACGCGTAAGTTTGGCTGGAGCCATTACCAGTGGAACGGTAGAAGCAGATAGTACCTGGCTTTTGAAATTGCCGGAATTGCCTGCTGGTGGTCCGTATGTATTAGAAGTAAATCAGAGAAAAATCAATGATGTATATATCGGGGATGTTTGGGTGGCTGGAGGGCAATCCAACATGGAATGGAGACTGAAATCTCAAGTGATAGGAGCCGAGAAAGAGTTTTCCGAAGGTGGCAATCCTCAAATCCGATTTTTTAAAGTTCCGAATTCCTATAGTGCTGTGAAACTTGACGATGTAGTAGGAGGAGAGTGGAAAGTAGCAGATTCAGTCAATATGAAGGATTTTTCGGCTATCGGGTGGTTTTTTGCGAAACGTAATAATGCAGAAAAGAAAGTACCAGTCGGAATCATTGAGTCAAACTGGGGAGGAACTCCAGTGGAAGGATGGACAGATGCTGAGATCTTGGCAGAAATGGAAGGCTCGTTTAATGAGCAGGCGACCGATGTCATAGAAAATAATGAGAGCTGGGATGCTAAGCTGAAAGAAAATGAGGCAAATCGCCAAAAGCGAGATTCTATGGTGAGCAAGCCAGATTCTCTAACGGCAATGAAGGTAGCTGAGCTTGGCTATGATGATGCAAACTGGAGAAAAATCAACCTTCCTCAGGCCAATCCTTTGCAGCATATCGCTTGGGCGAGAAAGAAATTCACGGTAGCAAACACCGCAGGAGTTGTTCTTCATTTGCCAAACATAGATCAGATGGCGTATGTGTATCTTAATGGTCAATTGCTTCATTATAAGGATTGGGGGACAGAATTGCCAGAATTGGAAATCCCTTCTGATATGCTACTCACAGGCACTAATGTGTTGACTATCCGCGCGATCAATACCTGGAATAATCAACCCAGCATTGGTAAGTCGGATGAAATGTATCTACTTCAATCAGGTAAGAAAACCTCGCTTGAGGGAACGTGGACCTATTCCAATTCAGCTGTAGAATCTCAGCTTCCTAAAGTGGAGTGGTATAATTGGATGCCGGGAATGATGTATAATGCGATGATCGTTCCGATTACCAAGTATACGATCAAAGGCGCCATTTGGTATCAGGGGGAAAGTAATGCAGGTCGTCCGGAGGAATACAAAGCACTTTTCTCGGCGATGATTACTAACTGGAGAGATGATTGGGGATTAGGAAATTTCCCATTTCTTTTTGTTCAACTTGCTAATTTCATGGAGAGAAAAGCTGTACAGCCAGAAAGTAGTTGGGCATTTTTGCGCGAAGCTCAAACTCAGACATTGGAGCTTCCGAATACTGGAATGGTTACGATCATTGATATCGGAGAAGCTAATGATATTCACCCTAGAAATAAGAAGGATGTGGGAGAAAGGCTTTGGCTCCAAGCTAGAAAAGTGGCTTTCGGTGAGAAAAACCTTGCCTCTGGTCCGCAGTTTGATTCTCTTTATCGACAGGGAAATGAATTGATGATCAAGTTTAGGTCTGTGGGAGAAGGGTTACGATTAACAGAAGGCGATACCTTAAAAGGATTTATTGCAGGGAAGGAAAATGGGGATTTTCAACAAGTCGGAGCTATGATCTTTAACAAAGAGTCTGTGAAGGTTGTGCTTCCAGATGGGTTAGAAGCTGGCGAAATTCGATACGCATGGGCAGACAACCCGGAAGTGAACTTGGTGAATAATCTAAATTTGCCCGCGGAGCCTTTTAGAAGAAAGTTTGAATAAAAAGTCAATCGGTTATACGCAATGCTTGCAGTCACCTTAGATTCTTTGCTAAACCGGTCAGAAGACCTGCCTTAGTCCACAGATCGGCCGAACACGTTCCGATAGCTCGGGAGATCGATGCAGTTTAAATGCTAGTTTTGACCAAAACTCAGTGTTTTACACCTTTTCTGAAAGAAATTAGATAGGAATGAAAAGTAAAATAAGAAAGACCAAGTGTTCAGCTTGGTCTTTCTTATTTGTCAATCAATGTTCTGAATAGTTTCTTGTATCTGCATCAGATCATCTACTTTTTCCTGATATTCTGGCTTGGCAGGTATTTTAACCACATTTTCCAGAAAGTCAATAGTGCTGAAAAGTACGCCTTCCCAATCTCCGGAAGTGATCGAACTTCCTATTACATGATCACCGGTATTTGGAAATGCTTGTTCGCGTTTCATTGCGGCAGGAGTGGAAATCTGCTCAAACATTTCCTTCATTTTTGGAACAGAAACCACATCGTCTTGAGCTTCATTGTCCTTGTAATAGTAAGCCAAAAACAAGGGTTGGTGTATCTTTTTGAAAGTAGCTTCATTCATATTGCCATATAGGATCATTGCCAGACTTTCGTACACATTCATGTGGTAGTCTTCTGACCAGTACATGGCTTTTTCGCCTTCTCTATTCTGATGAATCATTTTGTTTTTCATCATCGTCCATTGCATTAATTTTTGCATCCAAGGGGAGAAAAATGCAGAAAGCTTTTCACCATAATCCCGAATAGCTGGGGAATAAACTGTGACAGCTTTAATGTCCGGTTGTTGACTGGCAAGAAGTAAAGTCAACGCACCGCCCATTGAGGTACCAACTACTATTACTTCATCTCCAAGACTTTTCCCGATTTGATATGCTTCACCAGCAGCATTAGCCAGTGCCTGTGGACTTACGTACTCTAATCCATTTTCGCGTTTGATACCATGATCTGGCAACCTAGTCACAAAGAGGTTGGCTCCGAAATGGGCAGCAAGAAATCGGTGAACAGGATCGCCTTCCATCGGACTTGCTCCAAATCCATGGATATAGACAATTGAATAAGGAGTTTTATGCTTATTCATACTGTCTGCCCACACGATGTAAGCTTCATTTCCAGGCTTCAGACCGATTACAGTATCCTCTCTCAGATCCACATAGCTCTGCAACTCTGAAAGCCGGGTCGGAACTTCTGGGAATTCTATGATGATTTCTTGCTCTTGTAGTTTTGGACCAAGCATATATACAATAGCTAGGACCATGGCAATGGCAAAAATCCCAAGTAGTATTTTTCTTAGCATGAAATCAATTGGTTAAAAGCACGGGAGAAGTTGATTCAATAATTTTGTCGGTACCATTTTTAAGCTTCAAAACAGTTCGGGTTTTTAATTGAGAGTTGTTTTCAGGAATCAAATTCACTGTAAGTTTATATTGACCCATAGAATGCTTGAATTCTCGTAAGTCTGATAATTTCACATCCTCGTGGGTTGTGACAAGGCTAGTAATATTAGTACCTGCGGCCTTGCCTCCATATGGAGCTAGCAGCGTTATCGAAATACTAGTGATATTTTGAAAATCTAAATTCGGCGCACAGCTAAGTGCATATGCTTTGCCTGGAAAACTACTAGTAGGATAGGATGCATCAGCTAGTGGTTCAGAATCTATTCTTAAATAAATTCCAAAATTCTCCACCCTAACAGTATCAGTTTCGTTTGCATACTGATTGTTATTATATGGCTCGTAAAATAGATTTAAACCAGTTGCATTTACTTTTTGCGGACCTCCGCATTCTCCAAAAGGATTTATTTCAGGATCTTCAACACATGCCACAAAAATCAATATTGACAAGTAGGAGGAGATCATTGCCACAGTCATTTTTACTCTTTTTGTCTTTAAAAGATTGTTCATATGACTTTCTAATAATTTTTGAATCTTAAAAACTAATTAAACAGTAAAATTTAATCAAATCTAACCATCTATTTAGAGCAATTAGCGTTATTTCGTATTAATATATCTTAAACACTCATTTATGAAACGTTTGATCCTAGGATTGCTGTTGGTAATAACCACTCAGTTCGTACATGCCCAAGAGTCAGATACTAAGCTGGCGACACGATCTATTTATGCAGAACTGGGAGGGCCCGGACTACCTTATAGTTTCAATTATGATTTTCGCTTTAACAAAGAAAGGATGGACTCTTGGGGAATGAGAGTTGGTTTTGGTGGTTACGCATTAGAAGGAGATTCTTTCTTTTCCCTGCCAGTGATGGTAAATAAACTTTATGGCAAAGGCAATCATTTTTTTGAAATGGGTTTTGGAGTGACTTTTATAGCCTTTAATAACGAAAACAATTATTACTACAATGATTGCTATTATGATCAGGACGGAAACTACATCTGTAATAGTACTGCTGATTCTGGCACAAGTTTTATCTTAGATATTGATAATTCGCCGTCAATGATGGGCGTTATGAATTTTGGATATAGAAGGATGCCTACTGATGGAGGGTTTATGTGGAAAGTAAACCTTAATCCAATATTTAATAACAATGGCTTTTGGCCATTATTTGCAGGAATTGGTCTAGGATATGCTTTTTAAGTATATCCTAGATCCAACTACCTACAATCCAAAATCATAATCGCGTTCTACTAAGCATATTCTAGTTTTATATGCTAAATACCATTTTTCTCTCCCCATTCTTTGGGCCATTAGATGATCTGTTTGTTGTTTCCAGTTGCGTATAGCATCAAGATTTTCCCAGTAACTTATAGTAATTCCTAAGCCTTCTCGTACACTTTCATGTCCTAAATATCCTTGTTGCATTTCTGCAAGACTGACCATTTCTGAAGCTGTTTCCGCATAGCCTTCCTCGATTTCAGTTCTTAAATTTGAAAATATCACAGCGTAATACGGAGGTTTTGGAGTGTTGGCTATCATTTTTTTTATTTATCGAGTAGGGGTATATACAACCTAAGCTGTCTTAGAATTATCTGCTAAAGATGGTTTAATAATCTGTCTCTATTGATTCAATTCCAATATAATCTAAAGTAGACAATGATGTTTCAGAATTTTAGTTTGGTTTTTTCCTCTGAACTTTCTTAAAACTCATTGTTGCTCTACTTGATAATTGTCAAGGAATTGTGAAAATCTGAACTGAGGAAGTTGACCAGCGTACTAAGGTGGGCAAGCAGTGTAGTCAGTATCCTTTACCAATATATTATTCTGAAAACTGTCAAGTTATGAAAGTCCAACAAATTAAATTTCGACTCCTTGCTCTAAGTCTACTCGGCTTAGGTATGACCGCATGTGATACCAATCTGGAGCTAGTTCAATCAATTGATGAGGAATTCACTGGAATTTCTTCTATCGAAATTGAGTCATCATTCCTGGATGTGAATTATCAAGGGATCGAAAGTGGAACTTCTGTCCACTTTCTTGGAGCTTTGGAGTCCAACAAGGCTGGTAAGTATTCTATTGAATACAGCGTAGATCAGGATAAGCTGATCATCAAAGTGGATAAGAATGGGATCAGCGGATCTGGAAATAGTCGTGGATATATTAATCTCACTGGTCCAGTGCTGATGGATTTGGTCTTGGATGCTGGATCCGGAAATATTAAAATTAACCATGTGATTTCTGATGAATTTGTCTTTAGAGGTGGTTCTGGCAACCTGGAACTTGGTTACATCAACGCTCCCGAAATTAATTTACAACTAAGTTCGGGGAGGATTAATGCCTATGAGTTAGCTGGGGATGTGGAATTGGAGATTTCTTCCGGTAATGCGTCAATTACTAATCTTGATGGGAATATTAATGCCGTAGGATCAAGTGGGAAGTTTTCTTTTGAGAAGATAAATGGAATAGTTAATAGCTCTTTGAATTCTGGAAATGGAGATTTAAACAATGTCCAGGAAATAGGCAGACTGAAAATTTCCTCAGGAAATTATACTGTAGATAGTTCATATTTAGGTGCCAATACTAAATTTGAAGGTTCTTCTGGGAATTTTGATATTCAAACTGCTTCGGATTTAAGTGATTTTAATTTTGATATGAAAACATCAAGTGGGAATCTTAAAGTAGGTGAAAGTACCTCCTCAGGTTCATTGAAAATAGATAACGGTTCGCCTTACACTGTATCAGGAATTGTATCTAGTGGCAATATTAGAATAAGGAATTAATGAAAAAGTAAAAGGCTTAGCGAAATGAATCGCTAAGCCTTTTTAACTATACTATTGTTTACAGTTGACTGTCGTCAGTCGACCAGTAACTTATCTCAATGAATTAATCCACTTCGCAATTTTCATCGCGTCTTCTTTGGATACCTGAGCCATTGGAGGCATTTCGGTAGCATAATCAGGCCAGTTTTGTGGCTGAGGATTGTAGATCAACTCGACGATTTTTTCGTCAGAATATCTTCTTTTAGCTACATCCTGGTATGCTGGACCAATTACTTTCTTGTCTTTCATGTGACAAGCTGAGCAAGTATTTTTCGCTAAGATTGACTTGATCTCTGCATCAGTTGGAATAGCTGAAGCAACCGCTTTTGCTGGAGCTGTTTTAGACGGAGCTGGTTTTACTGCGACTTCTTTCACAGGCTCAGGTGCTGGAGTTTTGATTACCATTTTTGCGCCAGCAGGAATATTGTGAAGCGTATAGTAAGCATCTGGGTGCACAAGAGAGAAGCTTCCATCTACAGCTCTCACGCCATTGAGGCTAAGTTTATGTACATAATCTTTTCTCAATCCTTCCACGGCAATCCTTGCAGACATACCGTCCGCTGCCACTTCCACACCTAGAACTTTCAGGGTTTTGTTGTCAACAGGAGGGCTACCGTAAACCGGGTAATACTTATAAGTGAAGCTTTCTACTGCATAAGAAGTCAAATCTTCAGCAGAAGCTTTGTTTACAGGCTTAGTAAATTCAATCAAGAAACCATCAGACTGAGCCTTAACAGTTCTCATTTCGAACGGAATGTTGTGATTCCAAACTAAGCGCTGCAAACCTTCATTTGCCTCACCTGCAGAACCCCAACCACGGTTGGTCTCGCCGATAAACAAAGACTTATCCGGAGCCCAAGCCATTCTCAAAATACCAGACTGGAAACCAGATCTGAAATCAATGGAAGCACCTTGCATCACGCCATCTACCTCTTCAAGAATTACTCGCATGATTTTACTTTGACCTTGGTCACCCACTAGAACCTGGCCTCCGAAAGGACCGAAGTTTCCTTCTGGAATCACTACAGGCTCTGAGTTGGAAATACCCTGGATACCATGAGGTAACCAAATTGCGGGAAGTTTCAAATCAGGAAGTTTTTCCTTAGCCTGAGCCATGGTGATGTATGGAGAGTCCATTACGTTCTCCGGCTTTAGAAACCCACCTGTTCCGTTAGGTACTTTTTGTGGATCGACAACTTTGTTGAATTCTTCAGTAGTCAATTTCAATGGAGAATCTGGAAGTCCAGTCCAAGCCAATCCTGCTGGGTGACCAGTGAAATCACCCTTCTCGATGAACCAAAGGCCACCTGAACCCATGTAATCACCTTGGTTTTCAGTATAAACTAACTTGTCTCCAAGCATTCCCAATCCAGCTGGAGATCTCATTCCAGTGGCATAAGGTTCCATACTTCCGTCCCGGTTGATCTTCATGATCCAGCCTCTCATTGGCACGCGGCTTTCGCCTCTCCACCATTCCTGATCGCCAAAAGCAACGTTTGCAGAAACGAAGAAAGAGCCATCAGGACCTACTTTAGGGCCGAAGCTATATTCGTGATAGTGAGCAGAAATAGGCCAAGCGTAAACTGTCTCGTATAAGTCAGCAGTTCCGTCTTGATCAGTATCAACCAATTTGGTCAACTCGCCTCTTTGAGCCATGTAGAAAGCTCCGTCTTCGTAATGAAGTCCTAAGATTTCATGAAGTCCAGAAGCAAATTTCCTGAAAAAAGGCTTAGGGCTGGTAGGGTTTTCTACGATAAATACGTCGCCTCTACGAGTAGCTACACCGAGATCGCCATTTGGCAAAACGGTCAAACCTCCAACTTCCAAAAGAGTCCCTTCTGGAGCTGTTACCCGCATGATTTTAAAGAAATCCTCTTCTTTTGGGGATTCCTGTGCGTTTGCTTGCCCAGGCATCAGCTGAATTGCAGCAGCTAGTCCAAAGGCAATTTTTGTGAATTTATTTTTTAGTATATTTTTCATCTTTGCGCTGTCCTTGGATTAAAAGAGAAGATTGTAAACGATGTTTCCCTTTGCAGGCAAGAAAATACCGGCATTACCATCAGTAGTATGAGTCACTGGAGCGCCGAAAGCTGCCTCATCGTATTCCAGATAAACACCAGTCTCCGGTAATAAATAGTAGCCTTTGTTGATCTTTTGAATTTCAGTTCCTGCTGCTACTCTATAGAAACCATTACTGATACCGGAAACAGCTCTGTTGATTCCTTTTCCAGAATCCAATACTTTTATTTCGTCTTTCACAGCTTGCCCAGAAAGAAGGTAGGAGAATACTACATCTTCAGAACCGTTCATTAGCTGATAACCTTTTGTTCTGAATTCCTCCGAAGCTGAGTAATCGCTGTTTACAGCATTGATAGCTGGAGTAGTCAAGTTGACAACTGCTCCGCGAGGAACAGAAACGCCATTTCCACGGCTATTCCACATAGGAGTTGCATCTAGGAATTCACCTCTCCATACTTGGATCAATGTACCTGTTTCCATGTCGTAGGCGTAGTTTACTTGTTCCTCAGTTGCTACTGAAACTACGTGACTCAATCTTTTTGAATTAGGGATGTCTCTAAAGCTTCGCAAAACCGGAGTTGCATCCGCATCTACTAGAATTGGATCTGTTTCTTGGTATGCACCAGCTTCTGACACTAGAAGATCAGTGCTTCTTAGACCTGGGCCCGAAATGGCCAAGTTGAATCCATCCACAGACCAATTTCTGTTTTTAGATGCTATAATCTGAATTGGATTAGCTCCCGCTTTCAATTGCTTTCTAACTCTTACTCCTCTATTGGAGAGTTCAGAAATGCTTTCATTTCCAACTGCAAAACCAGAAAGCCCTCCAGGAACCTGAAGTGTAATCTGGTATTCGCCAGCTTCAGCTACATTCAGGTTTGCAGTATATTTAGTCAAATTGACATCAGATACAGAAGCCGGAACTTCATTTAGGGAAGCAACAGATCCTTTTGCTACTGCAGTCTTTCCGGTAAGTTCTTCCAGGTTGTTAAAAGAACCTTGGAAAGTTTCATAGTTCACACCTGAAACGGTAGGAGTCTTAGTAGTGAAAGCGGTGATTTCAATATTTCTGAAAGCTACTGCTCCATGATCACCTTGAATTCTTAATGGACCTTCTGCCACATCTTCACCCGTCATAGAACCGCGGGTAGGCCCGAAGACTTCAAGATTTTCGTGAATAGTAACGCCGTTAAGTTTTACTGATAGGAAACGGGCATTTTCTATTTTATTTCCATTAGCATCGAATTTTGCGGCTTGGAAAGATACTTCCAATTTCTGCCAAACGCCTGGCGCTTTGCTAGCATTTTGGCGAGGTGCATACCCTTGGTAACCTTTTTGGCCATCAGGCTTGCTTTCGTCCCAGCGTTGATAAATTCCGCCATTGTCACCAGGTTTGGTGGTGGTAGAGGTCCAACTGTCAAGGATTTGAATCTCATAATTTCCCTGAAGATAGACTCCCGAGTTTGACCCTGGAGCTACCATATATTCTAAAGAAAGATCTACATCTCCGTATTTTTCTTTGGTAACAATGTCAACACCAGGTTTTTTCTTGGCAGGAAGATTTGCCAAAACTCCTTCGCCATTGGTGGATTGGAGTACATTAGGAACGGTCGGGTCAGCCCAGACTTTTCCCACTTCTGTCCAGCTTCCCTTATTTCCATCAAAGGAATTTAGGTCAAGCTTAACAGGATTTTGTTGGGCTTGCAGGATACTAAGCTGAAGTGCTAGAGCAGCGGTAAGCAATCCTACATGTTTGTTTAAAATCATGTGAATTTGAGGGTTAATAAATTACAAATAGGTTATGATGGTCTTTACAAAAGAAGAAGTTTTGAAGAGAAGCTATTTACTTCTCTACAAAACTTCTTGATACTATAAGGTTACTGTAAGTTTACTTAATAACCTGGGTTTTGAGTCAAGTTAGGATTCAATGAAAGATGGATGTGCGGAATCGGGAAAAGTGTTCTTGTCTGTTCCGAAGCATCTTTGTCCCACCAAGTTCCAGTGGTGAATTCACCGAATCTGATCAAATCAGTTCTTCTTTTACCTTCAAAGATAAACTCTCTTCCTCTTTCTGCAAGTAGTTCATCCATAGTTAAAGTACTAGCAGTATAAGCTTTAGATGACCAGTCTGCTTCAGAATAGGCTCTTTTTCTTGATTCATTTACTAATGCTAAGGCTTCAGCATTAGCAGTTCCACCATTTTTTCTCATCAAAGCTTCGGCTTTATTGAAGTAGATTTCTGTCAAACGGTAAATAACGTAGTCATTTTCCCAATATGTACCTTCTTCGGAAGATGTCCCTGATCTGTATTTATTAAATCTAGCACCAGAATTCTCTTCTCCTTCAGTCATTGAGCCTTCCCCAGTAGCTCCTTCCGAGTTTCTACGTATGGTGTTCACATAGACTAAAGGCTGATCGGCCCATTCTTCCGTTCCTAGTATAGGCTCTCCAGTATTGTAATCTTTCTGAGGACCGAATAAGAACCACTCTTGCTTTCTCATGTCGTTCTCTTCAAAGGCATCAAACGCAGTTGGAATAACCACGAAAGCATTCCATCCACTATAAGTGACATCTAGTGCACGGGACATATTCCCATAACCGAAGAAGAAACCTGCCCAGTTGAAAGTAAAACCACCATCACGGCTAAATGCGAATTGAAAGATGTTCTCAGGTGAGAACTGGTTTTGGTTAGAAAATGGACCCAAAATGGATGGATCAAGTCTCATATTGCCCATTAAGCTACCTCCATCTCCGTTGATTACTTTATCAGAGTAAGTGATGCAGTCATCATAGCGAGGAGTTCCAGACCAAACCTCAGCATTAAGGTAAAGTTCCGAAAGCATGGCATAGCCTGCTGCTTTTGATACTCTACCCACCAATGCCTGAGAAAGAGGTTGTAGTTTTTCCACATTTGCCAAAAGCTCTTCTTCTACAAATTGGAAGACTTCAGCACTTGGGCGTGTTTCAGGATTGGTTGGTTGACCAACTGAAGTCACAATAGGTACATTTCCCCACATGTCCATGATTTTCATGTAGTGGAATGCACGCATTACTTTAACCTCAGCAATGATAGATTCCATTTCTGCCTGAGTAAGACCTGCTGCTTCATAATCTACAGCTTCGAAATCCTCCAAAAGAGCGTTTACATAGCCTAGACCTTCCCACATCAAACCCCAAGAGCCTCTCAGACGGTTTTCCTGTGGAGTCCATTCGTGACGGTGCAACCGTACGTGGTCACCTCCATCATAGCCGTGACGGCCTTTTTGTGGCCACGCGATCTGATCAGCAGCTGACTCGCCATGGTAGTAGTAGCCACTTTGACCCGTAGGAGCAAGCCAAGCCTGCATATGGGTAAATGGTCTTAGTACACCTTGCATGATTTCTACTTTACTGTTGTAGAAATTATCTTTTGATAGTTCGCTATATATTGTCTCATCCAAATCGGTACAGGATACCGTTGCCAAAAGGGCAATAGGAGTGAGTGCAGCGGATATTTTATTGAAATATTTTTTCATGTGTTTGTAATTAATTTTTTACGGTCACATGGAATCTCGCATGTATTATATCTGCCAAAAACTGTGTGTTTTGACTCATGCTAGATTTCATGATTTTTCCTTAATTAAAATCCAACATTTAAACCTAGTGTGAAGCTTTTGGTACGAGGGTAGAATCCTCTGCCGTCAATACCAGTGGTGAAGCCAGCATCCTGAAGTTCTGGATCAAGACCAGAGTAGCCGCTGAAAGTAGCGATGTTACGTCCAGATGCATAAACACGAAGGTTTTTCACATATTTACCACCCACTTTGAATGTGTAGCCTAAGGTGATGTTATCCAATTTGACAAAGGATCCATTTTCCAAATAGTAATCAGAGTATTGTGGATCGTCATCCAATTGTGCATTTTTATTCACAGCGCTAGAAAGCAGGTTGTTTGGCAACCATCTCTTATTTCCGAAATACAACTCTTTTGTATTCAAGATGTCGAAGTCAAACTTGCCTCTGAAGAATATAGTGAGGTCAAACCCTTTGTATCTCAAAACGTTATTCCATGAAGCCATGTACTTTGGTACTCCATTTCCAATAATGGTCAAATCTTCCTGACTCATCTCACCAGCAGTTCCTGTGCTACCGTCAGCTTTGTAGAATAACCACTTGCCGTCTTCATTGAAACCAGCGAAACGCTTACCATAGAAGTTACCTACTGCGCCGCCTTCTTCTACTCTAATAGCATTTCCCAAGTTACCTGGACTAGGAAGTCCTCCTGTTTCAAGCCAAGAAACTGTAAATACATCATTGGAAAGTGAAGTGATTTCATTGATCTGCGTATTTGCAGTCAAGTCCATTTGCCAAGAGAAATCACCTTTTTCTAGGATTGTAGAGCTTAAGTAAAGCTCAATACCTTTATTATTGATGGTACCGACATTGGTAAATAGAGTGCCTTTAACAAAAGCTGGCTGTTGAGCAGTATATCCATACAATAAATCTTCTGTGTTTCTAGTATAGAAATCTAGTGAACCATTTAGCTTATTGTTGAAAAGCAAGAAATCAAACCCTAAATTCCATTCTTTCTTAGTTTCCCATCTCAAATCTGGATTAGGATTTCTTGCTGCTCCGTAAGTCTGATAATATACACCTTCCTGTGGATATACACCACCAGTGCTTAGGGTGACTAGAGATTGATAATTTCCGATTCCCTGGTTACCAGTCTCACCATAACCTAAACGAATTTTCAAGTTATTTACAGCTGAACTGCCACTTAAGAAACTTTCCTCACTCAAAGCCCATCCAACTGAAACAGCTGGGAAATTACCCCACTTGTGATTTTTACCGAATCTGGAAGAACCTTCTCTTCTCAAAGTGGCTTGTGCAAAATACTTGTCTTTGAAGGAGTAACTAGCTCTACCAAAGAATGCAATCAAGGTATTATCATCCTTGAATGAACCCATTCCAGGTCTTGGGAGCAAGGTGTTATTGATTGCTGAACCTGCTCCTAAATTCCAATCTAGGAATCCGTCGGTAGTAAATCCGCTATTATTTACGTTGAATGTTTCAGTCGTAAAGTATTGGTAACTATACCCTCCAATAAAATCAAGGCTGTGATCCAGATTAAAAGACTTTTTATAATTCACTGTAGCTTCCAGTGTATTATTCCAATTCAGGTAATTTGATTTTGATGCATAACCAGTTCCTTGGTAATCAGAAGAAGGTCTGTTAGCAAAGTCATTCATTGATTGGTAATACCTATCATTGTATGTCAGTCTCTGATGCGCACCAAACACTGATGCTGTCAGACCTTCAATGATTTCCAATGACAATCTCACGTCACCGGATAAATTCATCTGATTTCTTTCATTGATTCTGTTAGCATATCTTGAAAGCGGGTTGTAGTTGTTATAAGCCTCAGTTTCTACAAAGGAGCCATCCGCATTGTAGATAGGTGCAGTTGGGTTTCTCTGAATAGCTTGCTCGAAGTCACCTCCGCCACCACCAAGCATGTTTGCATTAAATAGATTGACCGCCATATTGGTTGCCAAAGTCAACTTTTCCTGAAGACCTGTTTGGCTAAAGCTCATTCTACCGCCATACTGCTTTCTGCTATTTTCTTTTGCAATACCCTCAGCATCATTGAAGAAGAATGAAACTCGGTAATTACTATTCGCACTTCCACCAGATGCGGCAAAGTTGTGGTATTGACTAAGATTTTCCTTGTTTAAAAGCTCATCATATAAGTCAGTAGAAGATCCTAAGTCATTATTTTCACTGATCAAACCCTGATCAATTAGACCACGATACTCAGCCGCAGTAAGATTGTCTGGTCTTCTATCCACAAATTCTCTTTGGAAATAAGTGGAGTAATCAAATCTAGCCTGGCCAGACTTACCTTTTTTGGTAGTAATTAAGATTACACCTGCATTACCTCTGGTACCGTAAATAGCAGCTGCAGATCCATCCTTCAATACGTCAAACGTAGCGATGTCATCTTGCTGTAAGAGATCCAAATTACCTCCAGGGATACCATCTATCACAATCAAAGGTTGGGTAGTTCCCGAAACCGATGTAAGACCTCTAAGTTGGATGTCAGTGCCAGCATTAGGGTTGTTTCCTTGAGTTCTAACAATATTCAAACCTGCAACCTTTCCTTGGATTAGTTCCATTGGAGAACGTACACCTGTTTGTACAAATTCTTCGCTGGTAACATTTGCTACGGCTGAGGTAATTTGCTTTTTCGTCTGAGTACCATAACCAATAACTACCACTTCGTTCAATGACTTGATATCATCCAACATGGTAATATTGAACATTCTTCTTTCTCCCACTGGCATCTCTACTGATTCCATACCAATGAATGAGAAAGTTAGAACGGATTCTCCAGAAGATACTTCAAGAGAAAATTTACCGTCGATATCTGTTACCGTCCCGTTGGTAGTGCCCTTCTCTATTACTGTCACTCCAGGAAGAGCCATATTAGTCTCGTCGACGATCGTTCCAGAAACAGAAATTGCAGCAGCCTCTTCGATAGTCACAGCAGTTTCAGGAACATACACAGCTCTTTTTCTAACTACGATATTCTCATTAATCTGCTTAAACTCTAATTTGGATTGTCTAGAGAGGTAAACCAGTGCATCAAACACATTTGTGTTGACTTGCATGGCTACTCTAGCAACTCCTTTAACTTCTTTATTAGTGTAGACGAAATTAAATCCTGAAGCTTCTTCTATTTGTTTGAAAGCTTCTTCGATAGTCACATCACGCAGATGCATACTCACCGGAACCTCATCCATTCTTTTAGTCTGAACCTCTGCTGGATTGGCAAGTAGGACAGTGATGGAAAGGCATTGAACTAAGATTAGCTGGAAAAATCTCTTAGACACTTTTAAAATGCGTAACCGTATGTCATTTTTCATAACTTTAAATTTGGTTTAAACTGTTTTGATTGGTTTGATCTAAAATCCAGAATGCTTTTGACGAAGCATTCTGAAACCTCAGACTGGAGATGTTGACGCATCTTCAGTCTTTTTCACGTTTACATTCTTTTGTTCTTTTTGCATAGATAAGAGGGGGTTATTGTTTGAAATTTATTTTGATTTCTTTGCCATCGATTTCGTACTTAAATCGAGCTGTATAGCTTAATCCTTCCAGGATATTCTTTAACGTTTCTCCTTTGTATTTACCAGAAAGTGTCAGGTTTTGCTCATTGTAATTCACTAGGGATATGTTCAC
The DNA here is from genome assembly GCF_963974365.1 of uncultured Algoriphagus sp. Lineage (GTDB taxonomy): Bacteria > Bacteroidota > Bacteroidia > Cytophagales > Cyclobacteriaceae > Algoriphagus. Next base: position 176,169 of record NZ_CAXBBX010000003.1, on the reverse strand, counting down.
ACCAAACCATTGCTCAAGCATTTTAATAGCCTCGGGTAGGGGGGTGTCGTCAAAAATGATCGTTTGATTCAGCCAGGCCAGCACCACATCTTGCTCAAAACCTGCTTTTTCCCATGATTTTCCCATAGCATAGGTGTTGATCTGTTCCCCAGGAACCAGATAATCCAAAAACTCTGGAACTTGTTGAGATTTGACTTCCACTTTACCAGTCACTAGAGAGATAGCAATCTTCCCACTAGCCCCCGCATGTATATTGAATGAGGTACCCAACGCTCTAGTAGAAATGTCCTTGGTATGTACTATGAAAGGCTTGATGGTATCATGTGCTACTTCAAAAAATGCTTCGCCTTCGAGGTAAACTTCCCTAGTTTCACCTACAAAATTCTGGACATAACGTATACTGCTTCCCGCATTCAGTTTTACTACAGATCCATCACTGAGAGTCACAGAAGACTTCACACCAGGCTTCGTAGTATAGGTTAACCAGTTTATTTCTGGAGTTTTTTGTGTTTCAGGTAAGGTGTAATAAAGTAGGCCAAGTGTAAAAGCCAAAAGTAATAGCGCGGCTATTTTTAGTAACTGAACATTGTAATTTGATTTTCTTCTTGACTGCGAATAGCGTGAGATAGTAGCTTCAGGATGTATAGGGAGACTTTTCGGCTCTGTGGTTAACTCATTTGAATCAAGGTTCTTGTCAATTTTGTCCCACAAGTCATCCACCTGAATTTCCCCTAACTTATAATCATTGGTAGGCATATTCAGCACGAGCTGCCTAGCAATTGTAATTTTTTTTAGTTGCTGAGGGTTTCTAATAATATATTCCTCCCATTGAAGATTTTTCTTGCCGTTAGGAGAAAGAATCCATTCACGGAAATCAGCGTCCATTACAAAATCTTCTACTGAGAAATTTAATTTATCCATAATGAGTCTATTCACTACATTAAGGAGCCAAGGGCTAAAAGTTATCCTTCAAAAGTTTAAATATTTTTAACATTTATATTTATTCTAAAAAATAGCGCAATCGATTGAGGAATCGATAAGGAGCTTGCCTTTTTGTTGAGGAATTTACAGTCCAGTGAAAAAGAAAAAATGAATACTGAGAACTAGTATAACTTTTTTTAATGCATTTATGGCTTTCCAGGCCAAGGTATAAGTAGAACGAATATTAATATCCAGCAGCTTGGATGTGTCTTCATAGCTGAGCTTCTCGAAATAGAGATATTGTAGCACTTCCTTCTGCCGAATTGGCAAATTGGCAAGAGCATTCTTCACCTTGGAAGAAATCTCAGAATCCAGTTGAGATTGAATTAACTCTTCTTCAGTGGAATCAACTAAAATTTCATGGTCAGCCATCCAATGGATTGAAGATCTACGGGCTTTTTTGCCTAGTTCTTTCTGAATTCTATTAGAAAGGGATTTGAATAAGTACTGTTTGATATTTACTTCGCTACACAAGTTGGATCTGTAATTCCACAAGTCAATAAAAATTTCTTGTATTGCGTCTTTAACTAAGGTTTCATCCGCATGAAGACTCATTCCGAAATTGAACAAGTCCTGAATAAAATTTCTGTAAATAGCTTCCAAAGCATATCTTTCTCCTGATCGCAAATCGGACCATAAAGTCTCCAGTGACGGACTTTCTAGGGCATTTGTATTAAAAAAAGACAAAATTTTCTTGGGTTACTATTATTTTGCCGAAGTAAGGGAATTTTTAAACGCTATAAAAATTAAATATGATTTAGGGTTAGTTAAATTGTTTTACGTAAACCAACTTTTTTTTTCATAAAAATTGTGTTTCGCGCAATACATTTATAAAAAAATGAAGAATATCGAGAATATATGCCTTTTCATTTTTGAAAACTAGGAGTCTAGATATGAAAAAAATAGTACACTTTGGCCTTTGGGATTATTTCTTAAATTTTGTCTAGTCCAACCCGAAATTCGTTACCGTTTTTTTTAAATGCTGAAGGAGTCATTCCTGTCTCTTTCTTGAACTGTGAAGAGAGATACGCGACACTACTATAGTTGAGGAGATCAGCTATTTCTGAAAGGCTTTTTTCCTTATAAAAAATCAATTCCTTTACTCGTTCCACCTTCAATTTGGTGATGTACTTCTCGATCGTGATTCCTTCTACTTGTGAAAAAAGCCTACTGAGATAGGTGTATTCATGGTTAAGTTTTTCTGAGATAAAGCTCGAAAAATTTTCAGACATAGAACTTTCGGAGTGCTGAATCTGCTCTATGAGGATACTTTTAATTTGTGATATCAGTGTAGACTTGCCTTCTTCGAGCAATTCAAAACCTCTGATTTCGAGTAGGTCTGCCAGTTGCATTTTCTTCTGAATGCTTGGTGATGACTCCCATATTATTTTGCCTAATTCAATAGATGAATAGGGAAGTTGCAATTGATCCAAAGCTTCCTTAACGGAAGAAATACATCGCGGGCAAACCATGTTTTTGACAAATAGCTCTGACATTATTTTGAGATCGTTTACTATACAAATGTATTCAAACAACAGATAGTTCTTAGCAATGCTAGAGCGGATTGGTATAAAAGCAAAAAGCATCCTAGAATTTCTCCTAGAATGCTTTGGTAGATGTGAGGTTAATTAACCTATTTTGGATTGAAAGATTCTTGAAACAGCTAATAGTCCCAATGCTACCAACGGCATAATCATCGCACTGACCGGATCTCCATTTGCTGAATGAGCAATGAAAGCCGAGATAAAAGTGATCCCAAATCCAGCATACGCCCATTCTTTAATCAACTTTGGTGCAGCTGGGATAAGCAATACAAGGGCCCCAAGGATTTTGGCAATGCCCAATTCGATTCGGAAGAAGTCCTTGAAGCCCATGGCTGTGAATTCTGCTGACACATTTGGGTCGGTGAAGTAAGCATAGGCGCTGAATAGCATCATAAGTCCTACAAGTCCTGTTGCTGTCCAATAGATAATTTTGTTAGTCATGTTTTTATTGGTTTTTAATGGTTCCCCCGAAAAGATGGGGCAGGTTATAAAATCTCACATTGCTAGGCTATTCCTTTGATTGGATATAGATCATGGTTGATTTCATTGCTTAAATATTTGATGCAAACTTATCGTAATTAGCTATACATTTGTAAGTGCTATACTAGTGTATAGTACTATACTTTGATATAGTTTAGCGTAAATCTTCTTAAACTTGCCATATGGAAAAGCTAGATAAATCAAATCACAGCCAATGCACTGGGATAATTCGCCCGGTTCAGGATGCCTTGGATGTACTAAATGGTAAATGGAAGCTTCCGATTATCGTGGCTTTGCTCCATGGGTATAAGCGTTTTTCGGAGATTTCTAGGCAAGTTCCTGGGATCACAGATCGCATGCTTTCTAAAGAACTTCGGGATTTGGAATTGAATCATTTAGTGAAAAGGTCAGTTTACGACACTTTTCCAGTGACTGTGGAGTACACGATGACAGAATATGGAGGTACGCTCAAAGATGTCATTGGCGCGCTTCATGTATGGGGTGAGAATCACAGAAGGAAAATCTTCGGTGATGATTTACTAAGAGAGCCAGTGAATAAGGATCATTTGGGCTAAATCAAATCAAAATTTCTACTAGGTAATAAAGCAGCGAAGGGCAAAGCAAACAGCCTAATCCTGTGTAAAATGTGGCTGTCACAGCACCATAAGGAACGAGTTTGGGATCTGTAGCTGCCAATCCAGCCGCTACTCCGCTGGATGTTCCCATTATTCCACCGAAAGCCATTGCAGATCCTGGATCATTTAATCTAATTTTTTCTGCCAAGATAGGAGTGAAGATGGTAACTGCAATTGTCTTGACTACTCCTGCAGCAATGCTTAACGCAATTACCTCTGAACTTGCTCCCAATGCCGCTCCAGTGACCGGCCCCACGATATAAGTGCATGCTCCAGCGCCTATAGTTGCTAAACTCACCGCATCGCGATACCCCCAAAGCCAAGCCATTGCAACGCCCGAGATAAAGAAAAGTAGGATTCCAAAAATCAAAGAGACCAATCCTAAGAAGCCAGATTTTTTGATAAGTAAAAAACTTGCGCCCATAGCAGTTGCTACGATAGCGAAATCACGAAACATGGAGCCTCCCAAAACTCCAACTCCTCGGAAAACAGCTATATCAGATAATCCTTTTTCCCCACCGGTAAACACTCCTCCGATATATCCCAAAACCAATCCCAGAAAAATGGCAATGGCAGAACCAGGAATACGACCTTTTAAGATTCTCTTAGAAAATAAATCAGAAAAATAAGCAAGTATACCAACGGCCAGAAAACCAACGATCAATGCATTTTTATCAAAAACCTTCAGAAGCTCTTCCATTTCAGTTGTGCTTGAAAGCTTTCATGAGAAAAGGAAATAAAGCAAAGGCGAAAATCACTGGAATAATGCCAGCGACTATGGCCAAGTTCCCACTGGAAATTGCAGCTTTCACATTGAGACTTGCGGCCATTGCGATCACTACAGGAATGTACATTTTGTTCCAAAAATCAATTCCAAGGAGCATCTCAGACTGCCACCAGCCTTTTCTCTCGAACAATTCTTTCAGAAGCATAAGGATAATCATGGCAAAACCCACTCCGCCAACATTGGAGTTGATGCCTATGAGTTTACCTAAGAGTTCACCGAGCCACTGACCAAGTAGGTAAGAAAAAGAAAGAAGTGCTAAACCGTAAATAAGCATATCAAAAAAGTTTTTTCAACTCATTCTTGGTGACTTTGCCCATGGTGTTTCGCGGTAAGTCTGGAATGAAAATGTACTTTCTAGGGGTTTTATAAGAAGGCATTCGCTCTCGCATCCAGAGATTGAGTTGCTCTAGGTCGGGTTCTGTATCACAGACCAAAGCAGCCACAACTAACTCTCCCCATTCTTCATTTGGAATTCCGACCACACCACAGTCCTTGATTTCTGGATGCTTGCGCAACACTTCTTCAATCTCCAGCGCAGAGATTTTATATCCTCCAGACTTTATGATGTCAATGGAATCTCTTCCCAAAATCCGATAATACCCATTTTCCAAAACGGCAATATCGCCTGTCATGAACCAGCCGTCTTCTGTGAAGCTTTTGGCTGTTGCCTCGGGTTTGCCCCAATATTCTTTAAATACACATGGCCCTTTGACCTGAATTTCTCCTGGTTCTCCTCCTGGCACCAACTTGTTTTGCTCGTCCACGGTTCTGATTTCTACATTTGGAAGAGGCTGTCCGATATGGCCTGCTCTTCGTTCTCCATCGTAAGGATTACTGATTGCCATGCCGATTTCAGTCATTCCGTAGCGTTCTAGGAGGTAATGTCCTGAGATTTCCTTCCATTTTTCCATCACAGAAACTGGCAAAGCTGCCGAGCCTGAAATCATCAATCGGAATTTTGCCATTGAATTGGACAACTCTTTTTGCTCTTCAGGAGGTAGGAGTTCGTATTCAGAAATCAATTTGAAATAGATGGTTGGCACTGCCATGAAGACGTTGAGATTTCCCTCTAGCATTACCTTAAAAACTTCTTTGGCACTAAAGGAATCTAGAAATTGAACAGTTGCCCCTGACCATAATGCACAACAAAGCACATTGATGATTCCGTGAACATGATGCAGTGGGAGTATTTCTAGAATATGATCGCCCGAGGACCAATTCCAGGCATTAACTAAGATGCTGATTTGGGCTTCAATGATTGCATGAGTTGTCAAAACTCCCTTTGGAAGGGATGTCGTGCCTGAAGTATAAAGGATCATTGCTCCTCTGTCTTTACTGATTTCTGGCAATTCATTATTCCCTTTAGGAAGAATTGAATCCATCTCGATAAACTTGATACTGGAATGCAACTTGTATCTCTCCAAAACATGGATATATTCTGGACCTACAATCAGGTAATCAGCCTTAGTATCTTCTATCACATAAGTTAGTGAGGGGAGAGGATAGGTGATGCAAAGTGGAACTGCGATGCCACCAGCTCTCCAAATTCCCCATTGAGCAGCTACATAATCAATACCTGGAGAAACCATAAAAGCTACTCGAGCTTCTTTTAGATCTGAGAGATTTTCAAGCAAAGCATCAGCGACGCCATGGCTTCGGTCTAATAAATCTTGATAGGAATAGCTGTTTTTCGGGTCAATTACTGCAATTTTTGAAGTAAACTGCCTGGCATTTTCTACAAGTTGTAGCATTTGAGGTAGGTCGGGTTTGTAAAATTGAAGGTAAGATAGAAGCTATTGTTTATAAAGGAAATAATAGAGTTGTGATTTGATAGAAGAGGCTAAATTTTCATTGTTCTAGTTCATTTAAGAAATTATTTTCATTTTCTTTGTTCTGTATTTGCAGAACTAACTGAACTTTGTTTACCTTTGTCCCGTTACTAGCCCATAACCCAAATAGAAAGAAGATGGTATTAACTGAAAGACATAAAGAATTAATCGAACGAATTGGTGTATTTCACGAGCATAAAGGAATGCAGCCATTGGTAGGTAGAATTATTGGTCTTCTATTGGTTCATGAAGAAGGTGAGGTTTCATTTGACGAAATAGTGGAGCAGCTCAGCGTAAGTAAAAGTGCGGTGAGTAATGCGCTTACTTTCCTTCAGGCTAAAGGAAGATGTGTTTATTCTACACGTCCAGGTGATCGTAAAAGATATTTTGCTCTGAAGGTGAGCGATTGGAGAGAGGACTTCCAAAAAGATTTAGAAAACATTTCTGAGATCCAGAAATTCATAGATGAAGTACTAGAAATTAGAACGGATAAGAATCCAGAATTCAACTGCAATATGAAAGACTTTTCTAATTTTTTAGGCTTCTTCAAAAAGGAGATTCCAGCTTTGTTTGAGCGCTTCAAAAGACAACAGGCTTAAAAAAATTTGAACAGTAAGTTCATAAAAAACAGAACCAACTATATATTTTATAACTAACTATTATTCAGCGACATGTTAAAGAAGTATTTAACGTATGCATTTTTCTTGATTGCTCCTGCAATGGCAATGGGGCAAGAGATGGTGCAAGAATTTAACCTACCGGATACCCTCACTTTGAAAGAGAGTATTGAGATCGGTTTGGAAAACAACAGAACGCTGAAAAAGGCGATTCTGGATGAGGAAAAAGCTAAGTATCAGCGAAATGAGATCCGAGGAGCAGGTCTTCCGCAGTTCTCTGCCTACGGTCAGTACAATAATTTCTTGGACGTATTTCCTCAGGCAGTGCCAGGCGGGATTTTTGGTGGAGACCCAAATGACATACAGGTAATTTCTCTTGGCGTTCCTCAGTCCTTAAAGGCTGGTTTTGAATTGAACCAGTTGATCTTCAGCAATTCCTATTTGATTGGTTTGAAAGCCGCGAAAACTGGAGAAGAGTTTTACCGAATTTTGGCTGAGCAGTCTGAAGAAGACGTGATTCATGAGATCTCAATGAATTACTTGGGAGTGATTCAATTGGAGCTTCAGAAAGAAAATTTACGGGCAAATATAGATCAGTTGGAAAGTTTGGAAAAAATCCTTCAATCTCAATATGAGAATGATTTGGCTAGAAAAGTGGATCTCAATCGTGTGAAGGTAAACCTTACATCCATCAAAAGTGAGCAGGAAAATCTTGATATCGCTATCTACCAACAGGAAGGTTACTTGAAGTTATTGATGGGAATTCCTGTTGATACGGAGATCACTTTGGATCACTCAGTTGCGGACATGAACCAGAAAGTGAAGGATTTTCAAATCAATGATTTTAACATTTTTGATAGAAAAGATATCCAGGTGTTGGGAGTACAGGAGAAATTGTACGAATACGAATACAAAAATATCAAAGCGGCTCATCAGCCACAATTGGTTGGTTTTGCAGATTTCAATAAGAATGCCTTCTCTGACAGTTTCGATTTCCTAAGTCAAAACAAAGTTTGGTACCAAGGATTTTTGATTGGTGTGAAACTTCAGATTCCGATTTTTGACGGAATGCAGACTAAATACAAAGCCGCCCAGTCAAAGGTTGCTGCCCAGCAGTTAAGCCTCGATCGTCTTCAGGCTGAAGATGCTGCAGATTTGGAATACAAAAATGCACTGAACAAATACTACAATTCCTTAAGTACACTGGAATCTCTGGATAGTAACCTGGATTTGGCAAATGATGTACTTAGCGAGACCACTTTGCTATACAAGGAAGGGCTAAGCCCATTGACTGATTTGCTGGATGCGGAGACTACTCAGCGTGAAGCGCAAGCCAATTACAACAATCAAATCATACAGGTTCGAATCGCTCAATTAGAGATTCTGAACTCATCTGGAAAAATCAAAAATCTTTTACTCTAATAGAAAACTCATACCAACGAAACGATGAAAAAATTAATAATCATAGTACTTCTCCTGGTAGGTGTAGGAGCGGTAGCCTTCACGCTTTACAACAACAAGCAAGAAATGAACGAAGCGGCCACCCTTGCCATGAAGTCAAGTGAGTATATCTCAGTGACTGTGGAAAAAGTGGAGGAGAAGACCGTCAATAGAAATTTTGAAGCGAACGGGATTTTCGAACCATCGCAGGAATTGAAATTGATGGCTGAGACTTCTGGTGCGATCGTGAAGATCCAAAGAAGAAAAGGGGATTACGTGCGTAAAGGCGATTTGATTGTACAAATCGATGATCGATTGATACGTTCTGAATACACCATTGCTAAACTAAGGCGAGATCAAGCTGAGAAAGATTTGAAGCGTTTTGAAAATCTAGCAGCTACGGATGCGATCACTAAAAAGCAATTGGAAGAAAATGATAACGCTTTCAAAATAGCCGATGCCCAACTTTCAGCTTTGAAAAAGAGATTGGACGACACGCAGGTGACTGCTCCTATTGCAGGTTTTATCAATGAAGATTACTACGAAATGGGAACATTGGTGAGCCCTGGAATGCCTTTGGTAGACATTATCAACAAAAATCCATTGAAACTTTCCGTGAACGTCACTGAAACTGAAATTTCCAAAGTAAATAAAGGTGATGTGATCGCAGTGCGTGTCAACGCAATGGCCAATCAGGATTTCACTGGCAAGGTTCACTTCATTTCTGACAAAGCGGATGCCTCTTTCAAATACCAAGTGGAGTTGATCATGAACAGCAAAAACCAGGATGAAATCAAGCCAGGTATGTTTGGAACGGCTCAATTCAAATTCTCTCAAGAAGAGAAAGTGTTGAAAATCGATAGAAAATCAATTTCTGGAAGCTTAAAAGATCCGGGAGTTTACTTGATCAAAGACGGTGTTGCCGTATATCGCCCTGTGAAAATCAACCCATTGGATGACGGAACTGTAGAGATTTTGGATGGTTTGAAAGCTGGTGACGAAGTGATTGCTTCAGGTTTGATTAATGTGAAAGAAGGTACAAAAGTGAAAGTTCAGTAAACTATGCAAATCACTAAAATATCAATACAACGGTCGACCATGGTGGTCGTACTGTTTACCGTACTGACTTTGCTGGGGATTTTTTCCTACACGCAATTGTCCTACGAGCTTTTGCCAAAAATGGAAACCAATGTGGTGACCATTTCTACCATCTATCCCGGTGCTGCACCATCTGAAGTGGAAACTTCTGTAACGAAGAAAATCGAGGATGCGGTGGCTTCATTGGAAGGCATCAAATCCATGAATTCCATTTCTCAGGAGAGTATTTCTATTATCACGATAGAGCTGGAAGCTGGAGAAGACGTCGATTATTCCATGCAGGATGCACAGCGCAAGATCAACGCGATCTTGGGTGATCTACCTGAAGACGCTGATCCGCCGAGCTTGGGCAAGTTTGATCTGGATGATTTGCCAATTATGCAATTGGCTATTTATTCAGATTTGAAGCCTTCTGAGTTTTATGATTTGGTGAAAAATAAAATCCAGCCTTCTTTGGCACAGATCAAAGGTGTGGCCCAAGTGAATATGCTGGGCGGTACTGAACGTGAGATCAAAGTAAACTTGGATAGAAACAAGCTGGATGCCTATGGTATTTCGCCGATAACTGTAGCTCAGACTATCAATTCCAGTAATCTTGATTTTCCTACCGGACGATTGAAAGACAACGAAGGTCAGGTGTTGATCCGCCTTGCTGGAAAATTCCAGAACATTCAGGACATTGAAAATCTGGTGATCGCTTATCGATCAGATGAATCACCGATTCAGCTGAAAGAAGTGGCGGAAGTAGCCGATTCTTACAAAGACGAAGATATTCTTACCAGACTTAACGGTAAATCGGCTATTGGTTTGACTGTACAAAAGCAATCCGATGCCAATGCAGTGGAAGTTTCTGAAGTATTAGTGCAAGAACTCCAAATCTTGGAGCAGACCTATACTGCTGAAGGTGTTTCTTTCCAGATCTCCCAAAATACTTCTGAGTTTACTCTGGAAGCAGCCAATCATGTAATTACTGATTTGATTATTGCAGTTGTACTGGTGGCTTTGATCATGCTGTTGTTCTTACACAGTATCCGTAATGCAGTTATCGTGATGGTAGCTGTGCCGGCTTCCATTGTGGCGACATTCACGGTCATGTTCTTGGCAGGATTTACCCTGAACCTCATGTCATTGCTAGCACTTTCACTCGTGGTTGGTATCCTAGTGGATGATGCCATTGTGGTGATAGAAAATATCTACCGGCACCTGGAAATGGGTAAAACTATCGCTCAAGCTTCCTACGATGGTATTCGTGAAATTGGGGCAACAGTAGTTTCTATCACCTTGGTGATTATCGTGGTATTCGTGCCATTGGCAATGACCGGAGGTTTGATTGGAGGTATTTTGGCTCAGTTCAGTATTACAGTTGCGACAGCTACTTTGATTTCATTGCTTGTTGCATTTACGTTGATTCCGCTACTCACCTCAAGATTCTCGAAGCTGGAGCATTTGGATAAGAATTCCTTCTTTGGAAAAATCGTCTATGGGTTCGAGTCTGGATTGGATTCATTTGTGGATTGGTTAGTTGGAATTTTAAGATGGGGATTTGCGCATAAAGTCGCTTTGCTCGCAATCACTTTCGTCCTCTTTATTTCTTCTTTCTTCTTGGTGATCAAAGGCTTTATTGGTTCGGAATTCGTTTCTGAAGGTGATAGAGGGGAATTCCTACTGAGACTGGAGCTTCCAAAAGATGCAACCTTGGAGCAAACCAACTTTAAGACTCGTGAGGTGGAAGATTACTTAAGAACCCTACCGGAAGTGACCGAGGTATTTACGACTGTTGGTGTAGCTTCTGGTCAGTTTACAGGTTCTCAGTCTTCTCCTTTTACTTCTGAGATATTGGTGAAATTGGTGGATCCGGAACACAGATCGATGACAGGTCCTGATTATGCACGAACACTAGAGAATTACTTGGAGGAAAATATCACAGGAGCAGAGTACACAGGTGTTCCGATTTCCATCATGGGTACTGCGAATGATGCACCGATTCAAGTGATTGTATCTGGACCGGATAAGGATTCCATTCGAGTAGTTTCTGAGAAAATAGAAGCGATTCTTGCTGGTCTTAAAGGAACCCGTAAAATCGAGAGTTCTCTTGAAGATGGTAATCCAGAGATTAGAGTAGAAGTAGATCGCTACAAAATGAATGAGCTTGGTCTTTCCATGGATATGGTGGGTGGAGCACTTCAGGTAGCTTTCAATGGAAATGATGATTCCAAATTCACGGACGGTGATTACGAATATGACATTTTGGTGAAACTGAATGAGTTTGACAGGAAATCAATCTCGGATGTTCAGAACCTTACGTTCTTGAATAGAAGCGGAAAACTGGTGAAGTTAGAGCAGTTTGCAAAAGTGAATCAGTCAGAAGGTCCAACTAAGTTGGAGCGAAGAGACCGGGTTTCTTCCGTGAAAATCACTTCTCAGGTAGCAGGTGTGCCTTCGGGTACAGTCGGTGCTGAATTGACTGCAGCGATAGATGCCATGACACTTCCACAACAAGTTCAGATCAACTATGACGGTGACATGAAAAACCAAAGTGAAGGTTTCGGATCCTTGGGAGTCGCGCTATTGGCATCCATCATCTTGATCTATTTGATCATGGTTGCATTGTACGATTCATATATCTATCCACTAGTAGTGATGTTCTCACTTCCTATGGCATTGATCGGTTCCTTGCTTGCTCTGGCACTTACGAAAGGAACGCTAAGTATCTTCTCCATCATGGGTCTGATCATGCTGATGGGGCTGGTAGCGAAGAATGCGATCCTTTTGGTCGATTTCACTAATCAGCTGAAAGAAGAAGGAGTAGAGGTGAAAGCAGCATTAGAAAAAGCTGTGAAGATCCGTTTCCGACCGATTTTGATGACTACGATTGCGATGGTGATAGGTATGATGCCGATTGCTTTGGCAACTGGTGCAGGGGCTGAATGGAAAAACAGCTTGGCATGGGTAATCATCGGAGGTTTGCTTTCTTCCATGTTCCTGACTTTGGTCGTGGTTCCTGTGATCTACTATCTATTTGACAGATTTATGGTGAAAATCGGTAAAGGAGAGAAGAAGCACATCGAACTCGAAGATACTAATGTGGAAGAGTTTGAGTCAGAAGCTGCCGCATACGTTTAAGCAAAAATTGAATTAATTACCCTTGCTAGTCGGCAAGATTAGCAAGGGTTTAAACTATATACCCACTGAAATCGAATAAGTCTTTTTTCGAAATTTATCGAGATGAGCATGCTAGGTGAGATTCCCCTGAATTAAACTCGGGACAGGCTAGGTGGCCTTTGAAAAAATTTAAGCACATGAAAAATTATACTGATTTACGCAAAATCTCCAAGGTCTTCCATCAATATGGAATCGACCTGACAGGAAAAAGAAAATACGCTTCGTTTGAAAGCGATTTGAGAATGGACAAGGTTTTTGTATCCGGATTGATCTTCGAACTGGAATATGAATTGAGAAAACAGATTGAGGATGACAAAGTTGAAGGTGTGCAAGCACCCGCCCAGATTATTGAATTGTTGATGAGTTAATTAAAGTACAGGCGAAAAATCTTTCGTCCGTATTTACCAAAAAGAGTCCCGGGTGTCCGGGACTCTTTTTTTATAAGTTCTTTTTTAACCGCAAAGTCCGCAGAGGGGGCGCTGAGAGCGCAATCTAGAATTAGGCTTTCAGCAACATGCGAACTTCTAGTTTTCTTAAACTATTCCTACCCTCACAGTAAATGTTTTAAAATCTTCTCCCATCTCATTAGATTGTTTTTCACACAAAAAAAAATGGCTGATCGATAGACCAACCACTATTTTTTTCTGAGAATTGAATTTTACTCTTCCAATAAGGTGCTATTAAACAACTTTAGAATACGCTTGTATTCGTCTGTCCAAGAACTAGGCTCTACGAACCCGTGATCTTCCACTGGATAGATTGCCATTTCCCAATTATCTTTTCCTAACTCAATAAAACGCTGAGAAAGGCGAACCACGTCTTGGAAGTGAACATTGACATCCACCATTCCGTGAGCCATAAGTAGATTTCCTTTCAAGCCTTCCGCAAAGTAAATAGGAGAGGAACGACGGTAGGCAATCGGATCTTCTTCTGGAGTATTCAGAATGTTGGCGGTATAGCCGTGATTGTAATGTGCCCAGTCAGTTACCGAGCGCAGGGCAGCGCCTGATTTGAAAGTTTCAGAAGCATTGAATAGTGCCATCAAGGTAATAAATCCACCATAGCTACCTCCATATAAGCCAACTCGCTCTGGGTCTACTCCATGATTAGCAACTAGGTATTTTACCCCGTCAACTTGGTCAGATAGATCTTTCCCACCCATGTGACGATAAATTCCTGTTCTCCAATCACGGCCGTAACCAGCAGATCCACGGTAATCAATATCCAAAACTGTATAACCTAGATCAGTGAGTAAGTTGTGGAACATATACTCTCTAAAGTAGCTACTCCACCATTTGTGGACGTTTTGCAAATAGCCTGCACCGTGGACAAAAACTACTGCTGCTCCATTGCTTTTGGCAGGGTCAGGAGTATACAATCTAGCCGGAACTTGCGCTCCATCTTCTGCTGGGAATCGTACGATTTCGGGATCTCTCCAGTTGTATGCTTTGAATTCATCGCTTTGACCTGAAGTCAGTTGCTCAGCTTTTGCTCCTACTTTATTGTCTTGAAGATAAAGCTCAGCGGGCTTATTACTGTAGGAGTAGATTATGGCAAGCTTTTTTTCATCAGGAGAAAGAGTTACGTCATTATTTCCAGTCATGGAAGTGAGTTTTTGCATTTTTCCCCCCATCAAAGGCATTTTATAAAAATGACGCTCTCCCGGATCTACCTCAGAAGTAGTCAAGTACCAAGACTTTTTATCCTTAGAGAGAAAGGGGTCAAAAACCTCATAAGTCCCTGAAGTTAAAGCTTTCTTATCTCCAGTAGTTATGTCTAGCACATATAGATGTGAATATCCACTTTCTTCTGACTGGAAGTATATGTGCTTATTGTCAGGGAGCCACCCTAGCGTGCCACCATAGAAGGATCTTCCAATCCCAGGACCTGCAATCCAAGCTTCATCACGCTGTCTATCAAGTGTATTCAATTTTCCTGTGTGGAGATCAACTGCAGCGATCCAACGATCTTTGTTGTCTGCCGATCCAATATTGACAATTGCATTTTTTCCATCAGGAGAAAAATATGGACTCGATAAGGATACCTCTCTTTCTTCTTCCTTCCAGGTTTTATCTGGATAATCTGTCACATAATCCGGCAAATCTTTGATTCCAGGAAGGTCCGACGTACTGATAAAATAAACTGTATCACGAGTCAAATCATAAATCCCAACTTCCATTTTTGTAGGGGTTGTTCCTACTTTAGATCTCGTATTAAGATCAGTGGTATAGCCTGATGCATCCACATAATCAGGAACTATGGTGTTCTTATTACTTGAAGAAGTATATATGGAAAAGGTGGCGTAATTGCCGTCAGGTGACAATTGAAGGTTCACAGGGCTTTTACCTTCCGTATAGTAAGTGAATTCTTCTTCTTCTGAATCGCGAAAAGCATCACGATATTCGCGACGCATTTTATCCTTTTCTTTACGTTCTTTCACCACACTCAGTAGTTCCAGGTTTTCAGATTCAAGCCAAGCCACTTTTTCCTCCGCTGATTTAGATTTTTCTTTTGGCTTAGATTCGGTAGAAATGTTGGTGACTTTTTTAACAGTTTTGGTGGATCTGTTGAACACATAAAGATTGTTCTTAGATGCGAATGAGATTTCGTTTTCATTAGCCATGAACTTAGCATTAGAAAAGTTTTCAGGCCACTCTAATAGTAATGTTGACACGCCAGTAGCCATCGTCTCAAGCATCAGTTTTTTGCCTTCCTGAAATATTCGGAGCGATTTGTCTGCATTGAATTCTTCTCCATTTCGCTCATTGGCTCTCATTTCAGTCCAGCTCACTTTTGATATTGCTGCTTTATTGGCTAATGTAAGTTTGTACAGGGAATCGGCAGGATCATTTGCTTGATTGTATCTGAAGTAAATCGTCTGAGAATCATCACTCCAAGATGCAGAAGAAGGGAAAGTTCCCATCCACTTAGGATCTCGCATGATGTAATCTACGCTTAAAGTTGACTGCGCATGAGCTTGCAAAAAGACAATGCAAAGCAAAGCCAAAGACAGTAGTTTTCGCTGAATTTTCATTAGGGTTTTTATTCTGTGATTTAGTTTAGATCCTCCAGAAACAGTTTAAGTTCCTTTTCTATAGTAGATAGTTGAGTCTGTAGGTCATTATTGAGTACTAGGAAATCATTAGGATTGTTCTCCATTTCTTCCAATAATTTACGAGTTTTTTGAGCTCCTATGTAGCTCATGCTAGGTTTAGCTTTGTGGCATCGTTTTTTAATTGTTGGGAAATCATTCTGGTTGTGAAATTTATCTAATTCACTTAAATCTTTGATGTTGGTTTCTAGAATTATCTCAATCATCTCTTTAATCATCTCTGGCTCATCTTCGCCAAAGTACTGATAAATTGATTGCTCGCTTATTGATTGATACATGATCGGATGAAAAAGGGTATTGGAAGTAAAAAGTACGTTTGGTCCTGTCTTCATAAAATTAAACACAATTTTGAAAAAGTATAATTTTATGGCAGGTTCATTCAACATTTCATGAACAATGGTCTGAGAATTCTTATGATTGGTTAATTTTGCGTGTCATAGAATTAAATATTAATGCAAATGCAGCGGAATAAAAAGATCTTTTTGGTCCTGTTTGTGATTTTCATGTTAATCATGTTTTGGATCGGATATGATATTTCCCAGAGAACTACATTCCCAGGGTCAAAAGGAAACCTGGAACAACGCATAGGTGACGACCTTGACAAGGATGAAAAGTAGATAATTTCCCCCTTTGCTTTCAATTGCATAGACTAACAGCGCAATCCTGTTTTATAAAACCAACCCAATGGATAACTTAATGACTCGCCAACTCGACCTTATTTTACGTGAGGGAGAGGTAGATTTTGAGCGGGATTTTGAATTGGAATTAGAACCAAAATATTTAGACACAAAAGGTAGAAACTGGCTTTCAGAAATCTATTCTGACCTTGCTGGCATAGGTGAAATTCCTTTGTTGCAAAAGCTAAAGTTTGATTTTAAAATTGGCAGAAACCTTTTCGTTTATGATGAAGAATTGCATTTTAACAGGTACAGACAAGTAACTTTTAGGTCGGATCTATATGCTGAGTTAAACTTTCCGTTCACGGAAACGCAAAAAAGACTTTGCCGAACTTATGAGAAAGAATGCCTGAAGGTAGGAATGCAACAAAGAATATGGAATGGTCCTCCCGTTGCAAAGTATTGTTTCGGCGAGCCTAGTGAGCCAGGAGATTTCTCAGGAAATGGGGCAATAGGATGGAAGCTTACAGCGTATAATGATGCTCAATTTGACTTGCAGACTAGGATTCATGGGTACAAACTTTTTAGAATTACACCTTTCGAAACCCTGATGACCGGAGGATCTTTGAAGCGCTTGGACCAATTACTTATTAACCCAAAAGAAGAACAACGTGTTATGCTTTTGAATTGGTTTAATCGGAAATATCAGTCCTAAACAAAAAAGAGTCCCGAACATGCGGGACTCTTTTTTTCTTGATATGAAATCAAATTAGGAAAACAATCCGAAAATTTCCCGTTCTACTTTTTCCACTACGAATGAGAAATCTCCAGGATTCTCGACAAAGTCAAGGTTATTGACGTCAATTATCAGAAGGTTACCCTCAGTATAATTTGCAATCCATTCTTCGTAGTGCGTATTAAGATTTTTCAGGTAATCTATTCGCATTGTAGTCTCATAGGATCTCCCTCTTTTTTCTATTTGACCTACCAATTTGGGGATATCCGCTTTTAGATAGATTAAAAGATCTGGAGCTTTCACATGAGAAATCATACTCGAAAACAAGCTTTGATAGTTTTCATAATCCCGCTCTGTCAAAAGCTGACTTTTATATAGATTAGCCGCGAAAATGTATGAGTCTTCATATATTGTTCTATCCTGTATAGTAGGGGTGTCACTTTCTTGGATCTTCTTAATTTGATTGAAGCGGGAATTGAGAAAATAGACCTGTAGATGAAAAGCCCATCTTTTCATATCCTCATAGAAATCAGGAAGATAAGGGTTGTTGTCTACAGCTTCAAATTCAGCTTTCCAGCCATAGTGTTTGGCCAATTTTTCGGTGAGCGTAGTTTTTCCGCTGCCTATATTTCCAGATACTGCGATGTGCATGAGTTCTTATTTTGAAAAGCGAGGAGACACGATTGAATCTTTGCTTCCAGCCGTGTATTTATAAAAACCCTCTCCGGATTTCACCCCTTTATAGCCTGCCTGAACCATATTTACCAATAGGGGACAAGGAGCGTATTTTGGGTTGCCAAAACCTTCATGAAGGACTCTAAGAATAGAAAGGCAGACGTCCAAACCGATAAAATCTGCCAATTGCAACGGACCCATAGGGTGAGCCATCCCAAGTTTCATTACAGTGTCAATTTCACTTACGCCTGCCACACCTTCAAACAAAGAATAGATCGCCTCATTAATCATTGGCATCAGTATTCTATTGGCGACAAAGCCTGGATAGTCATTAACTTCCACAGGGTCTTTGGAAAGTTTACCGGACAAAGTCATGATCTTTGCAGTGACCTCATCTGAAGTTGCGTACCCACGAATAACTTCTACGAGCTTCATTACTGGTACAGGATTCATGAAATGCATCCCTATCACTTGCTCAGGACGTTTTGTAGCAGCGGCTATTTTTGTAATAGAAATAGAAGAAGTATTGCTAGCTAGAATAGCTGAATCAGGACTGTATTGGTCGATTTGGCGAAAAAGATCCAGTTTAATCTCCATATTTTCAGTAGCAGCTTCCACTACCAAATCGGCAGATTTCACTCCTTGATCTAATGCTGTGAAAGTTTGAATTCTACCTAAAGCTGCGATTTTGTCTTCTTCACTAACCAAACCTTTACCCACTTGTCTATCTAAATTTTTGGTGATAGTTGTTAACGCTTTATCTAAGAATTCCTGCTTGATATCAATAAGGCTTACGTCATAGCCATGCTGCGCAAATACGTGTGCTATGCCGTTTCCCATAGTACCAGAACCAATGACTGAGATGTTTTTCATAATAAATGATTAAAAATTAAAGTTAGAATTTGGGTTTAGATCCACCGGTTTTTATCAGTTGAAGACCTCAAAGCTACTCCCGACTTGTAGCAAATCCAATTTTTTAACTTTCGATCTTCGACTTTGTTTGTCACAAAAGTTCAGTTTCAAACTGCGATTATTAGCTACCTTTGCCACATGAAGGAACTAGGTTTAATTTCAAAATTACCCATCAATAGATTCACGGATTTCGGGGCTTACTTAGCCTTGAGCTCTGGCGAAGAACTTTTACTCCCAAAAGGATACCTCAAAGGCGAAGAAAAAGAAGGAGACGAAATCGAAGTGTTTGTATATACAGATAGCGAGGATCGGCCAGTTGCGGTGACGCAAAAACCTCTTGCACTTCTGGACGAGTTTGCTGTTTTGGAGGCCAAAGAAGTCACCTCTTTTGGAGCTTTTGTTGACTGGGGATTGCCAAAAGATCTATTTGTTCCCAAATCAGAAATGGGTAGAAATATGGAAGTTGGCCAGAAATACTTAGTTAAAGTTTGTGTGGACTTTAAGACCAATAGATTAATTGGAGTCAATAAGTATAGAGATTTTCTGCGCTTGGCTCCAATGGATTGGGAAGAAGGAAAGGAGCTCGAAGGAGTAATTTTCGAAGAAACTGATCTGGGATTCAAAGTCCTAATCGATAATGAGTACGAAGGCTTACTTTTTAAAAATGAAGTTTTCCAGCCTCTGGAGCTTGGCGAAAAAAGGAAGGTTTACATCAAAAAAAATCGCGAGGACGGAAAACTGGATTTGCAGCTATTGCCTCCTGGTCGGATAAAATATGATGAAGGGTCAGAAAAAATACTAGCAATATTAGAAGCTAAAGGTTTTATGCCCTTGCATGATAAGTCTGCTCCTGAAGAAATTCAGCAACACTTAGGCATGAGCAAAAAGCATTTCAAACAATGCATAGGACAGTTATATAAAGCCAGAATGATTCAAATAGAACCGGATGGTATTAGACTAAATGCATCGAATTAAGCTTTAAAATATCAGTTGGTGTACTACACATAATCGCCCTATTACGCAAAGTAGCGATGGGAGCTTTGATCAGATTGGGAGATTTGATCAGGATGTTCAGCCAGCTTTCTTCATCCCAGTTTTTACCAGCAATGAATCGTTGGTAGTCTGGATGGGCACGGTTTAGCAAGTCTTTAGCTCTTAAGTTTAATTTGATCAAGAGGCTATTCCATTGTGTAGCTGTTAGTTTTTCCTTGCTGATATCAATGGAATTGACAAATTGAGCTATAGACTTCGCATATGCGAGGGTTTGTTTGTCTACAGGTTGTGCTGGGCTATGATAGAAGTATAATTCTGAAGGATGAGTTCTCATGGCTTTTAGAGTTTGTTGCCTGTATAAGGTACTGAAAATCTATCTTTTATAAAAGAATTTATTTTCTATAAATGAATATTTTCATTAATTAACTTTTATGTATTTTGAAAATAGACCTTAAAAATTTCAATAAAGAGAGTAAATCAGAATATTCTTCTAATCAAAAATTGAAGGCTAGGCTCAAAAAAGTAAAGCCCAAGGTTTTGGATGAAAAATTCGGAGAACTGCATAAGGAAGCCTTTCGAGAAATAGATTGTTTGGACTGTGCAAACTGTTGTAAAACTACGAGTCCAATTTTTCTGAATACTGATATAGATCGATTGGCTAAGGTTTTTAGAATGAGAAGCAGTGCATTCATCGATGCATATTTACATCGAGATGAAGAAGGAGATTTTGTGCTTAATTCTTCTCCTTGTACTTTTTTGGGAGCAGATAATAAATGCCTGGTCTATGAGGATCGTCCAAAGGCTTGCAGAGAATATCCACATACCGATCGTAAAAAAATGCATGGTATTTTGGAGCTTTCACTTAAAAATACCCTCGTTTGTCCTGCAGTTTTCAAAATTTTCCAGCAGATTGGGAAGGATTATAGGAAGTAATACTTTTCTTTTGCTTTTTTGAAACCGTAAACCTATTAATAATATGCAAAATCAGGAAGCGCATTTCCTTGGAGTGGACGTGGGGGGAACTCACTTGAAAATTGGCCTTGTTGACAGAGAAGGCAATATTTTAGACTTTGTAAAGGAAGATACCACTTCATATCGTGACCATCCTGAAGGTTTTGGGCCTGCATTTATTGCAGGTTTGGGCAAGTATATCGAAAAGTATCCGCAAGTTAAGGAAGTAGGAATTGGCTTGCCTGGAATGATCTCGAAAGACAGAACTACTCCTTTGGAAATTCCAGCAATCCCAAGTTTAAATGGTTTTGACTTGAAGGGGAATTTGGAATCAAAATATCCGAAACATTCTTTTGCTTTAGAGAACGACGCTGCTGCTGCGGCTATCGGAGAGTTTTATTTTGGCAAAGATGATCCTCCTCAAAATTTCCTTTTTATCACTATGGGAACAGGGATAGGAAGTGCCTTGGTTCTAGATGGACAAGTGTTCAAAGGATCAAGAGGCAACGCCATGGAAATGGGCCATATGCTATCAAAAGGAGCAGCAAGACTTGAAACTCTTATAGGTAGACAAGGGATATTGAATATTATGGCTCGTCTGATCGATGCTTACCCTGAAAAAGCAGGCGTATTGGTGGGAGCAGAGCTAGGCACTCACCTTCTCGTGGATACTGCAAAGGCCGGAAACCCAGTCTCTATAATGGTTTTTGAAGAAGTAGCTCGAATACTTGGAGAAGCCATAGTATCCGCAATCAGGATTTTAGATGTTACGGATGTTTTCTTCGGTGGTGGGATTTCAGCAGGTCTGGAGTTTATGATGCCTACACTTGACCGAACGATCAAGCAATATTTAACGCAATATTACGGTAAGGATTTGGTCCTGAAAAAAGCCACTTTGGAAAACAATGCAGGAACTTTGGGAGCCGCTGCGCTTTGTTTTATGGGTTCAGGGTTGTAATAGTAACTTCCGAAACTTTACTTATAGCATTCAAGCGAAAAAGAACTCTTAGGGGTTCTTTTTCTATTTCTACCCCTTCACAGGCATTGCTTGGCTCAAGGAAGTAGAAGAAAAAAGTTTGGCTTTTGTCCACCAATTCCACTCGGTCAGGGCGTCCAAATGTCTTGATCAAAGCTTGATTGTCAACTCCTAGAAATGTGTTTTTGAGTCGCTCTAGCTCTTCTAAATCCTGCATTCTTAATCCCTTACATCCGTAATGGTCAGCTTTCCAGTTTTCCATATTCATGCTTCCTGTATCTCTTTTGGAGCTGCAAGAAAGAGATGCGGAAAGAATAAGGGCAGAGAAAAGTAAAAGAGATTTATTCATGTCTATAAGGAAATAGAAGGGATTTGAGATTTTAGCTGTTGATTTTTCCAGAGCCAAAAGAAGGACGTCAGCGTGTATGTACTTAGAACTACAATTAGAATCGGCAAAGGTAGGAGAGATTGAATTAGGAAAAAGACAACTCCCACAAAAGCTAAAATTCTTATCAGTTCTTGAGGCAAATACCAACCTCTCTTTTCAAAAACTCCCGAAAAGCTTACCGTCGTCCAAATGATGATAGCACTTACCAATACTTTCGGCATCCAAGTGAATGATTCGACTTTGAAGAGAAAGAAACCTGTCAGTAACAACACGAAGATATATTGAGTTAAAACATACCAGTTAAATGAGGGCGGGACAACGGTGTCAAATTTTTGATAATCTGATTCCACCTCTTTCGGGGCTCGGTAGCCACCTAAGTAATCGGGCAACCAACCTGGTTTATTGAAAAGATATTTCACTCGATCTGACCAGTAGGGAATCATTTTCAGCTCATCCTTCATAGTGGAATAATGAGCTACATTTACCCAAACAGGGTTCCAGCTTTTTACCGGAGTAGTGATGCCATAGGTAGGCTTTTCTTCTTCTTCTTGAAAAGTGCCAAACCATTTATCGAATATGATGAATGTACCCGCATGATTTTTATCAATATACTTTGGGTTTCTTCCATGATGGACCCGGTGGTGGGAAGGCGTATTCATGAATTTTTCCAAGAACCCCATTCTATCAATTGCTTCAGTGTGAATCCAGAATTGATACAATAGATTAATTCCAGATGCCAAAACCAACATCACCGGATCAAAACCTAAGAGAGCCAGTGGAAAGTAAAAGAAGAAAGTCCATATCGTTTGTGTGCTACTTTGACGAAGTGCAACGGAGAGATTGTACTCTTCACTGGAATGATGTACCACATGTCCTCCCCAGAAAAGATTGATCTCATGGCTCATCCTGTGGGCCCAATAATAGCAAAAGTCATAAAGGAAGAAGAGTAGGAGAAATGTCCAGATGTTATTGGGGATTTGAAAAAAGGCGAGATGCTGATAAATCAAGGTATAAATCCCGATTGAAAGGATTTTGATGAATACGCCAGTGACTTGTGAGATTACTCCACAATTGATATTTGTCACGGCATCATTGAGTCTATATCCGGGATGTTTTTGAAATCTAAGCGCAATCATTTCTATTGCCATCAAGATGAAATACATCGGGATCGCGATCACTACTGGACTGAGGTTCATTATTTTGGGTGTTTTTCTGAAGCTACTTGTCAAAGATAATGATAAAAGGAACATCGAGAAGTCGGTTTCTGTTTGCTCAAATCCTTTATATTAGCACATTCAATTCCCCTCAATTATGTATTACCGATTCGGAAAAGCCTTTTATTTCCTTAGTGTTACCCTCTTCATTTTCTTTTTGCTTTATTTCTACTCTGCGTTACCAGAAAATGTCAGCTATAATTACGATGAAAATGGATTATCGCCGGAAAAGCTAAGTAAGGGCACATTTTTCTATGGAATGATTGCCATATTTATTATTATGAATGTGTTTGTCCTGTTGCCTCCAAAACTGCTTGAAACCAAAAACCACAAAGGATTGATACGCATTTTTCCTATTGGTGATAAGTTTCGGGATTACTATTTGGCTTGGTTTTATTCCTTTGGTGGAATTCTAAATATGAGCTTAGCAATGTTGATATTTTATACCCATGCCATCAATAATCAGGAAGTAATAGCAGCAAGTCAATTTAATTTCTTTTTCTACCTCATTCCAGGCCTTTTTGTGCTATGGGTGTTAGGTTTGTTTGGTATTCTAGTAGGGAAATTCAATCAGGTTAAAAATAATTCTTGAGCAGAATAAGCATCAATTAAACTATGGCTGGAGAAGTAAAATACACAGAAGACAGTATAAAATCCCTGGATTGGAGGGAACATATCCGACTAAGACCGGGTATGTATATCGGTAAATTGGGAGACGGAAGCGCTCAGGATGATGGGATCTATGTATTGGTAAAAGAAGTTTTGGATAATTCCATCGATGAACACATGATGGGCTACGGAAGAACTATTGATGTCAAAATCTCTGACCATAAAGTGGAAGTCCGTGATTATGGCCGTGGGATTCCTCTTGGTAAAGTCATCGATTGTGTGTCCAAAATAAATACAGGTGGAAAATATGATTCTGGTGCCTTTCAAAAGTCAGTAGGACTTAATGGGGTGGGTACAAAAGCTGTGAACGCACTTTCCGATTTTTTCAAAGTACAGGCTTACCGCGAAGGCGAAACCAAAGTTGCTGAATTCGAAAAGGGAATTTTGGTCAATGATGCACCAATAATTAAGTCCTCAGATCGAAATGGTACCAAAGTGGTTTTTTCTCCTGATGGAGGGATTTTTAAAAACTATCATTTCATTCCTGAATACTTGGAAAACCAAATCTGGAATTATGCTTATCTAAATGCCGGTCTCACGATCAATTATAATGGTAAGAAGTACTTTTCAGATCGAGGACTTTTCGATCTTCTTTCTAATAAAATAGACGAGGAAAGCCAGCGCTATCCAATCATTCACCTGAAAGGGAATGACATAGAAATGGCACTCACGCACTCTAATCAGTATGGGGAGGAGTACTATTCCTTCGTAAATGGGCAATATACAACTCAAGGTGGAACTCACTTGGCAGCATTCAGAGAGGCGGTTGTAAAGACTGTAAGAGAATTCTTTAAGAAAGATTACGATGCTTCTGACATTCGCCAAAGTGTCGTAGCTGCAATTTCTATTCGAGTTCAGGAGCCTGTTTTCGAATCCCAGACTAAAACCAAACTAGGATCTCAATCGGTAGGACCAGATGGACCAACTGTGCGAACGTTTATCAACGATTTCTTAAAAACCGAACTGGATAATTACCTTCATAAAAATCCTGCTGTTGCGGATGCTCTTTTGAAGAGAATTTTACAGTCAGAGCGGGAGCGTAAGGAGATTTCCGGAATTAAAAAATTAGCAAATGAGCGTGCTAAAAAGGCCAATCTTCATAATAAAAAACTAAGGGATTGCCGAGTGCACTACGACGATCCTAAGGCAAATGATGATGTGAAGGCGAATACTATGCTTTTCCTTACGGAAGGTGACTCTGCTTCAGGATCTATTACCAAATCCCGTGATGTGCAGACTCAGGCAGTTTTTTCCCTGCGAGGAAAGCCTTTGAATTGTTTTGGGATGACTAAGAAAGTGGTGTATGAGAATGAGGAATTCAACCTTCTACAACATGCTTTGAATATAGAAGATGGAATTGAAAACCTTCGATATAGAAAGATTGTAATAGCAACAGATGCCGATGTCGATGGTATGCATATTCGCTTGCTGATCATGACTTATTTCTTGCAATTTTTCCCTGATTTGGTGAAAAATGGACATTTATTCATTTTGGAAACGCCGCTTTTCCGAGTGAGAAATAAGAAGGAAACCATCTATTGCTATACTGACGAAGAAAGACAACGCGCGATTCATAAACTTGGAAATAAGCCTGAAATCACCCGATTTAAAGGGTTGGGAGAGATTTCTCCAGAGGAATTTGGAGGTTTTATAGGTGAAGACATTCGCTTGGAACCAATCATTCTGAATAAGGAGACCAAGATTGTTGATTTGCTTACTTTCTACATGGGTAAAAACACCCCTAACCGCCAGAACTTCATTATCAAAAACTTAAAGATTGAGAAGGATTTGGCGCTTGAAGATCCTAAAAAAGCAGATGAGCCGGAAGAAGATAATGAAGCAGCTTAGCTAACAATTAGCTAAAGTGGGATCACAAGAAATGATTTTGATTTGAAGGGGTGTGAACCTTTCAACTTTGTAGATACTGTACGACAATATGAGTGAAGAAAACAATTTACCTACGAACGGAGATGAATCCCTGCACACTTCAGTCCCAGTGACTGGAATGTACAAGGAATGGTTTCTGGATTATGCATCTTATGTAATTCTAGAAAGAGCTGTTCCGGCTATCGAGGATGGATTGAAACCTGTGCAGAGAAGAATTTTGCACGCAATGAAGGAAATGGATGATGGTCGATTTAATAAAGTCGCTAATATCATCGGTCAATCCATGCAGTTTCACCCACACGGTGATGCTTCTATTGGAGATGCTATAGTCAACATGGGTCAAAAGGAATTGTTGATTGAAACTCAGGGAAACTGGGGTGATGTCCGAACAGGCGATCGAGCTGCAGCTGCCAGATATATTGAAGCTAGGCTATCGAAATTTGCACTGGAAGTATTGTTTAATGCCCAGACTACCGAGTGGCAACTTTCTTATGATGGCAGAAAGCGTGAACCAGTCACACTACCAGTTAAATTCCCACTTTTACTTGCACAAGGAGTAGAAGGAATCGCAGTAGGGCTTTCTACGAAGATCCTTCCTCACAATTTCTGTGAGTTAATTTTAGCTTCCATTGAGATTCTCAAAGGAAATAAAACAAACGTGCTTCCAGACTTTATCACAGGAGGGTTTGCGGATTTCTCAGAGTACAATGAAGGGCTTCGAGGTGGTAAAGTAAAAGTTAGAGCAAGAATTGAAGAGGAAGATAGTAAAACCTTATTAATTAAGGATATACCATTTGGTGTGACTACAGATTCTCTGATTGATTCTATCCTTAAAGCTAATGATAAGGGCAAGATAAAAATCAAGAAAGTAGTTGATAACACTGCTAAGGATGTAGAGATCGCGATTCAATTGGCACCTGGAGTTTCGCCTGATGTGACTATTGATGCCTTGTATGCATTCACAGATTGTGAAGTTTCTATATCGCCGAATGCTTGTGTGATCATCAAGGACACGCCTGTTTTCCTGACAGTAAATGAGATTCTTGAATATAATACCAAGCAAACCAGAGCGCTGCTCAAGCGCGAATTAGAAATCCGCAAAGGTGAATTGATGGAGAAGTTACTTTTCTCCTCACTCGAAAAAATATTCATTGAGAATAGAATCTACCGGGACATAGAAGAGTGTACAACTTGGGATGATGTCTTAAAAGCAATTGATCAAGGCTTAGATCCTTACAAACCTGATTTCTATAGGGAAATCACTACAGACGACTTGGTTCGATTGACGGAGATTAAGATCAAACGTATTTCCAAATTTGATACATTCAAGGCGGATGAGTTGATGAAAAGGCTTCAGGATGAGCTGAAAGAGGTAAATCACCACTTAAGACACCTGACAGACTATGCTATTGCTTACTACGAAAACCTATTGGCCAAATATGGTAAAGGGCGAGAGCGTAAAACTGAAATCAGGACTTTTGATGCCATTCAGGCAAATGTGGTTGCGGCAAGCAATGCAAAATTATATGTAAATCGTGCAGATGGATTTGTGGGCTACGGTCTTAAGAAGGACGAGTTCGTGTGTGATTGTTCTGATTTGGATGATATCATTGTCATTCGCAAAGACGGTGTGTGCATGGTGTCCAAGATCCAAGAGAAGAATTTCATGGGGAAAGACATTCTGCATGTAGCTGTATTTAGGAAAGGTGATGAGCGAATGGTGTACAATTTCATCTACCTAGATGGAGGTACTGGCCGCGCTATGGTGAAACGATTCCAAGTACTTGCCGTCACACGGGATAAAGAATACATGCTTACAAAGGGGTCAAAAGGCAGCAAAACCCTTTATTTGACAGCCAATGCAAATGGTGAGGCGGAGATTATAACCATCTATCTCACTCAGGGAGCCAAAGCCAGAGTAAAGGTGTTTGATTTCGATTTTGCTTCTATTGACATCAAAGGCAGAGGAGCCGGAGGGAATATTTTGACCAGACACCCGATTCGAAAGATTCAACTGAAGATGGAAGGTGTCTCTACTTTGGGAGGATTGAATATTTACTACGATCCAATTGTAGGAAGATTGAATACGGATGAACGTGGGAAATTAATAGGGAATTTCTTAGGTGATGATAGAATTCTGGTTTGTTACAAAAGTGGTGATTATGAACTTACCAGCTTCGAAACTACCAATCGCTATGATGCGCCAAACGTGATTCTTATTGAGAAATTTAATCCAGATAAGGTTCTGTCAGCCATATACTTTGATGGCGGAAGTAAAAGTTATTATATAAAGAGATTCCAGATTGAAACAACGACTCTGAATAAGAATTTCAATTTCATTTCTGATCACAAGAATTCATACCTGAAGCTGGTTTCTTCGGAAAAACAACCCCAGGTTCGCGTCACTTTGATTAAAGGCAAAGAAGAAGAAGTCATGGAATATGACTTGGATATGCTGATAGATATCAAAGGATGGAAAGCTTTAGGAAATAAATTGAGCACCTATGAGGTGAAAGACTTGAGCTTAATAGAGTCAGTGAAACCTGAAGCATCTAAAGAAACTGAATCAGAGGCTGAGGATGATGAATCAGACCAAGACGATGATTTGGAAGTAGGGTCTACTATTGATCTCTCAGTGAAAAAAGATGATGAGGAACAGTTGGGACTGTTTTAACTCCGCTATTTTTTGAATGGAAAAAAGCAACTTAGAATCTATAGACCAAGGTTGGTTGGATTATATCAGCCAATACATCACTGATAATAAGAAATCAGTGATGGAAAAAGTGCTTGCACAACGAACGCGGTTCATGACTGTTGTTTTGGAAGATATTTTTAAACCTCATAATGCAAGTGCTGTCTTGCGCACTTGTGATTGTTTTGGTATTCAGGACGTCCATGTCATCGAAAAGGTAAATGTCTATAAAGTCAATCCTTTTGTTACACGAGGAGCCTCCCAATGGATTGATTTGCACAAATATCACAATAAGGAAGGCTCAGCGGTGCAAGATTGTTTTTCCAATCTTAGAGATAAAGGCTATAAAATCTATGGAACTAGTCCATTACCTGGCTCTATTTCAATTCATGACTTAGAACCAGATGAGAAGATTGCCCTAGTTTTTGGTAATGAACATGATGGAATTAGTCCAGAGGTTCAGGAGAGTGTCGATGGTTTGGTGCACATACCAATGCTGGGTTTTACAGAGAGTTTCAATATCTCCGTAGCCGCTTCAATTTCTTTATATGAGTTGGTGAAAAAAGTAGAGAAGTACAACCATTCGGATTTTTACCTTACAGAAGAAGAGAAGCAGATTCTTCGGATGAAGTGGTATAGATCCGTGGTAAAAAGACCTGATATTCACGAGAAAGCCTATTTAAAGGCGAAAGAAGCTTAATTCTTCTTTTGAAAGATTGAGTTGATTTGCTCATTCAACGGTACTTTTTGAGACTTGTTTTTTGCCTTTTGGCGCTGCCGCTGCTTTTTTTTCTGCTCTTTACTTTTCACCAAAACCATCCGTGCAGAGATACCGACTTGTCCTCGGTAGAATTCTTCACGCCCAACTAGGTTGATGTTGGGTTTGTAATCAATAGAAATAGCCGTATTCAATACGGTGAGTTCCAATCCTCCAATCAAATCAACCCCAGCTGTAGTATTGCCGTAGGTGTGTAGAATTTGCATAGTCTCCGAGTCTTTTACGAAGCTTTCCTCAACCCCTAATGATGCACCTACTCCGTAGTAATAATTAAATCGCTTCGAAATAATAGGATGATGTTTCTCCATCAAAGCGGACAAGGTTGTATTAAGCTTAAAGTCTGACTGGAGTATCGCTTCAATTGTAAGCCTCTTTGTGATTCGCTGTTGTGCGGTTAATCCTACAGTTCTGAACTGATTGCTGTTACCAAACCTGAGTCCAACGGCTGTTCCATAGCGTTGAGCTTGGGCGATAGAAAGTGAGGAGAAGAAAATTAGGATCAGGAGGGTAAAGCGTGTTTTCATAGACTATTTCAAAAGAAATGACCCTTATTCAATAACTATTCCAACCTTTAAGTATTATAGGAAAAGCAAAAAAATGCCCCCAAAAGCTTGATGCTAATGAGGGCATTTGCAGGTATGAAAATGCTGAATTAAGATTCAGAAACTACGATCTTTTCGATTTTGTCTCCAGCTTTGATCTCATCTATGATATCCAAGCCTTCCACTACTTTACCAAAACAAGTGTGATTTCTGTCCAAATGAGCAGTATTATCACGGCTATGACAGATGAAAAACTGAGATCCTCCGGTATTTCTACCTGCATGAGCCATAGAAAGTACCCCACGATCATGGTATTGATTTTCTCCGTCTAGTTCACATTTGATGTGGTATCCAGGGCCACCGGTACCATTTCCTTTAGGACAGCCACCTTGAATCACAAAATTTGGTATTACTCTGTGGAAAGTTAATCCATCATAAAATCCTTTGTTAGCAAGGTCAATGAAATTTTGAACCGCTATTGGAGCGTCTTTATCATAAAACTCCACTTTCATTGTGCCTTTTTCAGTAATCAATTCAGCTGTCTTCATTTTATCAGGTTTTCGTTAAGTTCCTATCAGGAGTCTATCTTTTAAGCTGGGCAAAAATATAATATTTACATTATATTTTGTCACAAAATCTATACACCAAAACATTTTGATCTCTATTCAACACTACATTTTAAAGTTGACTGGAGGTTTTATAATTTTAACTCCTTGTTAATCAAAGGTTAATTCGACATTTCAGCATGATTAATAACCTTCTACTATACTTATTTTTTATTCACAGATTGGAGCTCCAATCATAATATCCGCTGAAGCATAGTCTTTAAACTTTTCAAAATTCTCCTTAAAAGCTGTCGCTAGTTGTTTGGCTTGTAGATCATACGCGATAGGATCGGACCAAGTTAGCCTAGGATTAAGTAGATGAGAAGGTACATTTGGACATTCTTGCGGTATATCAAAACCGAAGACCTGATGCTTTTTGTAATGAACTTGCTCTAATTTCCCTTCCAATGCCGCCGATATCATGGCGCGTGTGTAAGCTAATTTCATTCGCGAGCCAACTGCATATGGTCCACCGGTCCAACCGGTATTGATCAGCCAAACATTCGTCTCATATTTCTCGATTTTTTCACCAAATAAAGTAGCATACTTAGTTGGATGAAGTGGAAGGAATGCAGCACCGAAACAAGCTGAAAATGTCAGTTTGGGTTCAGTGATGCCCATTTCTGTGCCGGCAACTTTGGCCGTATAGCCAGAAATGAAATGATACATAGCCTGACTTTTATTCAGTTTGGATATGGGAGGGATCACGCCAAATGCATCAGCTGTCAAGAAAAATATGTTTTTGGGAATGCCACCTTTTGAGGGATTCACTGCATTAGGAATAAAATCAATAGGGTAGGCGGTTCTGGTGTTTTCAGTTACAGAGCTATCTGCAAAATCCACCTCTCTAGAATTACCTTTAAATCTCGTATTTTCTACTATCGCTCCAAATCTAATTGCATCCCAGATTTCAGGTTCTTTTTCTCGAGTTAGATCTATGACCTTTGCATAGCAACCACCTTCGAAGTTGAATATGCCATCTTCCGTCCAGCCATGTTCATCATCACCAATTAAACTCCTATTTGGATCTGCAGAAAGCGTAGTTTTGCCTGTGCCTGATAGCCCGAAGAAAATAGCTGTATCACCATTAGAACCCACATTTGCGGAGCAGTGCATAGAAAGAATATGCTTGTCGTGGGGAAGTATGAAGTTTAGAATAGAGAAAATTCCTTTTTTCATTTCTCCAGCATACCCAGTACCTCCGATCAAAATGATGCGTTCTGTTAAATTTAGAATAGCAAAATTTGAACTTTTGGTACCATCAGTGTGAGGATTGGCTTCGAATTCTGGCGCGCAAATGATGGTGAAGTCATGCTCGAAGTTCATTAATTCATCCTCAGAAGGCCTGAGGAACATATTGTGGCAGAATAGATTGTGCCATGCTTTGGTGTTAATTACCTTCAATTTGAGTCGATGGTTTTCATCAGCTCCGGCATAAGCATCTCTGACGAAAAGCTCCTTGTCCGCAAGAAATGCTTTCATTTTTTCTAAAAGCAAAGTGAATTTCTCGGAATCAAAAGGGATGTTAATGTCTCCCCACCAGACTGAATCTCTGGTCTTATCATCTAGGACAATGTAGCGGTCCTTTGGTGATCTACCAGTGAATTTGCCGGTATCGGCCATTAAAGCGCCTGTGGATGTGAGGT
Organism: uncultured Algoriphagus sp.; assembly: GCF_963974365.1. GTDB lineage: Bacteria > Bacteroidota > Bacteroidia > Cytophagales > Cyclobacteriaceae > Algoriphagus. The sequence continues at coordinate 144,203 of NZ_CAXBBX010000003.1, read as the reverse complement.
TTCCCTCATTTCGCGCTAAAGCAAATTCCACCAGTTTCGCTGGTGGAAGATTGAAATGAACTTTTCTGAAAGCAGTAGGGCTCAGAAAAGCCAGGTGAGAAGTCTGGGTTGCCAGATCTAGTTCCTGCATAAATATTTGGGTTTACAATCTGAAAATTGTCTGTACAAAACTACTGAATTACAGGTTATAAAAAACAATAAAAAGTGCTTTATTTTTAAATACAATCGGTTGCATTGAAAAAACAGATGTTTATTTTGTTAGATTTTCAAGGCGTTGGTCATGGTATGTTATAGCTCTTTTCCAATTGTGTAAAATTTAAGCAGCGGGCTATAATTCAGCGGCTTTAACTTTGGAAACAAGCCCTAAAAAGGTTTATCATTGTAAAATTGAATTCACCCAAATAAAACTATCCTTGAAAAAACAACTTACTCCAGAATTTGACGGCCCTACTATTTTTGGCCATCCCAAAGGCTTAATGACGCTCTTCTTTACAGAAATGTGGGAGCGCTTTAGCTATTACGGAATGAGAGCTTTGCTCATACTTTTCATGACAATGGCTATAGCAGAAGGTGGCTTAGGCTTTGATGATCAGACTTCCGGAGCAATTTATGGTCTGTATACCATGGGGGTTTATTTGTTGGCTTTGCCAGGCGGATGGCTTGCAGATAGGCTTTTTGGTCTGAAAAAATCCGTTTGGTATGGAGGGATAATCATTGCAATAGGTCACTTTACAATGGCTCTTCCTGGTATCATGGCTTTGATCACTGGTGATCATTCGATCAAGCCTGAGCTAAGTGCTTTGGATACGACATCTTTCTTTTTGGGATTGATTCTAATCGTTTTAGGAACTGGCCTTTTGAAGCCAAATATTAGCTCAATCGTGGGGCAACTCTATCCAAAAGGAAGCTCTAAACGTGACGCCGGTTTCTCTATTTTCTATATGGGTATTAATATCGGAGGTTTTATTGCTCCTATTGCCTGCGGTACCCTAGCCACTTATGATATGCATTTGGGCTTTGGTCTTGCTGGTTTGGGGATGGTATTTGGTCTAATCCAATATAGGCTATCAGGTAGACTTCTAGCAGGACTTGGCGATCCACCGGTAGTGGTTTCTCCGGAAGAAATTTCAAATCAGAAAAAGCTAAAATCTATCGTTACCTATGTAGGTTTTGGTTTAGTAGCAGTTATTGGAATTTTATTGATGGGTTTAGTTCCTGTAGATGCTTCTGCTATTGCAGGAGCTTCAGGAACAGTCATTGCAATTGTTGCTTTCAGTTATTTAGGCTATGTGATTGTATTCGGTGGATTAAATAAAGCTGATAAAAACAAAGTAGGAGTCATTGCGATTTTATTCTTATTCTCTGCTATGTTCTGGTCAGGTTTTGAGCAAGCAGGATCTACTTTGAATTTGTTTGCTGAGCGATTTACTGACAGAACAATTATGGGCTGGAAAATTCCAACCAGCTATTTCCAGTCTGTAAATTCTCTATTCATCATCATTTTTGCCCCTATTTTTGGAGCACTTTGGGTGTGGTTGGGAAGAAGAAACCTGGAGCCAAGTTCTCCAATGAAATTTACCTTTGGCCTTGTGTTTTTAGGAATTGGTTTTTTTGTCATGTATTTCGCTACTAAAATTGCTGCTTCAGGTGATCTAGCTGCGCCAACTTGGCTTTTGCTTACCTATATGCTCCACACATTTGGCGAGCTGAGCTTGTCACCTGTGGGATTGAGTTTGGTAACCAAACTGGCACCACAAGGATATGGTGGTCAAATGATGGGTATTTGGTTTTTGTCGATTGCACTGGGAAATCTGTTTGCAGGTCTAATTGCAGGTGAAGCTAGTGGTGGTACCGAAGAAGCTTTAGCACAAATGCCTGATCAGTACTTGCTTATCGTATATACAGTAATAGGTTCTGCTGCGCTTCTATTCATCCTGAGACCTATGATTAGAAAAATGATGGGAGAGGTACATTAAGTAATTCTTTCAAAAGGTGTAAAAGCAAAAGAGGCTGTCAATTATGATAGCCTCTTTTGCTTTTAGAGCTTGTTAGATTTACTCCTTACTCTCTTTTTCACTCACCCAAATCTTGATCTGATTCAACATTGTATCAAGCTTTTCACGGGTGTAAACTTTTCCATCCTTGATTACATCCTGAATGCTTAAAGTAGCAGAAATATCTTCCAGCGGGTTCTTATTCAATAAAATCAGGTTTGCCTTCTTTCCAGCTTCTACGGTTTCATAGTCGGTTATTCCAAAGTAACCTGGACCATTGATAACTGAGGCGACTAATGCTTCCTGAGGAGTCAGTCCAAACTCCACGAACTTTTGTAATTCTAGATGAATGGCTAGCCCTGGAAAATCATAGGTATTCAAATATCCGGCGTCTGTGCCGGCAATGATTTTCATCCCAGATTTTTGGATCATTGGTAGGAGGGATGAGACTTTCTTGAAATTTTCTTTTCTAGATTGGGTAACTTCAGGAGATTCCCCGGCCATTTTTTCAATTCTCCACTGATAACTTTCTTTCAGTTTTGGTCCCAAATAATTGAGAATAGTATCACTGGTAAAATCATTTTCATCCAAATAGGCGATATTATAACTGATCAAAATAGTAGGGACAACACCTGTTCCTTGCTTTGCAAGTTGCTGGAAATTGGCAAAGGCAACGGAATCGCTATATGTATCTGCTTGAAGTGCTGCTGCTTCCGATCCTGAAAGTTTTCCACTTGCCCTGCCGTTGGATATTTCGGCTTCCAAAGGCGTAGTAGCCCTCATCATATAGGACAAATGTTCGACGGTTTTTTGCCCAGCCTTGGAAACCTGACCCAGTGTCAATGCTGCTGGAATATGCCCGGAAACGCTATATCCTCTAGCTGTAGCCTTTTCTACCGCTTTTAGAAAAAGTGCTGGTTTTAGTGTGTTGTCTGTGATTTTGACAAAGTCAATATTCAATTTATCCAGAGAGTCAAGCGCGGCATCAAGTTCTTCTTCAGTCCCTACTTCCAGATCACCTGGCCAAATAGATTCAATCCCTTCCAGCTTAGGTCCCGAAGTCAGGATTTTAGGTCCAATTCGCTGACCATTATTGATCTCATCGCGCCATTTAAGTACTTCCAAACTTATGTCTCCAGCAGCATCACGAACAGTGGTCACCCCAAATGCCAGGTACAGAGGTAAGAGCTGTTCATTTTCGTCTATGTATTCAGCTCCGCCAAAATGCACATGGTTGTCCCATAATCCTGGCATAAGAAATCTCCCTGCTGCATCGACATCTTCAAGTGCACTATATTTCTCCATAAGTGACTCATCACCAACCTCAACAATACTGTCAGCTGCTATAAAAACAAAGCGGTTCTCAATTTGAGAACCTGCTTCGATATTTAATATGGTTGCGTTCTTGATGACAAGATCGACGTTCGTTTTTGATTGGCATCCTGAAATGATCAGTCCAGCCAATAGAAGATTTCCTATTTTCATGTTCAGAAAAGGCTTCCTTGGACAGTTGTCTTTTTCGTTGCTTGGATTGTGCCTTTGAGCATTTCCTGCATCAATCGCAGAAATCCAGGCTCCCAATTCCCAGAATGAATTTTAAGGTCTTTGCCTTCATATTCTATGGGACCAAGCATTTTTTCATAGCCTATAATCATGCTCCAAACTGTGTAGAAGGTGATTTCAGGCTGTAATTCTGCACGAATACTACCGTCTTTGATACCTTGGCTCACCATCATGATTCCGATTTTGGCTGGCTCATGATGAATTTCCAAAAGCTTTTGAAAGTGTGAAGATTCCAGTGTTTTGGGATCAATCAGCTTACGGGTTTCTGGATTATTGTACTTCTTCAGAAGATCCAGGAAATTAAGAATGGCATCGTAATAGACCTGATTTGCTTTCGCAAAGACAACGATTTTCACCAAAAGTTCACTTAGCATTTCCAAGCCAGACTTTCCTTTGGATCGGTATACATCCCGGAATTCATCCTTGAATTGGTCAAAGGCTTTTTTAGTCAGCGCCATAAAAAGATCCTCTTTGTTCTTGTAATAGAAATAGGTGAGGCCTTTACTTATTCCAGCTGTTTTAGCTACATCTTCCATTCGAGTAGCCAAATAGCCTTTGGAAGTGAAAAGTGAAACTGCCGAATCTAAAATGAGTTTTTCTTTATTTTTATCTCCTGCCATGGGGTATATTCATTTTCTAAAAATCGAATTCAAAGATATTAAACTTGGGTCAAAAAATGGATTTTAATTCTTTATAATTTAGAATAATCTCATAAAAAAAGGCTTTAGGATAATCCTAAGGCCTTTTCTATAGTGATTATCATAGACTTACTTCACTTCTACGATGTAATAATTTTTCTTACCTTTTTGTACCAAAAGGTATTTGTTTTGAAGAAGAGTCAAATTTATGTCAGCATTTGGATCAGAGAGTTTTTCTTTGTTGATACTAACTCCCCCACCTTGAATCATCTTTCGGGCTTCACCTTTGGAGGCGAAAACAACTCCTTGAGTAATTTCTCCGAAAAGATCTAAAATCGACGTTAATTCTGAATAGTCAGATTTGCTAACCTGAACTTGTGGCACTCCATCAAATACTTGCAAGAAAGTACGTTCATTCAAAGCTGCTAAGTCATCAGTTGAAGATTTACCGAAGAGGATATCAGAAGCTTTCACTGCCATTTCTAATTCAGATTCGCCGTGAACCATCGTGGTGATTTGCTTAGCGATCTCCTTTTGTAATACACGGAGGTGAGGAGCTTCCGCATGCTCAGCTTCAAGTTTTACAATGGTTTCCTGATCCAAAATGGTGAAAATCCTGATGTATTTGGAAGCGTCTGCATCAGATACATTTAGCCAAAACTGATAGAATGCATAAGGAGAAGTTTTCTCTGGATCCAGCCAAACAGAACCACCCTCCGTTTTACCGAATTTCGATCCGTCAGCTTTGGTGATCAAAGGAACAGTCAGCGCATAGGCAGATCCTCCGCCCATTCTTCTGATCAATTCTGTACCTGTTACGATATTTCCCCATTGGTCAGAACCACCTAGTTGAATAGAGCAATTTTCATTTTTCCACAAATGATAAAAATCGTATCCCTGAATCAGCTGATAGGTGAATTCGGTAAAAGAAAGTCCATTTCCATCTTCCAGACGTCTTTTAACAGAGTCTTTGGACATCATGTAGTTCACTGTGATGTGCTTGCCGATATCCCTGATAAAGTCCAAAAAGCTAAATTTGGACATCCAATCGTAGTTATTGACCAGCTCGGCTTTATTTGAAGTAGCACCAGCAAAATCAAGAAATTTGGCTAATTGATCCTGAATACAAGAGATATTGTGATCCAGAGTGGCTTTGTCTAAAAGATTACGTTCTGCCGACTTGAAAGAAGGATCACCAATCATCCCAGTTGCACCTCCAACCAAAGCAAATGGCTTGTGCCCAGCTCGCTGGAAGTGTAGTAGGGTCATCACTCCGACCAGGTGACCAATATGTAGAGAATCTGCCGTCGGATCAAATCCTAGATAGGCAGAAGTCATTCCTTTAGTAAGGTGTTCTTCAATATCGGGAGTCATGTCCTGGAGCATGCCTCTCCAGCGTAATTCTTCTATGAATGAATTCATCTAATGAGTTGATTTTTCGAGGTGCAAATATAGTCTTGTCAGCCTAAGGAATGAAGCAAACCTGTAATCCTTTGAAGTATTTTTAATGCCTATAGCCGGGAAAAGTACCGATCAAAAAATGTCCTCAAATAAAATTTGCGATTTTGATTACTTTAATAGCCAAATCCCAACCATATGACTACTAGACTTAAGATTTTTGCAATTCTTTTGAGTTGCTTATTTGGCCACAGCACTTTGGCTCAGAATTCACCCCAATGGATGAGATATCCGGCTATTTCACCTGATGGTAGTCAGATTGTGTTTACGTTCAAAGGTGATTTGTACATAGTTCCTAGTGCTGGCGGGGCCGCAAGACAGATTACTTTTCATGAGGCCCATGATTACCAAGCTGTATGGAGTAGAGATGGAAAAACCTTGGCTTTCGCTTCAGATCGCTATGGCAACTTTGACATATTTGCGATGAGCCCCGAAGGTGGTCCTGCCACTAGGCTTACTTTTCACTCCAATGATGAACAACCTTTTGAATTCTCAGCGGATGATCAATCGGTTATTTTTGGAAGTCAACGGATGGATATAGCAGCTCATAGACAATATCCTACTGGATCACAGCCTGAGCTATATTCTGTCCCAAAAAATGGTGGTAGAGTGGATCAGGTATTTACAATTCCTGCAGAATACGTGTCCGTCAGTAAGGATGGGAGCAAAATGCTTTATCACGATAAAAAAGGAGGCGAGAATGAATGGAGAAAGCATCATCAATCCGGAATTGCACGGGATATATGGTTGTATGATGTCAAAACCAATACGCATGAGATGCTTACCACTTTCTATGGAGAAGACAGAAATCCAGTTTTCTCTCCTGACGAATCAGAGATTTATTACTTGAGTGAAACAAATGGGAGCTTCAATGTTTTTTCCATGAATGTTTCTAATCCAACTCAAACTGAAGCGCTAACTTCACTTGAGGATTTTCCTGTTCGCTTTCTAAGTATTTCAGATGATGGATTGATGAGTTTTGGATACGATGGAGAACTTTATACGCTGCGCAAAGGTGAAACTCCAAAGAAAGTCGCAGTATCTATCCAGACTCAGGCGATCTCTAATTCCGATAATTACATTTCTATAAATGGTGGTGTACGGGAAATGTCCATTTCTCCTGATGGAAAAGAAATAGCTTTTGTAGCCAGAGGTGAGGTTTTTGTGACTTCTGTAGATGGTTCTTTGACGAAGAGAATCACTAATACTCCTGAGCAAGAGAGATTCGTGGAATTTGCTCCTGATGGTAAATCCCTGGTTTATGCCAGTGAAAGAAATGGGAAATGGCAAATTTACCAATCTTCAAAAGTAAGAGCAGAGGAGCCATTCTTTTTTGCCTCTACATTGCTTGAGGAGAAGCCTCTGGTGAGTGTGGAGTCTGATGCATATCTACCTAAGTTTTCGCCTGATGGAAAAAAATTGGCTTACGTAGAAGGAAGAAGAACGTTGAAAGTTCTTGATTTGGCTACGAATACTAGTGTGACATTGATGACTCCTGATGAACTATTTCATATGCGGGATGGTGATCAATACTTTACTTGGGCGCCTGATAGTAAATGGCTTTTGGCTACGCATAGACCTACGATGGCAAACTCAGAAGTTGTCTTATTGGATGCAACTGGAAAGCAAAAAAAGAGAAATCTAACGAATAGCGGTTACGGTGATGACAATCCAATGTGGGTGAATGAGGGCAAGCAAATGCTTTGGTTCTCCAACAGAGACGGATTAAAAAGCTATGCTACAAGTGGGCAAAGCCAAAATGATGTTTACACATTATTTTTCGACGAGGCTGCCTGGGATAAATTCAGCATGTCCAAGGAGGATTTTGACTTGATGAAGGAAATCGAAAAAGCGAATAAGAAAGAGGAAAAGGACGATAAAGCTAAGGACGAGAAGGAAAAAGAAAAGAAGGTTGAAGACCTGAAGTTTGATTGGGATGGGATCGAGGAACGCAAAGCTAAATTGACCATACATTCTTCTTCTTTGGGAGACGCTGTCTTGTCAAAGGATGGAGAAAAACTGTATTACTTGGCAGCATTCGAGAAAGGAATGAACCTATGGAGTACCAATCTCAGGACAAAAGAAACGAAGCAAGAGATTAGTCTTGATGCCAATTCTGCTAGCTTAATATGGGATAAGGAGCAGAAAAACTTTTACCTACTTAGTAATGGAACGATTTCCAAGATCAATCCAGAGGGAATGAAGAAAGAGGCTATTAAAATTTCTGGGGAGATGACCTATGACAAGGAAGCAGAAATGGCCTATATGTTTGAGCACGTGTGGATGCGTACCAAAGGGATATTCTATACGCCAGACATGCATGGAGTCGATTGGGATGCAGCAAAAGTTAATTATGAAAAATACCTTCCTTCCATTGGTAACAGCTACGAATTTTCTGAGATGATCTCTGAGATGATTGGTGAGTTGAATGTGTCACATGCTGGCTCTCGATATTCTCGATCGATAGATATGGCTGATGCCACGGCATCTCTTGGTGTTTTTTGGGATTATGATTTTGAAGATGATGGGATCAAAATCACAGAGGTAATTGCTGGTGGACCATTGGATAAAGCCGATCTGGATATCAAAAAGGGGATGATTATCGAGAAAATCGATGGGATTGAACTAACTGCTGAAACTGACCTTGCTAAGTATTTGAATCGAAAAGCTGACACATTCACGTTGATTGAACTTTTGAATCCTGAGACTAACTCAAGAAAGCAACTAACAATCAAACCTATTTCTCTGAGAGCAGAGAATCAGTTGCTGTATAAGCGTTGGGTCAAAATGAATCAAGCAGAGGTGGATAGCTTATCAGGAGGCAAGCTTGGGTATGTGCATATTCCAGGGATGAGTGATGGCCCGTATAGAAATGTCTATGAAGAAATGATGGGAAAGTATCACGATAGAGAAGCAGTAGTAGTAGATACCAGATTTAACGGTGGCGGAGATTTGGTAGCAGATTTAGCTATGTTTTTTACTGGAGAAAAGTTTTTAACCTATGCTACCGAAGCTAGGGCGGTAGGGTATGAGCCTACTGCTCGTTGGACTAAGCCTACACTTGCGATGTTCAATGAAGCCAATTATTCGGACGGTCATTGTTTTGCATGCGGCTATACTGATTTGAATATTGGTAAGACGGTTGGAATGCCTACACCAGGTACTTGTTCTTTTGCAGGATGGGAAGGATTGCCGGACGGATCACGTTGGGGGGCAGTTCCTATTTCTGCGAAAAACAAAGCAGGAGAGTGGCTTGAAAATAATGAAACCCGACCGCAGTTTATTGTGAAAAATATGCCTGGAAAAATTGATCAAGGTGTGGATCAACAATTGGAAAAGGCAGTAGAAGAATTATTAAAAGAAGTTGATTAGGATAGAAAATCTAAAACATAAAAAAACCTGGTATTGCTACCAGGTTTTTTATTCACTTTTTCAATAATAATTACTGATAAGACTTAGTATTCAGAGTTTCATCATTTTTGAAAAAGTCGGTAAGCTTTCCGAAAGAATTTTCGAAATAGCCATCCAACATCTTTTTAATAATGAAAGAACGATACTCATCTTTTGATACTATCGGAAAGTACTCGTGACTTTTGCCGTAAGACTTGTGGCTTACAAATCCTTTTCGTTCCAAAATTCTCACAATCGTGGAAACAGTGTTGTAAGCAGGCTTAGGGTCTACCATGGGTGTTAGGATGTCTTTGACAAATCCTCTTTCGATTTCCCAGAGGATCTGCATGATCTCCTCTTCGGCTCTTGTTAATGGTTTCATAAATAAGGCGTTAAGTTTTAATTGCTAGAAAATTATTCGTTTAGTTTCACAATTGCAAAAAAAACCACCTTTACTTTTAATTTTTTTTAACTAAAAGGAATCGACGTTTGTACCAAAATAATTAAAGTTCATACTAATTCCCTTGCTTTTTATTCTATGAATTTAAGCAGGTCTTAGCTTAATTATCCGTGTCATATGAAGCAATTTTACTATAGGGTAGGTAGGATCAAACTCATACCACTTCACAGCAAAATTAGGTCTATTAGGCAATTTATGATGGTTATTTTGAAACAGTTCTCCTAGCATTAACACATCTAGTAACAAACTGTTTTTGGAATGATCATTATTGTCAAAATTAGCGTAGCCATATTTATGGCCACTCCAGTTAACAATAGCACCATGAACAGGTCCCATCAGAAAATGGATTGGAAGTAGAAAATACATCCACCAATGGGTGCCAGGCAAATCAAAAACTGAGATACATAACACATAGATAGCTACGTACAATAACCCCCAACTCACCCTTACGAGCATGGTATCTGCGAATTTGTCAAATTTGTTCCAATCAGGAATATCTTTCGAAAACCTTTCTTCAGGCTTCAATCGAAATGAAAAGTATTCGTTGTAGATATTTTTAGTCTTCCACATCATAGTGAACAAATTTTCAGTGTGATGAGGACTGTGTGGATCTTTTGGGGTGTCACTATAGGCATGGTGCATTCTGTGCAGAATCGCATAAGCCCTAGGAGATAAGTATGAACTCCCTTGCCACATCCATGTAAAAAAGTAGAAGAACTTTTCCCAGTATTTATTCATGTAGAACATTTGGTGGGCAGCGTACCTATGAAGGAAGAAGCTTTGGCAAAATAAGGAGAAGTACCAATGCATCAAGAAGAAAAGGATAATTATCACTCGGTTTAGGATTTAAAGTTTGACTTACAAATATAACGCAACCTAGGGTAAGTAACGAATTTCCTTCCTGAACCATTCCATTTTTGTGAGATGATATTTATCAGGTTTTTAAGAAAAGTAAGCCTATTTACTTAATTTCAATTCTATGGAAAAGACGAATAAACCTTTAAACTTCCTTGTTAAAATTATTTTGGGTGGGATTGCCGTGTTGATTGCTGAGTATTTCTTATCAGGAATTCACATTGACAATTTTATGACTGGATTCATACTTGCTGCAGTCATAATATTGATCAATATTACTATTAAGCCCCTTTTAGTGATTTTGACTTTACCCATTACTGTGGTGACACTTGGGCTTTTTCTACTTGTAATCAATGCGTTGATGATCATGCTTGCGGATCAAATTATACCGGGTTTTCAAGTCGACGGGTTTTGGTGGGCAGTTCTTTTCGCCATTGTACTGAGTATTATCAATTCTCTTTTTGGAAACAATCTAAATCCATCTGATTAAGCTTAAAGTTAAATGTCTGATATTCAGTATATTTTTTGTTAAATTTTTTGATTTCTTCAAACAATTTGCTGCCTTCCACGCTTTTTAATTTTAGTTAGAAATTCGGGCTACAAATGCACTTTGGAGGCTGAAATTCATCTTTCTTATTGAAATTCAAGCTATTATCAATCTAAGAATCAGACAATTTTTTAACAAATTATTTATCAGCCTTTGCTGTTTTAATTAATTTCGATTAGATTTTGATACTATATTACTATAGGATTTAGTACTATTGAACTGCTAATCACTTAAAATATATATTCTTTTAAATTTTGACCTATGTCATTTTCAAATCCAGGTTTTGACCCTCAGCGTATTGAAGAGCTAAAGGACGAGCTTAAGAAGCTCAAAAAACCATACAAAATCATTCCTGACGAAGAGAACTCTGAAGAGTTTGTGAACTTCTATTTTATTGGTATGTACCAAGGAAAAGAGGTAATATATGATGCTGCGCTATACACGCTCAGATTGCACCATGCTAGTGAGGTATATGAATTGGCAGAGCATAAGGCAGCACAGAAATTCCCGAATTTCAAAGGTATTTCCTATGAAGAAGATGAAAACGGTAATTTAAAACAGTTGACCAGTGAAGAAGAGGAAATCGGATGGTTTATTACTGAGATTATCATGGAAATCGAAGAAGAGGAGAGTGTTAAGGTCCAAGAGTTTGTCGATGTAGATACTCGACATGACTTCGGAATCGGAGTAGACGCTGGGCTGAATGTTGACCATATAGATGAGAAAGTTATTGCTAATTTCATCAAGGAGTTTAATGACGATACGCTAGAGCTGGATGACACCATGTATGCATTTCAATCTGAAGAAGAAGATATAGAAGATTGATCCAATTCAAACTAGAATTCAACAACTACGCTTGCTAATAACAAGCGTTTTTTTATGCTAAAAATTGCCTTTTCACCCATTTATAAACACCCTCTGCCTGATGGACATAGGTTTCCCATGGAGAAATATGAGCTTCTTCCTGAGCAGTTGCTTTATGAGGGGATTGTAACGGAAGAGAATTTTTTCGAGCCTGTTCCACTCGATGAAAAGTGGATTCTGAATACACACTCCTCAGAATATTGGAATAAACTTCAGACATTAGACTTATCTAAATCTGAAATACGAGCTACTGGGTTTCCGTTATCCAAGGAACTAGTACATCGGGAAGTCACCATATTACATGGTTCCGTTCAAGCAGCCATTTTTGCATTGGAATTTGGTATTGCGATGAACATTGCTGGTGGTACCCATCATGCTTTTTCAGATAGAGGAGAGGGCTTTTGCTTGTTAAATGATATTGCTGTGACGGCAAATTATTTAATTGAAAATCAATTAGCTAAGAAGGTATTGGTAATCGATTTAGATGTTCACCAAGGAAATGGGACTGCTAGTATTTTTAGGGGTAACCCAAATGTTTTCACTTTTAGTATGCATGGAGCAAGGAATTATCCGATTCATAAAGAAGTTTCTGATTTGGATTGTCCAGTTCCCGATCGAATCAGAGACGAAGAGTATCTAGGGATACTCCAATCGCAACTCGAATACATAGTAAAAGTATTTACTCCAGATTTCATTATTTATCAGTCTGGAGTTGATGTTTTAGAGAGTGACAAATTAGGAAGATTAGGTTTGACGCAGACTGGCGTGAAAAACCGGGATTTGATTGTTTTAACTCTTGCTAAGTCACTCAAATCCCCAATTATGTGCTGCATGGGAGGAGGATATTCACCAAATGTTGCCAAGATTGTGGATGCACATACTCAAGTATATCGATTGGCGCAAGAGCAATATTTCTAAATTGCTTCCTTCATAATTCCCCATAGATCAAGGTGCGATTCTTGTAAAATCAATACTTTCTTTATATTTGCGCCCTTGTAATCAATAACATCAACAAAGTGAAAAAAGGACTAAAACTAATCGGTGCATTGAGCCTTGCTACAGTGCTTTTATACGGTTGCGATAAGGCTGCAACTTCTACTCCAGCTGGCGAAAGCGCTACCAAAGAGTTTAAACAAGGTGATTTGAATGTTGCCTTTGTTTACACAGATAGCGTGATCAACAAGTATGATTACTTCAAGACCAAGTCAGAAGAGCTAACGGAAAAAGGAAAGAGATTTGAAGGTGATCTTCAAGGTAGAGCTAGTGGATTCCAACAGGAAGTTCAGAATTTCCAACAAACTGGTGGAAACATGACTGTAAATCAGCAGAGAGCTAAGCAGGAAGATTTGGCAAAAAAAGAGCAAAATCTAATGACATACCGTGATAATTTGATGCAGGAATTATCTGCTGATGAAGCGACACTTTACAGCGATGTGTACGATAGAGTTCAGGAATACCTGAAAAAGTATGCAGAAGAAAATGATCTTACTTTAGTTCTTAGCTACACTAGAGGTGGTGCTGTATGGTATGGCAATGACGCTTTGGATATTACAGAATCAGTAATCGAAGGATTGAATAAAGCATATACTGCTGCTCCAGCAGACACAGCTAAATAAGCTGAAATACTACTCCAATTAGTAAAACCCGGCTTAGGCTGGGTTTTTTTGTGCGAAAAAATGGGTATTTTTGCTGCTCTCTAACGAAAATTTATAGAATGAAAATCACTGAATTTTTAAAACATAATTACCGCCACTTCAATGCTGCAGCTTTGATTGATGCTGCTGAAGGGTACAAGAGCCATTTGGACAATGGTGGTAAAATGATGGTAACTCTAGCTGGAGCAATGTCTACAGCTGAACTGGGTATTTCTCTTGCGGAAATGATTCGTCAGGATAAAATCCAAATCATCACTTGTACCGGTGCAAACTTGGAAGAGGATGTGTTCAATTTGGTCGCGCATGATTATTATGAGCGTATTCCTAATTACCGCGAGCTTACTCCAGCTCAGGAGCAGGATTTGGTAGAAAGACATATGAACCGTGTGACTGATACCTGTATTCCGGAAATGGAAGCCATGCGAAGAATTGAAAATGTGATTTTGGAGGAGTGGGTGAAAGCTGACCAAGCTGGAGAGGCATTTTTCCCGCACGAATTTTTCTATAAAATCCTACTTTCTGGGAAATTAGAAGATTCTTATCAAATCGACCCGAAGGACAGTTGGTTGCTAGAAGCAGCTAAAAAGAATATTCCGATTATCGTTCCAGGATGGGAAGATTCTACCTTGGGAAATATGTTTGCAGGTCATGTGATCTCTGGAGATGTGAAGAATGTACACACAGTTCGAAGTGGAATTGAGTACATGATGTACCTAGCAGAATGGTATACAAATACCGCAACTGACGAAAGTACTATTGGATTTTTCCAAATTGGCGGGGGAATTGCAGGAGACTTCCCTATATGTGTGGTGCCGATGTTGCATCAGGATTTGCAAAGAGAGAATGTGCCGCTTTGGGGCTATTTCTGCCAGATTTCTGATTCGACCACTTCTTATGGTTCGTATTCTGGTGCTGTGCCAAATGAAAAAATCACTTGGGGCAAACTAGGAATCGATACTCCGAAATTCATTATCGAGTCTGATGCAACGATCGTAGCACCTTTGGTATTTGCCATTGTGCTGGATCAATAAATTATGAGAAAATTCAATAACGTAGTTAAAAAAGCAAGTGGTGTAATGCTACTTGCTTTTTGCATTTCATTCCATCTCCAAGCCCAGACAGTAGTGTCGCTATCTGGTGCCAATAGTCCGCAGGACGATAACAATCCAGTGTGGATAGGAGATAACACCTTATTATTTACCCGAGCTTTTCATCCGAATAATGTAGGAGGCGTCACTGACCCAGGTGATATCTGGATGACTAAAAAGTCAGAATCTGGCGGTTGGGAAGAAGCTGTTCACCGTGCCGATCTGAGCACAGATGGCTATGATTTTTCCTTAGGTTTGGAGGATTATCTGACGCTACTAGTTTATCATACAGGAGGATCCAGATTTGGGATTTACCAATATTCGAAATTTGGAACAGACTGGAATTTCCTTCGTCAGGTGAATATGGCCAGTCTGGATGGGCTTTCTGGACAAGTGACGGGGAGAGTAGCTTCAGGTGGAAAAGTAATCTTCCTTTCAGGAAAAGCCAAAGATTCCAAAGGGAATGAAGATATCTACGTTAGTGAGAAAATTGGGCCTATAGAATGGTCAAAGCCTGTAAATATAGGTTCAGCTGTAAATACAACCGGGCAGGAAATGAGTCCGTTTTTTGATGTTAAATCAAAGCAATTATACTTCTCTTCCAACATGCATGAAGGTGCAAACGGCAAAGATATTTTTATCGCCAAACAAATGAGTGAAGGATGGGGCACTTGGAGTAAGCCAGTAAAATGGGAACAGGTTAGTTCTCCCGGTTCTGAGGTTTCCGTCACGTTTATCAATGAAGAAGAGGTTGTTTGGACAAGCACCCAGAATAGCGATGGCTTTGCGGATTTATTGACTTTCGAAACCGTGATTCCATTGACAATTCCTGAGGAATTTGCCGCTCCTGATCCCGAACCAATCGCTCCGAATTCAACGGTCGCCAAGACAAAAACTGTTTCAATTGTCCCAATTTATCCTGCCTCGTCAGTTGGTTTTCTTGAAGTAAAAGTGACTGAAGAGATGGCACAACCAAAAGAAAGCCCCATTTCTTGGTTCGTAGTTGATGCAAAAAATAAGACATTGGTTCCATTTACAATCAATTGGAAAGAAGGCGGCAATCTTATTTCTAAAACAGCTGCTGATTCAATCTTATTGTCCGATTTATCGAATGCACAAGTAGGAAAAATTAAGATTAATGCAAGTGGTTATTTCCCTAAAACTGTATCGTTAACTGAGCTTAAGACGACTGAACCAACAGTTGTGCTAATGACCAAAGCAGAATCTGGAAACATGATCTTGTTGGATAATGTGAATTTCAAAAGAGGTACAGCTGAATTAGAAGGTGACGGGACCAAAAGTTCCTTGACTGAATTGGCTGAATTCCTAGTAGAAAATCCGCAAATGAAACTAAGAATCCATGGTCACACGGATAGTGCTGGTGATCCTGGCTTAAATAAAGCTTTATCGTTGGAGAGAGCAGGAAGTGTAAGAGATTTCTTGATTACTCAGGGAGTTCCTTTTGAAAGCCTTCGGATTTCTGGATGGGGTGGGACAAGACCAAAAGCGTCCAACGCCACTGAAGTTGGAAGATCAAAAAATAGAAGGGTTGAACTAGAAGTAGAACAATAAATAGTTGCCAGTGTGAGTTTTCAGTCTCACTTTGATATGAAAATTATTAGTAAGTATTGATTGTTTATAAAAAAGGGCTTTGAAATCAACTTTCAAAGCCCTTTTAGATTTATAGAGAAAAGTCTCCTCTGTAATCTCTCTTTACAAATTGATTGGCGGGTTCAAAATTAGTCACCTGCATATTTGGACCATCCCAAACCAACTTGATTCCTCTTCCTGGGTAATCAAATTCATTTGCATTGTCTGGTTTCGGAGCTCTGTAGTCATAGCTTCTAATGGCTAGATTTCCCATCAACACTGATTCGGTAAGAGGACCAGCGATAGAAAAAGGAGAGCTCAAGTTTTTGTATTCCTCAGACCCATGACCGGCGATACAGGCTTCAACCCAATTCTTGTAATGCCCATTATCACCTCCAGGTACTCGGTAGAGAGTTTCAGGTACATTAATATCTTTTGTTTTTGAAGTAGGAAGAAGCTGAGGGTTAATTCCATAGGTGGAGCACATCATTTTTCCCTTGGTTCCTTCTATGATTACCCCGTTTCCCCCATCACCCATTTGCTCATTTGGAGCTAGCTCTTCAGGTCTATTCGGTTGAATTCCGCCGTCCATCCAATGGAATTCAAGGTCTTCTTTTCCAGGTCTGTCAAAGCGCAATGTTATATGCGATGATGGTGGACAGCTTTCAGGGAAATATCCTCTTTGAAATTCTCCCACATAGACTGATCCCACAGAACATTCTGCTGATTTAGGATATCCTAATCCTAGCACTCGGAATGGAGGTTCCATGATATGACAGGCCATATCTCCTAGAGCGCCTGTACCATAATCCCACCAACCTCTCCAGTTAAACGGTACAAGATTGCCTACATAATCTTTGTAAGGTGCTGTCCCAAGCCACAGATCCCAATCCAGATCAGTAGGAGGAGTGACAGGCTCTTTTGGCCATTGTATACCTTGAGGCCAAACTGGCCTATTTGTCCAAGTGTAAACTTTAGTGGCCTCTCCAATCAACCCCGCATCATACCATTCCACCATTTTTCTAACGCCATCTCCAGACGAACCCTGGTTTCCCATTTGGGTTACTACCTTATATTTTTCTGCTGCTTGAGTGAGCATTCTTGCTTCATAGATATCATGAGCAAGTGGTTTTTGTACATATACATGTTTCCCCATTTTCATGGCTGCCATTGCTGCTACTGCATGCGTATGATCTGGGGTTGATACTGAAACTGCATCGATGTTTTTACCTTCTTTATCGAGCATTTCGCGGTAATCTTTGTAATAGTTAGCCTTTGGATGTAGCTCTCTACTGCCTTTGGCTCTGGAATCATCTACATCGCACAATGCAATGAAGTCAACTTTTTCTGTTCGGGTGATGCCACGGACATCACTTCCACCCATTCCACCTACACCAATACTTGCTACTCGAAGTTTATCACTGGGTGCTATAAATCCAGGGCCACCTAAGACATTTCTGGGTACAATGTAAAATCCGGCGGCAGCTAACGCCGAACCTTTTAGGAATTTTCTCCGGGAATTCCCGGAATTTGAGCCATCACTTTTCATGAGATTGATAGTTATGTTAAAGAGGGTTTTTGATCAATAGGACACTTATTGATTCGGTTTAATTTGTAGACTAAGTGAAATTTGAAATTATTAAAAACAAGTCACAATCTTCAGTCCATTCATCAAAATTGATATGCATCCAATTATTTAAGCTCATTAATCAGCTTTTATTCTCTTACTTTATAAAATCAATTAGGTTGAATTAACTTTTTATAAAAAATAGATTAAGTTTACTCAAATCTTTATCTCATGAAACATACATTGTGGTCATTAGCTGCTTTGGCAGTATTTTCTTTTAGTTCTTGTGACTCTCCCAATTCAATAAAACTTGATGAGGCAGGAATAATACCTATCCCAACCTCGATAACTTCCACCTCTGGAGTTTTTGAATTAGAGCCAGGAGCTTCGATTCAATTGGTAGGTTCAGGTGATGATTTGGCGAGGGTAGGAGAATTCCTAGCTGATAAATTACGTCCTGCTACTGGGTTTGAAATTCCAGTTAGTACAGCTAGCGGTGATTTGATATTGAGCTTGTTGAGCGGTGAGTCTTCAGAAAAATATAGCATTGAGATTAGTAGCGATCAAGTGAAAATCTCTTCTACTACAGCAGCAGGACTCTATTATGGAATACAAACCCTGATCAAAGCTTTACCAGTGGAGATCGAAAATACCTCTAAAGTAGATGCTGAATGGGTTATTGCAAACGGTACAATCGAAGATGAACCGGAGTTTGGCTATCGTGGTGCGATGTTGGATGTGGCTAGACATTTTTTCAGTGTAAGCGATGTGAAGCATTACATCGACCAAATGGGAAGTTTGAAATTCAACTACCTTCATTTGCACTTATCGGATGATCAAGGCTGGAGAATTGAAATTAAATCTTGGCCTAAACTGACTGAAATTGGTGGTAAAACTGAAGTTGGAGGTACAGAAGGTGGTTTTTATACGCAGGCAGATTATGTGGAAATTGTAAAATACGCAGCTGATCGATTTATCACAGTGGTTCCGGAAATTGATATGCCAGGACATACCAATGCAGCGCTGGCATCTTATGCAGAGTTAAATCCAGGTGTGAATTTGCCTGATGGAGATTTCGCCACGATGACTGAGGGGAAAATAGATTTTGATGTTTTGGACAAAAACCCTGAGCCGGCAGAACTATATACAGGTATTGAAGTTGGATTCAGCACTTTTGCTACGAATAAAGAGATCACTTACACTTTCGTAGAGGATGTAATAAGAGAGTTGGTTGAAATGACTCCTGGTCCTTACATACATATTGGTGGTGATGAATCCCATGTCACGGAGAAAAATGACTACATATTTTTTGTAGAACGTGTTCAAGAAATAGTTGCCAAGTATGGCAAAACTAGCATTGGTTGGGATGAAATAGCAACAACTGAATTAATGCCTGGTTCTGTAGCTCAGTTTTGGGCATTGGAAGAAAATGCAAAGCTTGCCAAGGAGCAGGGAAATCAAATTTTGATGTCACCTGCAAAGCGGGCTTATTTAGACATGCAGTATGATTCTACTTCACGACTTGGTCTTCATTGGGCTGCTTACATTGAGTTGGATGATTCATATAATTGGGATCCCTCATCCTATGCTGATGGTATTAATAAATCCGATATTTTGGGAGTTGAAGCACCGATTTGGACAGAAACGATTACTAACCGAGCAGATTTGGAATACATGGCATTCCCAAGAATTGCCGCACTTGCAGAAGTTGCGTGGTCTTCTCCTAGCAGAAGAAACTGGGAAAGTTTTCAGACCAGAATTGCTCTACAAGGTAAGCGGTGGGATATCAATGGGATAGAGTTCTATAGATCCCCGAAAGTTAATTGGTAACCACCCAAAATGAATTTAAAGACCCGGCTTGCTCCGGGTTTTTTATTGCTTGAAAAGCGATATTCTTTGAATTTGATTAAAATGAACCTAATATGGATGTTAATTTTAAAATCACCCGATCAACTTGTCTGATTACTATAACTAGAAAACTTTAATGGGCGAATACATTATTTCCTTTGCAAACTGGATATGGGGAACACCGATGCTTGTCATCCTAATGGGCGGCGGATTGGTTCTTTTGGTTCACTCTGGCTTTGTTCCATTTCGAAAAATCGGTCACGCGATGGGATTACTTAGCGGTAAATATGATGATGATCTTGCACCTGGTCAGATATCCTCTTTTCAGGCATTATCAGCAGCAATTGCAGCTACAGTTGGTTTAGGGAATATCAGTGGTGTAGCAATTGCGATCAATATGGGAGGTCCGGGAGCTATATTCTGGATGTGGGTTTCCGCATTTGTGGGTATGGCCACTAAGTTTTACAC
This sequence comes from uncultured Algoriphagus sp., assembly GCF_963974365.1. GTDB lineage: Bacteria > Bacteroidota > Bacteroidia > Cytophagales > Cyclobacteriaceae > Algoriphagus. The sequence goes on along the minus strand of NZ_CAXBBX010000003.1, from coordinate 124,218 downwards.
CTGTAGCCTAGCTATCATGTACAGAGGAAAAGATTCTGAAGGCCAAATTCAAGGTGGGCCTATGTATGTGATTGAAGAAGGGATGGGGAAGAAGTGGAAATTTCTATCCGTAATATTTTGTGGCGCTGGTATTTTAGGTTTGCTGGCTATTTTTCAAGCTAATCAATTAACGGCTGTACTAAGAACAGTTATTCTGGAACCAGCTGGTTTGGATGAGGGAGATAAAACCCGATGGATTATTGGCATTACGATGATGGTTCTTGTTGCAATTGTAATTCTTGGCGGAATCAAGAGAATCGCCGCAGTAGCCTCCAAAATGGTTCCTTTCATGGTTGGTCTTTACTTCGTCACCGTGATCATCATCGTGTTCAAATACATTGGCGACGTTCCCGATATGCTTTTGAAAATCGTAACCGATGCGTTTACTGGAGAGGCTATGGCCGGAGGGGCAGTTGGTGCCGTAATAATAGTCGGAGCAAGGAGAGCTGCATTCTCTAATGAAGCTGGTATTGGTACCGCACCCATGGTACATGGAGCTTCCAAGAATAATGAGCCGATCAGAGAAGGATTAATTGCTATGCTTGGGCCATTTATTGACACAGTAGTAGTTTGTACACTTACGGCGCTGGTTATCATGCTCACAGGTGTTTGGGAGTCAACTGAGAAAGATGGTGTGAGGTTGACACTTGCTGCATTTGATATGGCTCTGCCGTATTATGGCAGATATCTTTTAATGATAGCAGTTCTAGTGTTTGCATTGTCTACCATGTTCACGTATTCATACTATGGGCACAAGTGCTTTGGGTATTTATTTGGAGCCAAAAGAGCAGATTACTACAATTATTTCTACCTAATCACGATTGTTGTAGGAGCGGTAGCTTCATTAGAAGTAGTAATCAGTTTGGTAGATGGTATGTACGCGATTATGGCAGTCCCAACTATGATTTCCACAATTTATTTGGCTCCTAAAGTAAGAGCAGCTGCGAAGGATTATTTTCAGAGAATGAAAAGTGCCTAACATGAATATCCTGATTTCTCCTAACGCATTCAAAGGTACCATGAGCGCTCGTGAGTCTGGAGAAATTATTCAAAATATTATTCATCAGGAATTTCCAGGAATTATTACCGAATTGCTGCCTATCGCTGATGGGGGAGATGGAACCTGTGAGCTTCTGACGGAAATTCTTGATTTGGAGAAAAGAGACCTTTGGACTTTAGATCCCTACGGCAGGCCTATTTTATGTTCCTATGGTTGGGATACTCATGCTAAAATTGCATATATCGATGTCTCAGCGGCTTCTGGTATTGCTTTGCTAGGAAATGAGACAAAGAATCCTTTTGTCGCTTCTACTTATGGCACAGGGCTTCTGATACGAAATGCACTTGAGCTAGGTGCCCGAGAAATTGTGTTGGGCCTAGGAGGCAGTGCTACCGTGGATTTAGGTTTAGGAATATTATCTTCTTTAGGTATTAGCTTTTTAGATGAGAAGGGTAGGGAATTGACTTTATTTACACCAAACTTTATTTCTAAAATTCGTCACATCCAAAAGACACCAGGGCTATCGAAAGTGAAGTTTACATGCCTTTGTGATGTTAAAAACACTTTTTTCGGTGATCAAGGAGCAATCCCTGTTTTTGGCCCTCAGAAGGGTCTTAAAAAGGTTGAATTTGATAGTTATGTAGCAGATTGTAAATCAGTTGTTGAGTTACTCTTTCGAAAAAATAAGAAGGACTTCATCGATAAAGACGGTTTCGGTGCAGCTGGAGGAATTGCCTTAGGGCTGTCTTTGTATTTTGATACCACAATCAAATTTGGTTCAACGTACTTTTTTGAACAAGTTTCATTACTGGAAAAAGTAAAATGGGCTGACCTAATTGTTACAGGTGAAGGAAGATATGATAGTCAATCAAACGAAGGAAAAGCCTGTTTTGAACTGATGAAACTAGCCCGTGATCAATCAAGAAAAATATACCTAATCACCTCTGGAAATGAAGAGGGGATAAAGGCATTTGATCAAGTGCTGACATTGCCTGAACTTGATTTTTCACAGTTAGGATATAAGGAAAAGGCAAAGCAAAATCTCGAATACTTGCTCAAAAAGGAGTTTTCATTAGTACATTGAGTTGGCCTAGATCTAAACTCTGTGGTGATCGGCTTTCCAGTTTTTGATACTTTTCTTTATTTCTTTAGGAGTAGTTTTCTCATTAATTGATTTTTCTATCAAGTCCAATATCTCATCATCTCCAGCAAACCTCAAGGCGATAATTTGAGCAGGACTCAGCTGTTTTTCTTTCTCATAAAATGGAGTTCCAGCAAGCTCCATGAATCGCTGTCTCATCTCTAATCGAATGATTCTATTTTGATTTTTCAATGCATAAATACGAGGTAGATATGAGATTAATAAGACAATAAGTGCAAGCAGTAAGTGGTAAATGCTCTGGGAAATAGTATCTGAATCATTAAAATCCATTTTTATCACGGTCCACCCTAGAAATAGTAAGGCGAGAGGCATGATAAAAAAATGATGGAACGGATAATACTTTGCGTGATTCTGGAAATTTTGAGCAGGTGTCATTTTATTGGACATAAAAAAAGGAGGCGTTAGCCTCCTTTTAAGTAAGATATAAAGTATTAATGATCAGCCTTTTTCTTTTTGGTAAAAGTACTTCGGGTATCTATTGCAGTTATCCCGGCTCCTAGACCGATTAATACACATACAATCACTAAGAAGGTTTGGGCTCCTCCAGCAAGTGGAGACGTGAATACATCAAGTAGCATCATGATCAATTTGTTGAATTTCTAAAGATTGCTCGAAGATAATTTCTTAACTCCAATTAACCAAAGGAAACTAGTTAATCGAACTGATCATCATCGAAATCTTCCTCTTCTTCTTCGTCATCGTCGAAATCCATGATATTATCGTCGACAAATTCATTGTCTTCGTCGAGATCATATTCATCTTCGAAATCATTTCCGAAATCTTCATCATCATTGAAGTTATCATCTTCTTCGAAATCGTCGTCAAAATCCTCCATAGTAGTTTAGATAGGGGTTTTTATATTAATAGAACGGTACGAATTAAAGTAAAAAAACAATTAGCACCACACGAGTAATAATTTTTTTTTCAATTTTTTTAAAATTCTTCTATTTAATTAGTTTAAGCTTTTATCTACTTAAACCCTATTAGACTTCAAGCTAAGACCACAGTCAAGTTTTAAACGATCAAATGACTTGTTTAAAGTGAGTTAAGTGTTCAGAAATTCCTTAGGTGGGTGAAGCAAAAAAAAGACCCTTTAATGGGTCAGTTGAAAATCGATTTGATATATTTTTTTATCAAGGGCTTTGATAAATAATCTTTTACAACGCTGTAGCCACTGGCTTTGTTGATGTCTCTTTCGTCAACAGAACTACTCAAAATGTAAATTTGAGCTTCATTATTATCTGAATTAAAACTATCCAGAAAATCCCAACCCGTCATTTCAGGCATATTTAGATCTAAAAATAAGTAGTTAGCCTTAATTGAATAGATTTCTTGGAGAGCAGCTCTGGCGCTTTGGTATTTGTAAAACTGACAAGGCTCCTTCACATTTCTAGAAATGAGTTTTTCAGTTACAAAAGTACTGATCGGGTCGTCATCTATTAATACTATCGTCAACATTAAAATGCAAAAACAAGTGGCTGAAATACAATATAGCTACTACAAAAGTACTATGTAATTGTTAATTAACAAATATTTAGCCAAATAAGACTATCCACTTGACAAATTTTTATCGATTCCAACCATCTCCATCAGTGATTTTTGGAGAATACAAGTAGTGTAATAGTGGCAACCGGCTTTTGGAGACAGCAGAACAGAAGGTCAATTTACAGTTTTTGAGTATTTTCAATTTCAACTAAGAAGTAGTTAATAAGTTTGTCTGTAGTTTTTAAAACCTTCTTGCTTTTGGACTTTTGACTACTGACTTCCGTCACTCCAGTTAAAGTCATGAGCAACTTATCCTCCTTCTGATCTATAAAGTCTACAATAACCTGTACTAATTCATAGTTTGATGTACTTGAATTAGTACTGCGGTTGTTGTAGTAGGGGTTGTACATCCACGGATCCCATACCCTATATCCCCAATACGGATAAGGATTATAGTTTTGGGTGCTTTCTCTTTTTCTTTGATCCTCATTAGATGTATACCTGATTACTAATTCCGGTTCAGTTTTATCATATACCAAGCCTTTAGCTTCCAATGCTTCCTGCAGATGAATTTGAACTTGTTGATCTATGAATTGAGACGAAAAGCCACGCATTCCTACTTCTTTATTTATAATTACAAAAGATTTATATGGACTTCTAATAGGCACTTCCGTGTTTTCCTTGAAAATTTCGATAGAACTACAAGAGCTAAGTATCAGTATGATTAGAATGGGTAATAAGTAGGTGTTTATAGAATGGGTCTTCATATTTATTGCTTTTTCTTCCAGAACGTTGATTGAAATAGAAAGTTAGAATTTACTGTTTAACGAAAAACTTGTTCTGATTATTCCCGGATTTTTGCTTGCCTTCAGGATCAAATGCTAATTTTGGCGAAATAATAAGAAATGATTAGACCTGATTTTGATGATATCTTCATGGAACTGGCTGTTAATTTGGCCAAACGTTCCCATTGTATCAAAAAGCATGTGGGCGCTGTGCTCACCAAAGACACTAGAATTATTTCAATAGGATATAATGGTCCGCCAGCTGGGACTCACAATTGTGATGTGGAATTTCCAGAAGGGGGATGTGCTCGAGATAGTAAGGGAAGTTGCTCTTTGGCTCTCCATGCCGAGCAGAATGCCATTCTTTATGCAGTCAAAAACAACACTTCAGTAGAAGGATCAACACTATTTGTGACGCTTTCTCCCTGTTTGGCCTGTTCTAGAATTATTTTTTCTATGGGTATATCGAGAGTTATTTACCTCTTTTCCTACGCTGAATATAAGGGGATAGGCTCGGACGAAGGAGTGGATTTCTTGAGGAAATTTGGTGTGCAAGTCGATAAATATGAAAAAACACTGGAAGTCAACGATCAGTTGGTTTAAAGGAAATTGACCTCAGGGTGGATTTCTATTTGGAATTTATCGAGTACTGATTGTTGAATTTTCAATGCTAGGTTTTTGATTTCCTCTCCATCGCCATTGCCGTAATTGACTAAAACTAGGGGTTGTTTGGAATGGACGCCTATTTCACCAAATCGTTTTCCTTTCCATTCACATTGCTCGATAAGCCAAGCAGCTGGGACTTTGACTCCATCTTCATTAGGATAGCCTGGAATAGTTGGATATTTATCTCTTAATGCCTCAAACTGCTGAGTAGAAATCGTTGGGTTTTTGAAAAATGAACCTGAATTACCTATTTCTTTTGGATCAGGGAGTTTGGATTGACGAATTTTAATAACTGCATCCGAGATGGCTCTCAAGCTTAACTCTTTTATTCCAGAAGCTTGCAGCGTTTCTTGAATAGCGCCATACTCAGTATGGAATTCCGGTACCTTTTTTAATTTAAAAGTAACCGAACAAATAACGTATTTGCCTTTCAGTTCGTGCTTAAAGACACTTTCCCTGTAGCCAAATTGACATTGATCAGCATCGAATTCTTCAAGTTTCAGCGAATCTCTGTTCAAGGCTTTTAGGCGAGCAAATACATCCTTGATTTCTACGCCATATGCCCCAATATTTTGCATGGGTGAGGCACCCACTGTACCAGGGATTAGTGATAGGTTTTCGATACCTGCCCAGTTATTGTCAATAGAAGTAAGTACAAATTGGTGCCAATTCACTCCGGCTCCTACTTCCACCCAGAGGAAATCTTCATCTTCCTGAACGATTACAATTCCCTCAATCTCTATCTTGATGACTAATGCATCTTGATCCTGAGTTAATAGGATATTACTCCCGCCTCCCAAAATCAAGGAATTGATCTTCTGATCTTTAGCCCAAGACAGCGCATCTTTAAGTTCAGTTATGGATTTTGCTATAACGAAAAATCGAGCATTTTTTGCAATTCCAAACGTATTGTATGCCTTGAGAGAGATGTTTTCTTGTATATTCATAAGCCTAGAGTGCCTTGCGAAATAAGCAAGATTTTGGCCCAATACGAAATGAAATCACCCTATTGAAGCGTAATAAATGAAAGAATTATTAATTAATGGCGTAAGGATAAGACCTGGTCAATCAATGAATATTGAAATTGCTATTGCCAAACTCCCAACCCATACATTAATTGACCTCCCTATTTTTATTAGATCATCCAAAGAAGAAGGTCCGGTGGTACTGATCAGTGGTGGTGTGCATGGAGATGAAATCAACGGCGTAGTGACAGCCAAAAGATTGCTCGAAGAAGTGGATGAAGGACTTGAACTCCTGAAAGGAACTTTGATTTTCATTCCACTGGTGAATATCTACGGCTTCCTTTCAAACAGTAGAACTTTTCCCGACGGAAGAGATCTTAATAGAAGTTTCCCGGGTAGTAAAAAGGGGTCTTTGGCAGCAAGTATTGCTTTTATACTAAGTAATGAAATCATACCCCAGATTGATTTTGGAATTGATTTTCACACTGGAGGCCGTATGCTTACAAATTTCCCTCAAGTGAGGGTGGATTATAAGGATAAGGCTGCTGTAGAGCTGGCTAAAGCCTTTGGGACTCATTATGTGGTCAATTCAAAATATATAGAGAAGTCCTTTCGTAAGGAAGCTTTCAAAGCACGTAAGCATATCCTGGTTTTTGAAGGAGGAGAATCTATGCGGCTGGATGAATATGGGATTGAAGAAGGAGTGAATGGTACCAAAAGAATGTTGGCTAGCCTTGGTATGTTGGCAGAAGCGCCTGAACCCCAGGAAACCATTTTTCTGAAAGAAAGTAACTGGGTAAGAGCCAAAGCATCCGGAATTTTTAATTCAAGTTTGAAAGTAGGGGAACCTGTGAAAAAAGGTCAAATTCTCGCGAGAATTTCTGATCCCTATGGTCATGTCAAGATTCCTGTGAAATCTCCTACAAATGGATACATCATAGGAATGAATAATATGCCAGTGATCAATACTGGGGATGCTTTAGTTCACATTGGTAAGGAATAATTATTGCAAACATTTACCTTGTAGTATCTAAATAATTGTTTGATGTCATTAGAAGAATCGTTTCAAAGCGTCCGTAATCACTCGCTTTACCTCTGTAGCCACTTAATTACGGAAGATTATAGCCTCCAAGCTTCGGAGGAGGTTAGTCCACCAAAGTGGCATTTAGCACATACAACTTGGTTTTTTGAGCAGTTCATTTTGGTGCCAAATGATCCCGAATATGTGGTAAAACATCCTCAATTTAATTTTCTCTTCAATTCATATTACAATTCATTGGGAGCCAGAACTGCAAGAAATCAACGCGGATTAATGTCTAGGCCTTCTGTGGATGAAGTCAAATTGTATCGTGCGTATGTAGATGAGGCAATGTTAAGGCTGATTCAGAAAAACATTCCTGCAATACAAGAGTTGGTAATTCTAGGAATAAATCACGAACAACAACATCAAGAATTATTGATTACAGATTTGAAATTTAGCCTCTGGCATAATCCCCTGAATCCCGTGGTGATGGACATCTCTGAATACAGAGCTGAACAAGAGTCAAATTGGGTTTCTGTTGAAGCTGGAGTTTATGAAATTGGCTATGAAGGAAATGATTTTTGTTACGACAACGAGCTCAATGTTCATAAGGTATATATCAATGATTTCTCAATCTCCTCTGCTTTAGTTACGAATGGTGAATACGCCGAATTTATCCAAGCTGGTGGGTATGAAGATCCCAAATACTGGCATGATGAGGGTTGGAGTTGGGTGAAAGAGCTCGAAGTGAAAGCGCCGCTGTATTGGGAAGAGCAAAATGGAGACTGGTATTACTATACCTTAAATGGCTTAAAAGCTATCGATAAAAATGCTTCAGTAGCCCATGTGAATTTCTATGAAGCTTCAGCGTTTGCGGCATGGAAAGGGCTGCGGTTACCTACAGAATTTGAGTGGGAAGTTGCCCAAAATCTATTTGAATGGGGGAAAAGATGGGAGTGGACTAATTCCGCCTATTTGCCTTATCCAGGTTTTACAGTTGCTGCCGGAGCAATTGGAGAGTACAATGGTAAATTCATGGTCAATCAAATGGTACTTCGCGGCGCTTCGGTAGCAACTTCCGAAGGGCACTCAAGACCTACTTACAGAAACTTTTTTCATCCTCAATACCGATGGCAATTTATGGGTATACGCCTAGCCAAATCACTTTAATTTATGAATGCAAAAAACACAGATTTCGGGACTTTTGCCCAAGACGTGATGCTTGGTCTCAGCTCAACACCGAAAACACTTCCTTCTAAATATTTCTATGACTCAAAAGGCGATAAGCTCTTTCAAAAGATTATGGCTTTGCCTGAGTATTATTTGACACGAAAAGAATATGAAATCCTTGAGTCTCAGCATAAGCAGATTTTAGCTCCGATTTTGTCTCTTAATCAATCATTTAATCTTATTGAACTTGGGGCTGGCGATGGGATGAAAACGAAAATCCTGTTGAGGTATCTCAGCAAATTGAAAGTGGATTTCACTTATTATCCAGTGGATTTCTCAGGTTCTGTGCTGGAGGAATTAGAAGAAAGTCTAGCTAATGAACTGCCTGATTTGAAAGTTAATCCAATCCAGGATACCTACCGAGAATCTTTGAAAAAGCAAGTTTGGGAGGATGGAAGGCCTAATTTGATTTTATTTATGGGGGCAAATTTGGGAAATTTTGGAGTAGATGAAGCCAAGAATATCATTAACCATCTGAGAGTTGGTACTAAAAAAGGAGACTTGGTTTTAATTGGTTTCGACTTAAAAAAAGATCCTCAAACCATTCTTAATGCCTATCACGATAAACAGGGAGTGACTCAAGAGTTTAATATGAACTTGCTTGATCGTCTTAACAGAGAACTGGAAGCTGATTTTGACCGGGATTCATTTACGCACTGGCCTACCTACGATCCGGTAAGCGGAGAATGCCGAAGCTACCTAATCTCGCAAAAAGCTCAGAATGTGAACATAGGCGCTCTGAATCAAACATTCAATTTTGAAGCTTATGAGTCTATTTTTACGGAGATTTCTAAGAAATATAGCTTGTCAGAAATTTCTCATTTAGCCTCTTTGGGCGGTTTTGAGGTGAAGGAAAACTTTATGGATTCCGAAGGTTACTTTGCAGATGTACTGTGGGAAAGGCAATAAAAAAGCACCGATTTCTCAGTGCTTTTTTATGTGTAATTCTACCTGGTTTTTAGCTGAAATAGCGCTTCAAACCTTCAAGTCTTTCTACTAATTCTGCCTCTACTTTTCTATAGTCAGCAGTATTTGCCAATGGTGCATTTACAGAGAAGTAATACTTGATTTTTGGCTCGGTACCAGAAGGTCTGGCAGAGATTTTACTTCCATCTGCAAGATAGAACTGCATCACGTTTGACTTGTCCATAGCTAGTTTCTCAGTCTTACCCGATACCACATCCTTTACGGTGCTTTCTTTTACATCCACGATTTTAGCAACCTTGATTCCGTTCATCTCTGCTGGTGGATGATGACGGAAATCTGTCATCAAAGCCTGGATTTGCTCTGCTCCATCCTTACCTTTTTTAGTAACTGAAATTAGCGATTCCTTATAGAATCCAAATTGTTGGTAAATTTCAGCAAGTACATCAAAAACAGTTTTGCCTTGAGTCTTATAATAAGCAATTAATTCTGCCACCATGGCGCAGGCACTTACTCCGTCTTTATCACGGACAAAATCACCTACCAAGTATCCATAAGACTCTTCTCCTCCGCCGATGAACGTTTCTTTACCTTCGAGATCCTTGATGATGGCTGCGATATTTTTAAAACCTGTTAGGACCGAGAAGCATTTCACGCCAAAGCCTTCACAAATGCGATCAATCAATTCAGTAGTAACTATGGTATTTACCATGAATTGTTTGCCATCAAGCTTTCCCGCACTTTTCCATTTGCTTAGCAAATAGTAAGAGAGTAAAGCGCCAGTTTGATTTCCATTCAATAGCTCAAATTCTCCTGAAGCATTTGGAACTGCTGCTGCATACCGGTCTCCATCAGGATCGCAAGCAAGCACTAGTTCAGCACCTACTTCTTTTCCTAGCTTCAAAGAAAGGGTCAATGCTTCTGCCTCTTCAGGATTTGGATAAATGACGGTTGGAAAATTCCCATCGGGTTCAGCTTGCTCTTTTACGATGTTTACATTTTCGAAACCAAAGGCTTTTAGCGCAGCTGGAACCATCTTTCCAGAGGCTCCATGAATCGGAGAAAAAACGATCGGCATGGATTTTTGAGTTTGGATAGCATCTGGTGACAGGCTCAAACCTTTCACTAGATTCATATAGATCTCGTCAAAATCTTCCTCGATATACTGAAAAAGAGCATCGTTTTTATCCCAGTTTACCTCATCAAATGAAGTGATCTTTTTTACCTCATCGATAATATTCTTGTCATGGGGAGCCACTACTTGGGCACCATCATCCCAATAAGCCTTGTAACCATTGTATTCCTTTGGATTGTGGGAAGCGGTGATCATCACTCCACTTTTGCAGTCAAAATGCCTTACTGCAAAAGACAGCATCGGTGTAGGTCGCATTTCTTTGAAATACAATACATGGATGCCGTTAGCTGTGAGCACATTTGCGGTGGTGGTGGCAAAAAGTGTGTTATTAATTCTACAATCGTGGGTAATTGCTACACGTATCGTCTCGCCAGGAAAGCATTTCAATAGGTAGTTTGCCAGTCCTTGAGTAGCCATTCCGATAGTATACACATTCATTCTGTTTGTGCCTACACCCATCAGTCCTCGAAGTCCACCTGTTCCAAACTCCAGGTCTTGGTAGAAGGAATCTGTTAACTCAGAAGGGTTTTGGTCTATAAGTGTGCGGATTTGGGCTTTCGAATCTTCGTCGATATTGCCACTCAGCCAAGAGTTTGCTTTGGCTTGGATGCTAGGGTCTATGGTAGTCATACTTTAAAAATTGATTAAGTTCTAAGATATATAAAAACACAAAATATGCCACCTGTTAATTTGTTAGGTATTGAAGATGTGAATTTTAATTTTCACTTCTAATTCGTTTTTCTACATTATTGGGGGTTAGTGGGTATTTTTTTAAGCAAGCAGATTCATTTACTTTTAGATCGATTTGAACTCCAAACCCAAACAAATGAAGCAACGTGTTGTCCGTTGGACTGGCTTTTTGAGTCTATATTTTATCTCCATAGTCTATTCAGCTGCGCAAACTGATACCCATGTTCAAAAGGATCATGAATCCGTATCTTCCATCGGTCCATTATACGTACAAGCGTTTGACCTCACACAGTCCTTTGATGGGAAGATTCAATTGGTAAATCAAGATCTGAAATCTGATTTGAATGGCTATGAATTGGAATGGTCTATTGAAAGAATTGATGCCTGGAATGGTGCTCAGCTGCTGTTTTCGGATCGAATATCACTTGAAAATATTGAAGCCGAGCCATACACTGAGATATCCCTTGATTTGCCTGCAAATTGGAAAGAAGGAGACGTTCTCAATTTATCCTTGTTTGGGAAGGACGGAGCGCTTAATTATTCTTTGTCCGAACCAATTAGAATGCCTAAAGAAGGAAACCAAAACTACTTTAAACAGCGCTTGCCTTTAGAAAATCAGCCAATTCTTGTGAGAGAATCCACTGTTGATTTTCAAATAGCAGCTGGCGAAAATTTATATATTTTCAGCAAGCAAAAAGGTAATCTAGAGCTAGTAAAGATTGGTCGAAGATTTGTCAATTTCAGCCAAACAATAGAAGAAGGCCTCTTTTCTTCAGCTATTCAAAAACTAACGTGGAAGCGCCTGAAAGATGGTTCAGTTCAAATCAAGTCCACCTACCAGTCTAATTCTAAAGAGCTTGCATGGACGGTGTTACCAAATGGCGAACTAAAGGTGGAGATTTTTTCTAACGAAGCACTTGCTGATTTAGGCGCATTAGAATTTGCATTTCCTGAAGAGAAAGTAAAATATGCCCAGTGGATTGGTGAGGGTGCAAATAGAGAAAATGAACGGAATCATTTTGGAATTTGGAAGAAGGATCTCAAGGATTTATTGGCAGAACGAGATTTTGACTCTGATTCGAGAGTTTCATATCCATACATTCATGCGTTATTTCTCGAGACGGATGACGGTTCTATTGAGGTAAGAAGCGAAACACCCAGTGTTTATTTAAGTCTTGACAAACCTGCGGTAATGGACAATTCCACTGAACAATCGGATCGTATTGCCTTAGCATCTGAGCTCAAATTATACTTTAGCATATCAAAGGATTTTTCTCCTCTTAATACTTCTTCGGCTTCTATAATTCCTGTTAATCTAAAAGTAAATAAAACAGAATTATCGTCTTCCATGGTGATGTGGTTTAGGTTCAATTGAACCCGTAGTTGATCTTGAGATTTCCAAAAGTAGGGTTAAAAGTATAAATTGGATCCTCTCAAATTTTCTGAATTTTTATTTTATTATGAGAAAGATTTTTTTTGTATGCCTTCTTGTCGGCTTACCTATAGTCGCCTATTCTCAAACAGAGAACAAAGCATCACTAGAGATTTACGGCCATCTGATGACAGACATTGGTTACAACTTTGGACAGATAGACCCATTATGGTTTGACGTGATGCGCCCTTCTAAATTGCCTTCTTATGCCAATGAGTTTGGTGGAGATGGAAGCGTCTATTTTTCCATTCGACAAACCAAATTAGGGGTAAAAGTTAAAAGCCCCACCAAATATGGTGAGTTATTGACCTTCTTAGAGTTTGATCTTTTTGGGGTAGGGAAAACTACTGGGGAAACGGCATTTCACCTTAGATATGCTTACATGCAATTGGGGAAATTTGGTATTGGTCAGGTAGAATCACCATTTCAGGATGCAGACGTTTTTCCGAATACCGTAGAATATTGGGGGCCTTCAGGGGTGGTCGCATTTAGAAATGTTCAACTCCGCTACATGCCATTACAAGGTAGAAATAGACTTACTTTCGCAATAGAACGACCTGGAGCCAGCGCTGATGAAGGAATTTATGCTGACCGTCAGGAGTTGGAAGGTGTCAATTTTAGATTTCCTATGCCTGATATTTCCGGCGAATTTCGCATGGGAAGAGATTGGGGATATGTAGAAGTCGCTGGGATTTTACGTAGAATAGTTTGGGATGACTATCGGGATGATGGGATTGACCTCAATGGCAATACTTGGGGATGGGGAGTCAATTTAAGCTCCAATCTTCTGATCGGAGAAGTAGGAGTGATTCGTGGTCAATTTGTAGGCGGGAAGGCTTACCAAAGTTACTTGGATGATGCTTCTGCAGAGATCGGAGTCGTAGACAACCCAAATGGACCGAGCTCACGCCCCGTTGAAGGTGTAGGAATGCCACAGATAGGTGTGGTCTTATATTACGATCATACGTGGAGCGAGAAGTTCACTTCTGCACTAGGCGGGTCCTTGTCCAGTGCCAATTTGGCTGATCAAATCACACCTTCAGCCTATCAGAGAGGCAATTATATTTCCGGAAATCTCATGTATCACCCTTTTCCTAATGTCATCGCAGCGGCAGAAGTGATTTACATTGATAGAAAAAATTTTAGCGATGGATTTAAAAGTCAAGCCACCAAGATTCAATTCTCTTTCAAATATTCCTTCTCACATACGTTTTATAAAAATTAGGTTTCTTTTTTCAAATCTTCCTCCAAATCATCCGCTTCTCCTTCGGGTAATGAATCTTCAGGCGGGGGAATAAAGTCACCGTCCAATACTACTTCTTTTTTTTTTACACGAGAGTAGTGTTTCCTCGGGATAATTCCATAGCCATACCTTATGGAGAAAACCTTGGTGAATTCAGCACCATAAAAGAAAATCAAACAAGAATAGGAAACCCACAGCAAAACCAAAATAATGGAGCCAGCGGCGCCATAAGTGGATCCTGGCTCTGCAGCTCCAAAGTACAACCCCAGAAGAAATTTAGAAATAGAGAAAAGAAAAGAAGTCAGAAATGCACCTACCCAAACAGACTTCCACTGAATTTTGGCGTCAGGTAAGTATTTGAAAATTAGGGCAAAAAGTACAGCTATTACCCCATAGGAAATAGCGAAATCAACCACGAAAGCGAATACTACCACAAATTCAGGCAGAATACTTTTGATGAAATCGCTAAATAGAGAAAGCATAGCTGTCAAAACAAAACTAATCAGCAATAAGAATCCTAGCACTAATACAAACCCAAAACTGACTGCTCTCTGGAATAGGGTATAATACCACTTGACATCATCGGTTTGCTTTAGTCCCCAGATGGAATTTATGGAGATTTTCAAATGAAAAAACACTCCAGAAGCACCGAAGATCAGTACTCCAATCCCGATAGCAGAAGCAATGAAAGATTTATCGCTATCCTGGGTTTGCTCCACCATTCCCCGTAGGAACTCAGCAGTTTCTGCACCCAAAGCTGAAGAAAGCTCAGTGGTCAGCTGCCCAGTTACGATTTCCACACCCCATATTGCTCCGACTGTGTTGATTACGATAATCATCAAGGCGGGTAAGGATAAAACTGCATAATAAGCGATAACAGCACTTAATCTCCAAGGATCTGCATTGTTCCACTGCTTAAAACTATCTAGCATCAATCTCGGAATATGTGAGATTTTAAAGCGAGTAGGAGTTAGGTTTGCCATAGTTTCGTTAGTTTCCATTAGCTCTCATTTTCAGTGTTAGAGCCATTTTGGGAAGATTGTGAAAGCCCCGTCAATTCCTTGTTGAGTTGGGTTCCACCCTTAATTCCAAAGTCCAAAGTACGGATAGGGAACGGAATCATAATGTCATTTGCGTCGAAGGCTTTCTTTAGAGAAATAATGGCTTCGTTTCGAACCGGAATAAAGTCAAGATTCCTTTCGTTGAATCTGCACCAGATGTTAAGTGTGAAATTGATTGAACTATCTCCGAATCCTGTCCAGAACAAAGAGGGCTCCTCTGACTCCAATCGAGAAGATACGTTTCTAGCTGATTCCAATGCGATTTTTTCCACATGTTCCAGATCTTCACCATAACTGATACCGCATTCTATTTGTACTCGCCTCTTTCCTATTTCGTTGAGGTTAGTAAAACACTCCTGAAATAAATACCTATTAGGTACATATACGATAGGGCCGTTGTATGTTCTTATTTTGGTGACACGTAGATTGATGTCTATTACAGCGCCTTCATGCCCGTCATGCGTGTGAATTATATCTCCAATTTTATAAGGTTGATTGAACGTGATGTACACGCCTGAAATGAAGTTGGCTGCGGTATCCTGAAATGCAAATCCCAAGGCCAATCCAATAATCCCTAATCCTGCTAGAATCGAAGAAACTGTTTTGGATAAATCCATTGCAGACAAAGCCAACATGACACCTAAAACAAGAATTCCTATGAAAATCAATTGGCTTAGGAATCGGCTTATAGTTTCATTGGTACCAAGTTTATGAATGTATCTAGCAGAAAGTTTTTTTACAGATTTGGCAATAAAAATGGCCAGTGTCAAAAGGATGATGGCTAAAACTGCATTTGGCAGATTTTCTATTAAGAGATCAATCCAAGCGCTAAGCTTACCAGTTATTTTATCGACTACTTTTTGGGTATCATACCCGAATACTTCTGCTATACTCATAGTTTGTTAGTTGTACTTTTAGTGGATTCAGGTCAAAAAAGCATGCCAGAATCCCCTTTAGAGAGATTAGCTTAATTTGGTACAGAGAATTTGCATCAACTGAACTTCTTCAGGTTTGTATCTTTCTGGAGAAAAATCTTTAGGCAAGCAATCCTTCAGTTTTTGAGGATTGATGCAATGTGACAGGATTTCTGGATGCAGATAGGAGCTCTTACAAACTGCAATTGTATGTCCCATTTCTTTTGCTACAAGCTTGATTAGGGTAGGTTCAGGCTTCTTTCTTGATTCTTCGCAGAGTTTCCCTGCTTCCTCGGCATTTTTGATACAAAGACAATTAGCTCCCCAGGTTCGGAAGTATTTAGCGGTGTAATAATCATCTTCTGGAGCTTCTAGACTGATGTACTGATTCAAATCAGAGGAATCTACGGTATACCAATGCTCGTCTTCTTTATATCGAAAAAGTTCATACCCAGGAAGCTGAGAGCAATCTTTCAATAGTTTGATCAGTCGTTTATTGGTCAAGGCCACTGAGCGCTCTTTACCACTTTTTGCTGTATAATTCATCAAAAGATTGGAGCCGTCCTCCTTTAGATGTTTTCTTCTTAGGGTGGTTAAGCCATGGGTTTTGTTCGTTTCTGTATAGTGCTTATTACCGACGCGTAGGTGCAATTCATCTAAAAGTGCTGTAGCAAGTGCCAGGACTTTTTCTTTACTCCAAGATCTTTTTCTTAAATCCTTTTCATAGCGCTCTCGCAGTTTGGGTAAATAAAACCCAAATTTGAGAAGATCGTTATACTTAATTTTGGAGGAATATTCTGACCATTTCTTATGGTAGATGTATTGTTTCCTTCCTTTGGCATCAATCCCAGTAGCCTGTAGATAACCGTTTTTTTTAGGACTGATCCATACATCTTTCCATGCTGGAGGAATTACCAATTCTTCAATTCTCTCCAAATGGGATTCATCAGACACTTTTTGATTGTTCTGATCCACAAAAGTAAATCCTTTTCCTTTTTTATTTCTAAGGATTCCAGGTTGAGAGTCTCGGATATAAATGAGGCCCTTCGGGAGTTCGGTTGCTGTGACCATGAGTTTGTTTGCTAGGATATTTTATTTAGCATATCAAGTCTCATGCAAGTCTTTACCTAGCTATTCCGAGGCATGTCTTGCGAATAATTCAGCAGATCCTACACCTAGTCTTCTCATGATCTGTGTTGCATCTTTTTGAGTAAGTTTGGATTCCTTTACTTTATCTTTTTCAAAAACGATCACATTTCCTTCCCAAGTATTTGGAGCAGAAGGAACAAAAACAACGATATCTCCATTTGCCAAAGTATCCACTTTAAAAGCGATCATCCACCCGTCTATAGGCACAAACACCACAGGAAACTCCTTGTCACTTTCCAGACCCGCATTAGACTGAAGTGTATTTTTCATCAGTTGATAACCAGGGAAAAGCGTAAGGATGTGATCTTCTATCCATCCAACCATCCATTTGCCAGCACCAAGCTTAGCGACTGTTCCAGCTAGAAAGCAAAAAATGAGAATGATCAGGATAGCTATAATGTATGGGAAATCTAATGCTGAACTTTCAAGTCCTAAAGCAGTACTGATTTTGGAAGCGACTGGCTGGAGGATATGAATGATTTTTTCAAAAAAGATGAGTATCAAAACAATTGGGAAAAGAAAAAATATTCCGCCTTTGATGGTATTACTGATGATGGATAGCATTGCTTATGATATTTATAAAATTTAGAGAAATTAGGTGTTTTTACCTGAAAATAAAAAATGATTATATGAAATCCGGCCAGTAGCCAAATTAAATTCTTTAAGCTCCTCTGAAGGCTAGCTGTCCGAAGAACATTAATTCAAATCTGGAGGTCGAGCAAGTTGAGTCCATTTGGGCAAATATAGACTACTGGAAAAGAAGCGTTTAAACATCAAATAAAAAAGCCAACTAGATCTAGTTGGCTTGTGATTTTATAAGTTCCCTCTCAGCTCCTGTTCTCGTTCTATTGCTTCGAACAATGCTTTGAAATTTCCCTTTCCAAAAGACTTTGCGCCTTTCCTCTGGATTATTTCGAAGAAAAGTGTAGGCCGGTCCTGCACTGGTTTTGTAAATATTTGCAGCAAATAGCCTTCATCATCGCGATCGACCAGAATATTTAGCTCTTTCAAAGGCTGTAGATCCTCATCTATTTTGCCTACTCTATCAAGTAAATCGTCGTAATAGGAGGAAGGGACCTCCAGAAATTCTACTCCTCGTTTTCTCAGCTGAGAGACCGTTTCTATGATATCATTAGTTGCGATCGCCATGTGCTGTACACCTGGACCTTTGTAGAAATCCAGGTATTCTTCGATCTGAGACTTCTTCTTCCCTTCAGCAGGCTCATTGATCGGAAACTTGATGTATCCATTACCATTTGAAACAACCTTAGACATCAGAGCAGAGTATTCGGTAGAAATATCTTCGTCATCGAAGGTCATCAGTAAGTTGAATCCCATGACAGTTTCATAGAACTCTACCCAACGATTCATCTCACCAAGCTCCACATTTCCTACACAATGATCTATGTACATCAAGCCGATTGGCTCTGGTGTATAGGTGCTCGTTCGTGGTTTATAACCTGGAAGGAAGACTCCATTGTAATTTTTTCGCTCGACAAACGTATGAATTGTCTCTCCATAAGTATGGATTGAAGCGGTTTTAACTTCACCAAATTCATCTGTGATGGTTTTTGGCTCTATGGCAGATGTTGCACCTCTCGAAGTGGTTTCGTACCAGGATTTCTCCGCGTCGTCCACCCAAAGAGCTAATACTTTCACGCCATCGCCGTGCTTTTGGATATGCTCTGCTATAGGGCCATCGGGGAAAATAGGGGAAGTAAGAACTAATCTGATTTTGCCCTGCTTCAGAACATACGAGGCTCTATCCTTGATACCAGTTTCTGGGCCAGCATAGGCAATCAGTTTATACCCAAAGGCATATTGGTAGTAAAGTGCGGATTGTTTGGCGTTGCCAACGTATAATTCGACGTAATCTGTCCCATTAATCGGGAGAAAGTCTTGACTCATGGTTTAGTTATTTTTGGGTTATTCTAGTAAACCAAAGTTACAAAATAACCCAAAGAATATTTGGTCAATCCGCCGTTTATTCTTGAGGATTCTTATTTCCAATCAAAGTAATCCACGCCATAATCAGAAAAGTCAGAGCCCAACTTCCCAAAGCAGTGTCCATCGACAGCCAAATCAAAAAGAAGTAATAAATAGGAGCTAGGGCAAAGCCGATCAAAAACTTCCATGTGGAAGAGAATACTGGATCTTTGACTCCCGGTTTTTTCAACAACCACAGCCAATACAATGGAAAGTGAAAGATCTTCATCAGCTTATTCTTGAGCCCAGAGACTTCATTCACCGGGTTTGGTACTTGCCCAGTTTCCAAAAACAACTCCACGTCTTCTCTAGAACTCACATCAACTTGATGGGCAATCAGGTTTTCCAATTGTTGATCATAATTTTCATTAGGTATCTCTACTACCAGATTTTTCAATGCCACCTGAACAGATTTTGTCAGCAACCCTGATTTAGCTGCAGGCATATCTACTGGAATGACTTTTCCAATAGTCACTCTGGCGATGCTTCCTGATCGCTTATGCGCACTATAGTCCAATGCCACTGGCAAGATCACCGGTGTTACTTCAGGGTATTTTTCTTTCAGGCCAAAAGCAATCCTGGTAAAACCCTTACTCAATGGGCGTAGATTACGGATGAGGCTATGGCTACCTTCGGCAAAAATTATTACAGTTCCGTTGCCGCGAAGTACCTCATAGGTTTGATCAAACGTAGTTTGATTTTGCTGTATAGTTGAAAAACCATCACGCACCCGGTAAACAGGTAGCATATGGATGAAATTGAGCAATTTAGCAACAAAGGATTTTTTAAAGACGGACGCCCGAGTCAAAAAAGAAGGCTTTAGACCAGTGTGAGTAGCTAAAAGGAGGGGGTCAATCAATGCATTTTGGTGGTTCGCAACGAGTAGGATGGGCGTGTTTTTTGGTATATTTTCCTTCCCTTCTATAACTATTTTATTGAAATATCCCTTCAAAGAAATCTTTACCAGGATGCGAAGGAATTCATTAATTAAATATTGCATTGATTTTTTAGCGTTTCTTGGTAAGTTTTTCAGGCTTTTGATTTCCAAAGACTTGCGATGGTCATGCCTGATATTAAATGCCAGATGCCCCACCAAGCCGTAATAATAGCCATTCCACCTAGGCCATCAAAATATGTAAAGATCAAAACCAGCCCCAAACCTGAATTTTGAATCCCTGTTTCTATGGTCATCGTTTTCACATCTGCCAGAGGTAACTAGAATATTTTGCCGGTAAAAAAGCCTGAGCCTAATGCCACAATATTATGAGCCAGTACCCATATAAAAATCAGGGAAATGTACTTGGTAAAGAGATTGAAATTGCCGGCGAATGCGATAACCACAAAAGCTGCAAAAATCAGAATGCTCAGGGGTTTCAGGATTTTAGATGCTTTCTCGGCAAAAGTAGATGCGTACTTATGGGTGATTATTCCTAGAATTAAAGGGACGCCGAGTATCAAGGCTACTGTAATGAAAGTATCGGCATAGTCTAAGCTGATTTCCTTTAGCAATAGCTTGGTAGGAGCATAGAAACCTGCCCATAACGCGAAATTCAAAGGTGTGCTGATGATAGAAAGTATGCTTGAAAATCCAGTCAGACTTACCGAAAGGGCTGTATTACCTTTTGCTAGACTAGTGAGGAAATTGGAGACATTTCCGCCAGGGCACGCTGCTACGAGGAACATTCCCAATGCGACTGAGGGTGATGGTTTCATGATTAGGACTAGACACCACGTGAGAAATGGCAAGAGAATAAATTGTGAGAATACACCCAAAAAGAATCCTTTTGGGTTTTTTGCCAAGTATTTAAAATCCTCAAATCTCAGATCCAGCGCTACTCCATACATAATGAGGGCAAGTGCCAGATTAAGCAGCAGTAAGTCACTTGAGGAAAAATTGAGTTGGATGGAATCCAGTTCGTTAGTTTGGGCCATTTAATTGGTAATAGATAAAAAGATTAGTCCGCACAACATAGCTGTGCCGAAGCTTAATAAAGTTCCGATTAGTATGTATTCAGTGAGTTTTCGCTCTTTTGATTTTCGAAGATCTCCAAATCTAAAGACCGATTTGGCGGCAAGAAGGAAACCTACAGCCTCCCAATGTCCCGTGGCTATAAAGGAAAAGACAAAGAGTCGTTCAAGGATTCCTATGTATTTGCCTGCATCTTGAAGGGATTGATCCGGCTGGGAAGGGATAGAGTCAGACCATTTTTTGAGCAAATTAGCCAAGATGATCGAAGTTGGCTGTGTGAGGAAAAGTACTAGTGTGATCAGTCCAAGCAGGTTTTGGTTTTGGAATACCGATTGCCAGTCCACAGAAACCTCAGTCAATATCCCCCAGATAATGAAGACACTAAGTAGATGTAAAGCTTGATCTGCGATAAACCAGCTTGTTTTGGTCTTTGGCTTCTGAGCGTAGAGTTTGATTAGATCGATCAGCAAATGTACCAGCATGAGCGATACTGCGAAGCACCATCGATTCAGATCCCAAAGAAGTAGCAACACAAGAGCGCCATGGATTAATACATGGATATACAGTTTACCGGAAGAGGCTTTTCGCTTTTCTTTTTCTTTCACCCAAGAAGTGGGTTGCAGTAGAAAGTCTCCAATGAGATGAGCAAGTATGAGTTTGATCAGGATGAGCATTAGAGCAGTTGCTTGAGTTTCTTTCTGAACAATTTCTCGAGTGCCAGAATATCCTCTCCCCGTGCAGCTTTGTATCGCTTACTCACTGAGTTTTGGTTGATGTGAAGGACTTCTCCTATTTCTGCCTGCTTACGGTCTGGGTTGGTGAGCATTTCGGACATCAATTCGCCAGAAGAGATCGACCAGCTGTCCATTTGTATGCCTGCCAGTTTCAGGTAAAGATTCATTTCATCGTTCCATTCAGACCAAGGCGAGTTGATCGCTAGTGTGATCATTTCGCTTTTCAGTTGCTCAAACTTCTCACCTGATCTTACAAATGCCTCTCCGTTGCTTTCGGATATTCTATCTGCATCATAGGACTTAGTACCAATCCCTATCGCCATTCGCACATCCACTGGAGAGCTTCTTTTACTCTCATCAGGGTAGGGCAGACTTTTGATTAGAGCTTTGATCTGCAAAGCTGCAAGCAGACTTTCCTCTGCATTTGGTATTTCCAGTTGGAAACTGTCTCCTCGGAAGATTTCCCATTGCTTAGGTGTTTGACCCCAAGTGCCAAGTAATTTCTTGAAGGGATCTATCCACAGATTCTGGTCTTTCAGCTCTCTGGAATTGATTATATCTCCTGTGATCAATGCTATCATAGTACTAATATCACCGTAAATGGTGATAAATCAAAATATCACCGTAAATGGTGATATATCAAATTATCACCGTAAATAGTGATAGAGAAAAAGCAATCGTTTGCACAAGTAATTCAGGTGTAGAAATAATTCCTATTGATTGCTAGAAAGAGATTGTTTAGATTAAAAATTCATAGCTGAAATACTGTTTATCTAAGGGTAAAACAAATAATCTATAACACTATTTAGTAACTACAATAAACCCTATAATCTGAATTCAAATGGAAAAAAGAAGAGAATTCATAAAGAAAAGTCTCTTAGGTACCGCCGGAATAGCCATAGCTGGCATGGGCATGAGTGCCAAATCATACGCTTCTATCATTGGAGCAAATGAACGAATTAATATTGCAGTGGTGGGAATTCGAGGCCAAGGCAGCAATCATATCAATCAATGGTGTGCATTGAAGGATAATCGAAACGTGAGGTTGAAAACTCTATGCGATGCTGATGAGCAATATTTCTCAGAGAAATCGAAAGTGGTTATAGAAAAGACAGGTATTACGCCATCGACAGAGTGGGATGTAAGAAAGGTGCTGGAAGATAAGGAATTAGATGCCCTTTCTATGGCAATTCCAAATCACTGGCATGCGCTGGCCACGATCTGGGCATGTCAGGCTGGAAAGCATGTCTACATAGAAAAGCCAGCCAGTCATAACGTCTGGGAAGGCAGAAAAATGGTGGAAGCAGCCCGAAAGTATGATAGACGAGTTCAGGTAGGATTCCAAAACCGATCAATTGCCAATGTGATGGAAGCGATGGAATTCCTCCACGGAGGAGGAATTGGAGACGTTTACATGGCACGAGGGACTTGCTTCAAACCACGTGATTCTTTTGGAAAAGTGGCAGATAGTACGCCGCCGGCTTCACTTCATTACGACTATTGGAGAGGACCCGCAGAGATGATTCCTTATAATGAAAAGAAAGTGCACTACAACTGGCATTGGCACTGGGCCACAGGAAATGGGGATACTGGCAACCAAGGGCCGCATCAATTTGACGTAGCTCGCTGGGGAATGAATAAGAATGAGCACCCAGTTTCAGTTTATTCCGCTGGAGGAATTTATGGTATAGATCCAAACGAATGCTCTCAGGAAACTCCAAATACGCAAACATCAACATTCAAATATGCTGACGGAACTATGCTCGAATTTGAGACCCGAGGTAGATATACCAATGGTGAATCTAGCTTAGATATCCATATCGGAAATGTTTTTTATGGTACCAAAGGGTATTTAGAATTGGATGGTGGCACTTGGAAAGCATTTCGTGAGAAAGAAGCGGAGCCTTTTGCCCAATCAAAAAAAGGAGCTGCTCCAGCACCAAATAACCAAGTATTGGCTGCCCCGGGTGGTGCTGAGCATTACGCCAACTTCCTCGATGCAATCAGAGCAGGAAATAATGAGACCCTACATTGCGATATTGAAGAAGGCTTCAAGTCGTCTGTACTTCCATTGATTGCAAATGTATCTTACCTGACTGGTCGTGAACTTCGATTTGATGGTAGTGAAGAAAAATTTGTCAAAGACAAAGAAGCAAACAAGATGTTGACCAGAGATTATCGTGACCCTTACACAGTTCCTAATAAGGTCTAATTCCAACTTTCTACTACTTAATAATTCACACTATATAGAATCAATGAGCAATTCAAGACGAGATTTTATGCAAAAGAGTATGGCTGCCGGCTTAAGTTTAGCAGCGATGCAATTTCCTATAGATGCCCTTGCAAGCGCAAAATCAGGGATGAAGTTTGGCTTAGTAACTTACCAATGGGGGAAAGATTGGGATCTACCAACGCTAATTGCAAACTGTGAAAAAGCAGGGGTGCTAGGAGTGGAACTTCGCACCGAGCATGCGCATGGGGTGGAAACAAGCCTTAATGCGGCCGAGCGTGCAGAAGTGAAAAAACTTTTTAAGGATAGTAAGGTGACTTGCTTGGGATACGGAAGTAATTTCGAATACCATAGTCCTGATCCTACCGTACTCCGCAAAAACATAGAGGGCACCAAGGAATACATCAAGCTCTGCAAGGATATTGGTGCTACAGGAATTAAGGTTAAACCAAATAACCTACCAGCTGATGTTCCTAAAGAAAAAACAATAGCCCAGATCGCTGAGTCTTTCAATGAAGTTGGAAAGTTTGCCGCTGATTATGGGCAATTTGTTAGAGTGGAAGTACATGGGCATTTGACTCAGGAGCTTCCTACTATGAAGGCGATTTTTGATCAGGTAACTGAACCAGCAGTGAAAATCTGTTGGAACTGCAATGCCGAAGATTTGTTGCCTCCTGGCTTGGAAGCAAACTTCAATTCAGTGAAAAAGTGGTTCGGAGACACCGTTCACGTGCGCGAATTCAATGAAGGGGATTATCCTTACCCAGAGCTTTTCAAACTCTTCAATGATATCAAGTATGACGGTTGGATCCTGATGGAAGCCCGGACTGAGCCTGCCGATAGAGTAGCTGCTCTTAAAGAACAACTGGCTTTATTTAATACGCTGAAAAAATCAAAATGATCTGATAATTAGATTTATACGCTCATTACTAAAACTCAAAAACACTAAATCCAGAATTTAAATACGATGAATAATCAACACAAACTCTTTAAATACTCCGCTGTATTAGCCTTATCAGCAATGTCTTATGCATGTGGTGGTGCTCAGGAAAAAGCAGAACAATCAGAACCCGAACAGATGGAAGATAGAATACAACTGATACAGGATGAGGTAGCTAAAAAAGTCGATGTAATCATTGATGGTGAATTTTTCACTTCATACATCTATCCGGATTCCTTGGAGAAGCCTGTTCTTTATCCAATCAATACTGCAAACGGAACAGCAATCACCAGAGGCTGGCCCGTCACTCCAAGACCTGGAGAACGAGTGGATCATCCCCATCATTTGGGACTTTGGTTCAACTACGGTGATGTAAATGGCCTTGACTTTTGGAATAATTCCTCCGCTATTACCGACAAGTCTAAGTATGGACATATCGTTCATAAATCCATCAATTCAGTGAAGAGTGGTAACGAAGAAGGGGTTTTAGAAGTAAGTTTAGATTGGATGAATGACCAAGGCGAGGTTCTGTTGACAGAGAATACCACATTTATATTTAGTGGTAAAGAGAATCAAAGAACGATTGACAGAATAGCTACTTTAACTGCTCCAAATGGAGAGGTGAAACTTACTGACAATAAGGAAGGTATGCTGGGTCTTCGTACCGCTAGGCAATTGGAACACCCTTCTAATAAGCCAGAGATCTTCACTGATGCCTCAGGGAAAGCAACAGATGTACCTACGATGAACAATGAGGGAATCACAGGAATGTATCTAAGCAGTGAGGGAATTAAAGGTGATGATGTCTGGGGAACCCGAGGTAACTGGGTGAGTCTCTCAGGAAAAATTAACGATGAAGATATCTCAGTAGCTATCCTTGACTTCCCATCTAACCCAGGCTATCCAACTTACTGGCATGCACGTGGGTATGGTTTGTTCGCTGCCAATCCACTTGGACAAAAAGCCCTAAGTGATGGAAAGGACGAACTTAACTTCAAACTGGACAAAGGACAATCGGCAACTTTCAAATATAGAATCATCATCTACTCAAATGAAAATGTGGAAGATGGCCAAGTCAATCGGGATTACATCGAATGGGCTAAGTAATTTATTGAGGGAGCTAGCTAGAATCTAGCTCCCTTTTACTTTTTAAGTCTACCTAATAGTAGTAAGTTTGACCTATTAAAATCTCTTTCTAAAATAGCTGAATCACCCATTCTACTGCTCAAAGCAGTAGAATAACACATTCCCTCAGGAACTGTGTAGGGTATATTTTTATCACATTTTATAAAGAACCTCATGAATATTAGTAAGAAAATGGCCGTAATCGGCGGAACTGGAAAATCAGGCAAATTCTTAGTCAAAGAGCTTGTCAAGCATGGTTTCCATATAAAAATGTTGGTCAGAAATCCAGATCGAGCACCTGAATTTGATCATCAAATCGAAGTAATTGTAGGAGACGTTTTGGATGAATCATCTGTCTCAAAGCTTTTGGAAGGATGTGGGGCCGTTATTAGCACGCTGGGTTGGGGGTTGCCACCCAGTAAAAACACGATTTCCTCAGAGGGGACTACAGTAATCCTAAAGGCAATGAAAAAGCACAGGATTAGCCGGTATGTTTTGGTATCAGGGATAAATGTAGATGCTGAAAATGATAACAAAAGTGCTTATGAAAAAGCTGCCACTGAGTGGATGTATGCGAACTATCCAGTAGCCACACGTGATAAGCAAGTTGAATATGAATTGCTACTGAAAAGCGAGGTGAATTGGCCCCTAGTTCGACTACCGTTGATAATTTTGGATGATGAGAATAAAGAGATAGCTGTATCTCTTGAAAATTGTCCTGGAGATCAGATTTCAGCTACCAGTTTGTCTGTTTTCCTGATCAAACAATTATCTGAAGCGCAGTTTATAAAGCAAGCTCCCTTTATAGCTGACAAATAAGATGAGTGAAAAAACGCAGCAAGTACTCTTGCTGCGTTTTTCTAGTTCATGTGGATCTATTCGAAAATTGTAATAGAATATGTTTTCACATCCTTTTTGCCAGCGAGCAATTCCATAATACCCTCTTTCTCTTCAAACTTTTGTTGTGAATCTATGCTGTCTGCTATTCCCAACCAAGGTTCTATGCAAATAAAGGGAGCACCAGGTTTAGCCCAAAGTCCCAAATAGTAAAAATCATCAAAATCCACAGCTAAAATGCTGCCTTCTGTTTGATGTTTTAGGGTGACTTTCCTTGATTTTAGTCGCTTGAAAATCAATGCGTCATGTTCAAAAATCTTTTTGTGTAGTGGGAGAATACTGGTATTGTTTAAAACTGGTTTCTGATCTAAACCAATCAAGCCTGAAAGTTCAACCTCCCATGTTGAATCGTTTTCAGTCTGCTCGAATTCAAGGTAATAATCCTCATAGACCTCATTTTCGTTCAGAGGACAATTAAAGGCTGGATGGGCTCCAATGGAATAGAACATAGGTTCGTCACCATGATTGGAGATAGTATGTACAACTTCCAATGTCTTTCCATCTAGTGTAAACTCGATTTCCAATTCAAATTTGAATGGATAGTATTTCAGACTTTCCTCGTCCCATTTCAGACTAAATAGTAGGGAATTTTCATTCTTAGCTTTTAATACAGGCTTTTCAGAATTCCGTACAATCCCATGCTTAGGCATGCTGTATTTCTTGCCTCTTATGAGCGTTTGGCCATCTTTTAATGCGCCAATAATTGGAAATAGAACGGGAGCTTGACCAGCCCAAAAAGTCGGGTTTCCTTGCCATAGATATTCTTTACCTGATGTAATAGATCTAATTGAGCTAAGCTCCATTCCTGTCTGATTTACCTGTATTTCCAGATCAGTATTTTTTAATCGGTGATTCATGTTTCTAAATAACTAGCTGTTCAAATATTTTCCTAACTAATTTTTACAAGAAGTATTTCCGGCTCTAGTTTTTGTTTTGTAAGGCACTCAACTCATGAAACTGTCCTTGAACTAACCTTAAAAATTATGCTGGCATAGGGTGTGAGCTACTATTCATAAAAGAGAACTACTAGGTGAAATTATAGCCTTGTTTCCTGATTAAGCATCTTAAATCCACATGTTGTTGTGTGAAAATAACCCAAAATGTTGGGTTTATGTACATGAAATATCTTTCTGAGCTTTTTGGTAAAAACTGTAATTCTAATGTCTAAAAGAAAAATTCAAAGCATATGCTATCTAGCATTTACTCCTCTACTTCTATTCGGATGTGATTTCATGGAGAACATCTTTCCGGATAAGGATAATGATGGAGTTATCATTGCCAATTTGAATGAAATTCCATTTGAAGCTGAAGGAGGTAAAGGCTTTTTAGCTAAAGAGTTTTTGAAGGCTGAACTTGAAGAATCTGAAGATTACTACTTGTTAACGGTCTACGGTATCCGGGTTCAGGATGACAAGAAAGCGCTAGCATTGGGCTTTCAATTGGCTGGAAATGACATCTCTGAAATCACTGCAGGTTCTACCTACTCTAACTGGGTATTACTAGATGAAAAGGCTGGAAAATTTGAAGGAGCCAAGGGAGCAGTAGAGATGCGAAATTCAGTCAAATCTGATAACAGTGTATTTAAAGCTAGTAGCTTTTATACAGGAGAAATTAAACTCACTATTACAGAAATAGATTTATCAAAACGTGAGTTTTCTGGCTCTTTTCAATTTTCTGCTTTGGATAGCCAAGTGGACACATTGTTTCAAGTGACTGAAGGAAATTTTGAAAATGTAAAATGGAAAGCGCTATAACCCTATATAAACAACCCCTTAAATAAATTAATCAACTTAATCCCAACACTTATGAACACAACAAGAAAAATTGGAAATCTCCTACTTGCAGTCTCCGCTGGAGTCCTTGCAGTAGCATGTACTGAAAATGAAGAAACTCCGGAATTGGCACAAAGCGAAGTGAGTATTGTAGCTTCAGTGGGAAGCAGTGAAGCTGACCCAGGAGCAAGGACCACTAACTTGGTTTATGGGAATTTTGAAATCTCAGATATCAAAGTGTCTTTGGATAATGTGAAATTAATCCTGAGAGGAACTACTGAAGACAGCAATAAGCCAAGTATAGTTCAGATCAGAAACAATTCTCCTCAATTGCTTACATTAATAGAAGATGGGGTGATTTATGAGCCAATAATCGGTACTGCAATGGCCTATGACGGCGTTTACGGTAAGCTTGATTTTGATTTGGTAAAGACGATGGAAGTTCCAGTGGATGACGAAATGTATGGTTTGTCAGTTTTCGCAAAGGCGAGTTGGTTTGGTATTCCTGCTGAGGTTTCTATTGATCTGGAAGAAGAAGTGAATGTGATGTTCAATCAAGGAGTGGAAGTAGCAGGTGCGCAAGATCTTTATTTGACACTCTACTTAGACAAGTTTTTGGAAGGAGTAGATCCTAACCTTGTATCGGACGGAAATGGAGATGGTCTGGTAGAAGTAGGACCAGATAATGTCGATGGAAACGGTGAAGCTTATGAAGCCATCACTGCAAATATGCAGGATGCTATGACTCTGAAAAATGGAGAATTTAAAAAAGATAAGAAAGATAAGTCATAAGACTAATTCCTTATAGCTATTGAACTGATCAACAGTTTCTATATTCAAAAGCACCAATTTTAATGAAACTGGTGCTTTTTTTATGTTTGGACTACAGGTGTAACTTCAACTTTTTCTATGGCAATTCTTTGAAATTAATCTCAGGAGCGATACCCTTAGCTTTCCTAAGATGCATGCTGTTCAGCTCTACCTCGCCGTTGAAAAAGCCTCCATTTCGCAAGAAAAATTGTGCTGCTTTTTCTCCTCCTTCGAAATCCATTCTATAGCCTCGTTTTGCGATATCGTCTCCCGTAAATTTTACGTCAGTCAATTCCTGCCAATTTCCTTCAGCATCGCAAAGCCACTGATTGCCATAACTTGCCCTGCGCTCTAGATGACCGGATTCTGGAACAAAATTCTCCAAGAAAGAATGTGGTCTCTTATACCATGTGTCAGTTTTGGGTCTTGAGAAACTCGCAATTAGCATCCATTTTCCTACTTCTGGATCCATGAAATAGGCAGTGTAAATCGTGTTTCCTCTACCATCAGGCTCTACGGAATTTAAGAAGCTGTAGGTTTCTCCAGCTTTCCAATTATATTTCAGATAGCTTTGGCCTCCAGATCCTTCATTTCCGAATTCTCCAGTGTAAACCTCATTGCCTTTTTTCAGCAACTTGATTTTTTCGGAATCGGGAATGTCTCCAGGATTATCCGTTTTAAATGGACTCCACACCGAGAACAAAATCCTGCGCTCAGTCCCAGAATTTACCTGAATTCCAAAATAACCCTCACCGAATCCATTGGCCATAAAGTAGGAGCCGATCGGGTCTGATCCCTCAGGAACGGTCACTTCATTGTAAAACCATTTGAAATTCTTGTTTTCGGGTGGGGAATATGACAAATGAACTGAAGGACCTCTTCGACCCCAATAAAATCGGTTGTCGATGTCATCTCTGACAAAGTTCAGAGCCAATTCATTTGAAGATTTAACCTGAATATTCTTGATTTTCACGAAGTCAGAACCTGATTTCTCAAGTCCTTTTAACTTGATTTCATTATATCCTTTCACCAAGTTGAAATCACCTAGAGGAATGAATCCGTATTGTCCGAAGGAGAGGCTCAGGTCTTGCGAATTTCCATTAAGTTCTATGCTAATCTTACTTTCATTTTCCTGAGGAAGAACATCCAGTTCAAGAAAAATAGGCTCTTCAGTTTCTGATTTGACAAAGACGGAAAACTCAGTATCAGAATATTTCCAATTCATGATTCCATCTTTACTTATTTTTTCGGTTTGAGAACCTTGGGATTGAAAGGTATTCCCTCCAAGAGGAATAACTTGAATAGTTTGAAAATCCAGTGGAGATGAAAAAGTAAGTTGAGTGATTAAGAGGCAAAATAGGGAGGTAAATCTTGATTTCATTTTAGAATATTTTGACCTAAAGATAGTGGTGTCTAGGTGATTTTCTGCCCTTTTGAATGAATCAAATGGCTTTTAAGGAAATATTAAAGGAGTGACGCAACTGTTTTTGGATCGCTTTAGTTTTACTTACACAATCATTAACAATTTCTAAATCCATTTTTACTTATGAAGTACAATTCTATTGGTGACACTGGCTTAAAGGTTTCCGAACTTTGCTTTGGCACAATGACTTTTGGCGGACAAGACGAAGATATGTGGTCCAACATTGGCAAACTGCAGCAAAACGAAGTAAACGAGATGATGGGAGCTGTGATAGAGTCGGGAATCAATTTTATCGATACCGCCAATGTCTATTCCTTTGGTCAGTCCGAGCAGTTGCTTGGCCAGAGTCTCATCGATCTTTCTGTTCCAAGAGATGAAGTGGTCATTGCAACGAAGCTTTTGGCAAAAATGAAAAACAAGCCAAATAGCGCTGGACTCTCCAGATACAATATTTTCAATTCGGTAGATGCAAGTTTAAAAAGGCTTCAATTAGACTATGTGGATATACTTTATGTGCATGGAGTAGATCCATTGACTTCTCTAGAAGAGATCGTTCGTTCCTTAAATGATATCGTCGAAACGGGCAAGGTGCGGTATATCGCGATTTGCAATTGGCCGGCATGGATGGTGGCCAAAGCTCAAGCAATCGCCCATTATAGAGGGTGGCACAAGTTCATCGGTCTGCAATATTATTATGCTGCCGTAAGCCGCGATATCGAACATGAATTGGTTCCAATGGCAGTAGATCATAATCTGGCGATCTTTCCTTGGAGTCCACTTGCTGGTGGTTTCTTAACAGGGAAATTTACCCGTGAAGGAGAGGATGCAGATTCCAGAAGAGCAAAGTTTGATTTTCCACCAATTGACAAGGAAAAAGCATATGACTTAGTAGATGTTATGGGAGATCTTGCCAAAATTCATGATGCAAGTATTGCGCAAGTGGCTTTAGCTTGGGTGCGTCAGCAGCCAGGGATTACCAGTACAATAATTGGTGCGAAAACTTTAGATCAGTTGAAACTCAATATTGATTCCACCCAACTTTTGCTCACAGAAGATGACCTTAGAAAAATTGATAAGGTAAATCCTCTGCCTTTGCAATATCCAGGTTGGATGGTCGAAAGACAGGCTAACTATAGGAAATAGATACAAAAAAAACCTGCAGTGTTTTAAGACTGCAGGTTTTTTATTGGCTATTCTGGAAAAGTATTACCTCGCATAAAGCGTCAAAGACCTCATCGCCCAAGGTTCTTCACCTTTTTCTGTGGCTTCTATTTTAAGGAATCTCGCAGTTTCGTTGGATTTCCATTGAGCTGTATTTACTCCTTTTTCACCGGACTTATTCGCAACTTCATTCCAGCTTTTGCCATCCTTAGAAATGGAGACTGTATAATGCTCAGGGAATTCTTTGTCTCCAGAATTGAACTGAATCTCTGTGAGGTTTCTGTCTTTTGGAAGTTCCACTACGAACCACATTCCTGGATTCTGTGTGGTTTCTGTTTTCCAACCTTTATAACTGAATGCATAAGATGGATCTTTTGTCGATCCTACACCTTGTAATGCGGTACTGCTGGCTGTTACCTTCCAATTATCCTGAAGGGATAGCGCCTTTGGGATTTCACCAATTAATTCATCGAAATCATAGGTGTCTTCTTTGCTTGCAGTTTCTTTTCTGATTTCAGCAACGTATTCAGGACTTACAAAACTTCCTTTATTCCCAAAGTCATTTCGGATGTAAGAAACTACTGAAGCGATATACTCATCGTCATTGGTATCCATTGCAATCATTACTCCTTCATACTCTTTTCCATCTATTGCTCCATTCAAGCCATGAAGAAGAGTTTTGACTGCGTATTCTGGATGACCCATCAGTCTAGGAGAACCTGAGAATGCAGGAGCAATCAACTCACCTCCACCAGTCGGAGTTCCAAGCCCTTTTGGCCCATGGCAAGTAGAGCAGTAGCTGTCAAAAATAGTTTTACCCTTGGTGAATAAAGCCAGTTCCTCAGGCGCAAATTGAGTAGCGGCAAGTTCTTTTTCCTTTGCCATGCGCTCTATAAGTTGAGTTCCGACTAGCTGGATTCCTTCAGAGGGATCAGCCTTCAAAGTAGAATTGATCCAATCCTCGGTCTGATCGATTGTCAACACATAGCCACTTAGCAAGGCTTGCAGCGCCACCTCTTTATTTGAGTCCTTCACCATTGCTTTGTAGTCTGCAGCTAAGCTTTTCTCTCCATACTTATAGAGTGTTTCACTAGCTCTCAAAGCTTGTTTTCTAATTTCAGGATTCGGGTCTTGCATCAGTTTTTTCACTGTGGCAAGCTTTAGAGAATTCAATCCTTCCAACGTCCATAGGGCATGAATTCGAGCCAATTCATTGTCTGAAGTGTTTACTAGTTTTTCTAAATCACCAACAACTGATTTATCCTGATTTAAAATAATCAACTGCTGAGCTTTGTCTCGCCACCAGCCATTTGGATTGCTTAGGTGGCGTACGAGTTCTGCAGATGTTTCATCCAGCATCTTTGGCTTCTCCTTATTTCTTTCCATTCCCTCGTAGGTCAATCTCCAAATACGACCATTCCCTGCCACATCATCCATTTGGTATTGCTGGATTTTTGTGCGTAGGTAGCTGCCATCTTGAGTCCAGTTTCCTTGCTGAATAATCCCGCGATACATGTCTACAATGTACATGGTGCCATCAGGAGCAGTGGCAATATCCACAGGTCTGAAAAGTGGATCGGTAGATTGGATAAACTCTGACTGAGATTCTCTGTAAGGGTTTTGGATATAAGACAAGCCGTCAGTTTTTTCCACATTAACTTGGCGTACTATTCGTGCCACAGGCTCACCGTAGAAGTATTTGTTTTGCAGTTCTTTTGGTAACCTATCTCCACGGAAAACGTCATTTCCTGCAGATCCGGTCACATTACTGAGTGAGCCGTCAGGTTTTGTTTCTCGCATTCCTGGTTGGAAATCAGCCAATTTTATCAAGCTAAAAGGCTCTCTAAAACCATCTTTGTACTGACCTTTTACTCCGAAATTTCCATAAACCAATGGGAATTGAAAGCTTTGCGGAACTCCACCAGCTCCATCTTGAAACCAAGTTTGTCCATAATTATCCTGAGTTACTCCCCACTGACCCCAAGGGTTTCCGGCTGGCTCTTGGATTACACCATCCGGCGTCCAGCGGATTCTTCGGGAATTATACGTACTATACATCCAGTTGTCCATCGTCCAAGTGAGAAAGCTAGTCTGATGCTCCACATTTCCTGACCTCCCTAGTCCTGAAGCAAAAAGCTCTTTTTTATCTGCTTTTCCATCTCCATCAGTGTCGGTGTATTTGTAGACGTTGTCTTCATTTGACTCCATGGATAAAATGGTGTTTTTTCCAAAAGGAACTACATAACGTGGAAACACAAGGCTATCCAAGAATATGACACTGGTTTCATAAACTCCATCATTATCCTTGTCTTCCCATCTAGAAATCCTAGATGTTGGCATTAGCTCACCGTTGGCGTCGATGTCCTGCATGTAGGTTCTGAGTTCGAGGACATACATTCGCCCATTTCCATCAAACTGTATAGCTGCAGGTTCCCTGATTTGAGGTTCGGATAAAATAGGCTCAAGCTTGTATCCTGGCTGAAGTACAAAGGATTTCAATTGCTCATTGGCCGAAACAGGAATGACTGGTGGCTTTGGACTGAGATCTATCCCTTTCCAAACTGGCGATTCCAAATCTGCATCTGCGGGAATACTGATGGAAGGGTAGGGCTGCTCCAGTCTTTTGGGATCCATAGAATCCGAAGGTGAAACATCAAAAGGGGATTTTTCTGGAGTACAGCTTGCCAAAAAGGCCAGTATTACTCCATAGATAAGTGAAAGTTTTTTAGAAAAACGCATCTGCTGCATGTTGCTAGAATGAATAGGTTTATTGTTGATTTACTTCTTTTTAAAGAAGCGATTACAAAATATAGGATTCTTAGCTTAATGCCCTTACCGAAAGAGTAATTGTGTCAGTTTTAGTAGGATTTGAGTACTGAATTAGAGTATGACTTATTTTTTTTCGAGTCTTAGTGCTTGAAGGTTTTCTCTATATCGATAGGCGGAAAACAACGTTAAATAGGGGAGAATTAAATTGATTGTTTTAGACCAGCTCCTGGGATTACGAATTGGGCCGCCCAAATGCTGTTTTAGAAAGCCAGCATGTTTTTGATTCAATAACTCAATAGTCATTTTCTTCGCCTTTTTACAGACAGATTTTCGCCGGGAAATACTATGAATTCTATAGTAAAAACCTATGTAGGCTAATTTTTTAACTTTTCCTCCATCTTTGAGCAGGTTAATCCAAAATTCCCAATCTTCCCAACCCCATTTCATACGCTCATCGAATCCTCCAGTCTTCGCCCAATCCTCCTTTTTAAATAGTGCCGAAACAAAAATCATATTGTCTTTTGCTAGCGCTGCTGGACAAAACGGTTTAAGGTTCCACTTCCCAGTTTTAAGCCCAAATTTTACTGCTTCGCAATAAACTAGCTTTGTGTCTCTATCTGATGTTAATTGTTTAATTCCTTTTTCAAGGTATTTTCTACCAATTTTATCGTCAGCATCTAGTGGTAAAATATAGGTTCCTTTTGCCATTTCAATTGCAAAATTTCTGGCAACTGAAGGACCTGCATTTGCTTGAGCAAAAACCTTAATCTTGTCTGGATACAGTTTGGCTAGTTCGCGGGCTTTAATAAAAGAACCATCTGTGGAACCATCATCAACAATGATAATTTCAGTTTCTTTGAAAGTTGACTTAAGTACAGAATTCACTGCTTCCTCCAAATACATCTCGTGGTTGAAACAAGGTATGATTACTGATACCAAAGGGCTGTGGTTATTGATTTTCATAGTTGGTTGGTGTTAGTATAGTTAGTCTAAAGAATAGATTTTTGATGTTCTCGGGCTTTTTTGTGGTATTTGAGCAAGCGCTGAAAGTCCCCCAGCTCATACATTTTTTTAAGATGGCCTATATTCCAAAGTGGCCCTGTGAGCATTGCATGTTCAAATAACTTTTCTTCTTGAACCTTATTTAAAATCAGGAGATTCTGTTTTTCATTAGGCTTAAGTTCTATTTGCTGAAGTTGGCCATCAAGCCAATTCCTAAGTTGTAACTCTCCATAGTACATGGAAAATGTTTTTTGGCTCATGCTCTTTCCATGCACACGTATTTTTGTAAATGCCAGTGGATTATCTAAAAACTGGAAGTGATGTCCCTTAAGCGCTGTTTTTAACCAGAAATACCAATCTTCGGAATTGGTCACAGACTCTGGAAAAGGCCTGTATTCCTCAATAATTGACCTGCGGATTAGTGGACTGGAAACTGCTGTGAAATTTCCTTTTGTCAGGACCTGGAGGATTCCATACCCCTTCCCATCAAGAACGGGGTGAGTTGTGCTGTTTTGGAGAAGTAAATCAGAATGTAATTGATCTGGAGTAGTACCCAGAAAATACCAGCTTTTGCAGTAGGAAAGTGATAGATCTGGGTTCTGCTCAAGATGTGCAACTTGTAAAGTGAGTTTATCTTGACTGATCATATCATCCGAATCCAAAAATTGTAAGTATTCACCTTTACTAAGGTTTATGCCCGTATTTCTTGCATTGGACAGCCCTTTGTTTTCTTGGTAGTGATAGATAATTCGTGAGTCTTTTTTCTGGTATTTTTCAGCAACCTTCTTGGTATTATCAGTAGAACCGTCGTCAATAATCAAGACTTCCCAGTCTTGCCAAGTCTGAGCCAGAACAGATTCCAAACACTCAGGTAAAAAGTCAGCGTAGTTATAACTAGGTATGATTACAGATACTTTCATAGGTTTATGAGTTGTCTTTAAAAGCTTAACAATATTCCCAAAATGTGATTTTTTGTGGCCCTTGGAAGTCGCTATTTGAAAATGGTTTTTGTTTTAACTCCCCAGATTTGGCGGATGGCAAATCCAAGTCTTCTCTTCGGTTTTTGCTTGGGAATATGGAGTAAGTCATCTTGGTGCTTCCATATCGTAAAACCGAATCCAAAATTGAAATAGTTAGTGTCCCGATTTTTTCCCTGTTCAAAAAGATGCGTATTAAAACCTGGCCCTTGCCTTTGTTTTTCATATTCAGCACATATTTCCAACCAATCATTTTCTCGCTGTATCCTGGATATAGTAGTTTGGAGCTTGGTTTCCTTGCGCTTTGCACCCAATATATCCGTCAGATTCTGTTGATGCTGCCTATATTTCACTAAGCACTCCGTAGTGAAATCTATACTTCCGTAATGCGAAGCCACAAAAACCATCCAATGATCATAAAAACCCTTTTTCGGAAATGGGAAAATATGCTGGAGTAGTTCTCTTTTAAATAACATGCTATGACCGGATACACAGTTAAAGAAGAGAAAGGGCGAAGGGTTTTTTCCTCTTACAAAATTGAGCCGACTTCCCATGCTCAATTTCATACTTTGATCCTTCTCATCTATCAGTTCAGAATCGTGGTAGACCAATATATTGTCATCCAGGATAGCATATAGCTTCTCTAGTTTGTTCAAATCCCAGATATCATCCTGATCACAAGGAGCAATTAGTTCTCCTGAACAAGCTTGAAAGTTTGCCTCAAAATTCCTTTGATATCCAAGATTGCTGGGATTTTGCTTGAGTTTTATCTGAGGAAATAGCTCTATGTATTCCAGAATAATAGCAATTGTCCCATCACTGGAGCAATCGTCAAAAATTGAAATTTCGACATGGGGATAGGTTTGGTTAACCAAGCTATCCAGCTGCTTGCGCAGGTATTTCTCGCCATTGTAAGTACACATGGCTATAGAGATCAGTGGTGTTTTGGATAAAGTCATGCCTGCGAGAATTGTTGTTTATCGATAAGTTTGCTATACAGTCCTTCCTGCACCAAAAGCTCGAAATGAGTTCCTTGCTCTATGATCTTACCTTTATCCAAGACTAGGATCAGGTCTGCATTTTGTATGGTACTCAGGCGATGGGCAATCACCAGCGTCGTCCTATTCTGCATCAGTTTATTCAGTGCGTCCTGTACCAAAAACTCTGACTCAGTATCCAAAGCTGAAGTGGCCTCGTCAAGTAAAAGGATAGGAGGGTTTTTCAAAACAGCCCTTGCTATGCAAAGCCGCTGCTTTTGACCACCGGAAAGTTTGGTACCTCTATCTCCAATATTAGAGTCATATCCTTTGGGAGTCTTACTTATAAAATCATGGGCATTGGCAATCTTAGCAGCTTGCACTATTTCTTCTTCCGAAGCTTCAGGATTTCCAAAAGCAATATTGTTGGCTATCGAGTCGTGGAAAAGGATAGATTCCTGATTCACTATCCCGATAATTGAGCGTAATGATTCACTTGATACGTCTTTGATATCAATGCCATCAAATCGGATACTTCCTTCCTGAGGATCTATGAATCTAGGAATCAAATCCATCAAAGTGGACTTGCCTCCACCGGATGGACCTACAAGTGCAACTGTAAATCCTCTTGGAATCACCATCGATACGTTTTTAAGGATTTTTTCATGACCATAGGAAAAACTTACGTCTTGCAGTGCAATGCCTTTGTCCAAGTTTCGTAGTATAAAAGGCGCTTTTTGGTCTTGAATTAAGGCTTTTTCATCTATCAGTTCCAATACTCGCTCACCAGCAGCGATACCCGCATGGATGGTGCTGAAAGATTCTGTAATGGCTTTAGCAGGTCGCATAATCTGAGAGAAAATAGCGATGTAGGTAATAAATGCTGAAGCGCTAAGTTCAGATTGATTGCTGATGACAAGGGAACCACCATAAAGTACGATGATAAGTACCATCACTACGCCCAGGAGCTCCGACACAGGAGATCCAAGCTGCTGTCTATAGGACATCTTTCTTCCTAGCTCTGAGAATTTCACATTCTCCTCATGAAATCTGTCTTTGATGCGTTTGGTAGCATTGAAAGCTTTGATAATCTTAATCCCGGAGAGTGCTTCATCCAAGTAACTAACCATCAATCCAAACCTTTCTTGCGCTTCGGTTGCCTGTGCTTTAAGTTTTTTTACAATCTTGGAGATTACAAAAGCTGAAATCGGAATGACCAACATGGCAAATAGCGTGAGTTTAAATGAAATCGCGAAAAGTATAAAAAGGTAAGCTAGCAGCTGAAAGGGTTCTTTGAACAGCACCTGCAGAGTACTGGTTACAGAGTATTGCACTACCTGCACATCGGAAGTGATCTTAGCGATAATGTTCCCCTTTCTTTGCTCATTGAAGTAGCCCACATGCAAGTCCATTACATGATTGAATACCGATTTCCGAAGGTTGAGTAGGGTATAAATTCTCAAATTTTCGATCACTCGTTGAGATATGTACCGGAATGTATTGCTCAGTAAGACTGAAATAAAAATAAAGAGGCAAACCCATCTAAGGGCTTCATAAGCTCCCCATTGATGCTGAACCTGATATACATAATAATTGAAGTAATCCATGATGTCTAGCCAGGATTCAGGCTTGAGCACTTCGGTACTTTGTTCTTTGAATAAGGTGCTGAGTAGAGGAGCTAGCAAGGCAAGGTTCAGCGTATTGAACACCACAGCCAAAATCGTAAAAATCACATAAGGAATTGCGTATTTCTCGATGGGTTTTGCAAAAGAGAGTAATCGCCAATAGATCTGCATAGCCTTATTGTAAAATAGTTAACTCTTTGTTTACCAAAAGGGAATTAATAATTCCTGTCACTTCAGCTATGCTTTTTCTCCCTTGATTTTGCATCATGAGCTTTCTTATTTTTCTCCTTGATTTCTGAATTTGATGCTTGTGATCGAGTAGACCCAGATAGGATTTCAGTATCCAGAATTGTCCAAGCAATAGTTTTGGGATTACTTCCAAAAAGAAGAGTTGGATTTGCCAGCGCTTTAGGTCTTTGCGATTTAGGTGTATAGCATGAAAAAACATCCTATTTCTGAAATAGATCTCCTTGATTTTAACTTTCTGAAAATGGGTTTTGGTGGTATGCGAGCCTAGATGGAGGCAAGTGGCTTGGTGTTCGTAAAAACATTTCCAGCCTAACTTCCAAGCACGTATGCTGAGATCGAGATCTTCAGTATAGAAAGGTGAATAGATCTCATCAAATCCCTCCAGCTCCATGAGTTTCTCCCGTGATAGCAAACAATTTGCTCCTGAAAGGAAGGTGGTGGGAAGTTTAGGTGAAATGAGATCTTTAGGGATTGCTTGTTTATCCGACTTTAGTTTATAACCATTGAATCTTGGGATTTTGGCAGCAACTTCAATTTTAGCCCCTGAACTATCGAGAATTTGTCCCATGACTCCAAAAGTATCCTCGTCATCAAAATATGGAATTAGCTTTTGTAAGTAAGTAGGCGACAGTTTTACATCAGAATTTAGTAGTAGAACCAAGTCGTTTTTAGCAGCCACTATCCCTTGATTGCATGAATAGGAAAAACCTTTGTTCTGCAAATTTTTAATAGTTATGATATCTGGATATTGCTCTTCCAAAAAAGGAATGGAATTATCGGTCGACGCATCATCCACAACAATTATTTCATAGGTACAATCGGCTAGTTTTAAAGCTTTTATTGTATGGGGTAAATATTCTTCTAAGAGGTTCTTTCCGTTAAAATTGGGAAGAACCACAGAAATGGTTTTATTCAAAATAGTAGTGGTTTAGTTATATGATTAACGATTAGATTCTCTTAAACGCTACAAAAGATTTATTTTTTGATAGAAATTTTACGAAAAACGTAATGAGTGAATGTTTCTTTTTGAGAAGCTATTCAAAAATCATTCAATTGATTATGAAGTAATTGTTGCGTAGATCAAAAAAATAATTCCTTGAAAAAAGTAAATTTTATTTGATGTTTTGATACGTACTAATTTTTCAAAAATTAAATCTAACCTGCATCGCCTCAAGTCAACATAGGATAGATTAAGTAACCGAATTTCCAAGTCGCTGGAGTATCATATCTTATCAAATAGAATTCAGAAAATTGCCCTATTAACTTGGGTTTTTGAATGCGGAAAGGCCCTTACAATTGTAGGGAAACAGGTATTACCTGGTTGTTAGTATTTCCCCCCGCACGATAATTGTTGTATATTAAGTACATAGGTAAATCCTTTAAACTTAATTAAACGCAATCATGGATAAATTAGAGAAAGTAGAAATGATGGATAAGATTCTGAGAGAATTTGATGATTTGAAGAACAGTCAGCTCTCTGTTTTGAAAAAAATATCCAAAATTGAAGCAGATAACATCAATCTCGGCGTCAGCATGTTGGAGAAAAAATTGCCTGAAATGTGGTCAAATGTGGATAGTAACCTCTCTTTGGTCACTTCCCTTGAAGAGGAGTTTCAAGAATACAGAGATAAATTCTTCAAGGACAATAATATAGCAGCACTTCAAGAAGAATCCAGGTAAGCTATGCAAGCTTGTTTAAGCAATTCTAGTTGAGATTTGAACACTTTTCCTTTTTGGGGAGAATGGCTACTGCTTAATTTTAGGACTAACTATTCTTCCCCGATTAGGTACTTTTTACTAATAATACCTTCACAGTCACCAGCAGCTGTCCGAAATGCCGCTGCATATGCTCAGCAGCATGGAAAAGTAGCCCTCCCACAGTGGATGGTAAATGAGCTCGCCCAACTCCCCGATAGTCTGTCAGCTTCTCGTTCTTGACCTCTGCCAAGTAAGCTAGAAACTCTGCAATCTGTTGATCTAGCTGTTCAATCAGAGCTTCGGTAGTTACAGAACTCTTTTCCTTTCCTTCCGCTTTCAAATAGTCGAATTGTTCCGCACTTAGTGTTTCTGCTTTTGCATAGGTAGCCATGCGGTCTAAAACTCCAGCAATATGCTGCAGATGAAAGGCAGGACTAGCCATTCCTGCAGGTTTCCCCCAAAGTAAATTGTCTGGAAAATCCTTCATGAGGCTATGGATTTCCTCCTGAGCTTGAAGGATGGCGTGAATCACAGGCTGCAACTCAGCCTGATATTCAGGTATTGCCCCTCTTAGCCAAAATTCAGGTTGCTTGTTCATAGGTGTATGTTCAAAGTTACAATTCGGTTGTCACACAAGTCTACTTTTCAATAGCTCACCAGGATCATCCAGTAATATAAGGTAAGCTTGACAGCTTATGTCTTCCACCAAGCAAAACATTCAGGTCGGTACAAAAGTTGTAATTCACCATACCGATTCATACTAGTTTAATACTTTTCCATGCTGGAATTTACCGATAAGGGCATTTTTTGTCCACAAGCGAATGTATACATAGATCCCTGGAGGCCTGTGAAATCGGCCATCATTACTCATGGCCATAGTGATCACGCCAGAAAAGGAAATCGAAAATACCTCTGCCACCTGGATACCATTCCTATTCTGAAATTAAGATTGGGTGAGGAGATCGCTGTTCAAGGATTGGCTTTCGGTCAGGAAATCTCCATTAACGGAGTAAAAATAAGCCTGCATCCAGCTGGACATATCATTGGGTCTGCCCAAGTTCGTCTGGAATATAAAGGCGAAATCTGGGTGGTTTCAGGAGATTATAAATTGATGTCTGATGGTCTCAGTGTTCCGTTTGAGCCTGTTACCTGTCATCATTTTATCACTGAATCCACCTTTGGACTTCCTATTTATAAGTTTCCCACTGCAGCAGAAATTTATGAAAGTATCAACCAATGGTGGCGACAAAATGCAGCGGAGGGCTATAATTCCATAGTCGTGGCCTATGCGTTAGGCAAATCCCAATCTATTCTCCATAACTTGGACCAAAGTATTGGTGAAATATATCTTCATGGAGCGGTCGCAAATGTCAATAATGCATTTAATAAAAATGGATTCGATTTTCCGGGTACTTGGGTGAATCCAGAGATGGATAGTAAATCAATCAAAGGTAGTATGATCATTACGCCATCTTCAGCGCTAGGTACTCCTTGGATTAGTAAATTCAAACCTTCAAGAATAGCAATTTGCAGCGGATGGATGCAGCTGCGAGGCGCCAGAAGACGTTCAGGAGTGGACAGAGGTTTTGTTTTATCGGATCATTGCGATTGGGAACAGCTTAACGATGCTGTGCTAGGCACAGCAGCAGAGAACATCTACGTCACCCACGGCTACCAAAATACCTTCGCCAAATGGCTTACAGAGAAGTACCATCTCAATGCTGTGGAGATTAAAACCCAATTCGAACCTGTAACTGGAGACCTAGACTAAACATGAAGGCCTTTACCCAACTTTTCACGGCAATTGACCAGACCACCAAGACCAATCAGAAAATCATGGCCATGGTGGACTATTTCACTCATGCTGAGGAGGAGGATAAGATTTTCGCGGTTTCTATTTTGATAGGCAACCGTCCAAAACGACCAGTCAAAACCTCCGAGCTGAGAGAATGGGCTGCCGAATTAGCAGATTTGCCTTTATGGCTTTTTGAGGAATCTTATCATGTGGTAGGGGATCTTGCAGAAGCGATAGCTCTGATACTTCCAACTCACCAGCAAGAGCAAGAATCTTCCTTGCGGGAGACCTTGGATTTTCTAAAGGAATTGACTGATTTGCCCTCAGAAGTGAAAAAAGCAAGAATTACTTACTATTGGATGAGTACGCCGGTGCAAGAGCGGTTTGTTTTCAATAAACTGATCACAGGAAATTTCAGAATGGGAGTTTCCAAGCAACTCGTGATTAAAGCGCTCGCGAAGTACTTGGACCAAGAGCAGACTTCTATTGCGCATCAATTGATGGGGAAATGGGATCCCTATGAGGAGAGTATGTCCTCTATGTTTGAAGGAGATAATCACCTGAATAAACACCATCTTCCGTATCCATTTTTTCTGGCTTATCCACTTGATGAAGAGCCAGATACCTTGGGAGATAGTAATGATTGGTATATAGAGAAAAAGTTGGATGGAATTCGTGGGCAAATCATAGTTAGGAACGATGAACTTTTTGTTTGGAGTAGAGGAGAGGAGCTGTTGACGGATAAGTTTCCGGAGTTTCATTCACTGCAAAGTTCCTTACCAAACGGTACCGTACTTGACGGTGAAATCATTCCTTGGCGGGATGGTAGTCCTTTGCCTTTTCAGGTGATGCAAACCAGAATTGGTAGAAAAAACATTTCTCAGAAATACCTCAAGGAAGCACCGCTGGTCATGGTTTGTTTTGATATCTTGGAATATCAGGGACTAGACTTAAGACAAAAACCATTGGCAGATCGAAGGATTATTCTAAAAAATGTAATTGAAAGCCAGTCAGGAAATGTTCTTCTGCTTTCCGAAGCTATGGACTTTACTAATTGGCAGGATGTTGGAGAATTTCGGGAAAATGCCCGTGATTATCAATGCGAAGGTTTGATGCTCAAGCGAAAAAATAGTCCTTATGAAACTGGCAGGAAGCGTGGCAACTGGTGGAAATGGAAGACTGATCCAATGACAATAGACGGAGTGCTACTCTATGCGCAAAGTGGCCATGGCAGGCGAGCCAATTTGTATACAGATTACACCTTTGCAGTTTGGGACGGGGATGTTCTTGTTCCTTTTGCGAAAGCCTATTCTGGCCTAAGTGATGCAGAAATCAAAGTTTTGGACAGTTGGATAAAGAGAAATACGATTGAGAAATTCGGTCCCGTTCGAAGTGTAAACCCGGAA
The DNA here is from genome assembly GCF_963974365.1 of uncultured Algoriphagus sp. Taxonomy (GTDB): domain Bacteria; phylum Bacteroidota; class Bacteroidia; order Cytophagales; family Cyclobacteriaceae; genus Algoriphagus. Next base: position 79,772 of record NZ_CAXBBX010000003.1, on the reverse strand, counting down.
TATGTATTTGAGATAGCTTTCGAAGGAATTAATTCCAGCCCTAGGCATAAGTCAGGCGTGGCACTTAGATTTCCTAGAATTCTCCGTTGGAGAAAGGATAAATCCCCCAAAGATGCGAATACCAAAAGCGATTTATTGCAGCTAATAGAAGCGGTAAACCCATGAATAGTTTCGCAGATGCTTGGTTTTCCAACGAGGGATGGACTGCCCATGATTTTCAACAGAAAACATGGTCAGCCATGGCAAAAGGCAGATCAGGCTTACTGAATGCCCCAACTGGCTATGGGAAAACCATGGCAATCTGGTTTGGCGTTTTACATCACTATTACATTCAGAGAAAAGTGAAAAAAGGCAAGAATGGGCGAAAGCTTCATTGCTTGTGGATCACACCTTTACGGGCACTTTCCAGCGAAATCCACCATGCCACCAACGTGGTCAGCGAAGATCTTGCGCTCGATTATGAGATAGGATTGAGAACTGGTGATACTACGACTAAGATTCGTCAGCAGCAAAAGAAAAAGCCACCGCAAGCACTGGTGACAACTCCAGAAAGTGTGCATATCCTGATGGCCAGCAAAGGATACACAGACTATTTTTCCGAGTTGGAATTTGTAATTGTGGATGAGTGGCATGAGCTGATGGGCAGCAAAAGAGGTGTTTTGATAGAACTAGCATTGAGCAGGCTCAAGGCCTTAAATCCTAAGCTGAAAATCTGGGGTATCTCAGCTACCATTGGCAATTTGGATGAAGCTAGGGAGATCTTACTTGGTCCTAGCAACCCAGGTGTGCTGATCAAATCGGCTATAAAAAAGAGAATTCAGATAGAAACACTGTTGCCAGATGTCCTGGAGCGTTTTCCTTGGGGAGGTCATTTGGGCGTTCACATGGCAGAGAAAGTTATTCCTATCATAGAGCAAAGCCAATCCACTTTACTTTTTACCAACACCCGTTCTCAGGCAGAAATCTGGTATCGACAATTGCTGGAGTTAATGCCGGAATGGGCTGGAGCGATTGCGCTGCATCATGGTTCCCTCAGCAACGAGATTCGTGTTTGGGTGGAAGCTGCCTTGCATGAAGGAAATCTGAAAGCTGTGATCTGTACGAGTAGCCTAGATCTTGGAGTTGATTTTCGCCCCGTCGATGCTGTGGTGCAAATAGGTTCTCCGAAGGGAATAGCCCGATTTCTGCAGCGTGCAGGAAGGAGTGGACACCAGCCCGGAGCATTGAGCAAGGTATATTTTCTACCTACTCATTCCTTGGAAATCATGGAAGGGGCTTCATTGAAGCATGCAGTCAAAGAAGGAATGATGGAAAAGAGAATTCCTTACATCAGATCCTTCGACGTTCTTCTACAATACCTCGTTACCCTTGCCATTTCCGAAGGATTCAAAGCAGAAGAAACCTTCAACGAAGTGAAGAGCACCCATTGTTTTTCCTCGATTTCCAGAGATGAATTCAACGAGTGTCTACTGATGATCACTAAAGGAGGCAGATCTCTCGGAGCATACGATGAATTTCATAAAGTGGTGGCAGAAGAAGGTGTTTTTAAAGTCACCAGCCGCAGGATAGCTCATCGACATCTGCTGAACATAGGTACGATTGTCAGTGATTCTATGATGCAGGTGAAGTTTATGAGCGGGAAATACCTGGGAACGATTGAGGAATGGTTTATTTCAAGACTAAAGCCAGGTGATAACTTTTGGTTTTCTGGCAGGAATCTGGAGCTGATCAAGGTGCGGGAAATGCAGGCTTTGGTGAGAAATAGTACGGGTAAAAAAGGAGCAATTCCTTCCTGGATGGGTGGGAGGCTACCGCTATCCTCAGATCTTGGAGTGGCCTTGCGGCATTCTATGGATATGGTGCATCAGCGGATATCCAAAAAAGATTCTGAATTGCATTTCCTTAAGCCACTTTTTGAAAAACAAAAAGAGCTTTCCGTCCTACCAGAGGGCGGAACACTTTTGATGGAAAGCATACAAACCAAGTATGGCTATCATCTCTTTGTGTATCCCTTTGATGGGAAGTTTGTACATGAGGGAATGGCGGCTGTGATCGCTTATCGATTGAGTAAAATTAAAGCGGCAACCTTCAGCATCGCAACCAATGAGTATGGTTTTGAGCTTCTGTCAGATTCTCCCATACCCGTTGAGGAAGCCTTGGAATTGGGGCTTTTTACGACTGAAGATCTACTTCAGGATATCCGATTGGGGATCAATACCACTGAAATGGCAAGACGTAGATTCAGGGATATTGCTAGTATCGCAGGTTTGGTTTTCCAAGGCTATCCCGGTAAACCCATTAAAACACGTCATTTACAGGCAAATTCTGCCTTGTTTTTCTCGGTGTTTGAAGACTATGATCCCGGTAATTTGCTGCTAAGAGAAGCGTATGATGAGGTGATGGATTTTCAGTTGGAATCAGCCCGAATGGTTGAAGCCTTCGTGCGGATCAGTTCGCATGCGATTAAGTTGACCTTTCCTTCCAAGCTTACTCCCTTTTCTTTTCCTATTTTCGCAGAGTCCTTCCGCGAGCGATACAGCAATGAAGATTGGCAGACTAGATTAGGCAAACTTAAAGACACGTTGGAGTTTAAATAGCTCCGAAATGAATCATGGATTTCTATTACAAAGAGGAGTTAATTCAGTTTTTGCCTGAGAAAGTAGCTTTTTTGCCTAAACACCGGATGCTGGTGATTGCGGATGTTCATCTGGGAAAAGCCTCCCATTTTCGAAAGGAAGGGATTATGATTCCGCTTCCTGAAATCTCACCAGATTTTCTGCGTTTACATGCACTAATCACTTCTCTTGAGCCAAGCAAAGTAGTTTTTTTGGGAGATTTATTTCATAGCAGCTTGAATAAGGAATGGGAGGATTTGAAGAATTTTATCCAATTATTCCCAAGTATTCACTTTGTACTCACCAAAGGAAACCATGATATTTTAGCTCCTGAAATCATGCAGGAAACAAGTATAGAAGTAGTGGCTGAGCTGGGAGTGGGGGAGCACCTTCTATTGACACATGAGCCTACGAATGAAGCCAGAGAAGAGAAACTTACCATTTCGGGTCATATTCATCCTGGCGTCCTGATCAAAAGTAAGGGAAGGCAAAGCTTTCGATTGCCATGTTTTTACCATCATAAGCAGACCTTGATTCTACCCGCTTTCGGCCAACTTACCGGGTTGCATTTGTTGAAAAAAGCAAGTAGAGCTAAGATTTATGCAGTTTTTCCGGAGGAGGTTATTCCCTTATAGTCTGTGTTTTATCCGATTTAGTAGAGCATACCAATCCTCACAATAGGCGTAGAAATAAGTTGGGGATCCTGATTTAATTTTTTTGAAAGAAAAATTAGTGAATGCCTGTCCAAGTCGAGGAGTCCAATCCCCAGTCGAAAACATAGAATAGTCTTCAAATTTGCCATTTATCAAATTTTTATAGAAAAAAAATGGGTAGATCATCTTATTGTATCTCTAAGACGTATTAAATTCAAAATAATCTTTTACTAACCCCTATGACTATGAAAAGAATTGCTTTACTCCCTGTGGCTGCGATTGTAGGCCTCTTGTTTTTTCAGGCTTCCCAAAAGCCAGAAGCTGAAAAACACCCAGATCTTATTCTATTCGATGCAAAAATGCCTGCTAATGTGAAAGCTGTAGTGGAGCAAAAGTGCTACGGTTGCCATAATGCTGATTCTAAAAATGAAAAGGGCAAGAAGAAGTTGGATTGGGATTTTTTCGAAGCGGAAAAGAAATCCAAGCAACTGGCGACTATGTCTAAAATCAATGAGGTGCTGACAGAAGGCGATATGCCTCCCGCGAAGTTTTTGGAAAACAGACCAGAAGGTAAACTCTCTGACGAAGAGAAGGAAATCCTGATGGATTGGAGTGCAGGAAAAAAGAAAAAAGGTGAGTAAATGAAGGCTTGGCATTACATCATCCTAGCGATAGTCCTGATTATACTTGCAATTCAATTGGTCCCCGTAGATCTTCCGCCTGTGGAGCATGATAATCCTGGAGATTTGCTGGGCTCTGGGATAGTTGACGGAGAGGTGGCAGATTTATTGCAAACAGCCTGTTACAACTGCCATAGCAATACAACTCAGTATCCTTGGTATTCCCATGTGGCTCCTGTCTCTTGGTTGGTAGCCAAAGATGTGCGAGTGGGAAGGGAAGAGGTCAACTTTTCTACTTGGGCTGATTACGAGCTGATGGACCAGTTGGCTATTTTGGATGATATTTACTCCAATGTAGAGGAGGCGCACATGCCTTTACCTATCTATGTTACCATGCATGCTGAGGCAGATTTGGATAATGCGCAGCGCCAGAAAATAGTCGATTGGGCTGAAGCTACCATGGATATTCTAGCTGAGGAGTATTAAAATTTATTCTCAACTAGTCTAAAGGTCTGGTTAATTCCTAGACCTTTTTTTATGCGGTAGCTCTACTTTCAAGTTGCCTCAAACAGTATCCAAACCTTTCGCTAAGTTTATATTTGGTGGTTTGCCGAAGTCCAAAGACCTTTGACAAATACTTAAAAAAAACTATCCCCATGAATCTAACCCATACCGTCAAAGCATTTCAGGAACTTACTGTGGATGAATTGTACAATCTTCTCAAGCTGAGAAGTGAGGTATTTGTGGTGGAGCAAAACTGTGTTTTTCTGGATCAGGACGACAAGGATCAAAAATGCTTGCACTTACTTTTGTATGCCGATGAGCAACTGGTAGGCTACAGCAGATTGGTGCCAGCAGGTTTATCCTATGCGGAAATTTCCATTGGAAGAGTGATTACTTCCCTTTCTGCTAGAGGCAAGGGATTGGGAAAGGTTCTGATGGAGTTATCCATAACCTATTGCCAAAAGCTTTTGGGAGCTGGATTAATTCGCATTGGTGCTCAAACTTATGCACTCAAATTCTATGAATCCCTGGGGTTTGAATCTGATGGGGAAGTCTACGATGAGGATGGCATAGAACATATAGAAATGCTCAGAAAGGACTTGCCTGCTTGAGCTAGTTCAGGTTGCTGGTTTTTTTCAACTTGATTAAGTTTTCCAGCTCATGCAACAGTCTATCTCAATTGATTGTGACTTTCGCTATAATATTATTTTCAGCAAAGCCATAAAACCGCCCAACAAATCACTCTTTCGCATGTTACAATGCATAATTAGCATACACAGACAAATGAGTTGTCTACAGAATTAGCATTTAATGGCAATTAAAATACTAACCAAATTCATGACCAGTCCTTTGATGAGCTGGGATATATCCAATCCAATTTTTAATCATCGAAGTAAAATATCTTCTGATCTGGAAAATCTCAACACTTTAAGAAATAGCAATAAGTGGGAGATAGATTTCTCTAAAGAGCTTTCCGTCAACTATCAGACGCTGGTGTTGACTGATATAAATCAACAAATTCTCTGGGTAAATGATGGGTTCCAGGACATGACAGGCTATTCACCTGATTTTGCTCTCGGCAAAAAACCATCCTTTCTTCAAGGGATTAATACAGGAACTGAAGTGAAGAACAGAATCCGAAATGGGCTAATTCTAGGAGAGCGAATCTCCGAAACGATTACCAACTATAAGAAAAATGGCAGGGAGTACGAATGCCTTATTTCAATTATTCCTCTTTATGATTCCAATAAAAGAATCACGCATTACCTAGCCTTGGAGCGAGAAGTGGCCTAGGCAAGTAAAAATAGTTCTATGATAGGGGTTTAGTGCTTTTGATTCCTCTGGAATCACTAGTTAACTACTGTCAGATTTATTTTCTGACAGTAGTTTTTTTATGGTTTTGTAGCCCATTGCGTTTCCTAAACCTTATCCAAATGGGCTCAACAAAGGGACTAAGATTCGAGTTTTAAAATATTGATAATTAGGTAGGTAAAAGTCCTCCAGTTTTAAAATATGTTTGGAGGAACGCGTAGGTTCCAACTACACAAAATTTAAAGAGATCAACAGAAGTAGTTTGCTGAACTTTATTTACTGACTTTTTCCCATAGCTTTTTGCCCCATCTGCTAAGGAAGTTTTCCTCATCAGCACCTTCTACATCTTTTTCACCTAAGGCATAGCCAATCGGCTGAAGAGCAGGAATTAAATCAAAAATAATCTTACAAATCCCTGCAATCGGAATACTCAAAATCATTCCAACGATTCCCCATATCGCACCTCCCAGGATCACGACCACGATGGTTATTAGTGGATTAACTTCTACTTTGCTTCCGACTACATAAGGTTCTAGTATATAGCTTTCTATAAATTGCGCAAGTCCAAAGGTGATACTGACTCCAACAATCCCCCAAAGCTCGGCTCCTGCAAAAACTGCCATTACTAGGGACAGTCCATAACCTATGATATTCCCAATAAAAGGCACCAGAGACAAAATAGCCGCGATGACAGAGATGAGTATGGCATTTTCGATTCCTGATAGGGATAGGCCTATGCTATAAATCACCGCTAGAAAAGCTATCAAAATCACTCTTCCTACGATAAAATTCAATGCCAGCTCTATGGAATGATTCATTACTTCTTCGGCTTCTTTCCGGTTTGCTTTGCTGAAAAACTTTAAAACGGACAGCTTTACCTTATTTCTATACAACAGGAGAAAAAACAAGTAAACCAATGTAAGCACGGCGCCAGACATAAAGTTGAAAAAATTCATCACGATCATACCTATCTCTTCGGAAGCATTCGAGACCATTTCTTTAGGAGAAGATTCTGCAGAAGTTCCTTGGGATGCCGAGGAACTTGATTGCTTTTCGTTTTCGGAATTGGAAGAACTTTCTACCTCACTGGCTGGATAAAGCATCTGAAATTCTTTTTGGAAATTGACCCCTGTTTTTTCGGCTATGGTCTCTTGTACCTCTTCTAATTTGGGTTGCATTTTTCGCTGAATTTCTGGCCAGCGTTCGGATATATTGGCTATTTGAGCGGTAATAATTGTAAAGAAGGAGATAAATACCAGTAAGCTTAAAATCACACTTACCAAGGCAGAAATGCCGCGAGAAAGCCTCCAGCTTTCTAGTTTTCTACAGAAAGGAATACAAATCAATGTCAGAAGTACAGCGATAGATAGAGGTTTTAGAAAGCCAGAAGCTTCTATAATTCCAACTATGAAAAAATAGGATCCTACGACTAATAGCGTAAGAGAAAGTAGTATTTCTTTTGATTTCATTTTGCTTTTCTAAAACCCTGTAGATGTTTATTTAACCTCAAATTCACTCGAAGTTTGTTTTCCAACTAGCATAGAAATCAATCTTTCAGCCAAAAAAATTAGTGGCCTACCAGTGATTACAGTGTTACACTCTGCAATGAGTAGCGTGTAGATGCGAAAAAAGATTCCCGATATGGGACTGATTTAGGGGCCTTTGTTTTTGCTGGAAGTTTCAGGCTTGCACCTTCCGGGTAATTTTTCAAACACAACTTCACTGGGGAGGAGAATAGAAATAAATGAAGGAGTGGGGTGAATTTTTCCTACATCTCGGTATGATTTCTACACTCTATTATAAAGAAATAGGTGAGGCTAGTGCTTCGAAATTCAAAGAAATAGTTTTTGACTTTTTAACATGTGAATTTTTAAGTCCCTTTAGAATCATTCTCAATGGGGATTATAGTAATCATTAGGTGAGGATGGGAATATCTTACGTGAAGGTTTTCGACAAGGATTATAGACTATATGTGGGCTTCACAGCTCTAGGGAATTGAAAGGTTCGGTTTTAGTTAGGAATAGCTTGTAAAACTAAACCAACTAAATCTCATAGCTTAACCAAATAGGAAAATGAACAACCCATCTCAACCTTGTTACTCCAGAATTTTGGATACTGTAGGGCATACACCGCTAGTTCGCCTTAATCGATTATTTCCAGATAAGCAGCTAAGAATTGTCGCAAAAATGGAAGCTTTCAATCCCGGAGGAAGTATTAAAGATCGCACAGCCTTACAACTGATCACCGACGCAATGGAAACTGGAAAGTTGAAAAAGGGCGATACGGTGATAGAATCCAGCTCGGGAAATATGGCCATAGGCCTCGCCCAAACTTGCAAGTATTACGGGCTGAATCTTGAAGTAGTGGTAGATCCAATGGTAAACAAGCAAAATATAAAAATCATCAAAGCTTACGGAGGTAAAGTGAATTTCGTAAGCAAACCAGCCCAAGAAGGAGGTTATTTGCAAGCTAGGCTGGATAGAGTGCAGGAGATGTTAGAAAGTAATCCTAGAAGTTTTTGGACAAATCAATACGGAAATCCACAAAATCCCGCAGCACACAAACAGACCATGCACGAGATCGTTAAAGATCTGGGAGCTGCACCAGATTTCCTCTTTGCTGCTACCAGTACTTGTGGGACACTCATGGGCTGTGCGGAATACATCATTAACAATAAGCTCAAAACCAAAGTAATTGCTGTGGATGCGGTGGGCAGTGTGATTTTTGGAACTCCAGCTGGCGAACGCAAAATACCTGGCCATGGAGCAGGAAGAAAATCTCAATTTCTGGACCCAGAATCAATTTTTGATGTGGTGCATGTCACTGACGAAGAATGCGTAGCAGGTTGTCATATGTTGATGAATAGAGAAGCGATTCTATGCGGAGGATCTTCAGGAGCTGTTACGTCAGCAGTAAAAAAATATGCTTCAAAGATGCCGAATGGAGCTTCTGTAGCTATGATTTTATGTGACCGCGGTGAAAGGTATTTAGATACGATTTATAATGAAAAATGGGTGGAAGAGAATATTTATACTAGAGAAGCTGTGCTCGTTTGATTCCTTAATCTTTCAATCCTTTAGAATAGTTGCTCCTTTTCAAGTTAAAGGGATGAAGTTTCTAAAAGGCTTGGAAAACTAGCATTTAGGAATCCAGACTACTAGTCGGCTAAGCAAAAAAGTGATGCTGGTTTACATGCGGATTAACATTGCCAAAATATATTATCAATGAATCAAGAGAAAATGAGAATAGCTATGGTAGGATTAGGTCCAAAAGGGCTCTACGGTCTAGAGCGCCTTCTTGCTAATCTAGCGCAAGTAGACGTTCCTATTCCAATAGAAATTCACCTCTTCAACAAGTCAGACTCCTTTGGCGCTGGAGAAGTCTATAATCCTGCTCAGCCTCCTTACTTGAAAATGAATTATGTCAATGCCTACATCAACATGTGGCCTGAGCAAGATCCTCCACCTGCAGTTCCTCATCCCAAGTCTTATGTAGAATGGTTGAAGCTGCATGAAGATGAGTTCCCAACAGCTACTGAAGCTACATTTTCTTCAAGAGCTACAGTGGGAAGATACTTAGCTGAGGGATTCAATGAGTTAGTTGAAAACTGTCCAGATCATATCTCCATTTGCAAGCATGTAGGTGATGTAACAGGGATAGAAAGGGAAGAAAATCGTTATTCTATTTTTTACAAAGCCTTGGCTGATGGCTCTCAGATTGAAATAAATGCAGTGTACAACCTGCTGATAGCAACGGGCCATCCTTGTATCAATGATGCTGAGTTAGTAACTCAGGATAGGCATATCGACTTTATTTATCCGGTAGATGCACGCCTAAAGCAGGTCTCTGCTGGGAGTAAAGTCGCCATTAAAGGAATGGGATTGACCTTTATCGATGCAGTGTTAGCATTGACTGAAGGGAGAGGAGGGGTATTTCATGAGGATGGACGGGGCTGTCTGGTCTACACTAAATCAGGGATGGAACCTGAGCTAATTTTCCCATTCTCAAAGTCAGGATTGCCGATGATTCCAAGAGGTAATACGTTTGGCAAATCTTCATTGGCACCTTTCTATTTCACTCAGGAGTCAGTTGAATTTATTGAGACTTTAGAAGGGAAATATGACTTCGAGCGCCAACTTTTACCTCTTATTGAGCAGGATTTTACAGTTGTTTACTACTCCAAGTTATTTTCAGGAAAAGGGCTGAAGCTGGAAGTTTTAAAAGATTATGCAGAAGTGGAATTTCAGATTGAAAACTTTCATGAGCAGTTTCCTGACATTCCGAGGTTTGATTTTCATCGCTTTCTGGAAGGAACTCTTTCGGACAGGGAATTGAATAATAGTACACTTGAATTCATTCAAATGAGTATTCAGGAAGCTGAGATAGGCATTGAGAAAAGTGCTTTTGCAGCTACTGCAGATGTGTGGAGACACCTCAGTGATTTCTTCAATGAGCTTTACAGTTTTGGCGGATTGAAGCCACAATCCCAGAAAACTTTCCTCGAAAAATATGCCGGGCATCTGAATAGAATAACTTATGGTCCTCCGATTGAGAACATGAAAAAAATCGAAGCTATAGCAAAAGAAGGCTTAATAGATTTCTCTTTTTCCAAAAATCCGGAAATTTCCAACTCCTCAAAGCTTACACGCTCAAAGAATAAAGAAGAGCAAGTCTCAGTAGACTTCCTCATCGATGCGCGGATTCCCAAAATCCAGTTGCATCGCTACGCAGGTCCACTTTATGAAACATTGCTAGAGCAAAAAATGATCATTCCGTATGTGAATCGATTGGAGGGCCGTCTGGATTTTAGGCCTGGATGCGTGGCTATCAATGAAAAGGGGCATCCAGTGGATGAAACTGGCTGGGCAATTGATACAATTACCTTCACCGGTACTCCTACAGAAGGACTCACTTATGACAATGATTCTCTTTCCAGAAAGAGGAATGATTTCGTAAGTGATTGGGCTAGAAATCTAACTCAAAAGTTACTTCTGGAAGAACCCGAAACCCAACTTCGTTTAAACTCAATCTAATGGCTCACTTACCTACACTTACACCAATCACATCTTCCTGGATGCACGAGCTCATGGATGCAACAGGGGTATTGAATCAACTGCTGGAAAAGCATGGCTCACCGATAAATATTCATCAAACGGATGTAATGGATGAGAATTATGAATCATACCATCGGGTATTTGAGGAAGCAGGTTTGAAACACAAAATCTTTTTCGCCAGAAAAGCCAACAAAACCAGGGGGGTGGTTCAAAAGGCTCATTCACTAGGAATGGGGATAGACACTGCCAGTTATCAGGAATATTCTCAATGTCTGGAAATGGGGATTCCCGGGTCGGATTTGATTGTAACAGCAGCGGTTAAAAACAGGGGACTGATCGAGAAAGCAGTTAGAAACGGAAGTTTACTTGTACTTGATAATGAAGATGAGTGTATTCAGGTACAAGAAATCGCGAAAGAGGAAGGAAAAAGAGCAAACATTGCCTTTCGTGTAAGTGGTTTTCTAATTCGGGAAACTAAACTTTATAGCAGATTTGGATTCGACATAGAAACCCTGAGCACATTCGTTGATGACAATTTCTCAGAGTCTGGGCGATTTGATCAACTCACCTACAAAGGGCTGCATTTTCACCTTAACGGCTATTCCATAGAAGAGCGAAGTATAGCGTTGAGCCAGTGTCTAGCATTATCGAAGCAGTTGTCCCAGAAAGGTTTTCAAACTGAATTCATAGATATAGGTGGTGGAATTCTGATGAACTACCTCAAGTACGAAACAGAATGGGATAATTTCAGCTTACAACTTCGCCGGGCGATCAGTAATAAAATTGACCCGATTACTTTTGACAACCAAGGTTTTGGATTGCAAGTATTTGGCGGTGCACTGCTGGGCGAGCTTAAAACTTATCCATTTTGGAATTACCTGTCAAAAGGTGATTTTCTTAGAAAGATTCTAGCTCATAAATCTTCTTCCGGGGATACGCTGGCGCAGCAGACCAAGAATCTAGGAATTGAAATAAGGATGGAGCCTGGAAGGTCCATGTTAGATCAGGTTGGGCTCACTGCTGCTAAAGTTGCTTTCAGAAAGAAGGATTCTAGGGGCGATTGGTTGGTCGGTCTGGAAATGAACATGACCCAAATGCTCAGTGGAAGCGCTGACTTCATGTTGGATCCTTTTGTAATATATCAAAGCGATGATGAGGAAGAGCAAAGCGCGGAAGTGTACTTCACTGGCGCATATTGTCTGGAAAGAGACGTTCTGCTGAAACGAAAAATCACTTTGAAAAAACTTCCGCAGGTAGGAGACTTGGTGATTTTTGTAAATACAGCCGGATATATGATGCACTTTTTTGAGTCAAGTGCACATCTATTTCCTTTAGCCAAAAATCTGATCTGGAATCGTTTGACGGAAAATGGCAGGATTGATTCTGCCCATTTCCAAAATGATGAAAACCTTTAAAAAACCTCTGTAATGATAGTTAGTCCAATAGATCAAGGTTGGAAAATAATCTTTCATAAAGCCCATGCATTGCTTGCAATGGATATAGGATTGAAACTGGATCGGAAGTTTTGGCCTATTGAGAAGTTTTGGGCAGCTGGTATGGAAAGCATAGGGGAGCATGACAATGACCAACCCAAATGGAATGAGCGGGACAACCTTACTGTCTCAGGAGCTCCGCTAGATTATCGTCAGCGAGAACAAGTCGATTTGAAGCAAGCTAAAGCAGTGGTCACAAGTGCAAAATATAAATCGAGCTTTATAGTCTTGATGGTTAGTGCACATTTCCAAAAACTATACGGAGAATCCAAAGAGTTGGAAGTTCAAAGATTTCTGGAAGAACTGACGAAATCCTATGAGGAAATTATTTTGAACATGGGCTTAAAGACAGAAGAAGTAGCACAATGCTATGAGTTCCTAAGGTTTTGTGATGATCTCTCTCTTGCTTTGTGCCAAAATGATTTTGATAGCCACAAAAACCCTGTTCAAATTAGGTCTATAGTAGATGATAGAAACATTACCTTAAACAAACTTTCAACTGGCGAGTATCAACTTCACCCATGGATATTTGCTGAAGATGAGGCTGTCTTTCATTGCGAGTATTTCCACACGAGCAAGGATTTTTATAATGAAGACCAAGAGCTTCGATCAGATCTTGATTTCCTTCATCCCAAAGAAATGAGATTTCTTTTCCGTCGACAAATAGGCTGAATTAATAAAATGATCATCCGCTTTTGTGCCAGTGTGGAGTCAAAAACAAAAAAGGATATGTTAAACTATAGAATTGAGGCCGCTTCAGCCTGTCCCGCCAGTGCGGGAGTTTTCGGTCACTTGTACCGAGCATAGCAGAAGTGTCGGTCTGCCGCCCAGATAAACAAGGAATCAAAGGTAACTGGCATCTTTGCGGATAATCATACTATAGCTTTAGAAAGGGAGAAATTCCTAAATTCCTCCTTTTCTAGCCTTGAGTATCTTGTTACTTTGAATAGTAAGGGAAGTGGCCAAAAATCTTCTATATGTATATCCGCTTTTCTACCAGTAAGATGGCAAAAGCAATGTAAGATCTGTTAAACTTAAGAATTGAGGCCACTTCTGCCTGTCCCGCCACTGCGGGAGTCTTCGGTCATCGGTCTTCTAACCTGATTAACAAAGAATCAAAGGTGACTGGCATCATTGCGCAAAATCATAATCTTCTAAACGATTATACACTTTTTAGCCCCTAGTAATCAAATTATAATCCTTAAGACCTCGACATACTTCGACAAGCTCAGTAACCGGGCTCGGTGTACGTGGATCTCACAAACTAGGCCGAGTAACCTAGCTTCTCGAGGCCCTTTGGCTAGATACATGCTACTGGCACGATTTCGTATAATCACATTCTTTTAATAACCAGGGTTTTGATCACTTGCACTCATTGCCTCATTGAAGTTCAATTCCTCCAAAGGAATAGGCCATAAGTAGTGCTTTTCTGAGATCGAAATCCCCTTGTTTTTCATTACAAATTCCTCAGCTCTACCGGTTCTTTTCAAATCCAACCAACGCTTTCCCTCGAACTGTGTCTCATAGGCTTTTTCCTGTAGAATTAGATCTAGAAAATCTTCTAAAGTTATAGTTGTCAAGACATAATCCTTTTCAGATTCAACCATAGGTTCTAGCCCAAATGCTCTTCGGTGAACCTGGTTTACTGCTTCGAGATTGGCTTCAGTCACCCCATCCACTCGTGCAGAAGCTTCGGCATAGATAAGCAGTAATTCTGAATACCGATAAATAGGAAGGTCATTACCTGCTCCTGTATTATCCACGGCTTGAGGTTCAGCGTATTTTCCATTGACGATTGTGGAATCTCCGAGTCCAAAATCCACAAGTTGCCAGAGTTCCTTACGAAGGTCCCCATCTTCCCATTCCTTGTAAAATGGATTGGTAGCATCTCCATAATGAGCATAGGCCCCACCAAAATTGTATAGTCCTGTGCTTGGATGATTCAATATCCATGGAAGTCCATTGCCCTGACCAGTTTGTCTGGTGAATTTGAACGAGAAAACTTCTTCGCTGGAACTGATTAAAGTTGCTCCAAAAATCTTTTCTCGGAGATCATCTACAGAAGTTATTTCGACTAACTGGAATTCCCCGGAATCTATCACTTCCTGCGCTTTGGTTTTGGCCATCTCAAACTCTTCAAGTTGTAGATATACATCGGCCAGCAGCGTTTTGGCAGCCCATAGGGTAGGTCTTCCAGGGGCTGTGGCGACCGTAGGAAGGTTCTCTTCAGCATCTGCCAGATCAGCTAGGATAAAAGCATAGACATCTTCTTCACTACTTTTTGGCACATCCTTATCGTTACTATTTAAATCAGTCCGAAGTGGAACTCCACCCCAGTTTCTGACCAAATCAAAATAGGTGAGCGCACGTAGAAACTTCGCTTCAGCATGGTAGCTATTCATTTCATCCCTTGTCAAAAGTTCGCTGAGCGGAGCTTTTTCTATGACTAAATTCGCGTTTCGAATTCCTTGATAGAAACTGTTCCATCGTTCAGCAGCAGCATTCATGTTCGTGGGATTGAAGCCGTCAAAGTCATTGTATTGGGCGCGACTTCCTCTGCCATATCCCCAATCTGTGTGGGCGCTGAGTACAGCAACCTGTTCTGATCTCACCATCCGAAGTGGAAAATATATTGCGTTTGTGGCTGCATCAAAATCAGATTTACTTTGGTAGAAATTCTCTGAGACGATAGTCTTAGGTTCTTCTTCCAGAAGGCTATTGCAGGAACTTACAATTCCTCCCACCATCAATAATCCTGTGAATAAGATCTTGGAATTTAATTTTTTATAGTTTTTAAATACGTTCATGGCATGGTTGGTTGAGAGGGTCAAAAAGTAGCGTTTAGGCCGATTGTGTAGGATTTCGGGATAGGATAACTGAAGTGATCTATGCCCAATCTATTGTCGCTTCCTTTACTGTTTACCTCAGGATCCCACCAGGAATAGTCGGTGAAAGTCAAGAGGTTTTGTCCACTTGCGTAGATTCTGAGGCTTTGCAGGAAATTACCTTTGGATTTTTTCAACGGGAAATTATACGCCAGCAGCACATTCTTTAACCTCAAATAAGAACCATCTTCCACAAATCTATCAGACACACGCGCGCTGGAGTTTCTGCTGATTTTAGGGTATTTGGCGTCCGGATTCTGTGGCGTCCAATTATCCGTCAATACCTCCTCAGGCATATTCAAACCTTGTCCGTAATCCATCGTGCTGGAAATCGCACTTACATTCATGATGTCGTTTCCTTGGCTCCCCTGAAAGAAAAGGTCAAGTTGGAAACCCTTGTAAGTCATGTTTGAATTAAAGCCATAAAAGAAGTCTGGGTTTGGATTTCCTATATAAGTTTTGTCTTCTTCCGAAATCTCTCCGTCATTATTCAAATCTTTAAATTTGATGGCTCCGGACTCTGTATACCCGTCCTCCTGATATCCATAAAACTGTCCCAACGGCTTTCCTTCTTCCATTATGGAGAAGTTATCCGCAATAGTTATCACATTAATGAAATTCGTCAGGATAGGCTGACCCTCGTTCAAGCTCAGGACTTTGTTGCGATTGAAGGAAATATTTCCATCCAGACTCCATCTGAAATCAGCTGAGAATAGCTGTGCAAAAAGGCTTAACTCAACTCCCTTATTTTCTATGGAGCCCACGTTGTCAATCGTAGTGGTGTAGCCAAAAGAACTCGGTAAGCGAACGGTACTGAGTAGATCCTCTGTGGTTTTGATATAATAATCGGCTCCCAAAATGATTCGATCATTCCAAAGTCCTAAATCCAATCCCAAGTCAAATTGCTCAGTTGTTTCCCACTTAAGATCTCCCGGAAGTGTAGATCCCGGCGCGAGAAAATTGTAAAGTTCATCTCCAAAGACTGTGTAACCGGGGAAAAGTCTGTTTAGTGTAGCATAAGGACTAATCGCCTGAGAACCCGTCATTCCCCAGCTGGATCTGATTTTCAAAGTGGAAATTGCTTCCTGAGTTTTCATAAACTCCTCCTCGGATACTTTCCAGGCGATAGCTCCAGAAGGAAAATAACCCCACTTATTTCCTTCACTATATCTAGAAGAGCCATCAGCCCGGAAAGATGCTGTGATGAGATATTTATTATTAAAGCCATAATTCACTCTTCCCAAATAAGAAAGCAAAACGGAGTTAGCATACCCTGAAGTAGGAATCCCTGGAGTTTCCGCTGCGCCAAGATTATCAGTTTCATAGAGATCACTTAAAAACCCAGCACCACTTCCTGCCAAGAATTTTGTGGTAAAATCCTGGTAAGTAAATCCCGCCAAAACATTCAGATCATGCTTTTCATTGAATACATCGGCATAGGTAATGGTATTTTCATTCAGTCGACTCAGGTACTGAGTAGTGGAAATACTTGCACTACCATTGCTATTGATGAAGTTTCTACTTCGGTAATTGTCTGTTCTATCATCGCGGTTTTCTATGCCTCCGGAAATTTTAATTGTGATTTCGGGAATAGGATTATAGCTGATTGCTGCATTTGCCAAAATTACATTTGCCGTGATGATGGTGGATTGCTCGTTGATAAAATAGAATGGGTTAATCAGATCCGGTGACACAAAAGGAAAATCATCTGCCAGATTATTGATGGTTCCGTCGGAGGTATAAGGAGAAGAAAGGGGAGAGGCCACCAACGCTGCACCGATCATACTTGCACCTCTGGATCCCCCTTCACTATCTCTTCGGGCTGTGACTAATTTGCTCAACGTACTGTTAAAATCAACCTTGAATTTGTCACTAATCTTATGATTAATAGTTGATCGGATGGAATATCTGTCGTAGTCAGATCCTTTTATTATTCCGTCCTGTTGGTAGATACTTCCTCCTACCAAAAACTGGGTATTGTCCCCACCACCGGATATGCTTAGGGAAGTGTTTTTGATGGGGGCCTGCTGGAAAATCTCATCCTGCCAGTCTGTGCCTTTTCCTAAAGCATTTACTTCTGAATCGGAGAAATACGGTTCCAAGCCATCATTCTTTGCCTGCAAATTCATCAATTGTGCATACTGACTTCCATTCATCAGGTCAAGCTTATTTCTTAGTCTCTGTATACTGTAAGCAGCGTCAAATTCGACCACCGTACCTGCTCCACTTCCATTTTTGGTAGTAATCAGCACAACTCCATTGGCACCCCTGGAGCCATAGATTGCTGTAGCAGAAGCATCTTTAAGAATCTCTATACTTGCGATGTCTGAATTGTTGAGGTTGGTAGGATTTCCGGAAAACGGGAAACCATCTATTACATAAAGCGGATCATTATCGCCTTGGATAGAGTTGGCCCCTCTGATTCTAACTGACACACCGCCTCCTGGAGCGCCATTGTTTTGGATTACCTGTACGCCTGGCGCTCTACCGTTAAGAGATTGGAGCACATTGGCTGTAGGAAAAGCATTTAGCTCATCGGAATTGACCTGTGCTACAGCCCCCGTAAGATCTGCTCTCCTGGCTGAGCCATAGCCAATCACCACGACTTCATCTAGTTCTTGTTCCTCATTGGTTAGGGTGACGTCTACTTTGGTCTGATTGCCAAGGGTAATTTCTTTTGACTGAAAACCCAGGAATGAAAATACCAGTACAATCTCATCCTGAGTATCTGGTAAAGTTATGCTGTACTTTCCCGAATCGTCAGTGATAGTTCCAGAGTCAGAATCCTTGAGTTGAACAGTGGCACCGGGGAGTGAATTTCCTTCTGTATCGCTCACCGTTCCTGTGACAATAGTGTTTGTTGATTCAGAGGCAGAGATAGTGTTTCTAGCGGGGATAGTATCCTGTAGAAAGGTTGCAGCGTTACTTTTTGCTAAGCTTTCTGAGGCTAAACCCGATGCAAAGCAAAATAGCAAAGCATAGGCGGTAGTCTTATTCATAGTTGGTTTGTGGGGGTGTTGTAGTGAAACGTAAGCCAACTATTATTCCAGTAGTTCTATTAAATGGTTGTAAATCATTATAGGAAGTCCTAATTGATGTTTTAATTAAAAAATACCTTGGAA
Organism: uncultured Algoriphagus sp.; assembly: GCF_963974365.1. Taxonomy (GTDB): domain Bacteria; phylum Bacteroidota; class Bacteroidia; order Cytophagales; family Cyclobacteriaceae; genus Algoriphagus. The sequence continues at coordinate 61,515 of NZ_CAXBBX010000003.1, read as the reverse complement.
TAATTATTTTTGTGTGATGATAAAAAGGTAGTTAGTTCGGCACTGTGAGGTAAAAAGTCCTCAGTTTGCAACTAGTATTTGAAACACCTGTCAGATGCACTCCTAGAATTTACCAGTATGGATTGAAACCCCTTCCACCTTTCTTCTGATATGTTTTTTATAATCTATAGGTATATCCGCTTTTCCATCAGTATGGTGGCAAAAGCAATGTAAGATCTGTTAGACTTAAGATTTGAGGCCACTTCTGCCTGTCCCGCCACTACGGGAGTCTTCGGTCATCGGTCTTCCAATCTGATAAGCAAAGTATCTAAGGTGACTGGCATCATTGCGGATAATCATAATAATCTATAAGTCTAAAAATCAATTAGCTAAATCAATCAAAAAAATAAATTTAGACTACAAGTTGAAAAGTATTAGAAAGTGGGGTTTAAACTAGTATATTTCCATTATCATTTTAGTTCCAATAGGATTTATGAAGAGAATATTTCTACTCGCATCGATATTTATTAGCCTAAATTATTTGAGTCATGCCCAAAAAATCAACGTAACAAAGGCGCCAGATTGGGTAGAGACTTATGGGGTAAATTTTGATGAGCAGCGAGAAATAGAAATTGGGGAAGGGTACCGCTATTTGCTGGTTGAAGAACAAAAGAATCTACAAAAAAAGGAGGTTTTTGTACGGTATGCCATGCAGGTTTTAACGCCCGACGGTATCCAAGGAAATTCTGATATTCAAATTGATTATGATCCTAGCTATCAAAAGTTGGAAGTTCATGAGGTCATTATTTATAGAAATGGAAATCCTATCAATAAGCTAAAACCCCAAGATTTCAAGTTTTTACAAAAAGAGAGTAGTTCAGATAGGCATATTTATGATGGTGCCATCAGTGCCTTATTACATCTCACAGATGTCCAGAAAAATGATATTATTGATTACAGCTTTACGTTGAAAGGCTTTAATCCTGTATATGGGGATCAGTATTCAGGATTTTTATATCATAAGTTTTATTCCAAAGTTGAATTGTTTAATTACAGGGTTCTTGTGCCAGAAGGACAAAATCTTCAAATCCATGCAAAAGGCCATAATTACAAACCTGAGAAGTCTAAGTTAAATGGTCTAGATATTTACGAATGGCAACACAGCGGACTGGAAGCCCTCAGTTTTGACACCAATGTTCCTTATTGGTCGGCCCTATATCCGCTCACATCCTATTCAACTTTCGAAGACTGGAAGGCAGTGGTAGATTGGGCCTTACCTCTTTATAACTATTCGGAGAAAGATATTCAGGTAATAACTAAGCAACTTCCAGAAATTAAAGATAACATCGCTCGGATTACAGGTATTATCCGATATGTTCAAGATGATGTTAGGTACTTGGGGTTAGAGTCCGGTATGAGTGGCTACCTTCCAAATGCCCCGTTAAAAGTATTCAATCAGAAGTTTGGCGATTGCAAAGACAAATCCTTATTGCTAGTGGCCTTGCTAAGGAATGAGGGGTTAGAGGCGTATCCCATGCTTGTCAATACGCAGTGGAAGGATAATATTGCCGCTTTCTCTGCAAATGCTGCCACGTTTGATCATTGTGTTGTCACTTACACCTGGAATGGAGAGGATTTCTTTGTGGATCCTACTATCTCAGGGCAAGGGGGAAATCTTACAGATATTTATTTCCCTGATTACAAAAGTGGTTTGATTTTGAAGCCTGGAAATACTGACCTGTTTACTATTCCAACTTCTCATAATGCCAGTCAAAAAGTAGAAGAAATATTCACTGTCAGCGATATGCTAGGTAAGGCTACTTTACAGATTAAAACAGAATATAGAGGTAGAAGAGCCGATGAGGTGAGATCAGATTTTATGAATAGTACTGTAGATGAAATTTCTAAAACCTACTTAAATTTTTATTCTGGATTATACCCGGGTATCCAATCTGTATCGCCCATAGAATTCTTAGATTCTGACCGTAGCATTTCCAATGTAGTTACCACCATTGAAAGATATGCTATAGATGACTTTTGGGAAAAATCTAAAGAGGATGAAGAAGATCTTTATGCTGAAATTTACCCTTTAGAAATGAATTCCCGCTTGAATTTCCCTCAATCTCCAAGTAGAGAAATGGATTATTATGTTGGTCAGTTGGAAAGCTTTTCCTTAAGTACCAAATTAATTATGCCTAGTTATTGGCCAGTAGAGGATTATAAAACCCGAATTGAATCCGATGCCTTAACCTATGAAAACGAGATAGTCGGAGAGGGCAATATCATTCAAATTAATCATAAATTGAATATACTACAATCCAGTATTGTAGGGTCTGAAGTAAGCAAATTATTGGAAGTCAAAAGCAAAATTAAGGAAGAACTTAGCTTCTTTTTAACTCATAGCCCAAACTCAGGTGGTTCATCTAGTATTTTCGCTATTCTCGCGAGTCTGCTTTTTTTAGGTGCTTTCTTTTATCTTGGGTATCAGCTTTATATTACATATAATCCAGAACCTTTAGCAATCAGTAAATATGATGGGATAGGAGGTTGGTTAGTGTTTCCTGCTATTTCCTTAGTAACAACTCCACTTTTGATCCTATATAACTTGATAGAAGGTGGGTATTTTTCTGATTCCACATGGGAAAATGTCAGCGGTTATACTACTGGTTTATTAGTGTATTATGGAATCTCTTTTATTTTTCTAATAGGCCTTTTCGCTTTCTCAATTATTACAGCAATTTTCTTTTTCAAGTTAAGAACTGGAGCTCCTCAACTTTATATTATTTTTATTTCTGTGAATGTGGCTTCTTTACTTCTTGAGGCTTATGTTCTTCAGCAATATTTCCATGAACTGGGTTCTTTTTCCTCCCCAAGAGATCTTGCTAGAGGTATCATAGGTTTATTTATTTGGTTGCCCTACTTCATCAAATCAAGAAGGGTTAAATCAACTTTTACTAATAAATATGAGGCTATTGGCAAACCAGATGCACCTTTTTTGATAGACCAATATCAAAATTAATGGAACCTGAGTCTCAAAATAAGCTGATTCCTTCATAGTACATAGTAATAGTTGACCTCACTAAAAAGTGATCAAACGCGTTGGCTTGCTTGCTATGAATTGACAATTATGCTAATGATCTCTTAGGAATCTACAGGAATGCTATAGTTCAAATTGAAATTGAAGTCTAATTTTCAGTTTTATACAAAGCCTAGTTTTAGCTTAGTTCATTCAAGTGAATATGCTGAGAGTAGAAATATTCACCCAATACTCTCTTTAAACTATAGCTGTTATCTAGCTCAAAAAATCTCTTTGACGAAATAAAGGTTCTTGAGTGAATGTTAGCTGATGAGATTGCGATTTCAAAACCAAAACACATGATCGGATTGAAATTTGTGGTATTATGTATAATCGCTTACCAATTTTAAGTTTGAATACATTTCTGATTTAAAATAACCTAATACCAGTAATGATGAACAACTTCTTAAACTATATCTCCACCGTATTCAGTCTACTATTGGCACTGATCCTTGTTCCATGCATCTCATATTCCCAAGTGCCAAAAGATGTACCCAAGCCAACTGGCCCAGTAGACTTATCAGAAACCAGTGACTTAGTTATCTTTCTGGTGATTCCGATAGTGATTCTTATCATCTATCTAATTTTCCGTAGAAGGATAATAAAGGTCAAAAAAGAAAAGAACGAGAGATTGTGATGAGTAAAGCAAACTATTAGGACTCAGGCTTTCATACATCAATTTTCTTGGAATCATTCTCGAAAATCTAACTGACTTTGGTTAGTAAGCCTATTTTGAATTCCCCATTTCATACTTTAGAGGGATGAAACAACTGCTTTCCCTTCTCCCTCTAATTTTTTTACTTTCTTGCCAAAAAAACATAGCGCCTGAACCTCTGTTTGAAATCCTTAATTTTCCTGGAACTGGAGGCACCTCGTTTCCTAGTTTAAACTCTGATGGAGAAAATCTTCTCCTTTCCTATGTAGGGAAGCTCAATGATACTACTTATGGGGTCTTCTATTCCCAATTCGAAAAGGATCAGTTTGGCAGTTCCCAGCTCATTACTGAAGGTTCGGACTGGTTTATAAACTGGGCTGATTTTCCCGCCATTACCCAAAACAAGGGAAACTTATTAGTACATAATCTCCAAAAATCGGCTCCGGATACCTATGCATATGATGTCAAGTTAAATGTCTTGCCCCAAGGCAAAGCAAGCTGGAATACCGGACTTCCTTTGCATCGTGATAGTACCTTCACGGAACATGGATTTGTTAGTTCTATAGCAAGCAGTGACAGCACATTTTTCATTACTTGGCTAGATGGTAGGAACACTGGCGGAGAAGGGCATGATCATGGAGGCAACAATGGTGCCATGTCCATACGTGCTGGAGAGGTGGATTTGGAAGGGAAAGTTCTATGGGACGAGCTTTTGGATGCTCGCACCTGCGACTGTTGTCAGACCTCCGCTGCGATGACGGAGCTGGGGCCAGTGGTAGTGTACAGAAACCGATCCGATCGGGAGATTCGGGATATTGCCATTACCAGATTGGTGGATGGGCGTTGGACTGAGCCTATGATCATCTCTCCAGATGGCTGGGAAATTAAGGGCTGTCCGGTGAATGGTCCAAAAGTCGCAGCCTCAGGCAAAACGGTTCTGGTAAGCTGGTTCACCGATGTAAACCAAAGCGCGCAGGTGAAGCTTGCATTTTCTTCAGATGCTGGAGCAAGTTTTTCAGCTCCACAACTTATCGGGAAATCCGGCGACATGGGTAGGGTAGATGTAGCACTTTTGGATGAGGAAAATGGATTGGTTTCCTGGATGGGAATGGAAAATGATTCCACCTTTCTGTATGTTCGAAAGGTAAATAAAGCAGGCGATGATTTCCCTATCCGAAAAGTGACTACCATGGATCCAGCCAGAAATAGTGGCTTTCCGCAGATGGAAATTCATGGTGGTAAGGTCTATTTCGCTTGGACCGACCCGCAGGAAGAAGGAAGTAAAATTGGCTTAAGCAGAATTGAATTGGATTTTTTTTAAAACCTCCAGCTGAAGCAGGAGGGAATTGATAGGATTCTTTTTCCGATCTAATGGTCTTCATAAATTCAAAAGGAATATCGCTTTATCTTATTCCTATTCCAAAAACGAAAGATTGATTCCCATTACTAGAAATGCTGCTTTTATTCATACCTAATATCATTATCTCACAATACTTCACTAGGAATGCATTTTATTTCATTGCTCATATGATTCCACAATCCCATCACTAGGAATGTGGCTTTAGCCCATTCCTATAGACGATTATCCCCCCAACCCCGGCTTTAGCCAAATTCAAAGATCTATAGTATTTGTTCTCGACAAAGATTAAATTAATTGACCTTTTTAAATTTTTCAGCCATGCCATTTATCAAAGTCTACATCCACTTCATATGGAGTACTAAAAACCGATTTTCTTATCTGAATACTCGAGAATTAAGAATGAAAGTGTGGGACCACATCCGTCAAAATGCTAAGGAGAAAGGGATATTCGTCGACTTCGTGAGTGGATATTCAGACCATTGTCATTGCCTGATCTCCTTGGGAACAGATCAAACTATCCAAAAAATAATGCAGTTAGTTAAAGGCGAATCATCTTTTTGGATAAATAAACACCAACTGACTGACGAGAAATTTGAATGGCAAGATGAATATTATGGTGTCTCAGTATCAGAATCAATTCTTCCGAAAGTTAGAAAGTACATCGAGAATCAAGAGCAACATCATAGAAAGAAATCATTTCAGGAAGAACATGAGGAATTCATCTTAAAACACGGGTTCCAGAAATTCAATGATTAGCATAAAGCCGAAAAACCAACACATCACTAGGAATGCGGCTTAGCGCATTCCTATTTTGAAATATCTCCCCAACCCTGGAGCAGGAGGTAATTGATGCGATTCTGTTTCGATCTAATGGTTTTCATCAAATTCAAAAGGAATTGCGCATTGGCTAATTCCTATTCTAATAACGAAAGATTACCTCCGATCACTAGGAATGTGGCTTTAGCCCATTCCTATTTTCGATTCCCCACCCAACCCCGGCTTTAGCCAAATGAAAACGAATTCCCCTTCACACCATTCCTATTGCTTATTTTTCAATAATTTTAAAGCAAACTCTTCCAGAATGAAAAAAATCTCGATATCATTTTTCTTAATTATCACCCTGATTCAACTTGGATTTGCCCAGCGGGAATTGATTCATGCCAGCCCATCTCAAATGGGATTTGATAAAGCTTACATCCAACATAAAGTTGATTCCCTGATGAAAATGGGAATCGACAGTTTGGCTTTTCCGGGAGCACAGGTTTTAGTAGCCAAGAATGATACGGTTATTTTTCACAAAGCTTACGGGTATCATACCTACGACAGCATTCAGCCTGTCGCATTGGACGACTTATATGATTTGGCTTCGGTGACCAAAATTGCAGGGCCTTTACCTGCCTTGATGAAGTTGGTGGACGAGGGAAAACTTGATTTAGACAAACCGTTTAGTACCTATTGGGAGCCGTGGAGAAAGCAAAAAGATAAAAAAGACCTCACACTCCGGGAGATTTTGGCTCACCAAGCAGGGTTAATCCCCTACATCGTTTTTTTGAATGAAGTGATAAAGAAAAATGGCAAGATCAAAAAAAGAGTTGTGCATGATTCATCCAATAAGCGTTTCCTAGGCCAAGCATACGAGGGGATTTATATCAACAATCGTTTTGAAAGGAAGATGAACCGGATCATCGATCGATCCGAAGTCTCAGCCGAAAAGAAGTACCTGTATTCGGGACTCACTTTTTTGATTTTCCCGAGTTTGATCGAGCAACTCACAGGAAGGGACTATCAAACCTATCTGCAAGAGAATTTCTACAAACCCATAGGTGCACATACCTTAGGATATTTACCCACATGGAAAAATTTCCCAAACGCCATTGTTCCCACCGAAGTAGATTCTCTCTTTAGAAAAAGCTTGGTAAATGGTTGGGTTCATGACGAAAACGCAGCGCTGAAAGGTGGGGTTTCTGGCAATGCTGGTTTGTTCGGTACGGCCGACGACTTGGCCAAATTGATGCTTTTATATCAGAATTATGGCAAGGTGGATGGTCAGCAGCTTATTTCAACCGAAACTGTAAAAGAATTTACCGAAGTACAGTTTCCAGAAAACGATAACCGTCGTGGATTGGGTTTTGATAAACCTTACTTCAATAACTCCGAGCTTCCATTGGCAGAAGCTTATCCTTCCCCTTTGGCAAGCCCAGCTAGTTTCGGCCATTCTAGCTTCACTGGAACTTTTGTATGGGCAGATCCCGAAAATAAGCTCACCTACATCTTTCTCTCCAATCGGGTCTATCCATCCCGAGATCATCAGAAATTATACAGTTTGGGAATAAGGGAAGCATTACAAGATGTTTTTTATAGACAACCATCTAAAAAAGGCGTGAATTGATTCGATTCTTTTCCGATCTGGTAGTCTACATCTACCTCCAGCTGAAGCAGGAGGGAATTGATGGGATCTGTTTTGATTTATGTTCTTTATTTAATTCAAAAGGAATTGCGCCTTAGCTTATTCCTATTCTAAAAACGAAAGAATGCTTCCCATCACTAGGAATGTGGCTTTTATTCATTCCAAAATCCCATCACTAGGAATGTGGCTTTAGCCCATTCCTATTTTCGATTATCCCCCAAATCCCGGCTTTAGCCAAAATCCACGAGATTCAATCATTCGGCTAAAGCCGGAAATTGTCTGCCGGATATTTTTAAACCTCCAGCTGAAGCAGGAGGGAATTGATGGGATTCTGTTTTGACTTTTATTTGACCTTGTTAGTCAATAGGAATGTGGCTTTAGCACATTCCTATTGAGAATTATATCTTTCTGCCGTGGTTTGTGTCTCCACAAACCACTTTATGAAAATAACCTTGGCAACCACAATCTTCTGGAACAAAAAACTCCTCAGAGATCAACTTAGGCAGGAGTGGAACCTTATGCGTTTTTTAGGAAAAGATTAGCCATTTGCTTAATTTAACTGAGTTCTAAATTTTTATTTGTAGTTTTTGAATGCTTGTACGTCGTATTAAATCCCAACTTTTTATTGAAGAACTTGAGACAGACGGGCACCACCCATTGAAAATTCAAGCAGATGATGGAGACATTTACATTTGCAAATACCTCACCCAACTCCAACGGGAGGAAATAGACTGTCTTTTTTATGAATTGGTGAGCCATGATCTCTTGTCGTGGCTAGGTATCCGTAGTCCAGAAATAGCTCTGATGGAAGTGGATCCCCTACACCTGGATAGCAAAAAAATATTTTTCAATAAAAGACTTCTACGACAAAAGACCTGGGTCTTGGCTGTTAAGTGGTTGCAAGACACAGAATTGCTAACTAGCCTGACGGGCATATCTAAAAGAAGCCTACTTAAAAAGTTTATTGACCCATATCTTTTGATAAAAATAGCATTATTCGATTTGTGGGTGGATAATGTGGACAGGGGAGTAAATAGAGAAGGATTGGCAAACTATAATCTATTGATACATGCCCGACTAATTGATAAGCAGGTGAAATTTACCTGGGTTCCCATTGATCATGCTTTTTGTTTTGGAGGTGTGACCAAACTGAGAATTCTCAACCCTTCTTTTCTACCTGAAGTTGCACATAAACTGCCGGAAAGTCCTTATTTTCAGAAGTATTATAAGCTGTTGAACAAAGAGGATTTGCACCAAATTGTTGATAATTTCTTACCTTTGTCCTCCCTTTCCGGCATTGAAGAAATTGTCAATCAGGCATATGCTCAAATTCCGGTCGAATGGGAAGTTCCAAAACATTTGCCTCAGCGCCTCATCAACTTCCTGATCGATGAAGCTCGTGTTCAAAGGGCAAGATATTTGATCAAAGATAGGCTACGTTAATATGACTAGTTTTTTTGTGCCCATATTCCATTCCTTGGGATCTTTCGGAAACGAGAAGGTTCTCATTGGCCTGCTGGTGATAACACCAGAAAAGGTTTGGTATGCCTATTCCCAGAAAAAACTCAAATTAGTAAAGCAGGTTCTTGGAACAGTTTCTTATGAACTTGCCAAAGCTACCCTTTCCCAGATTGGTGAAAAAGTAAATACCGAAAACAAAAAATCACCATCCTATTCAGGTTTGGTGGATTTTCAGAATCCAGTATTTGGCAAAGACTACTTTGAGTATTTGAAAAAATACGCCAATAACTCGCTATTGTTTGATTCAGCTCAGGAACTCAATTTTGAAATCAATGAGGAATCATTTCAGAAATTATATCAAAACTGGGTAGGGGATACTGATCTGGCTGATGTTAATCCAAAACCAAATTTTCATACCCACATCCAAAGTCTTCTGAAGAAATATCCTATTAAGGATAAAGCAGATGTAGGATTGAAATTGGATCCTTACCAGCTCCCTGGGCTGAATGGTGATACTTTTGTAAATCTAATTGCGCAGAACGGAGCAGTGATGGCTATGGAAACGGTGGACTTTACCAATTCTATGACAAACATTAGCTTGACGCTTAATTCATTCGAAATACTGGTCGCGGCTTTGAAGGGCTATAGTGAAGCGAAAGGTCTCAAATCAGGGAAGTTCAAATTGATGCTTAAAAAGCCTAAGGCAGGCTCCGAGCAGGAAACTCTTTTAAACCTCTTCTACTCTCAGAAAAAAGAACTTTATACCCTATTGGAGGAAAAGGAAATTGAAAGTGTAATTGAAGAACTCCATCAGGAGGAATATCAAAAGTTTTCTATCGCTTTAAACCAATAATCAAGTAAATACATACCATTTTTCCTTCCTATTAATTCGTCACACCGATGGCTTAAACTGGAATGGTGCTTAAGCCCGTCTTCAGAATCCCCATCACTAGGAATTCGGCTTTAGCCCATTCCTTTTATTCATTCCAAAATCCCATCACTAGGAATGCGGCTTTAGCCCATTCCTATAGACGATTCTCCCGCCAACCCCGGCTTTAGCCAAAAACCACGGGATTTAAACATTCAGCTAAAGCCGGAAATGGTTTGCCGGATTTTTATATATCCTCCATCTAAAGATGGAGGGAATTGATGAAATCCGATTTCATGAATTCTCCAATGAGATAGAATTAAGATTTCAGGCAATTCCTGAATTACTATCCCATCACTAGGAGGGCGGTTTTAATTCATTAATAACATTATTCCAAAATCCCCATCACTAGGAATGCGGCTTTTATTCATTCCTAATATCATTATCCCACTATCCCATCACTAGGAATGTGGCTTTAGCCCATTCCTTTTATTCATTCCAAAATCCCATTCCTATTTTCGATTATCCCCCCAACCCCGGCTTTAGCCAAAAAACACAGGATTCAAACATTCGGCTAAAGCCGGAAATTGTCTGCCGGATTTTTATATATCCTCCATCTAAAGATGGAGGGAATTGATGGGGTCCGATTTCATGAATTCTCCATTGAGATAGAATTAGGGTTTAAGGCAATTCCTGAATTACTATCCCATTACTAGGAATGTGGCTTTTATTCATTCCTAATATCATTATCCCACTATCCCATCACTAGGAATGCGGCTTTAGCCCATTCCTAGTGAGAGGGTCATTCAATTATTCGGGCTTTAGCCAAACTGCTCTTATTAAATTCTAGAGCTCATAATCACCCTGCCGATAGCTTTACCGATGCTTGGTAAAGAAATGGGGTAAAGTGCAGGACTACTTTTTAGTTAAATGATTTTAAAAGGAACTAACTAACCTTTCCTATTCTCTACTTTAGAGCCGAATCCTTCTTGAAAGCCTTTTAACAATGAGTTATAAATAAATAAAGATCAGTTAATCAAGGATTTTTTATCGGTGGTCAGCATCCTACTAAATCAATATGCGCATTTTGAAATTCTACCTTTTCCTCTTATGTATTTTGGGCTCCCCTCTGGTCTCTACTGCCCAAAACAAGTTCAATTTAAACTTCAATGAGTTTGACTCAGCTGAGCAATCAATGCCTAAGGGTTGGTATAAATATGGTGGTTTCGACATCATAAAAGGGGAAAAAGAAAGCGATGGGAATATTGTGGGGAAGGTTGTCTCAGATGAAAACGGGAAATTCGGATTCATTATGAATCGATTCCTAGCCAATTATGCTGGAGACACAATAGAACTAACTGGCAGGATAAAATATGAAAAAGTAAAAGACTATGTTGGATTGATCATGTGGATTGATGGCGAAAAAAGTGGTTATCATTTGGTTTTTGAAAGTATGCAAAATCGTCATATCAGAGGTAGTAGTGATTGGACAGAATATTCAGTAAAAGTACCCTATCCACCCAATGCAAAATATATCTATGTTGGAGGGATTTTGGGCAAGGGAGGAACTGCCTGGTTTGACGATTTTATGGTGAAAATTGATGGTAAAGACATTCAGACCTTAGAAGAAACCAAGAGGTTAACATTGAAAGACTTCAATACGGCAGACCTATCCTCAGCATTATCAAAATCCTCTGTTCAAATGGACATTTCTAATCCCGAAACCTGGCATAAAAGTTTGGACGAATTGATCGCCAAAGTAGGGGACAAAAAGATAGTGGCAATTGGAGAAAGTACCCATGGTACCTCAGAGTTTTATCAACTCAGAGAAATAATTACCAAAAGATTGATCCAGGAAAAAGGGTTCAATCTGGTGGTTTTGGAAAGTCCCTATGATGATATCGAAGTATTTAACAAGGAATTGGATACCAGTCCAATAGACAGTCTGATGCGGAAACATCTGTTTTCTATTTACCAGACTGAAGAAATGAAATCCTTCTTGCAATGGTATAAGGACAATCGAACTAAGTATGCTGTAGAATTTAAAGGTTGCGATGATTCACTCTGGGCCTTCTATGAATTGCTGAGTGACAAAGTTGCACCGATGAAGGATATAAAATTGAATAATCTTCTCAAACACCTTGAATTGAATATTTCAACTAGTGAAACTGATGACGGGAAGAAAGAAATCAATCTCAAAAATGGGATTTACAATGATATTTTAGCCATTGAAAATCAGTTGAAAGTTTCAGGAAAACTGACTGATTCCCTCGAGGAGATTTTGTTCAATGGAAAAAACTCTTACATCAATTATGTCCATCTTAAGGATAAGCAGCCCATTCAGAGCAGGGACGAAATAATGGCTGAAAGAATCTCTTATTTAGCCAATCAATCAGACAACAAAATCATCGTTTGGGCTCACAATGCTCATATATCCAAAGAAGTCATTTCAGATAATGAAATCGGATTGATGGGCTATTATCTCAAAAAGGAGTTTAAGGAGGATTACTACGCAGTAGGGCTTTTGACATTACAAGGAACCTATTCCTATATGGGTGAGAAATATATTCATCGAGATCATGATTATATAGAGAAACTAAAAACCGAAAAATTGCTGTCTAGCGAATACGAGCTCTGGGAAAATAAACTCGCTGAAATGGGGAGTTCTACCATTGTTGATACGTCAATTTTAAAGAAGGAACTGAGCCCAGATGCCATTATCGGACCCACCAAATTGGTCGGGTATGGGAAAGAGAAAGAAACAGATATTTATTTCATTCCTTTGATCAAACACTTTGATTGCTTGATATTTATAGAAAATACGAATGCCACTACGCCAATTTTCAGGTGAAACCGTAGCTAACGATTCAATAGGAATGCGCCCTTAGCTCATTCCAATAAGTGGATCTCTACTGCTTCCAACTTTAGCCAAAAACTCTCTGTAGAATGAAAACCTTGCCAATATTCACATAGGATTACTAAAAGATCTCTTAAATATAAAAGGCCCCTAAATAGGGGCCAATTCTTTATCTGATTACGTTTCATTTCTGAAAGAGGCTTGATCAGACCTAACAATACAAATATGCAGGAATTACGTAAAAGAATATACCTTATCTTCCATTAGATATACCAAAATAGAATTGACTTCGGAAATAATCTATTAGTATAATACTTTGGAATTCCATCTTCAAACAAATCACCTCAAAGAATCCATTAACAACCTTCCATTGTGCTCTTCACCTTTATCATCCCTGATAAGTGCGTGTATGGTTAAATTCCCAAGTGGTTCTTTATTGTTTCCATCAGTTGAAATCTGAATGATTTTTCCCGGAACTTTCGAACCGTCTTCTTTGAGGACAGCTCCATAATTACCTAACAACTCTTCGGTATTCCATTCCACCACTTCCAGATCTTCCAGCTTCACCATATTGATAGAGGGAAAAGAAAATCCTGTACCCAATGCCAGAATATCTGCCCAAGGCGTATCAAAATGATCATAATCCTTTACCTCTAACAGTAAGTACAACTGACTTGGGTCTTCTTCAGGATATGGCGTGTGAAACTTGACCAAATGACCTTTCTCGGGCTTAAAGGGGATTTCTTCAAGTGCTTTCATAGATCTTGACTTCTTAATTTACAACCGTACTTTTCTTTATCCGATCCAAAACTGCGGGTCTCAGATCATCTATCAACTGGAATTTTTCATTGCATAGATATCCGACCACTAGATCTTCCGTATCAAAAGCCTGAGCTTCGTATAGCTAATTAATCGCTTTTAAAGCCGCCTCAGCATGTGAGTCTGCTCCCCATGTCAAATTCACTTCCCTAAATACCAACTTGCGGTTTTGGAATTCCTGAACCATAATCCTTCCATCAAAATGTCTTCTAATGGAATCTATCCTTTCCTCAGTTCCCAAGGACACCAGCACATAATTGGTTACCGGGTCAAAAGTCCCATAGTTCTGGTTTATCCATTCCATCAGTTTCAATGCTGATTCCAAAGCCTCTTTTTCAGCTTGAAACCATTCTGGCCAATCCAGACTTTCAAAATCAAATCGTCCAAGAATCCCCTTTAGTTGGGTTAAGCTTAGGTAGTAAGGCTTTTTAGGATTGTCGTATTCATGTTTCATGATTGACACCAGGAATTCTCCATTATGTCCAAGGAATTCCAGGTATTCGTTGTCCTGATCTATTTCGCTAATAAGCCAATTTTCAGGAAGGGGATGAGGTAGATAGTCTAGGAACATAAGATTTTGTTATTTTTAGTACCAAATGAAGCTATCTTAAGATAATAAATATTTTAAAAATGTTGATTATAATCAACATAAATATAGAGTAAAAATCTTCAATGGACGTAAAAGAAAATTTCGGCTTAAGGATAAAAGAAATTAGAAAGCTTAGGGGAATGTCTCAGGAACAGTTGGCTTCTGGCTCGGGATTGGATAGATCCTATGTATCAGGGATTGAGCAGGGAAAGCGGAATGCTTCACTGGAGGTAATAGCCAAACTCGCCAATGTCTTAGAAATTCAGATCAAAGAACTCTTTGAATAAGAATAAATCCTACATACGACCCAAAATAGCAATCCCACATTTCTGCGAGGAGAATGGCTTTTACACCACTGAAGCCAGATCTGTTCAAATGTCTCAGATTAAAGGGAAGAATACCAAACCTGAGAAACTTTTGAAGAAAGCCTTATGGCAGGCAGGAGTGAGATATAAAACTCCAAAGAAGCCACTACTTGGTAAGCCGGATATCAGCCTGAAGAAATACAAACTCGTCATTTTTGTAGATGGCTCCTTCTGGCATGGCTATGATTGGGAGAATCGGAAAAATACTATCAAGTCTAACAAAGAATTTTGGATAGCCAAGATCGAACGGAATATGCAGCGGGATCAGGAAGTCAATTCCTACTATCAGTCAAAAGGTTGGACTGTATTGAGGTTTTGGGATTTTGAGGTGAAGGGGGAGTTGGGAGCAAGTATCAAAAAGGTTCTGGATGAAATCAGTAAGTATTCATAATAGAATTGACAATCTGTGACAATGTCCTAATATTCTGTAATAGGATGGGAGAGTGTTATTAGAGATTAGATATATTTGGACTATCTTATTTTTAGATTTAAATGAAGAGAAAGAATCTCTTCAAAATGCTCAATAGACCAAGAATGAAGTTAAAGGAGAAAATATCAATTGAAGAGGTTTTTGGCCAGAAGTTCAAAGTGCGGGTAGTGGAACCCTCTGATTATGGGAAAGCAGCCCTTACCCATTACTTGCATAATAGTAAAAACGGTATTTCGCAGTTTTATAAGAAGGAAGCTGTCAAGCATGTAAAATATGCTCTTGAATATAAATTTCCTGAAGAAGAGATCACCTACGAAGTAGCAGAGGAAGCACTTCAATACATGCTTTTTGATTTTAAAAATAAAGTGCCTTTTCCTGAACCAAAAGAACCAAAATTCAAATTCATTGATCTATTCGCTGGAATAGGTGGATTTAGGCTTGCGATGCAAAGTTTGGGAGGAAAGTGTGTTTTTACCAGTGAGTGGGATGAACAGGCTAAGAAAACTTACGCAGCCAATTTTGGAGAGGTGCCTTTTGGAGATATTACCAAGGAAGAAACAAAGAGATTTATACCTGATGGCTTTGATTTGCTTTGTGCAGGATTTCCTTGCCAGGCATTTTCGATTGCAGGTAAAAGAGGTGGTTTCGAAGACACTCGAGGAACACTCTTTTTTGATGTTGCCGAGATCATTAAAAGAAAAAAACCAAAAGCCTTCTTTCTGGAGAATGTAAAAGGTCTCCGCAACCACGATAAAGGAAGAACCCTAGCTACTATTCTAAATGTGCTTCGAGAAGATCTAGGATATTACGTTCCTGATCCACAAATCATGAATGCCAAGAATTTTGGTGTCCCTCAAAACAGAGAGAGGATCTTCATTGTAGGATTCAGAAAAGATTTAGGGATTTCTGAATTTGAATATCCTGAGCCTTTGGATAAAGTGGTTTCTTTTGAAGATGTCAAGGAAGAAACCGTGGTTTCTGTGAAATATTACCTTTCTAACCAATACCTAAAAACCCTCAAGGAGCATAAAGCCAGACATGAGGGTAAGGGAAACGGCTTTGGGTATGAAATCATTCCTGATGATGGGATTGCAAATGCAGTTGTTTGTGGGGGAATGGGTAGAGAACGCAACCTGGTGTATGACGACAGGCTGGAAGATTTCACCCCTATCACACATATCAAAGGAGAAGTAAATCGCCTAGGAATAAGAAAAATGACTCCCAGAGAATGGGCTAGACTGCAAGGTTTTCCGGATGACTATGTAATCCCTGTGGCTGATGCGTCAGCTTACAAACAATTTGGTAATTCAGTGGCCGTGCCGGCGATCAGGGCTACTGCGGAAAGGATTATAAAAGAAATAATATAATGCTCAAAGGAAATAAAGGCGAGTGGAGCGAATTATACGTTTTAGTAACGCTTCTAGCTGAGGGCAACCTTTTTCAGTCTGATGTTAATCTAAAGAAAGATTTCAGCAATGTATATGAAATTGTAAAGGCTTATAAAAGTGAAAGTCAATATAATCTTGAGTTTGATAGAAATGATAGCATAAAAATTTATAAGAAAAATAATCAGTCAAATGAGCAGATTGGTGAGTTTTCATTCTCTGATTTTAGCGAGATATCCAAATTGCTGTACAATGGAATTCTAAAAGGCAAGGGTAGTTCCTTCCCAATTTTGGAAGTTCAAGATTTTCTAAAAACTTCTCATATCAATAAGTTAAAAGCTGATAGTAGTGTAAAGTCAGATATTCAGTTAAAAATCTATGATCATAGGCTAGCTACAGAAACTGATCTTGGTTTTAGCATAAAATCCCTAATCGGCGGAAATTCTACCTTATTCAATACTGGCGTAGGCAACAATTTTATTTTCTCTACAGTAGATGGTTTAAAAGAGACGATAGAAGACTTTAATGCCAGAACTTACAAGCCGGAAGGTAGAATGTCAAAACTCACTTTTCGTCTTCAAGAATTACAGCAGCTGGGTTGTGAAATGAAATTTGAAAAGATCCAATCCAATCAGCTATGGAAAAATCTAAAAATGATTGATGGGGATTTACCGGAAATAATTGGTTGGTCATTGTATTATAGATGGGTATTTAGAGATTCTTCTCTGACAAAAATATCAGCAATATTAGAAGAGATGGATCCCATGAATTTTTATGGTGGTGAGGCTAGTGAGCAAAAGCTATATGAGTACAAACTAAAAAGATTCCTAACGGAAGCTGCTATGGGTATGACTTCCGAAAAGCCTTGGCTTGGAGAATACGATTCCTTTGGCGGTGTTATCATCGCTAAGAAAGACGGGGATATAGTCTGTTTTCATATCTATGATTTCAATCTTTTTAGAAACTATTTATTAAATAACACAAAGTTTGAGCAGCCGTCAACAGGGGAGGATGCCAAATTTCCGGGAAGACCAAGGGCGTCCGGCAAAAACTATAACTACGGCTGGCTTTATAGAAAAGATGATCTTTTGAAGATTAAAATAAACCTACAAATTCGGTTTAAGTGATTATAATGGTTAAATATACCATAAAGTAAAATATACCATTTTGTCATTAGGAATTTAATAATACTGGGTTTCTTTTATCTGAAAAGCTTTAAAGTTTAAATTTTTATGCATGTAAAAAAAAATAGGTTTTTATCAAAAAGAAATATTTGCTAATGAAATTAATTGCAATCAGACCCTTAAAAAACTTAAAAAAAACATTTTTAAATAATTTAAAGATAGGAGAGTATTACTATTTTTCTTCTGAATATAGATTTGATCCTAATTATGAATTGATTAGAGAAAGTAAGTTACCTGATCATTTTTTTAATACAGGAAAACCTGATATAAATGTATCGGCAATTGTAGGCAAGAATGGATCTGGTAAGAGCTCCGTTATTGAGTTAATGTTAAGAATCATAAATAATATTTCGCACAAATTTTTTAAAAAAATTGGTAATCCTAAAGTTGAAATAAAAAAGATAGATGGGGTTTATGGTGAGTTGATCTTTAAAACGGACAGAATTTATAGAGTATTATGTGAAGGGGATTCTGTAGTAGTTTATACAGAGAGAACAGTAACGGGCGCCTTATTGGAAGAGGTTGAACTAAGTCATAGTAATTTTGAAGGATTGTTTTACTCTATCGTTACTAACTATTCGCATTATGCTTATAATCCAATGCAAAGAAAAGATGAGGAATGGTTAGAAAAGGTTTTTCACAAGAATGATGGTTATCAAACACCTTTAGTATTAAATCCTTTTAGAAAACATGGTAATATTGATATAAATACTGAAAACCATTTAGTTCATGCAAGGTTAATGACCAATTTAATTCAGTTAGGATCAAATTCTATTTATAATGATTTATTAGATCAATTGGAATTTGATTCATTTTTATTAACCCTACGAAAACAAGATTTCAGAAAAAAGGTTATTCAATATTCTGTGTTTGAGGGAGAGGAGAAAGTTATACGTTTAGATGATATAGAGTATTCGGAAGATTATTTGTGGGCAAGGATAGCAGAAAAATTTAATATTGAATATGAGGTACCAGAAAATTATTTAGAGTTAAAAAAATACTTGATATATAAAGCTATAAGCATTTATTTTAAATATTATATTAATTTTAATGATACTAAAGTTGAAGACCCCCTGACTAATCAAAAGCCTATTAATTTTTTGGTAGATAAAATTTATAAAGACAAGTCACATGTCGTATTAAAATTTAAGCAAGCAGCTAATCTATTAAGATATAAATATATTGATGTAAAACAATGTAGTTATAAGTTTAGTGAGTATTTAAGTTTAATAAAGAAATTTAGAAATAAAGGAAATTCTTATATTGAATTTTTGCCTCCCGCAATTTTCAATACTAAGATTTTTCTTGAAAATAAGAATGATTCTGATAAAAATAAGGAAAATAGAAAGGATGAAATAGAATTTGAATCTTTAAGCTCAGGTCAAAAACAGCAACTTTATTCTATTAGCTCTATTTTGTATCATATTTCAAATATAGAATCTGTTTCACGGCCTCGTGGCAATTCAAATAAGATTAAATATAGTTATATAAATATTGTTTTAGAGGAGATTGAATTGTACTCACATCCTGAAATGCAAAGAATTTTTTTGAATAATTTATTGAATGCCATTTCCGCCTTGCATTTGAAAGACGTAAAATCGATCAATATTGTAATAATAACTCATTCCCCTTTTATTTTATCTGATATTCCATTAGAGAATGTAATGCTTTTAAAGGAAAATGGTCTTCCAGAAGATAAGTCAAATTTTAGTCAGACATTTGGTAGTAATATCCATGAATTATTTACAAATTCATTTTTTCTCAAAAACAGTCTCATGGGAGAATTTGCGAGAAGAAGAATTGAACAACTCATTGAGGAGTTAAATATAGCAAAGAGGATTAGTAAAGAAGAATTTCAAAACAATTATAAAAAGCGCATTGAAATAATTGGTGAACCATTTATTCAATCAAAGCTATTTGAATTGGTGGCAAGTAAATCTGATGATAATGTTATAGATTCTATAATTGATATGAGAAATAAGGAAATTGACAGATTACGAATGCTAAAAGAGCGATTAGGAAATGATTAAAATTGAACATGTTAATTTAGATAAAATCTCACGAAATTATTTTAATCAAATTAAGGTAAGTATAAAGAGTAGATGTGATTACTTTTTAAATGTATTAAATGTTATTTTTAGAGGAGCTTCAAATAATTTGAAACAGCACTCATTACATGGTAGTTTAAAAAAAACGTTGACTAATCAACTATTACTTGCTACTTCAAAACTTGAAAATCAATCTCAATATGTTAATGTTTTACGAGCAAATATAGAGCCATGGGTAGTTTTACAAGAGCAACTAATCTTTGATATTCTAAATTATTTAAATGATGATAAAAATTTAGAAGATTTAATCTTATGTCGTCCTGACTCTGCTATTAATACTGAAAATGATGTAAAAAATAGTGTTGGTTTGACAACTTTGATGGATTCGAATATAAAATTATTAATTAATAGTATAATTGATTTTTCCTTATTCGATGATTATGCTTATAAAATAGCTAATGAATTAAATGTTAATACTTGTCCTTATTGTAATAGAAATTATATAAACACAGTAATTAGTAAGAAAGGAAAAGGGATTATCAGACCAACTTTCGATCATTTTTTTTCTCAAAAGCATCATCCATTTTTAGCTTTGAGTTTTTTTAACCTAATTCCTTCTTGTTATTATTGTAATTCTTCCTTGAAAGGCTCTAATGTAATGAAACTAGACACACATTTACACCCATATTTAGAAGGGTTTTACAGTGATGTCACATTTAATGTATTAATCAAAGACTTAAAACCGAACAAAAGTGATCCTGAGAATTTTTCTTTAATTTTTAAGGATAATATGATATATATGTCACCTTTTGATCGATATAGAAAAATTTTCGGTGGCAGTCGTGTTTTGGACAATTTAAAGGAGGGCAATATAAATTTATTTAAATTAAAGGATATTTACCAATCCCATCTAGATATCGTTGGTGAACTTGTGGTTAAATGTGATATGCTTAATACTACTTATGCTAATTCTTTAAAGTCTATATTGGAACCATTGGCTTCAAGTAATGAAGAATTTTATCAATTTTATTTTGGTAATTACTTTAATGAGAAGAACTTTAATAGAAGACCTATGGCTAAATTAACAAAGGATTTGGTTGAACAAATTCTTCCTGTCTTTAATCTGATGTCGAAATGATTAGAGTATAAATGGTGTGAATTCTATTTTATAAAACGGTATACTCTCATTATTTATCAAATTCAACAGCTTTATTCAAAAGTTTAAAATAAATCAATGCAATCCAATTTAAAAATATTTCATTGAAGTTCGAATAAAAGCCATCAAAATCATAAAGTTCTTCGGAAGTTAGGTTGTCGTTATAGTCTCCTTCTAAAAGATGGAAATTTCTGTTTCTCAAAGAGATCATTATGCTTATTAATGATTTTCTGTTTGTGATTATTTCATAATTAGGAAGGCTATTGATCAATTCAATTTGTTTACGATTTTGAGATTGTATTTTTAGAAATGCATCATAAAATTGTTTCTGCAATATGGGGTTGACAGCATTAATCGGAATATGTAATTGTATGTCTAAAATTGGATCGGTTTTAAAAAGATGTTCGTTAACGAATTTTTTCAGAAAGTCTCTTTCACCGTCTGAACCCTTAAAATACCCTTTTAATGTATTGAATGTTCCATGATAATCTTTTGATCGACTTGCGTAAAATAGGGGGAAGCAGTATGATATAAATTCCAATGATCTATATAAATGCAAAAAACCAGACAAATGGGAATTGTTTTCTTTACACAAGAAAAAATGAGATAACTCAAGAAGAAAATTTTTGAAAAGTTTTTTATTACCGTAATGAATAGAGTTCGTTATATATTGGCTCAAGTGGACTTCAGACAATCCAACGTCTAAACAATCGCGAACTGGCCTCATCGATATAACTCTATTCTCAGAGTAATCTGTTTTTGAATAATTATTCTTTTGAACGAATTGGCTCCCTGTAATTTGATCTTTTATTTTCAACGTCCCAGTAAGTAGTCTAACTAGAATAAGTTCTTCTCTAGCCGGACCATCTATTTCTAGAATTGTCGGAATAGTTGAGACAAATCTAGCTTGAACGTTCTCTATGAATTCAAATCTCCCAACATTCATGATTTCAAAGATTAATCTATTTGGGAAAGTTCATCAATCAGTTCTAATTCATCCATGCTTTGCATTCTCTGCAAATTTTTAAAGAAATGTGAACTAAGATTTCTCCTGTACAAACCAACTTTTATTTGTGAATAATTGAAAGAAGAAAATGCCTTCTCATAATTGCTCAAGATGGATTGTAATCTATCTTCTGAAATGTTTTTCACATATTCGAACGAGCTTTTAATACCGACACAAAATCCAATAAAGTTATTTTGGTTTTTGAGCCATTTGTAGACAAAATCATTTTCCGATATTTGATTCACCAGTTTTACGATTTCAGTAAATTCAATATCTTCAGAAGTAATCTCAGTGTCCATTATTCGGTCAGCAATCAGTTGATCCATTTTTTCTTCTATTATCTTCTTGTTTTCAATGTTAGTTGAATTAGATAAAAATGCAAGATACCCCTTAACAAAAACATCTTTGTTGAATACCACTTTTAGTTTAACCTGTTTCTTTTCTTTTTCTGTTACAACAGGTATTTCGGATTCGGGGAACTCAATAAGATTACTGGTTAATATTTCAATCTGGTGTCTCGCAGACATAGGTTTTTGTCCATTATTTAAAGTTATCATTCTGTAAAGAAGGTTGTCCATCGATGAACAAACTAGAATATTAAGATATAGACACCTATCAAGATCAAGCTTTCCTGCTTGTTTGGTGTTTGTTCTATTGAGTGTGTTTAATCTTTGAATTCCATCTAAAATGAATGCCTTTTCAATATTTTCATTCACAAACTTATCCGCATCTTTTTCCGTAACAGATTTAGATGAATCTTGAATGAAGGCAATGGTAATTGGAGGCATTATACAACCTTTGATTAAGTCTCTCTCAAGTCTCTGATAGAATTTAGAGTCTTGAAGCGTTCTCTGAATATCTAGCTTATCTACTAATGGAACAAGATATTTAAGGCAATAGTCATAACTAGTTGAGCCAGTTATGAACAAACTCGATATTACCTTATCAAAATCTGTACTTAATATTTTTATTTTCATTACTAGTTTTGAAATTGATATAAAGTATCTCTTTATTGTTTTACTCTTATTTTCTTGTGTCAGTTGCCTTATATTAAGCAATAAGCAAAATTATTAATTTGCTATCACATATTAGTATTAACTTACCACCTAATTTGGTTACCCATTTCTGGCGTTTTGAGTTAAGACTATGAACATTAATATAAGGCTTGTTTCCCAAACTCTAAACTTCCTTTAGGTTTGTCTACAGGTAAAATAATTATAAAATGAATTTCACTGATGCTGTGTTCTAACCTATTTTTTAAACTTTTGCAACTCTTTCTTCAACTCATCATTTTCTATCATTAATTTTTCCACAAGCTCTTTAAACCCGTAATTGTTATTGTATGTAGTAATTGGACCACTATGTGAATTTGGACCATGGTTGTAATTGGTTACTGATAGCCCCTTTAGAAAGAATAAGGCTGGATCAACTTGATAGAATTCAGCAAGTTTTGCTGCCTGCTCAGTAGATAGCAATAATTCTCCATTTTCCATTTTTAAATAATCTTCTATAGGAATATCTAGTTCAGCTGCCAAGTGTTCAGGAGCATAATTATGACTAATTCTAAAGGATCCGATTACGGTATGGCTCATTTTTTCTTTGTTAATTCTTGAATAATTGAAGTAAGCTTTTCAACTTGATTTTCGAGATTTGATATTGTGTTATTTTTCTCTTGTAGGATTTTTTCATATACAGATTTCACGAACTCTAGCTCAACGAAATTGTTGTTGTAGGTTTCGAAATTCCCTCCATGACTGTTAGGCCCTGAATTATAATTAATAACTGGCAGATCTTCTGAAAGAAAATAATCTGGCTTTACATGATAAAGTTCGGCCAGTTGTTGAATTCGGTCTACTGTTAATTTAGACTTTCCTGATTCCAGATTTGAATAAGTCTTTTGGTTGATATTTAATACATCAGCTACATATTCCTGAGAAAAATCCTGTGATTCTCTGAGTATCCGCATAATTTTTTGAGGTTGTTTCATGCTAGAAGTTTTTTGACTGAAGCAGAATTCAGAATACTGATAAATGGCCTTTTTTACTGGTTTTTACTTACTGGAAATCCCAATATTTGCCTGTAAGCGAATCTTAGTTCAATATAGCGAAGATTCTGCTTACAGAGAGCATAAGGAATGATTTTCATCGTTAAAAGTTAGACATAAATTGTCCAGAACCTATCACATACTTCATAAAATCGGGATTTCCTTATCAGGAGTTTACTTGTGTGTGATTGGTATTCAGAATGATAATACTTGCTCTCTACCTATTGACCAATCCTTAGAGTATTCAGGCATCGCCGCGGTAGATCGCCTGTATCCTCTGAAGCCCAAGAATCCGATTTAAGGGTTGGGACACTTTTTCTCTCTGATTGCTCCCGAATCCGCTAGCGTCTCGGGACTATCCATACAGATCAGGGAGTGACGATTATCGTTATTGCAGGGAAGCTAGTACTTAATAATACGGGACTGCTTCTCCCGATTCTCGGGATCGCAGTGACGACAAAATGGAGATCATCTGCTGCAGCAGGTCAACAGCTCCATTACTTCAGTTTATTTCTTATTCATTATTGCTGGTTCGACAAGCTCACTACAAGTGGTTGGCCAAGAAGGCTAAGGTGGGATTTCTATGTCTTGTGAGAAGTACAAAGTATCAAGTACAAAGTACCAAGAGTCAAGAAGTTAGAGTTGAGAGATTTCTCAGCCGGAACTCCTTCAAAATGACCTGAAGGTCGGTGGTTAGGATTTCAGATTTCTGACTTTAGCTTTTAGCTTTCTGACTTCTGCTCACTGCGACTGCCTACTTCTGCTTCCAGCACTTGCACTGAGCTAAGTCGAAGTATCGGACATCGCACATCCGACACCGGACACCGGTCTTCCGTCTTCCGTCTCCCGTCTTCCAGCTTAAAATTCAAAAGCATGAAAAAACATCTATACACATGCTTCCTGGCATCGCTATGCCTATACGGAAGCACTTCCACAGCACAAGTTGCTGATTCACCCGGGGCGGATTTTCTTCATAGGTCTATGCCCCACGTCTCCACTGATACTGGAGACACCCATCGGGGCGGAGAAATCCGCTCCGATAATCTGCCGGAGGTTTTTGATTTGGTTGATCACTCCGCTGC
Source organism: uncultured Algoriphagus sp. (assembly GCF_963974365.1). Taxonomy (GTDB): domain Bacteria; phylum Bacteroidota; class Bacteroidia; order Cytophagales; family Cyclobacteriaceae; genus Algoriphagus. Next base: position 36,744 of record NZ_CAXBBX010000003.1, on the reverse strand, counting down.
AAAAGGGCAGGAGGGCGAGAGTCCTTCTGCCCGCATGGGGGAGCAAGCATATTTCACTATTCGTGCGGAGGTCAATTCCGCCTCTGAGACTTCAGCAGTATTGCACTGGGAGATTCGGGAGCTTGAATTGGATACACGCTATGATTATTCATGGCTGCAGCAAGATACGCTACAGCTGAATGCTGGGAATTTCTTCTCCGGCACGCAGGGAAAACAGGTTTCCGAATCCCGTATTTCTATGAGCGAGTCCATAGGCAGATTCCATCTCTGGGATGGTCAGCATGTCCTTCTGGAGAATATATGGATTCAGGCAGGAGACTCACTCGCAGTGCTTTGGGATCAGTCTACTGGTAAGCTACTGCTCTCTGGTCCTGATGCAGATAAGATTAGGCTGCAGGTGCACTTACAGGAGCTGGATAGGACAGCTAAAGCAAATCTCAATCCGGCTATGATTCTATCTGATGTAGGGAGGATTCTGGACTCACCGGAAAAGCAGGAAGAATATAACCGTATATCGGAGCAATACCGTACCGGATGGAACCGCAAGATGCTTTGGCTGGATTCTGAAGAGGAGAGGATTAAACGGGCCTCCCAACTCTTACAGCTTTCCAGTCCAGAGAGCAGTATACTATCCGAACTCAGCCGGCATCAAGAGGATTTGGATCCCGACCTATATGCATGGCTTCACGCTTACTGGACTGGCAAATTGAGAAAGGAAGCCATGGAGTTTATCGCTATAGCCAGACCTGAAAGTATGGATTGGGCGGAACTCTTACTCAGGTTTGGAATGCAATCGGAAGATATATCAGCTGTGCAAGACTGGAAAGTCGTTCCAGCAGAATGGACTGAATCGGTCTACCTAGAGAATAAACTACTGGAAAGAGTATCGCCTGTCTCATTCTTTTACCTAAGTGCCACTCTTCCCGAATCTTTGCGCGATCAGGTGGATGCACTGTACCTCATTCGGGAATACAGAAACACCTCTGAGGCGGATTCTTTGATTTCAGCTGTTTTGGATAGAATGCAGAATCCATGGGTGGAAGGATATCTGCAAAAGATATATGAATCAAATATTGCTGGCAGGGAGGTACTCAATTACCCACTTATGGCATCAGATGGTTCAGAGGTATACCCGATTTCCTGGAAAGGGAAATTGGTTATGCTGGATTTCTGGCTTAGCGGCTGTGGTTCCTGCCTGAAGTTTGCCAAAAACAACTTCCTACCACTAATGCAGGCCTATGAAGCTCATCCTGAGATTCTTTTTGTGACCATTTCCGGGGATTCGGAAGTTGAGCGCTGGCAAAAAAGTCTGGAAAGTGGACTTTACACGGCTGAAACCTCACTGAATCTATTTTCCGGAGGGATATCCCATCCCTTTCTAAAGCAATACCAGATTCAAGCCTTTCCTGCTCAGCTGCTGCTGGATAAGGAAGGTAAAATCCTCCGTACTGGCGATTTCCCATCCACGCTGGAAGGCTGGTCACAGCTGATTGAATCCTACCTAGCTAGCCCTAAACCTGTTTCCACTTCACATCTCATCACACCATGAAATCGAGCATGAGGAAGAACGTCACACAGAGAGATGATTATACCCTTGCGAGATTCTCCCGAAGAAAAATCGGGACAGGCTATATGGCCTTTAAAAAACAAATTATAATCATATGAAATCGAGCATGACTAAAAAGTCACACACTGGGATGATTATAAACCCTGCGAGATTCCATATGGCCATAAAAAAAGCAATTATAAACATATGAAAAAGAAACTAATTAACCTCACCCGAATCGTCTTGATCCTCTTGGCTATAGGTATAGCTATGAGAGTAGATGGGGTTCAGATCAAAAAGGATAGTATTCTGACAGGGATAGTCCTGGAAGCAAACAATAAACTACGCCTTCCCGGTGCTATGGTGCTGGTAGATGGGTTTAAAATCTCTGCTGTAGCCGATGAAAAAGGGGAATTCAGCTTAGCCCTTCCTCAGGGGTCCTATAGCTTGACCATCAGTTATGTAGGTTACCATACTGAGATAGTTCAGGTGAGCATTCCCAGGGAGAATAAGTTGGAGATCCTACTTAGAACTGAGGAGATAGGGTTGGATCATGTCGAAGTAGTTTCTACAGGCTACCAGAAGATTCCCAAGGAAAGAGTCACAGGTTCTTTTTCCTATTTGGATCAGGATTTAGTGGATAGACGTGTCAGCACTGGTATTCTGGACAGAATGGAGGATGTGACTCCGGGTCTGATCTTCAACAGAGCTGCAGCAGGAGATGATCCGATCAGTATACGGGGTAGAAGCACCTTATTTGGAAATACCCAACCGCTGATAGTGATTGATAATTTACCCTATGAAGGAAATATCGATAATCTCAATCCAAACGATGTTGCCTCCATTACAGTATTGAAAGATGCGGCTGCAGCTTCTATTTGGGGTGCCCAGGCAGGTAATGGTGTTATAGTAATCACTACGAAATCTGGGAGGTATGGACAGGAAATGCAGGTAGCCATTCAGTCAAATGTAACCTTGACTAATCAGCCAGATCTATTCTATCTGCCGTTGATGCAAATGAGGGATTTTATTGCTCAGGAGCGGAGACTATTTGATTCCGGTTATTATGATTCACGTATCAGTAGTTCTGCTCACAGCCCGCTATCTCCCGTGGTTGAGACCTTGCTTGCTGCCAGAGAAGGTAGATTGAATCAACAGGAGGCAGATGCCAAGCTTTCACAATACGAATCTCAGGATTCCCGCAGTGAGCTGAGCAGGTATTACTATAGGCCTGCCATACTACAGCAATATGCATTTCAGGTAACTGGAGGAGGCAAAGCACATAGGTTTAACTTTTCCGGGGGGTATGACCAAAATAAAAGTGAACAGGTAGGAAGGGAGTCAGGTAGAATTACACTGAATGCACGTCAGGACTGGAAGCTATTGCGGGAGAAATTGGAAATTTCCACAGGAGTTTACCTATCCAGAGGATCATCCTACGCCGATACCGGAGTTCCTAGCCTATATCCCTATGAAGCATTGGCAGATGCACAGGGTAATCCCCTCGCTGTTGTTTCACAGATAAATACCCGCTTTGTGGAAGAAAATCAGGGAAAAGGTTTGCTTGACTGGAGTTCAATTCCCTTGAATGAGTTAGGAAAAAGAAATGAACGTAGTCTTTCAATGGATATCCGTGCAAACCTTGGATTGAATTACAAAATCCTACCTGGTCTAAATGCACAGTTGTACTATCAATATTGGAATAATAGTACTGAATTGCGGAATATTGAGTCGGAAGATCTCTTTGCTGTCCGTCACCAGATCAATAGCTTCACTCAGACTGGAGAAGATGGTACTTTGTCCCTGCTTATGCCTAGAGGAAGTAGATTCTCCCATTCCAATGGGCTTTCTTTCAGCCATAATCTACGGGCAAACCTTACCTATAACTTCACTAAAAATTCTCACGAGGTCAATGCCTTAGCAGGTTGGGAGCTTCGGGATATGGAAAGCTATACGGATAGGATGATCTACTACGGGTATGATGATGCTATCGGACTAAGTACTCCTGTGGATTATACCAGTCAATTTCCCCAATATCAGAATTGGGGTAGTTATCAAAGCATCCCTTACGGAGGTACCCATTCCGGGAATCTGGACAGGTACGTTTCCTATTTTGCCAACGTGGGCTATTCTTATAGTAAAAAGTACCTCCTTACTTTAAGTGCCAGAAAAGATATGTCAAATCTCTTTGGTGTAGAGACCAACCAACGTGGTATTCCACTTTGGAGTGCAGGAGCGGGTTGGATTCTCAGTGAGGAAGATTTCTATGGATGGCAGGGAATGCCCTATTTGAAAGTGAGGATGAGCTATGGTTACAATGGGAATGTGGACAAAGCGACAAGCGCGTACACCACACTCATGTATTATAATGACCACCCATTCGTCTCTGGACTTAGATATGCCTTTATAGCCAATCCTCCAAATCCTGAGCTTCGCTGGGAAAAGATAAGAATAGTGAATGTGGGACTTGACTTTGAATCAAAAAGTGGAAGAATCGGTGGTACCCTGGAGTTTTATTCCAAAGTAGGAGAGGACCTGATCGGAGAAACAGAAGTACCTGACTCAAATGGCATCTATCAATACCGGGGAAATTTTTCAGGAACCCAAACGCAAGGATTCGATTTACTGTTGAATTCCCTGAATTTGGACAGGTCGCTTAAGTGGAATACCCAATTTCTTATGAGTGGGATGAAGGATAAGGTCACCTACTTTGACGGGGCAAGAGCCACAGCTCAATATTTGGCCGCTAACTCCAATATGATTCCACTGGAAGGGCGTCCCCTGTTTTCTGTGTTTTCCTATCCCTGGGGAGGGTTGGATCCAACTAATGGAAATCCTTTAGGATACTTGGATGGAGAGTTGTCAGATGATTATTCGGCTATTATGGCTTCATCTACCACTGAGACACTCAAATTTCATGGGTCGGCTCGTCCCACCTTATATGGCTCATTACGAAACACCTTGGATTGGAAAGGCTGGAATATATCGCTTAATATTTCTTATAGGCTAGGATATTATTATCGTCGCCGTTCGGTGGACTATGCAGCGCTTTCCAGAGGAGAGATCAGTCATTCTGACTACGGACTACGCTGGCAAAATCCTGGTGATGAACTGCTTACCAATGTGCCCTCACAGCCAGATGGGCTTGATAATCAAAGGGCCAGCTTCTATCAGTTTTCATCAACACTCGTGGAGAAAGGTGATAATGTCCGATTGCAGGATATACGACTTGGTTACTCCTGGAATCGAAGCAAGTCTCCAACCTTGCCTGTACGTGGTATTGAGGTCTTTACTTACCTGAATAACTTGGGTATTCTCTGGAAGGTATCTAACGATACTGTAGATCCTGACTTTCCTGTATCCAGACCTTTGCGGAGTGCGGCTTTGGGTCTACGAATAGATCTATAACCTTAATCATTCTTATCATGAAATCGAGCCTGACTGTGGCAGACAGGCTTGACTCAAAAATCACACACTGGAATGATAACCGGTGGTACAAGTTTCCATAACCTGTCCCGACTATTCGGGATGGCCTTTAAAACTCAAATTATAAAGACATGAAATCGAGCATGACCCAAAGCGACACACACAGGTATGATTATGCTACTGCGAAGATTCCATGTGGCCATTAAAAATCAAATTATAAGCACATGAAAAAACTATTTCTATGGATCACTTTCTGCTTTTGTTTAGGTGGTTGTGACCAATATTTGGATGAAAAGCCAATTAAAGCAATTGATACTCCCGATTCATTGGGAGCGATTGAAGCCCTTTTAGATAACTCAGGTTCTCTGAATACATATCCAACCATTCCGGTAGTGATGGGGGATGAATTCTTGTCAAGCGAAGCAGCAATATCTTCCATGGAGCTATTGGAGCGGAAGTTTTATCTCTGGATGCCCCAGCCGTTTCAGCCGGACGATTTGGTGTACGACTGGAGAGATTGCTATAACCAGATCCAAAATGCCAACGTGGCTTTAGAATCACTTGAAAGAATACCTGAAAGAGGTAGCAAGTGGGAGGAACTCAAAGGAGCAGCCTTATTTTATAGAGCACATGCCTACTTTAATCTTTCTACGATCTTTTTGGATGGCCCAAATCTTCAAGGTAAAAACCTAGCCTTAAAAATTCCTGTCCGTAAAACTTCTAAAATTGTTTTGAAACCTGAACTGGGAGATAAGAAATCTATTGAGGAAATTATTCAGGATGATTTACAACTTGCCGCCCAATTACTTCCCATATCTGGTGCTTATGCGACACGTCCAAACAAGCAGGCAGCGAAGGCTCTCTTGGCGCGAATATTTCTAGCCTGGGAAGAATATGAGTTGGCATTAAGTGCATCAGAAGAGGCTCTTCAACTGGGAGATGAACTCATGGATTACAAAGAGCTTTCTTCCTCATCAAATTATGCATTTACCAGATTTAACCAAGAAGTAATCTGGCATAGTAGGATAGGGGGAACTAGTTACTTCTCTTCCCAATCTGGATTTCAGGTTTCTGAAGACTTACTTGATCTTTACAAAGAGGGCGATTTGAGAAGGGCTTTATTTTATATCGAGAGAAGCAGTGGTTATATCAATTTCCGGGGTAGTTATTATGGAGGAAGACCACTATTTTCTGGTTTAGCTGTAGATGAACTGTACTTGATCTTGGCAGAAAGTCTGGTAAGAAAAGGAAGAATTGAGGAAGGGGCTGAGATACTTAATGCCTTGTTGATCAATAGATATTCTGAGGCGTTTATTCCTGTGAGTTTTACTGATGAGACTCAAGCTTTGCAGGTGATTCTGGAAGAAAGGAGAAAAGAGTTGGCATTCCGTGGTCTTAGGTGGAGTGATTTGAGGCGGTTAAATAATGATGAAAGATTTAAAACGACCCTTACCAGAAATTATGAAGGCCAAGAGTATAAATTACTTCCGAATTCTGAAAAGTATGTATTGCCTATTCCAGCCAGGGAATTAAGTTTCTATTAGTAAAAAATCAGGGCAGGAGGATCCCTCTTGCCCTGAAAAATTAATTAAGGAGTGATCAATCGGAATTTTTTGTTGGTTGGACCGATTGGATTTGACATCGACTGAGAGCTGTAGGTACAGGCTTGTGAGCCAGGAACACATTCGTAGTCCTCGTTAATCTCGAGTTCATCCACCAAAACCCAGGTAGCTCCATTGTCTGGAGTTCCATAAGCTGGAGCATCACCTCTAGGAGTGGTAAACGCAAAAGCGGCTACCACAGCAAGCGAAAATACACCTCCGCGTAGGAGGTTAAGGATATTTAATTTCATTAAATTGTAATTAAAGTTTAGTAATAACTCCGGTCGCTTTTGATAAACTGCCTGACCACGAATCGGGCAGCTTGTCATTCCGAGAGGGGCGGCCGGTTGTTTTTACCCCCTGCTGTTGCCGGGCATCCACCTGGTGGATTCACTGGCTGTACCTAGTAGCTAATTCATAGTAGTGTTGGATTTTTTAGTGTTTATTAAATAGGATTGCATCATCCAGCCTGCTGCGGCAATGGCCGTCAATACCAGATTCACAATCAGATGCTCTTTCCAGTCAAGGGAGGATAATATTCCACCACAGGAAAATGGTATTCTTCCGAAAACTCCTGTAAGTACCAGGGCAACATATCCTGTAAATACCGACATCAGCAGAAAGCTTATCCCCAAAGCGGCGCTTCTGGTTTTTGGCAGAAGTAATATCACCGCAACTGAGACTTCCAAGATGGGTAAGCCATAAAGAAGTGGTATATTCATCCAATCCGGAAATACCTGTCCCTTTACTGCCCTCAGTGTTCCACTCCAATCATACACCTTACTCACCGCAGTATAAGTGAAGAGGGCAGCCAGAAGCCAGGCGATAATTTCGACCAGTATAGCAGTAAGAGCTTTGCGTGATAATTCCATTTTTAGCGTATTGTGTGACAGACCTAAGACTTTACAGCTTGCTATTTTTCGATATCCTTTTACCCAAATCTCATTGACATAAATCAAAAAGTGTCAGGAGAATTTTCCTTCATCTAAAAATAATTGCTTGATAAGCGGAAATATTTCCGATAAATGAGTAGGTTTTTTGCATGTACTAAAAATTACCTATTGTATTTACGGTTTAGTTAACATTAACTTAACATTCCATAAGCAATAGTATTGCAGACTTTTCGATGCTTTTCAAGGGCATAAGCATCTTATCATCAATGATTTTTACAAGGAGGGGATATGGACTATTTAGCAAAAATGAAAGAAGATTACGATCCGCTGGTTCCGGATCTTAATTTGGATTACTCCAAACTTGATCTCTACCTGGATCTGCGAAAAAGGAAAAGGGATGAGGTTTTAAAGGATACGTCAAGTATTGAAACCTGTAGCCGCTATATCTTCGAGGGTTTTATAGGCTTGTTTTTCGACTCAGAAAATGGCCCTGTGCTATCAGAGATTTTTCAGGCTACTGACGTGGCTTTCGATTTCCAATCCTACCTCAGGGGTGAAAAATCCCAAAACTATATGAAGTGTCTTTCAGATGTGGTGTACTATGAACTCACCAAAAAGTCTGAAATGACTTTGATTCAAAATCATCCGGAATTTGCCAAGTTGGGTTTGGCGATTAACCATAGACTCCTCAAAAGGCTGGATCTGCGTAGTCGTATCAAAGCAAAGGGAATCTCAAAGGGCTATAAAAGGTTTTTGGAATATATGCCGGGAATAGAACTTCACTTATCCCAGGCCAAAATTGCCTCTTACTTTTCCTGTTCTGAGCGCACCGTAAGAGAGGTACAACATTCACTAAATTCCGGGAAATGATGGTTAAGAGTTACTTCCCTTCAGCATTAAATACAGCGGTCCGGGTTTTGGATCAAAAAGTTCTCCGTTGGGCTTGGAATACAGGTTTATTTGAAGGGCCTGCTGAACTCGAGCGCTGTAGGCTACAGAAGATCAATTGGTTTGCAGCCTACCTTTTTCCTGAGGAGCAAGCAGAAAGACTGGAACTGATCATGAAATTTTTTCTTTGCCTTTTCTTACTGGATGATCTGCTGGATATAGCGATTGATAGTGCCATGATAGAGTTTCTGGAAGGTCTTAAGGCCGGTAACTCCACCCATCCCAATAATAGGTTACATAATTTGGGTATAGAACTTATTTTCCTTTACCAGTTAATTGAAGATGAAAATGGGGATGCATTTGCTAGAGAACAATGGCATACTGCATGGATGGAATACATTGAGGCACTGCAGTGGGAGATCCGGATCAAAATAAATGGGATCCCGCCTGTATTGCAGGATTATAGAATTATGAGACCAAAATCATCCGGTGTTTACCTGGCTATGCTACTAATTCGGCAAGGTAAAGATCTGCGTGGTTGTATCTCAGAATTGCTCGATTTTTCCCTGGCTAGGCATATCTGCCTGTCCAATGACCTGGCATCTTACAAAAAGGAGCTGAAAATAGGAGACCCAAACAATGAGCTGGTTATCCTAATGGAAACCATGGGAGAATCTGCGCTAACCTGGGCACAGCAGGAGCTCAAACAACTGCGAAAAAGGATTTTAGCTTTGGCTAGGCAGGTTTGTACCAATTTTACTTACTGCGAAGAATGGATTCGTAGGCTTTTACTGTTGGCAGGAGGCTGCGAAGCCTGGACTGCTGAGACCTCGAGGTATCAGAAATATATCAACGGAAATATTGCAGGACACTAAATGGAAGGAGGAGTATTATGTTCAAAAAACGTGTGGTTATTTATCCAAAGGATGTAGTTTTTATAACTGGAAGAAGTGAGCGCTATGCCCAGATTTTATTGCACAAGGTTCGTGTGTTCGTCAATAAGGAACCTCACCAGTTTGTGACCATTTCCGACTTTGCCCTCTTTTCTGGCATACCAGAAGAGATGATCCGCAAATACATAATCTAGCTAGTAATCGGTAGTAGAATTGTCAAGACTAATTAGGTAGTTGAAGCCCTACATAGATCAGAAGATTCGCATTAAAAACGATGTTTCTACGATGCTCCTACGATGCTTCTACGATGCTCATTCGATGGTTCATCGTAGATGGATCGTTGCAGGGTCGTCCAAAGTCCGGGTTAGCCATAGCGCTCTGCTAGGTTTTGGAAGTACCTGAAAATTCTTTTATACAGCAGAATATTTATGAACATTTAATCAATGATCAATATGGGGAAAGTAACAGATGGTTTGTTGGGTGGGATTTCCGGAAAAGTTGGAAATCTGGTTTTTTATCAGGTCAATGGGGAGACCTTGATCAGATCAATACCAGGAGCAGGTACAGGAATCAATTCTTCCCTTCAGACCTATCATCAGAAAGCCTTTGTTTTGGCCCAAGATTTTTTATCCCCCTTGAAAAAGGAGATAGCTATTGGGTTTGGTGCATTTAAAGTCGGTACAAAGAGGGGTATTGATCGGGCGAAGAGCCTATTGCTGAAAAATGCCATTTACCCAAGCGAGGGTCTCCCGGTTTTGCAACCACAAAAAGTATTGGTGTCATCTGGGGATCTTACAGGTGTGAGAGGTGCACTACTTACCATCGCGGAGCCAGGTAAATTCAGAATAGAGTGGATAGTAAACAGTTGGAATGGTTCCGCCCGTGACGGGGACAAAACTTTTGTGGTTATATATGACACAAGGGAGCCACGGGTCTTCAGTATTCAGGGGGAAGGTTATAGAAAAGATGGGTTTCAGGATGTGCAATTCCCATGGGTTTCGATTGAAGATGCAGCAGTGTATGTTTATTTCTCGTTTTATTCCGAACGATCTGGAAAAATCGAGTTTTCGGATTCCGTTTGTCTGGGAAGAATTGAGATATAAGTATTTGATTAATAAGTATTAAGACATAAGTATCTAGATTTTAGAATCAACTAGTGCAAGTCTCCTGATTTGCCATCCAATTTCTCTGCATGGCCTAAGCCGCCATTCGTGTCTTCACGAACGGCCCCATCTCGCCGCTGTTCGGGATTTATAATCCCGAACCAATATCATAGGATTTCTAATCCGACAACATCTTTCCTTTATTACCATATCGCATATCCCAAATCCGAAATCCGATATCGATCCGGTTTCCATCTTGCTGGCATCTGGTTTTGGTTTCCATATGACGATTATGGGCCAGCGCTGTTGAACGATTACATCATTTAAACCCAGGGTTGAAACCCTGGGCTACCACATGGCATGCCTTCAGCATGCTCCTCATATCAATCTAGAACTGCAACTGACACCTGCCAACCGCCAACTGCCAACAACTTTCATCCATTTTAAATTTTAAATTCTCAATTCCTCCCACACCAGACACCGGTCACCGGTCACCCGGCATCCAACCATTTTAAATTCTCAATTCTTCCCTAAAGGACTATTTAATATTTGCATTTATTTCCGATGTAGGGGCGAATCAACATTCGCCCTATTAGAAAAGGTACCATGGATAATCAAAATAATTAAACTAACGGGATTATCATTCTACAGGCGCGTGGGGAGGCTGAAATAGCGGGCCAGGCGGCTGGCCTTGCGCGTAGAAGCATTATTTCAGCAAAGGTTTTTGTTACTTTTTGCCTTCAAAAAGTAAGGGGTTAAGAAAATTAATGTTTAGAGCTTATAAAAACTTATCCGATTAATTATTCCGCCACCGTTCGCGTCTCACGAATGGTAGAAAAATGGAGATCTCCTCAGGTAAAAACCAAAATATTATCCGTTTCCATCTTGCTGGCAAAACGACGCATCTCCGCTATACAATTCCGAGCCAGCGCTGTTGAATGAATATAATCGCCGCTGTTCGGGATTTGTAATCCCGAACCATTATCGTAGGATTTCCAATCCGACAATAACAATCCTTTTTACCAGATCATACATCTCAAATCCGAAATCCGAAATCGATCCGGTTTCCATCTTGCTGGCATTTGGTTTTGGTTTCCATATGACGATTATGGGCCAGCGCTGGTTACCTATTATATTCCTATACACCGGGTTAAAACCCGGTGCTACCAATCTTGCATACCTACGGCATGCTAACTAAATTCCAGGTTTCTCATCACTTTAAATTCCCCATCCGTGGTCTGTGTCACACAGACCATTTCTCGCCGCTGTTTGGGATTTGTAATCCCGGACCAATATCCTAGGATTTTCAATCCGGAATTAACCGTCCCTCGCCGCCGTTCGTGTCTTCACGAACGGCTAAAAAAACTTTAGACCACAGACCATTACCAAAATAATTTCCGTTTTCATCTTGCTGGCACTTCGTCATCGTCTCCGATAGACGATTGCGAGCCAGCGCTGGTTAAACACGCTTCTTTTTTAACCCAAGGTTGAAACCTTGGGCTACCTACAGTTCGTCCCTGCAGGACCTTTTCAAAATTAGATTTATTATCGATGTAGGGGAGAATCAACATTCGCCCAATTAGAAAAAAGCGTGTAAAATAAATCTAAGTCAGTCAACTAGGAATTAAAAATATTAGAATTACTTTCAGGAGCGAAAACTAAGTCTTTTTTATTTACCCATTACAAATGATTGCGGACATTAACTCTGGAAAGTTTATATTCCTTTATTTAATTCTAGTTTTTTTTGGAATTTTTCAGGAGTTGAAAGCTCAAAATGATTATAGAGTTCCATTCAAACACCGAATTGGCTCATCTAACGTCCCCAATAATATTTTTCAAATTCGAGGGGACTTCACAATAATTGGAAATATCAACCTTACCGCAAAAAATTACTCGGATACAATAGATAATTCAATCCAGGATATGGTTTTTATAGATATTGACGAGGTTCCGGGCACATTTAATTCCTCATCTGCCACCTTGCTTTTTTCTGACGAAAATGGAGCTGACACAAACTGCACTGATATCGTTTATGCAGGTCTCTATTGGTCAGGTAGAGTTCAGACACCTGGAATGACATTTGAACTTACAAAAAAGGAAGGGTTTCTAGATCCAGTCACTTTGGATCGAAAAAAAGACGCTGTTGGACACGAACAAGAATTGGAGTATTTAGCATTCAATGTCTATGTGGCTGTAATGTTTGACTCAGATAATAGACCTTTTCCGCAGTATGAATTTGTATCAAAGGATGGTGAAAATTACTATATTATCCGTTTTAAAAATGACAATACAATAGATTACGACATTAATCAATCTGGATGGCAACCATTAGAAGACCTTCAGATTAAAGAAGAAAATGGGACAGCCACAGCAACCTTTAAGCCAATAAAGGACACAGCTAATGGAATGAGTTATAGCTTCTATGGAGTAAAGCGCTCATTAGCAACTGACTACAATGAATTTATAGCTGGTGACAATTCCATTATGGTAGAAACTTCAGGTATATATACACCTATAGCTTACTATACTCAGGAGTTTGACAAGAGAAAATTGAAAATTAAGCCACCTGGCGCGGCGGATTATCTGGAGATACAATCCGCAGGAAATGCTATTCTATTTCCGGATCATGAGCTAAGGGAGTTGTATGTCGGCTATGCAGATGTTACTGAGTTTGTCAAAGAATATGGTGCTGGGTCATATACTGTCGCCGATTTGGCCTTGATGGAGGGTTCTTCAGATGCAACAGGGATGTATGGGAGCTGGGGACTTATAGTAGTTTATGAAAACTCCAAGATGGACTTCAGGGATATAACCATTTTTGACGGTTACACATACATTGAATCTCAGGAAGGAGAGGTTCAAAATGGAGAACTGGAGATCAAAGGATTTGGAGCCATTCAGAAAGGACCAGTAAAAATGAAACTGGGTATTATGGCTGGTGAAGGTGATAAAAATATAGGAGGGGACTATTTGGAAATATTGGATCAATCAGGCAACTGGAGCCGCTTAAGCCATCCGGGCAATAGTACAGATAACTTCTTCAATTCTTCTATATATACTCCTTCCCGGATGAAAAATGGTGAACTTGTGGAGAACAAGAGGTTTCCAAATTTAAAAAACAATATGGGTCTTGATCTGGTCAATTGGGAAGTTCCTAATCCTGACAATTCCCTGATAACAAACAATCAATCTTCTGCGAAATTTCGTTTCGGCACCAATCAAGATATTTATTCCTTATTTGCTTTTGCATTTTCGGTGACCAGTTACACGCCAAATATAGAAGCAAACAACAAACTGATAAGCATAAATGGTGTTCCTGCGGATGAATCATCCACCGTAAAACCTGGAGAAGAGGTAACCATACAGGTGGATATTAGAAATTTCGGGACTGAGGCAACCGAGCAAAACAAACTAGTGATTCCAGTGCCTTATAATGCACTCTTTGTTGCTGCAGAAATCACTCCGAATGGTTTGGGAACCGTCACCTTTGATCCTACTATGGGAATAGCGGGATCCATTGTCTGGGATATGGGGGTGATTCCATTACTAAACTCCCGAGATGAAATCATCGCTTCATTAAGTTATACCCTGAAGTTTACGGAAGATTGTTTTCTGCTAGCCAATGATAATTGTGAGTCATTATTAGCTGTAAGTGGATCTATCTCTGGTACAGGAACTATATCAAACCAGCATTTCTCGGGACTTCCTTTTGTCAAAGGGTATAAAGAAGATGCCTGTGAAGGAAATGCAATCTTTGGCCCGCTAGAAATTCCTATTTCAGGAAAAGCAGAGTTTATAGCAAGTAATTGTCAGGACTTTGAATTGTATACTAACCTCAAGTTTGATAATATCCGTGTATTCTGCCAACGAGAAACCCCGACAGATTTGGCTGATCTTATCACTCCTTCCCAGGAAGGTTTTCAGGTTTACTTTTTTACTGAAGAGTATGGTGGAACTCCTTTGTTCAATTACTATGTCAACACTGCTTTGGTAGGCACTGTAAAGGTGTGGGTCTCTGAAGGTCCACAAGGAAGCTGCACTGGATTGCGAATTCCTGTAGAATATACTGTAAAAGCTTCTAGCTTACCCCCAGCAATATTGAATTCGTCTTACTGTATGAATGCACAAGCATTTCCTTTTAATTTTTCACCTGATGCAGGTTATACTTTATTGTATTATGAAGATAATGATCCAAGTACTGCACCAAGTATCATTCCTCCTATGATCGATCTTTCTGTCCCAAAACAGTATTCAATCTGGGTAAGCCAATTTAAAGAAGGAGAGTGTGAAAGTCCAAGAAAGCAAGTTTCAATTTCTATCGAAGACTGCAGTATTAATCATGATATACAGGTATCTGTTACCTCTAATGTAGAAAATTTCACTACTGAAGGAGAAGAAATTATCTTTACCATCACTGTAAAAAACCCTGGGGATAATACGCTGTTTAATGTGTCTGTTTATGAAAATCTGCAAGAATCTAATTGGATAATTTCAGAATTGGGCCCGCTGCAGGAAGTATCTTATGAAGTAATTCATTCAGTTACATCATTGGATCTGGAAAATGAATTTCTGGAAATATTAGCTGAAGCAATTGGAGTTGATGAGTTTGGAACTGTTTTTTCAGACAATGATAGCAAAGTATTACCCGGCTTCACCTTTGTGGAAGGATTTTTAGATTATACGCTAACCTCTGAGGAACCTGTCTGCGATATTGAGGGAAGCGGAATGGGACAGGTTTCCCTGTCTTGGGCACAGGAACAAAGTGGCTCTTATATGCTTGCTGATCTTTCGACAGGACTAGTTAACCAAGAAGCTACTTTTCTTTCCCAGATTCAATTAATAATTGAAGCGCTTCCTGGAAATTATTCTTTAGATCTTGTAGATAGTGAAGGACATAGCTTTCAAATCAGTTATATAACTATAACTGCTGAAGTTAAAGATCAATTGGAATTTACAGTACCTAATACAGTCATAGCCTGTGCGGAGTATATTTGGTTTCCTGACTCGGATCCAAATATAAATTTAGCTTTAACTGCCCCGGACGGCACCAGTGTGACACGTAGACAAGACGGAGGTTTTTCATTGATACAAACGGGAATTTATTCTGTCATGGCAACAGAGGGGAACTCTAATTTGTGTCCAGTGGTAAAAACCTTCGAGTCAGAAATCACACAACCTAATGAAATTGGAATTGACCTACGTCCTTTCTGCAGCGAAGACAGTTCAACGACTGTAGATCTGTTAGACAACTCCGATGGATTATCTATCAGTTGGTTCAAGAATAGCTCCAATGGAATAGAAAATCTGGCTCTGTTTGAAAATAGCCGGCAATTGATCGTATCTGATGAGGGAAGCTATCAAGTAACGCTGAGTGATATGAATGGGTGCTTGATTGGTAGAACGGATTTTGAGGTACTACGATCTTCCACGGATCCTCCAGCATTAAACAGCTTATATTCTTTTTGCCCAGATAGTAATGAAGGTGTTGAAATCGAAGCAGGAGACAGGTTTACGGAGGTAAGCTGGATGCTCAATGGGAATAGAGTAAGTAATGAACGTGTTTTTATTCCTGAAGAAGCCGGTCAATATCAATTGGAAGCAAAAGATTTGCTAGGGTGTTCCTTCTTCTCAGAATTTGTAGTAGAAGAGAAATGTGAACCAGAATTGAGATTTCCAAATGCTATCTGGATTAATGATCCAAATAGATTTTTCGAAATATATCCTGACAACCTAATCGATGAAATTGAAGTAAAAATATTCAACCGTTGGGGACAATTGATTTATCACTGTGAGGATAATGCGCCTAATAATGAGATAAAATCCAGCTGTGTGTGGGATGGTACATTTAATGGAGTAAATGTTTCCAATGGAAGCTATGCTACAATAATTAATTTCAAAAATCATAAGCTGAACCAAGCTCAAACTATTAGAACTTCTATTATGGTAATTGACTAGAATGAAGATAGGGTGAGTCTTTTAGTGATCAAATTCTTAGGTTCATTCTTGAAGGTAAAAAAAGGGTAGAGCAAATAGCTATCGTTTTTCTTTGTCAACATTCAAGGTTCCTTAGTTCTATCCTTCGCTCTTTTACTTCCGAATTGATCGGACCTGCTTTTATCCCACATAGGCATTTAAGGCTTTCTGCATATCTGCACCTGGTATTTGTTCCTTTTGACTGCCTGCTGTGGGCAGGGTCTCAAAAGTATCGAGAGAGGGAAATTTAAGTTAAGCCACAAAGGTTAATCGGGGAGTTCGCGATTGTACCAAATGATCCCTACTCTGAGATATGATTAATCTTGATGGCGACACTTCTTCTTCTCCGGATCTCGATTAGGCGTCAGGGCTGCTGGACCACTAAATCCTGAATCCCGTCGAAACCCTGGCCTGCATAACATGGTGGGGCAAGAACAAGACTGGGCTCCAACCTGCTTTCTGACTTCCAATTAGATTTCTCGTCGCATCAGCATCTTTCGAATAGTATAACAATCTCCTTTACTTGTCGAAATGACCCTGTAACGCGATCTCAGTACACTAAACCTACAACCCCCAAACCTCCCGCCATCCTACATCGTTCAACCGACATCCTACACCGGACACCGGACACCGGGCACCCGACATCCGACATCCGACATCCAACATCCAACATCCGACACAGGTACAAAATCAACTATTCAGAAGCTTGCGAACAGAACGCACATTCAATTGATAGCCAATGTGATAAACCTGAATTTTCCTGCGTGTTTCACTAAAAACCCATATACATATGGCAAAACAAGCAGGAGTAATTACACTAAATGGAAAAGTAGGAAGACTCTCTTTCTACAAGACCAAAGACGGGTATCTGGCCCGTGAAAAAGGAGGGGTGAGCAAGAGCCGCATCATGAACGATGCACGCTTTGCCCGAACCCGGGAGAACCTCAAGGAGTTCGCCGACAATGCATCCTCGGCAAAACTCTTCCGTGACGCACTGCGTTCGGTGATCGCCAAGATAGGAGATCGAAGGCTAAACCTGAGAATTACTCAGGTAATGATGAAAGTTCTACAGTCTGATCTTATCAACAATCGAGGGGAGCGTATGGTAAGGGCAGGGGACTGGAATCTTCTAAAGGACATGGAGCTGAATGCTGCAAGTTCCCTGGTAAGTACACTCTTTCTTGAGATCACTTACACAGATTCCCCATCTTCCTGGGGAGTAAGCATCCCGGCATTTGTCCCACAGGACTTTGTGGCTTTGCCTAAGGGTGCAACTCATCTAAGGATTTCAGCCACAGGAGTGGGGTTGGATTTCGAAACGGGTGCAAGAGCAGTTCAGACCAGTGTTTCTGATTTGCTACCGGTGATAGATCCGGCTGCTGCAATCAGTCTTTCTGTAGACAAAGCCTTGATACCAGGTACGCACAGAGCCTTTGTGCTAAGCGTGGAATTCGTGCAAATGGTCAATGGTAGTGAGTACTCCATTAACAATGGGGCACACAATGCCGCCAAGATGGTAGGAGTAGAGAAGGCTTAAGATGAGACTGGTACTTCACCGCAAGTACAAAGCAACGGTTACCCTTGGGAGATTATTTCTCGGGCAGAAGCAGCTCTGCTTCACCCGTGAGCCTCCCAAGGCCTGCTTTGATACTGGGAAAACCTGCCTGGAAGAAGGGGTTTATGAGTTGGAACACAGCCTAGGTCTGTGTCTTCACAGACCGAAATCTTGTATCAACCGCCTTGGTTCGTGTCTCCACGAACCGATATGGTGCCTGGAAGAAGGAGTGTATGAGCTTGTTCCTACCCATTCCGAGGCAAAAGGTTGGGAGATAGGCATTGGAGAAGAAGGTAAATTCTCCCGTTTTCCCTGTGATGAAAAGCTGGAATCCAATTCCATATATCCAGTCAGCTGCTACAGAGCTGATGGTACCCCTCTATTCACTAAACTGGCCTTTCTCAAACTCATGGAAAAGCTGGAGCAGGAATGGGGTCGGGGGGAAGTAGTAGAGTTGCAGATCGTATCCGAGCAAGTTCCTTATCTACTGGAATCATGTCTGGAGCAGAGCTACTGTTAAGCCTGGCGGGAGTGGTGACGATGATGCTACTTTCAATAATTGCTTACTTTCTCAAGTTGCTGATACAGGATACCCGGCAGCTAAGGGATGAATTGGCAAAGTTGAAGGAGCTCTTTTACCGTCTGGAGGCGGAGCAGGCTTTAATTAAAGAAGTCATGCAGCCAGCCCGCAATCCGCCTGCTTATAAAACAGCACGAAGGACATAACCTCCCAAAAACGGAAATGAACACCGGGCCTCGGGCATCGGGCATGCGACACCGGACACCTGTCATCCTATCTTTTACTTTTAAGCCGGAGGGGATTCCTCTCCGGTTTTTTTGCTATTCATTAAATGGGCATTTTACTGCTGATAGCTATGTATGAGTTGAGTAGCCAAGTAAATTTTCCATTTGTTTAAAAAGCTTTATCAATCAGATACGCCTATAATACCTCCCTTGATATTGCTGAGGTGTAAGCCCGGTAAGTTTGCAGAAAACTTCTCTAAAGGCTTTGCTGTCATTATATCCCACTTCATACATCACCTCAGAGATGTTTTTTCGGCTTAGTTCAAAGGACTTTTTGGCAGCTTCAATTTTAACACGCTGCAAGTAATCAACTGGAGTGAGGGAGGTAGCTTTTTTAAACCTTCGGTCAAAATTCCGCCTTCCCAAATTCAGGTTTTCAGATAGAGATTCCATGGAAATTTTATCCGCATAGTTTTTTTCCAAGAAGGCTTGGGCATTTAGAATGTCTACATCTCCATGTTTTTTATATCCTTGAAAAATAGAGAATTCGGATTGGGAGTTTCTTTCAAAGTCAATTTGAAAAATCTTAGCGCAATGAATCGAAGTCTCTTTGTCATAAAACTTTTCGATAAGGTAAATCATCAGGTTTAGAAAGGAATAAGCGCCACCATTTGTATAAATTCCATTTTCATCCGTGATCAACTGATCTTCCTTAAGATTCACCTTGGGAAACATTTCCTTGAAATTTGCAGCTGCTGACCAGTGGGTTGAGCAACTCTTTTCATTTAATACCCCGGTGCTTGCAAGCAAGAATGCCCCGGTACATATACTGGCGATTTCCGTTCCTGATTTGTATTGATGAGAAAGCCAAGAGATCATTTCCTGGTTACCGCTGATGGCCTCCTGATAATTATGATTCAAAGAAGGAATGATGATCAAGTTAGTCTTGGAGATTTGATGAAGTTTTTTGTGGGGAGTGACTGTAAACAACCCTTCATAGAAATCTACCTTCTCCTCAGTCCCAATTAATTCGATCTGAAATTGCCGGCTGTTTCCCTTTGATTCGAAATAATCGTTGGCACGTGTGAAGATCTTATAGGGCCCCACAATACTACTCAAATTGTTTTGGCCATTGGGGATTAATATGCTGAGATGCTTCATGAGAAATGGTAGGTATTTGTCAAAATTACATTCAGCAGTTGTCTAAATCAACCTCCTAGAATGTCTAAATACACACTTTTAGTAGGTGATTTGGAAATGTAAATTTGATTAATCAATTGGCTAAATTCTTTTCCTTCTGAAGTTCATTGTAAAAACCGCAGAAGCTTTAATGGCTATATGAAGTTGTTGGTTGAGTTATTATCAAACCTTAAAAGTAACATCACATTATCATGGACAATCAGGATTACACTACATCAATTTTAGTAGATCAAAGCCCACAGGAAGTTTACGAAGCCATAAATTATGTTAGAGCTTGGTGGTCCGAGGAAATAGAAGGACCTACGGACGAACTAAATAAGGAATGGTTTTACCATTATAAGGATATTCATCTCTGTAAGATGAGGGTAGTCAGTTTGAAACCTGGTGAGCTGGTGGTTTGGGAAGTAATTGAAAATAAATTCAATTTCATTGATGATGAAAAGGAATGGGTAGGCAACAGGATAGTTTTTGAAATAAGCAAAGAAGGCCCAAAAACGAGATTGACTTTTACACAACAAGGCCTAAGGGATTCTTATGAATGCTATCAGGTGTGTAATGATGGGTGGAATAATTATATTGGAAATAGTCTCTATAAGTTTATAACAACAGGAAAAGGAGAACCAAACCCCAAAGAAGGAGAGGGGTTTAACAAAGAGTTGGCTGATAGGTGGCAGCTACATTAAGATAGAATCCCGGGAGCTGGTCCTCCGGCAGGCTTTGACTTATCTTCAGGCAGGGGCACAAATTCCTGATTATCGCTGGGAGGTAAAAGAATCCTACCCTGTTTCCAGTCTTCCTTAGCCTGCTCAATACGCTCCTTGCGGCTGGATACAAAGTTCCACCAGATATATCGTTCTCCGAGGTGCTCTCCACCCAGCATCATCAGCGTGGTTTTTTCCTTTGCAATAATCAATGGATCTACTCCTTTGGAAAATACCAATAATTTACCGGCAGGATAGCTTACTCCATTCACCTCCAGACTTCCTTTCACGATATAAACACCTCTTTCGCTATGTCCGGTGGGAATTCCAAATCTTGCTTCTGCTTGCAGTTCTACATGTAAATAGAAAAGTGGTGAGCTGGTCTTTACTTCAGATTTCAAACCATAGGCGTCACCGGCTATCAGCCGCATCCAAACTCCTTTATCAGTGAAGACAGGTAATTCTTCTGCAGCATAATTTTTAAAGGCTGGGTCAGATTCCTCGTCTTTTTCTGGTAGCGCAACCCAGGTTTGAATCATTTCCAGGCCTCCAGCGGCCAAGACATTGGGATCCTCAAAGCGCTCGCTATGGGAAATCCCTTTTCCAGCTGTCATCCAATTGACTTCCCCGGGTTTGATTACTTGCTCCACTCCAAGACTATCTCTATGCGTCACATTTCCATCTAGGAGGTAGCTTACTGTAGAAAGCCCTATGTGCGGGTGAGGCAACACGTCCAGATTTGCAGTGGCTGGAACACTTACCGGACCTGCATGATCCATAAAAATAAAGGGTCCTACCATTCTTCTCAACTGATAGGGCAGTATACGCTTTACCGAAAATCCAGGGGTAATGACTGCTTGGCGTGTATCAATTATAATATCAAGCATTGCTTTTAAACGTTTAATTTTTGACTACCTACTTCCCACTTCCAACTTTCCAACTTCCCGACTTCCAACTTACCAACTTCCTACTTACCACTAAGGAACATAAGGTCCAACTACCCCCAACTTATCACCAGTCAAATCCACTGGCACCAATCTTGAAATCCCAATTCTAACACAGCAGTAGTTCGTACCTAAAGCTTTCTAAACAGGAAAGTAGGTATAATTTAGAAAATGAGGCGTTTAAATACGCTGGATAAGGTGGAGAATTTCCATTTTTTTTCTTTCTTGTATTAGGCTTTTAGCTTAGGGAAACCAACCAACTTTTATCGTATTTCCGGACATACATCCAGAAAAGGTGCTTAGTTTTTTGTAAAGTATTTAAGAGAAGTGCTAAACTCTCCCTTTACTGATTGATAGGGCAAGAGAGACTAACGTTCAGCGTAATTCTACTTCGAAAGCTAGAGTAAGTAGCAATATTAAGCTTTACTCATTTTTCTTGATGACTTTATGCCGGATTTTGTAATGGATTGCGAAAACACCTAACCATGTAAAAGCCTTAAGTAGGCTTTAAAGTGGCTTTTTAAATACAAAAGTAGGTGCAGAGTTCTGGTTCCTGCCGAATTAAGCTGAAAAATACCTATACCAAACAATAAACAGTGGAGACCAGATACCACTCAAAAAAACGGGGCAAAACCTAAATTTTTTAGGGTAAAAACAACTAAAAGTTAACTATGGAAAAATCTAAAATCATTACAGTTTTTGGTGCCACAGGAGCACAGGGCGGAGGGCTTGCTAGGGCTATTTTATCCGATCCCAATTCAGAATTTAAAGTTAGGGCTGTTACCAGAAATGCTGATTCAGACAAAGCAAAAGCTTTGGCAAAATTGGGTGCGGAAGTAGTAGAAGCAGATATTGATGATGCTGCAAGCATTAAAAAGGCGGTTGAGGGAGCTTATGGAGCCTTCTTTGTTACTTTTTTCTGGGAACATTTTTCAGCCGAAAAGGAATACCAAGAAGTAGCTGATTTCGCTAAAGCCGCCAAGGAAGCTAATTTGAAGCATGTCATTTGGTCAACGCTGGAAGATACCAGAAACTGGGTGCCTTTAGATGACGACAGAATGCCTACGCTACAAGGCAAATACAAAGTGCCACATTTTGATGGAAAAGGTGCTGCCGACAAACTCCTGGTAGATGCCGGCTTACCCGTTACTTTATTAAGAACATCTTTCTTCTGGGATAATTTTATCCATTTCGGTATGGGTCCACAAAAAGGCGAGGATGGAAACTACTACATCGCTTTCCCATTGGATGACAAAAAGCTATGCGGTATGGGTGCTGAAGATATTGGCAAATGTGCCTATGGTATTTTCAAAAATGGAAATGGATCTGTAGGAGAAATGATTGGTATTGTGGGTGAAAAGTTAAGTGGCGGTGAGATGGCTGCAAAACTTTCAAAAGCCTTGAATATCAATGTGATTTATAATAATGTAAGCCCAGATACCTATCGCAGCTTTGGCTTCCCGGGAGCTGATGACTTGGGAAATATGTTCCAGTTTAAACGTGATTTTAATGAGGATTTTAATGCTGCTCGTAGCGAAAAAGTGTCTAAGGAGTTGAATCCTGATTTGCAAAACTTCGACGAATGGCTTGCTGTAAATGGATCAAAGATTCCGATTGATTAAGGGACGGGTAAAAACCCATCCTATTCATAAACTGAATTCCTATTCAAATGTTGCCTGATTAAATTGCCTCCTGCTTTAGCGGGAGGCAATAAGAATTGGAAATTTAAAGAGGGCTTTAGGCCAATTCATCGGTTAATTTCTGAAAACCAAATTTTACTATAAACTCCTCATATTCCTCCAAGGAAGTCTTTTTTCGATGGTGATCTTCTTGGTTTTTGATATATTCTCGGACCTTATTTAACTGAGATTCTGATACTGAAACCGCAAAATATTCATCTTGCCATTCAAATTTCGCCTGAGTCAACTTGTTTTTGTTGATCCAAAATGAGGATTCTCCTTTTATAAGCTGAACTGTCTTTTGTTTTGTTTGATCCATTCCCAAGGAAATCTAACAATGACAGTGATCGGAATAACCATTGATGAAATCCACGAATATTCCTTTTTTATGGACATTTTCACGGATATGATTCCAAACCTTTAATCTGAGTTCTTTGGAAGTCAAATAGGTTACCCGATTTTTTGTACTCCACACAAGGTGGATGTAAACTTTTACAAAAGGCATAATTGAAAAATTTAAGAGAAAAGAATTTGGGCTAAAGCCCATTTTGCACTCGGTATTTCCTAATGGAATGGGCTAAAGCACCATTCCAATTCAATTCTATGAAAAATATAATTCTAAAAGTAACGGTCTAAAACCACATTCCTATATTCAATAAAATACTATTGAATATTCTGGATTTAACTAAAAACTATTGGGCTAAAGCCCTTTTGCATTCGGTATATTCTAATGGAATGGGCTAAAGCCGCATTCTAATTCAAATACCTTCTTATTTGGAATCTTATAAAGCCCCATTCCTATTTAGATGTTCTCTGATTGAATTGCCTCCATAATCAATTCCCTCCTGCTTTAGCTGGAGGATATTACATTTAAGCCAACTCCCTCAAATCCACTGGAACTACTCTTGATACGCCCGCCTCAATCATGGTAATCCCATAAATAATATCCGTGCTGGCCATGGTGCGCTTATTATGCGTCACGATGATAAACTGGGATTCGGAACTGAACTTCTGGATAATGGTATTGAACTTATCAATATTCGCATCATCAAGTGGAGCATCCACCTCATCAAAAATACAGAAAGGAGCAGGCTTCAATAAATAGATAGAAAAGAGTAGAGATGTGGCAGTCAGCGTTTTCTCTCCACCGGAAAGTTGATTGATACTTAAAGGACGCTTGCCTTTAGGCTTCGCCAA
The DNA here is from genome assembly GCF_963974365.1 of uncultured Algoriphagus sp. GTDB lineage: Bacteria > Bacteroidota > Bacteroidia > Cytophagales > Cyclobacteriaceae > Algoriphagus. Next base: position 12,401 of record NZ_CAXBBX010000003.1, on the reverse strand, counting down.
AATCTCTATTGCAGATTCCAGTGGATTGCTTGGATCTACCAACGTCAGATCACAATCATCTTGCTCGGTGAAGAGTGAACGGAATACCTTGACAAAGTTCTCCTTGATCTTGGCAAAGGCATCCAGGAATGTTTCCTTGGCTACCTCGTCTATCTCTTTGATCGTAGTGATTAGGGACTCCTTGGCTTTGATCAGATCTTCCTTTTGAGTAGTGATAAAATCATAGCGAACCTTAATCTCATCGTAGGCTTCCATCGCCATTGGGTTGATAGGTCCGATTTTCTCTAATTTCTCTTTTTGCTTACTTACCAGCTCCCGCAATTTGTCCTCTGCAAACTCCCTGAAATCTTCATCAATTTCCGGATTTTCCTCCATCAGTTCATCCAGATCCAGCTCAAACTCCACGCTGAGTCTTTCCTTCATCCCGGTCATTTTCAGCTTGATTTCATTGACTGCATTTTCCAGTTCATGGATCAGCTGATCGTAACTTTCCTTGGCTTTCTGAATACTTCGAATCTGTTGATCTGTTTCGTCTATCTGGCCTCGGGAAGCATAATAGTCCTTCTCTGCTTCCTGTACACCTTTTTCTATGCCTTCCTTCTCCGAGTACAATTCGATCAATTCATCGTCCTTGACTTCATTGTTGTCCAAAAGAGATTTGACTTCAGTATCCAGCTGAGATAGCTCAGATTGGGAGTTGCCAATTCGGTCCTTTGAACCCTCATAGGCAGTCTGCTTGAACTCTATTTCCTGATCCAAACTGCTCACCCGGTTCAGATGCTGGTGATAAAGGATGTTTTCCGCATTGAAAGCCTGAGACTTCTCAGAGAGCAAGGCAGACTCCTTTTCGTAGGATTCATTTAGCTCTTCGAGTTCATCGTGCATGGCTTCGAACTCCGCTCGCTCATCAAAAAGCTGTGGTTGAATCTCAGTCAAACTCTCTTCTATGGAAGCGATTCTATCCAAAATATCCTCCCGCTTATTGGCATTGGAGCTTAGCAACTCGGCTAGTTGCTCCTTCTTGGTACGCACGGACACAAAGTCTTGGTTGATGGCATTGATCTTATTCTGCCACTCTTCCAGCGTCTTTTTGTAGCTGATTTCCTTCAGCTTCATCAGTTCAGACAGCTTGTTGTCCAGGTTATTTCTTGTGCTGCTTACTTTCTTATTTAGATCTTTGATTTCCTTGTCCAGCTTCTCGAGGTTCTTGGCTCTACCTATTCTTTTTCCTTCGAAAAGACCTACAGAACCTCCGGAAATACTGAATTTTCGTTTGGTGTACTTTCCACTTTCGGAGATGAAAACAGCTTCCGTATCCTGCGGAAAATCCCTATGCTCGCCTTGCACTATATAGACATTATCCAGAATAAAGTTGATCAGACGGGAATATTTGACGTCAAATTCTATAATTTCTGTCGCTGCTATCGCATTTGCGAAAAGTTTGTTTTGGCTAGGCTTGAAGCGCTCAAAATGCTCCAAAACAAAGAAATTTGCCTTTCCACGTGCGGAATCACTTAGGAGTTGAATAGCAGCTATGGCTTGAGTTTCTGTGTCCACCACATAATAATTCATGTAGCTGTCCAGGTAATTCTCTATAGTTACTCTGTACTTTTCCGAGGTAGTCAGCAGATCGGAGAGGAGGGGGACATCCCTGCCCCAGCTTGAGTTTTTCTTCAGGAATTTGATGGCCTCAGGGAAACCTTCTAGATTCTCCACCAATGACTTGGTGAGGTTGTATTCGTTGGTTTTGGAATCCAGCTTTCGGGAGGATTGCGTGAGTTCCTCACGGATCATTTCGATTACCCGATTGGTATCCTCGATCTTTTGATCAAGATCTTCCTGTTTGGCTTTCATTTCCTGATAGCCCTTGCTCGACTCATCAAGTTCGGCTTTCAGGGTAATCAGTTTTTCTTCAAAATCCACCAAACTCGCTTCCTGAGAGGAATCGTCGGATGAAGTTCGCTCCAGTTCCTGCTTAAGTGTAGAAAGCTGAATCTGTTTGATCTCAATGTCCTTGCTGAGCTGATAGACTTTTTCCTTGAGCGTTTCAAAATTCTGATTGATTGTCTTCTGTGCCTGCTGCTTTTCTGCTTGGATTAACTTCTGACTTTCGTAGGCTTCCCGGAGTTCGGAAACAATCATTTCCTTTTCGGCAAGCATCTTTTCGGCAGATTCTTTTTCCTGCTGAAGGGAACGGATACTGAATCCCGCACGGTCATTTGACTTACGGTCAGTGTCAATCTGCTCTCTCAGTTTCTGGGATCTATCTTCCAGGAATCTGAGTCGCTCATTTTTGATTTTCTTTTCCGACTCAAAGGAGCGGATCTTATTTACATGTTCGTTAAGTGCTTTTTGGCGACTTGCAAGTAGCTTTTCTTTTTGGATCAAGTCAGTCTTCAACTGACTTAGAAGGGCTTCTTTTTCAGCTACTTGGGTTTGAAGGAGAAGCTTTTTATCCCCTTCAGCTTGAATTTTCTGACTTGCATCGATCAGTGACTTACTGTATTTCTCTATGCTTTTTTTCGCCAGGTTAATACTTGCTACTCGGTAATCCTTCTTGATCTCAAAGTATTTGGCAGCCTGCTTTGCCTGCTTTTCCAGACTTTTTAGGTTCTTTTCTATTTCAAAAAGCACATCTTCCACACGGTCCAGATCATCGTCTGTGTCCTGCAGTTTTCGAAGAGTTTCCTTCTTTCTGTTTTTGAATTTGGAGATCCCGGCAGCTTCCTCAAACAAATCTCTGCGCGAGTTATTTTTATCATTCAGGAGTTCATCGATCATTTTGAGTTCGATGATGGCATAGGAATTCGAATTGATCCCTGTGTCCATGAAGAGGTTGGTGATATCCTTCAGTCGGCAGGTGACCCCATTGATCTGATATTCACTGTCGCCTGATCTATAATAGCGACGGGTGATCGTGACGTAAGTGTACTCGGTAGGGAGTAGGTTTTTGGTGTTCTCAAAAGTCAGCGATACCTCTGCAAGATTGGAAGCTTTACGGTTTTTCGTCCCGTTAAAAATCACATTCTCCATCTTGTCGGAGCGGAGCATACGGGTTTTTTGCTCGCCAAGTACCCAGCGGATTGCATCGACCACATTGGATTTTCCGCAGCCATTTGGCCCAACCACACCGGTGATTCCCTTGTCGAAGTTAATCACCATTTTATCCCCAAAACTCTTAAACCCTTTGATCTCCAGCTTACTGAGCAGCATCCTTTTGAAATTGTATTAATTAATCAAACAAAATAAGATCATTTGAGTCATTGTCCAAGGAATTGGGGGTTTGAGTGAACAGTTTTCGTTTGGAAGGATTGAGGAATTTAAAATTTAAAATGTTTGAATTTAAAATTAGTAGTTCGGTATGGTTAATCAGTTTGCCGTGGTCAGTTCTAAGTAGGCAGTTTTTCTCCATGAGCAATTTAAGGAAGAGCTCTTGAAATAGAGGGTTTGAAATTTTCAATTCCCAAATTCAATGGGCAATTTTCAAGTTGTGAAGAATTGATTAGTGGTCTATGGGTCAAACTCAGCGCTCTTTGCGGTTTACTCCGCGAATCTCTGCGGTTAAAAAGAAATTTGAATATGCATCCGCCGCCGTTCGTGTCACACGAAGGTCAATTCATGATTTGGAAATTATCAATAATCAATTTTCAAATTCAATGGGCAATTTTCAAGTTGAGAAGAATTGATTAGCGGTCTCAATTACGCCGCCGTTCGTGTCACACGAACGGCAATTTATGATTTGGATATTATCAATTTCTATGGTCAATTATCAATTATTCTATTAATCAGTTTGTGCGCTCTGCATCAAACTCTGCGCTCTTTGCGGTTTACTCCGCGAACTTTGCGGTTAAAAAGAAATTTGAATACGCATCCGCCGCCGCTCGTGTCACACGAAGGTCAATTCATGATTTGGAAATTATCAATAATCAATTTTCAAATTCAATGGGCAATTTTCAAGTTGTGAAGAATTGTTTTGCGGTCTCTGCGTCAAACTCTGCGAACTCTGCAGTTAAAAAGAAATTTGAATATGCATCCGCCGCCGTTCGTGTCACACGAAGGTCAATTCATGATTTGAAAATATCAATTATGTATATCCGCTTTTCTACCAGTAAAGAGGGAAAAGCAATCTAGAATTTGTTCAAAATTATAATTGAGGTCACTTCAGCCTGTCCCGTTAGTACGGGATTCTTCGGTCATCGGTCTTCCGACCAGATAAGCAAAGAATCTAAGGCAACTGGCAGCATTGCGGATAATCACATTATCAATAATCAATTCCCAAATTCAATGGACAATTATCAAGTTGAGAAGAATTGATTTAGGGTCTCTGTGAATTCCTCCGCGAACTCCGCGGTTATAAAAATGTGTATTTCTATTCTTACGCCGCCGTTCGTGTCACACGAACGGCAATTTATGATTTGGATATTATCAATTTCTATGGTCAATTATCAATTATTCTATTAATCAGTTTGTGCGCTCTGCGTCAAACTCTGCGCTCTTTGCGGTTTACTCCGTGAACTCCGCGGTTAAAAAACATGTAATACTTACCGAAATGATTTAACTTACCGCTGTGGATGGATTAGGAAATATACTTTATATCGTCGCCGTTTTAGCCTATTTTATTTATCAGGCTACCAAAGGCAAAAAGAAGAACCAGGAAGGGCAAGACCAGCAAATGCCTGATGAGGAGCAGCAAAAACCTGTTTCTTTTGAAGATTTGATGCGGGAAATCCGTGATGCCCAAAAGCCGAAACAGCCTGAGCCAGCTAAGCCTATCATGCAGCCCGCACCAGTTGCTCAGCCCAGAGAAGTGGTTTATGAGCGAGCAGGGGACACTAGTTCCAGACCTGAGTGGAGAGCAGATCCTGCTCCAGCGGTAAAGAGATTTCCTACCCGGAAAATGGAAGAGGATGACGATGAGATCCAGCATTACCAAGGTGCCTTTGAGAAAACTAAATCTGAACTCACCCGAACCTCCAAGGGTATTCCAGAAATTCCTTCCTTGAAAGAAGTAGAAGCGGATACCTCTTACTCGAGCAAAAGCCGCTATGCCCGCATGCTAAAAAACCCTCAGTCTATTAAAGATGCTATTGTGCTGAAGGAGATTTTGGATAGAAAGCATTTTTAGTAATTAATTTCAAATTTGCAATTATTTGACTTCCGGTTTCTCCTGTGATTTAGCAACTATTATTTTTTAAGCTAGATGCATTGGCATCCATTTTTTGGTATTACATCGTAACTACCAATAAATGGAAACTATGGAGCAGATCAAGTCTAAAACAGGAACCCTAAGTCAATCCCGAAGAACATTTATAGAACGGGCTGGTATGACTGCTGTAATGTCAACTTTTGGCCTGACATTTTTTACTGGCTGCTCGGACTCAGAAGATCAGAATCCACAAAGTTCTCCTCCTACTTCCACACCTGGCATGGGAGCTGATACCAGCGGAATTGTTGTTTCTGGAAATACAGTTAAAATTGATTTGACAGCTCAAACTGGTCTTGCGGCAACTGGGGGATGGCTTTTGATCATCAGCGCAAAAACCTTGGTAGTCAACGTAGGAGGTTCCTACATGGCAATGACCTCTGTTTGTACGCATTCTGCCTGTGATCGCAACTGGACATTTACTAATAGCAGGTTTACATGTACATGTCATGGGTCACAGTTTGATACCTCCGGAAATGTACTTCAGGGACCGGCAACTCAATCGTTGCAATCTTACGCTACAGCACTGAGTGGCAATTCTTTGACCATTACCAAGTAATGAAACGCCTTCTACTTTTCCTCTATTTCATTACCACGGTTGGGCAAGCGCAAACTTATCTCACAGAGACCGGAAATGTGAATTTCCTTTCCAAAGCAGCCCTGAATGAGTTTAACGGTGTTTCAGATCAGTTGCAGGGCTTGATTGACCTTGATCAAAATCTTCTGGATTTCTATCTGGACCTTAATACGCTGAAAACTGGTATTGGACTTCGTGACAAGCATATGCGCGATAATTACTTGGAGACTGAGGAGTTTCCTTTTGCTGAGTTTACGGGGAAAATGAATTCAGTTCCCATGCTCTCTATAGGGTCAAAAAGTCCTGTGACGGCTATTGGTACCTTCAAAATTCACGGGGTGGAGCGAGAAATAGAAGTTAAAGGCACAGTCAATAAAAATGCAAAGGGAGAGTTGGAATTGGAGGCGGAGTTCGACCTGCTTCTGTCTGATTTCAGCATTCCAATTCCCAAGCTGGTGTTTTACGAGCTGGCAGAAAATCAGAAAGTAACCATTAAAGCAACCTTAACTCCCAAAATGAAATGAATAGACTGCTACTCCTGACTCTCTTTGGGATGCTCCCATTTTCGCTTTTGGCCCAGTTGGAGCGAAGTCTGGCGAATCCGAATCCACCAGTGGAACTGATTTTTCATGCCCCACGCCATATCAATTTGCTGACTGTGGAACCTCTGAGTAAAAAATCCATGCACTTTGCGATCATGCACACTTTTGGTACGCTAGATGGAGGGATTCAAAATCTATTTGGCTTGGATAATGGAGCCAATATTCAATTCAGTTTTGAGTTTGCATTGTCAGACAAATTCTCTCTGGCGGCATCAAGGTCGAGTACAGATAAGGTTTATAATGTTTTCGGGAGGTATCACATTTTCCAGCAAACTCAAAATGGAAGCAAGCCCTTCTCGCTTAGCGTGGCTGGGGGCGGCGGAGTCAATACTTCGAAATACGACTTTCTCCCTGAGCCTTCCCCGAACTTTTCGGAGCGTATGAGTTATTTTGGACAAATAATGCTGGCGAGGAAGTTCTCTCCGAAAATCAGTTTTCAACTGACCCCCATGATGGCTTATTTCACAGATCCTAGGCCTATTTATCAGATCGAGGGGACAGAGAATTTGTATGTGGCTCTCGGGTTTAGTGGGAAGCTGAAAGTAACAGATCGTTCATCTTTAACGCTACAATTCATCCCAAATTTGAATACAGATCTTCGAAATAATTTTGGAATTGGCTGGGATGTGGAAGCTGGCGGTCATGTATTTCAGATGTATTTCGTGACCTCTCAGGCATTAAATGAGCAGTATCTTTTAGCGGGAGGAAATGGTACTATTGGAGATGAGTTTCGATTGGGCTTTAATGTGAACCGTATTTTCGCTACCGGGAAGAAGAAGAAATAACAGTTTGTAGTAGTCAGTTGACAATTGCAGTTGTTTAATGGAAATGAACAAAATTTCTAGAACTTCCAAGTTCCTTCCTCTAAGCTTCCTACCTCCAACTTCCTACTTCCTTTCATACTCACTCACGCTTATATTCCCTGTTTTATAAGTATTCAAAAGCTGATAATTTTTTTCAAGCCAGTCTGAAATCGCATCTACATCTTCTTGTTCTTCTGGATATGCATGCTGGTAATAATCGTAGATCAAAACTTTCAAACGCTCTGGGCTAGGGCTGGAATTTTTAGGAAACAGATAGAGAGGAATTAGTTTTCCCTGAGCTACTGAATCATCAGGAAATAGTACTTCTTTACTGAAGTTCAGGAAACTATGTGTGTATATAGCTGTCTTTGAATCAGATAATTGTACTTGATTAGTTAATGTGTTGATGAGGTTTTTGTATTGCTTGAGATTCTTTTGATACTGGATGGAATAAGTAGCTGGAAGTAGTAGGATTATTCCAAAAAGTGCTGCAGATAGCTTCTGATTTTTTATATAAAGAGGTAGGAAAAATGAAGCATGAAAAGCAGCCATTTTCCAGTCTTGCAACACTAGCGCAACCACTATTCCTATGCCTAAAAGCATGCCTAAGTAGTTTTTCCACTTCACACTAACATTCCAATTCTTCCAGCCAGAAGCGATCAAAAATGTCAATAGTGGAATTAGGATAATGAGGTGGCGGGGATTGAGGTAGATGGGATTATAGAATGCCAGCGTGGAACTCATAAACCAAAAACCTATAATAAGGCATGCGAGGGCTAAGCTGAATGCTTTGGCAGCTGTACTTCCATTTTTCCATCCAGCTAATATTCCTGGAACGGAAAAAACCATCCAAGGCCAATATGCCCGCTCTACAAAAGTTTGGATAGGAAGAATAGTCAAGCGCTCCAAAATAGACCAGAATCCCTTATCTGCATAGGTGTATTCGGATATGTAATGTCCCGCATTGATGGAGCTGATTCTATGGAGCGGATCTCCGAATGCAATCCAGAAATACCCTAAGTAGGCTATGCCCAGCACTAATGCCGTTCCTATCAAACTGTAATAAAAGCTCCATTTCAATTCCTTTTCTTTTATATCAAAGTAGAACAAGAGAAGAGGAAAAGGAGCTAGAAAAACGATGGTTTCCTTCGTGATAAAACCAATAAACAAAGCCAAGACCAGCAATGCACCGGATACTATTGGCTTGCTTTTTCTGTAAGTAGCAGCTACAGGAACCAAGGTAGTCCAAAGAACCAATAAGCTATCAGGATATACTTTTGTAAGGAAATGTAAGAAGTAAATTTGGGTACAAAACCAGAGAACTAGAACCCATAAATGCGATGATTTAGAGAGGACTTTTATGAGCATGAAAAGAGTCAGTCCATAGCTTAGCAAGGAGATTAGTGAGATAATATGGGCATCAAACTTGAAATAATACCCAATTAATCCGGAAGGTACATAAGCTCCCCAGCGACTGGAAAAATGATAATCATTGACCTCCATTGTCCCTTCCCAGAACTTTTGCCCAGCAAGTAAATAATAGACATCATCGCTGAAGGTAATCCCATCGAAGCCAAAGAGCCAGTAGGCAAATAGGAAGGTAATGCCTATTGCAAAAGCTATAAATTGCGGTTTGCTTAAAAATGGATCATGCCTTAAGCTTTTCATTGAGTTAAAAATAGAAGGAATTTTATTCTCCTTGAGTCAATTTGTGAGATAGATTTACTGACAATACACGTCAATTATTAAAATCACTTTCTTCTTTTCCTTACTTTTAGCTTTCCAAATACACAATCTACTATGAGCCAGGCAGGAAAGATAGAACAACAAAAAATTCTTCGTGTTTTCAAATTGATTAATCTGTTGCAAAGCAATATCGGTAAGCCTGTTCATAGGCTGGCTGAGCTTTTGGAGACCGATGAGCGCACGATCTATCGCTATTTCAAATTGCTGGAAGCACTGGGTTTTGAGGTGGTGAAAGAATTTAGCAAGTACAAGATTCAGCATAGGCCAGGGATGGACCAGACTTTGAATTATGGGACTTTTTCTCAGGAGGAAAGCCAATGGCTGAGATCGATGATAGAAAGTCAAGGCAAAGGTAACTTGCTTCATGATTCTATTCTGAAAAAGCTAGCAGTACGATCTGAGGTAAAGCAGGGAACTGAGCAATTGTTCAAAGCAAATCTTGGCAGATTGGTGGATGAGATCGGGCAGAGCATTCAGCAAAAAAAGCAAGTTTGGCTAAAGGATTATTATTCCTTGAGCTCAGATACTACGAGTGATCGTTTGGTTGAGCCTGTTGCTTTTTCGGCTAATTACGAGACTATTCATGCCTTTGAACCTGCGAGCAAGAGCATGAAAGTCTTTAAGATAGAGCGAATCGGAGAGGTGGTCTTGAGCCAAAGCTCTTGGAAAAATGAGAGTAAACATCAGCTTCCAGGTACTCAATTGTTTGGTTTTACAGGGAAAAGCAAATTTGTAGTCAAATTGAAACTGAGTAAAAAAGCCTATCAATTGATGATGGAGGAGCACCCAAATGCGAGACCTTTTATGTCAATCAAAAATAGAAACCAGTATTATTTTATTGGAGAAGTTCCACAGCTGCCAGGGTTGGCGAGGTTTATACTTGGATTACCGGGAGAAGTGAAGGTAGAAGAGGGAGAGGAGATGAAAGCTTATTTGAGCGAGCAACTTTCCAAAATGCTTTTGTAACAAAAAGTATTTGGATAGTTCTGTTTTTGGTCAGAAGGCTTAGTGCGGCGCCATGCTAAGGATAAAACTTGATTTAATGGTCAAAAATAGTTGGTAAAAACTGGGTAAAACCAGCATTTCACTGCCGTTCGTGTCATGACAAACAGTGGTTGACATCCGCTTAGCCATCGTTCCTGACATCACCAACGGTAGTTGACCTCCGCTTCGCCATCGTTCGTGTCATCACGAACGTTATTTGACTTCTCAGAGCTCCGCTGTGCATCATTTGTAAGCTATTAGAATTATCCAAGTCTGGATTATAGAAGGAAATAAGACTATCGGACACATTGTAGATATATACATTTTTTTTTAACTTATTGATTATCAATTTTTAAAACCAAATTTTTATGAAGAATCTAAAAAACAATCAGATTTTTGGGCTGATTATTTTAGCCCTAGTTATTGGATCTTGTAGTAGTGAGAACCAGCCCGACATACCTCAAGCTGTGGTGGCAGAAAGCCAAGTAGAGTTAATTCCTTCGTCAGAAATCGATCAGATTATCTGGAAATCTTTACAAGAAACTGGTGATTTTATCTGGGTAAATCAGTCAGATGAGTTGATTTTAAGTGCATTGATTCAGAGTGATTCTATTCTCACTATAGGATATCAAGCATCAGGAAAAGAGCTGACAAATGCACGGATTGGGCTGGAGACTGTTCAAGATCCTGATATGCAAAAGGCAGCTGGAAAAATCATTGGCATGATCACAGAAATCAGTGCTAAAGGTCCTGCAATCAACCAAAGGAAAATTGAAGAATCTCTGATTCATGAAGATTTGCCGTATTTGGAGATAAAAGTCTATGAATTGGAAGCGCTGGGCAACCTGAGAAATATGAGTGAGGTGCGCTATTTTGAACCTCGTGGATATGAGTTTGATTACAGCTTAGCTGATAACAACCAATATGCGAGGGTGACGAGTGATTCAGGATGCGAAAATGAACCACAGTCAATTTCTTCTGAAGATTTTACGATCATCAGTCCTAACGCCAAATCTTCCTGGAATTATGATCAAATGGGTATTTCTCAGGCATGGATGCAAAGTACAGGAGCAGGAATTACTGTTGGCGTGATAGACACTGGACTTTCTCCAGATCAACCTTCCTTGAATGCTGGCTTTAATAGCGGGGGATCGAATGGTAGAACAATTCAGAAGTTTGGAACTTATCAAACTGGGTATTGGTGGTGGAAAAAGTACGATGGTCCAAATGACCAATGCGGTCATGGTACGGCTATGGCTGGAGTAGTAGCTTCTCCTAGAAATACAGTAGGAAATGCTGTAGGTGTGGCTTATAACGCAAACCTGATCAGCGTTCGAGGAACAAGCGATGTGATTTTTAATTCTGCAAATGAAAGGGATGGAGTCGCTGAGGCTTTAGTGCTTTTAGGAAAAAGATCTGATGTGAAAATTATAAACATGTCCATAGGGGATTTATTTTCAAATTCGAAAGTGGCTGATGCCATCCGCTATGCAAATAATCGCGGTAAATTGATCTTTGCGGCAGCAGGTACCTCTACTACGTTTACGAACTGGGTAGGAGTGATCTTTCCTGCTACTATGTCAGAAACTGTTGCTGTAACTGGTGTAAAAGAGGGGAGTGGATATCAGCGATGTGATACCTGCCATTCTGGTTCGCAGGTTGAGTTCACGGTAGTTATGGAGCGGGCAGGAACGAATACTAAACCTTTGACTACTGCGCTTTACAGCAATGTGCCATCTACTGTAGGTGGCTCTTCCGTTGCGACAGCTACAGCTTCCGGGATCGCAGCATTGGTTTGGGCGAAGAACCCTAGTTGGAGTAAGGATCAGGTTCTTGCTAAGATGCGCACTACTTCAGATCTATATCCTTCCAAAAATGGAGAATATGGCTACGGGAATTTGGATGCGGCGGCTGCAGTCCTGATCAATTAAAATTATTGTTATAAATAAAAATGGGCTTAGAAATTAATCTAAGCCTCGTTTTTATTAGAATCCGGGTGCTGACTAATGAACACTATCTAGCCCGATTATTGGCAAGTATGTTTCCGAAAACAAGCAGCACTATCATACCTACAATAGTTACCAATATCCAAATACCACTTAAAGAAGGTTTATTTAACCAAATTGAAGCTAGGTAGCCAGCGATAGATATCACCCCCATAGCTCCAAATACAATAGAAGCAAAAATAGGTAACCCGTTAGCTGAAGCATTTTCTTTTTCTCTATTGGATAAACTATTGTAGCCAGCTAAGACGCCAGGATAGAATCTGACTGCAACAGCGACAGCAATAAAAAATAAGCCTATGTAAATGGTTTCCATGACTTTTTGATTTATGGGTTAACCTGAAGAAATTAATATAGGAATTTTAAAGCTAGTTGACAAGGGGTTTAGTTTTATTTTGCTATTCATTTTTTTCGAAGGCTAAAAACTGAAAAGAGGCTGTCTCAAAAATAGATAGTTTAAAAGGCTAGTCGATTACTCGGCTA